>NZ_CP074404.1:1994954-2659938 GCF_018388465.1 Cellulomonas fengjieae | reverse complement strand
GCACGTGATGAACGGTCACGACGGCTGGTCGTCGGCGGCGCTCGCCGGTCTGCGGGACGGGTCGTGCACGGTCGTGGTCCTGATGGGCGTGGGCACGCTGGCCGCGCTCGCCGGCGAGGCGCTCGACGCGGGGGTCGACCCGACGACGCCCGTCGCGCTGGTCGAGGACGGCACCCTGCCCGGTCAGCGCGTCACGCGTGCCGGCCTCGCCGACGTGGTCGACGTCGCCGCCGCGGCCGGTGTGCGGGCCCCGGCGGTGATCGTCCTGGGCGCGGTGGCCGCCGCCGGCCTGCTCGGGCCCGACGGTGACACGCCCCGCACGGCGGGCGCGTCGGGCCCGGGGGCCACGGGGACCGTCACAATGGCGTCGTGAGCGAGCCCATCGACCAGACCCTGGCCGGCCTCGTCGTGCTCGTGACCGCTGACCGCAGGTCGGCGGAGCTCGCAGCCGCCCTGGGGCGGCGAGGGGCCGCGATCCGGCACGCGCCCGCGCTCAGCATGGTGCCGCACACCGACGACGCCACGCTCCTGGCGGGGACGCGCGCGCTGCTGGCCGATCCGCCGGACACGGTGGTGGTCACGACGGGGATCGGGTTCCGCGGGTGGATCGAGGCGGCCGACGCGGCGGGCCTCGACGAGCCGCTCGTCGAGATGCTGCGGGGTACCCGCATCGTCGCCCGGGGTCCCAAGGCACGCGGCGCGATCCAGGCCGCGGGGCTGACGGCCGACTGGGTCGCCGAGTCCGAGACCAACGCCGAGATCGCCCAGGTGCTCCTCGACGAGGGTGTCGCCGGCCGGGACATCGCGGTGCAGCACCACGGCGCCGGGGCGGACGGCCTGGACGAGGCGTTCGCCGCCGCCGGTGCCCGGGTGCGCAGCCTCGTGGTCTACCGCTGGGGGCCGCCGCCGGACCCGAACCTGGTCGCCGGCTCCGTGCGGGGCGTGGCGGCGGGCGAGATCGACGCCGTCGTCTTCACGTCCGCCCCCGGTGCGCACGCGTGGCTGCAGGCGGCCGGCGAGGCCGGCGTGGTCGAGGACATCGCCGCGCTGGTCCGGGGCGGCAGCGTGGTGATGGCGGCGGTCGGACCGATCACCGCCAAGCCCCTGCAGGAGCGCGGCATCGAGCCCATCGTCCCCGAGCGGGGCCGGCTCGGTGCGCTGGTCCGGGCCGTGGTCGGGCACTACGCCGGGCTGCAGGCCCTGCAGACCGTGGCCGGCCCGCTCCAGGTGCACCGGGGTACCGCGGTGCTGGACGGGCGTGTGCTCCCGCTGACCCCGACGGGCCTCGAGGTGCTCCGGCTGCTGGCCGCCGCGGGCGGATCCGTCGTGCCGCGGGACCGGGTCCTGGCCGTGCTGCCGGGCGACTCGCGGGACCCGCACGCCGCCGAGGTGGCCATCGCCCGGCTGCGCGATGCCAGCGGCAGCCGTGAGCTCATCCGCACGGTGGTCAAGAGGGGATACCGTCTCGAGCTGGAGGCCCGATGACGAACGCGCTGCACGCCCGCGATCCCGCACCCGAGCGTCCCCCGGCCGGCGCCGGGGGACCGGTCCTGGTCGGCTGCTCGCACGGCACGGACGACCTGCGCGGCCGCGCGGCCATCCGCTCCATCCTGACCGGCGTCGCCGCCGCCCGGCCCGAGCTCGACGTCCGGGAGGCGTTCGTCGACGTGCAGGAGCCCGCGGTCGCCGACGTGGTCACGCACGCGCTCGACAGCGACGCACCCGGCGCGGTCGTCGTGCCCCTGCTGCTGTCGGTCGGGTTCCACGTCCGAGTCGACATCGCCGACGCGGTGGACCAGCCCGGCGCGACGGCCGCCGCGCCGCTCGGTCCCGACCCCCGCCTGGTCGAGATCCTCCTGGACCGCCTCACCGCTGTGGGGCTCGGGCCCGACGACTCCGTCGTGCTCGCGGCCGCCGGGTCCACCGACCCGGCCGCCGCGCTCGCGGTGGAGGCCGTGGCGGCCGGGTTGGCGGACCGGCTCGAGCAGCCGGTGACGATCGGCTACGGCGCCGGCGCCGAGCCGCGGGTCACGGCGGCCGTGGCGACCGCGCGGGCGGACCTGCCGCCCGGCGGCCGGGTGGTCGTGGCCTCGTACCTGCTGGCGCCGGGGTACTTCTACGACCGCGTGCTCGAGGCCGGCGCGGACGCGGTCGCCGAGCCGCTCGCGCCCGACGTGCGACTCGTGGACATCGTGCTCGACCGGTACGACGCGGCCACGTGAGACGAGGGTTGCCCCTGCGGGTGACCACCCCCTAGGAACAGGGGATGCCCTCAGCCGCGCGCGTCCTGACCGCCCCGTTCACCGTGCTCGCCGCCCTCGCGCTCGTCGCCTGCACCGCGGACGGCGACGCCACGGCGACCCCGTCCCGCGGCGCGGACGCGCCCCCCAGCGCAGCAGCACCGCCGAGCGCGGCCGGTACCGCCGCGCTGAGTCCCGCCGACACCCCGACCTGCCTGCCCGAGGGCACCGCGACCGTCACGGCCGGCCCGGAGGCGGACCCGACGCTCGTGTCCTTCACCGGTGCGGGCAGCAAGGGCGTGCTCCTGGCGCCGCAGGACCAGGGGGACGCCTGCCAGTGGGCCGACGAGCTCGCGCGGCTGGCCGGGGAGGGCTACCTGGTCGCCTCGTTCGGCTGGTCGGGCGACGGCGAGACGTCCTTCGTCGCCGCGGTCGACGTCCTGCGCAGCCTCGGTGCCGCGGACGTCGCGCTCGTCGGGGCCTCGAAGGGCGGCACGTACGCCGCAGCGCTCGCCGACGACGTCGACGCGGCGTCCGTGGTGGCCCTCGGGCCGCCCGCCGCGTTCGACGGCCAGGACGCGCAGTCCGCGTCGAGCGGCTACACCGGCCCGCTGCTGGTCGTCGCCTCGACCGACGACTCGAGCGTCGGCGTCGACTCGTCGCGGGACGTGTCGCGCGCCGACGACCCGAGCACGTTCCTCGAGCTCGCCGGGAGCGCGCACGGGGTGGCGCTGCTGACCTCCGAGCACCGCGAGCACGTGCAGCAGGCGATCGACGAGACGCTCGCGGCGGGCTTCGCCTGACACGCCGACGGCGTGCGACCCGGGGGTCGCACGCCGTCGATGCTGCTCACGGACCGGTCAGGCGAACCTGCGCCGCGCCAGGGTGGCGACGCCGATCCCGGCGGCGAACAGGACGATCGCCAGGATGAGCCGGCCGATCGCGCTGACGCCGGTGCCGTCGACCCCGGCGATCTCCAGCGAGTACGCCGTGTACCCCGCCGCGCCGTCCGGTGCGCCGTACGCCATCCCCTCGGTCGCGGCCCGGTCGGCCCCGGCGCTGAGCACCGCGTACTTCACGCCGAAGTCCTCGGCCGTGCTCTTGCCGTTGGCGACCAGCTGAGAGGTGCCCTCGTCGGACAGCTGCTGCGTGCCGTCGACCAGCTTCGGGGCACCCTCGGTCGCCGTGACCAGGCCGTCGGAGAGCTGCGTGGAGCCGTCGGCGGCGGTGGCGAGGCCGTCGGCCAGCGCGTCCGCACCGGCATCCAGCTGGCTGGCGCCCGCGCGGAGCTCCTTCAGCCCGCCGACGAGCGCACCGCTGCCGGCCTCCAGCTTGTCCGTGCCGGCCTGCAGGGAGTGCACCCCGCCGCGCAGGGTGCCGTTCTCCGCGGTGTCGTTCGGTCCGCCGACGCCGGTCTGGACGCTGGTCACCACGGTGGCGAGCAGCTGGCTCACGCCGGCGTCCACGCTGGTGAGGCCCTCGAGCAGGCCGGGCTTGGCCTGGTCGCACTTGTCGTACGACTTCGAGCTCAGCCCGCACTGGATCTTGGCCAGGCCCGGACCGGCGATGTAGGTCAGGCGGCCCTGCAGGTAGGTGAGTCCCTGCTGGAGCGTCGGGTCGGCCGCGGGGGCCGCGCCGAAGAACGCCGGGGACGTGGGGTCGCCCAGGCTGGCGGGGTCGGCCAGGTCGGCCCGACCGGCCTCGAGCTGAGCGATGAGGCCGTTGAGGACGGCGACCTTGTACGGGTCGACCGTCGGGGTGAGCGGCGGGCGGATGCCACCGGACGCGGCGTAGCACGGGTCCGCGCCGGGCAGCGCGCCGTCCCGAAGGTGGATGAGCACGGTGACCGCGCAGCCGAGCTTCTGGTAGGCGCCGGGGGCGGTGGCACTCTCGTTGTAGACGCCCGCGGCCATCGTCGCGAGCGCCTGCGGGGCGGCGGTGCCGACCTGCTGCCGGAGCTGCTCCGCGCCGTGCAGGAGGGTTTCCGGGGTGGTGGTCGAGCCGATGCCGGCCCGCAGCTGGGCGATCCCGGCCTGCAGCTGCTGCACGCGCGGGTCGGTCGGGAGCTTGCCGATGTCGCCGTACAGCTTGGCGAGCCCGGCGTCGACCTGCGCCAGGCCTGCGTCCACCTGGCTGAGCCCGGAGACGAGCTGCGGCGCCGAGGCGCCGGCCTGGGACAGCCCGGCCTCGAGCTTGCCCGCACCGGTCGCCAGCTTCGCCGCACCGGGTGCCGCCGTGTCGTTCAGGCCGGCCGACAGGCTCGCCGCGCCGTCGCGCAGCTGGAGCAGGCCCGCGAGCAGCTGGGCGGCGCCGTCGTGCAGCTGCAGGACGGAGGCGTCGATCGTCGTCGCACCGGCGGTCAGGTCGACCCCCTTCTGCGCGCCGGCCTCGTAGCTGGCCGCGCCACCCTTGAACGACGGGTACTCGAGCGGGGAGACCGCCATCGAGGTGAGCGTGGCCTTGGGGATGACCGCGCGGCTGACCTGCGCGGTGTAGCCGAACTCGGCCGTGGCCGAGCCGATGGGCGGGAAGAGCGTCATCTGGAACTGCATCCGCGTGCCGCCGCGCCCGTCGCCGGCGATCCCGGCCTCGTCGGAGCGCACGTCGGTGAAGGTGGAGGGCAGCACCGTGACCAGCTGGCCGATCATCGGGATCACGGTCTCGGCCGACGCGGTGGCCATCGTGCCCGTGCCGTCGTCGTAGGTGACGTCCTGCGTGCGGCCGGTGACGTTGGTGACCGTGTAGCGCACCTCGAGGGTGCCGGACTTGCCGACGACCGCACCGGGCTGGATCGGCTCGCCGTCGAACAGGTAGCTGATGTCGACCGTGAGGGGGAGGTCCTTGTCGTAGTCGCTCAGCGAGCGCTCGCGCCGTTCGCCGTCGACGTCGAGCGTGGTGACCAGCTTGCCGTCGACGACCTCGTGACCGCCGAACCCGTCGAGGTTGCGCAGGCTCTTGGTGGAGACCGGGTTCTCGACGGTCGTGGTGCCGCGGCCGGACAGCGTGAGCTGCTCGTAGACGCGGGCGCTCTGGAACGCGCCCGTCGCGGACAGGCGGGCCTGCACGGTCTCGGTGTTGGTCACGGCGACGTCCCCGGAGTCCGCGGCGAGCGCGGGGGACCCCACGGCCGTGACCAGCAGGGGGATGAGCAGGACCGCGGCGGTCGCGGTGGTGGTCGTGCGTCGCACGTCAGGCCTCCGGCTGGGGGTCGAAAGGACGGGTGGCGGGCAGACCGCGGTGCGGGGCCCGGGCGGGCTCGGCACCGGCGTACTCGACGACCGGCTCCTGCGCTGCGCGCTCCTGCTCCCGGTCCTGCTCGACGACGACGCCGAGCAGGGACGTGGCGAGGAACCCGGCACCGGCAGCGAGCAGGATCGACGTCGCGGTGGTGGCCGACGACGAGACGAACGCGGCGGGGTCGGCGGCGTAGACGGCCTCGTAGGCGCCGGCCATCGCGGCCGCGCCCAGGAGCGCCGACCACAGCGGGAGCCTGCCGCGCGTGACACCGGCGACGGCCAGGCACAGCGCGATGACGACGAGCACCGCCACGGCTCGGCCGGCAGCGGCGTCGGGCAGGGCCGCGGCGCGCAGCGCGTAGCCGATCCACGCGGCGAGGAAGCCGACCGCGAACCCTGCGGCGCGCTGCGCCGGGGAGCGGTCCGGTACGAGCCCGAGGGCTCCGCCGAGCGCGGCGCCGAGCAGCGCGACGCTCTGCAGCTCGGGACCCGAGAACAGGACGATCGCCGTCGTGAGGAGCGCGAGGACGAGCCCCGCCAAGATGTGACGCTTCATGACCACCTCGTCGTGGTGACTGACCGGGCGCTTCTCCCGGCCAGCGCTGCTGGTGAGTGCCCACCCGAGGCGGCCGCTGACCTGCACCATCGCCGTTGACGGGGCAGCCCAGCGGACATCTCAGGTGGGGCCAGCGCACTGTCTACCAGCGCACGAAGCGCCTGAGCCACGCGGTACTAGGTAAACGACCGCGGTATCAGGTACATCGTTACGGACCCGTGACCTAGGTCACTGGTGCGGTGGGCGCGAGGGGACCCGCCGGTCACAGGTAGCGCAGCGGGTCGAACTCCTCGAGCGGGATGATCCGCAGGCGCGGCAGCTGCACGTTGAACGCGGCGACGTCGATCTCGAGGTCGAAGGTCTCCAGCCCGCGCCCGACGAGGCCCGACAGCTGGGTGCTCGTGAACTCGCGGAAGGCGAGCAGCCCGACGCGGCGCTCCTCGTCGTCGACGAGCACCTCCAGCTCCGGGGCGAAGTCGCCGTCGTGGCTGGCCAGCAGCACGTCGCCCCCGCGGCCGGCGATCGCCGCCAGGGTGCGCTTGATGCCGATGTCGACGACCTTCTCGTACGACTCGCCCGACAGCGGGATCGGCTGGAATCCGATCGCGGTGAGCGCCTGCACGAACGACATGGGCAGCGACCCGCTGGAGGCGTTGAGGAAGAACAGCGCCTTCACCGGCTGGTCCCACGTCTGCTGCGCGAACGTCAGCACGCGTTCCCAGCGGGGGCGCTGCTCAGGGGTAGGCCGCCCGCCGAGGATCGAGGACCCGAGCGTGGCGTCGATGTTCTCTCCGTCCACCAGCAGGTACGTGGTGCGCGGTGCCGCCTCGATCGTCATCGCGCCAGCGTATCGACCCGGAGCGCGTGCACCGGCCCGGGACCCGCGGGTCCCGGGCCGGCCGGGCGTCACCCCGCCGAGCAGGCGGTGCCGTTGAGGGCGAACGCGGTCGGTGCCGCGTTGGTGCCGCTGTGCGCGCCGTTGAACCCGAACTGCTGGCTGCCGCCCGCGGGGATGGAGCCGTTCCAGGGCGCGTTCCGCACGGTGACGGCCGAGCCTGACTGCGTGGTCACCGAGCTCCACGCCTGGGTGACCGTCTGCCCGGACGGGAAGGAGAACGTCAGGGTCCAGCCGTTGATCGGGGCGGTCGACGTGTTCTTCACCGTGACGTTGGCGGTGAACCCGGTGTTCCACTGGTTGACGCCGTAGGTCACCTGGCAGCCGGCCGTCGGCGGCTGCGTCACCGGCGGCTCGGTGACCGGCGGCTCGGTGACCGGCGGGTCGGTGACCGGCGGGGTCACCGGGGGCGTCGTCGGCGTGATGCCCGCGAAGGCCGAGGCGATCGCGTCGTACGCGGGCTTCTTGGCGTAGTTGCTGTCCCAGACCAGAGCGGCTCCCTGACCGGGGAACGTGTCGGGGACCCAGGAGTACTTGTCGGTGATCCCCCAGATCGTCACGCCCTGGCAGCGGCTGACGGCGTTGCAGATCTGGAAGACCTTCTTGTAGTCGGCGGCCTGCGTCGCCAGCTTGTTGGCGTCCGCCGGCGTCTGCATGCGGATGTCCAGCTCGGTGATCCGGACGTCAACGCCGAGGTCGGCGAAGCGCTGCAGGTTCTGCTGCATGGTCGACGGGACCTGCCCGATGATCAGGTGGGACTGGAACCCGACGCAGTCGATCGGCACGCCGCGGGCCTTGAAGTCCCGGACGAGGTTGTAGATCGCGGTGCTCTTCGCATTGATCGCGTCGGTGTTGTAGTCGTTGATGCAGAGCTTGGCGGTGGGGTCCGCGGCACGTGCCGCGCGGAACGCGGTCTCGATGTAGCCGTCGCCGAGCTTCTGCTGGAACGTCGAGTCGTCCCGGCGGGTGCCGTCGTCGTCGAACGCCTCGTTGACGACGTCCCAGGACGAGACCTTGCCCTTGTAGTGCGTCGCGACGTTGGTCACGTGGTTGGTCATGGCGGACTGGAGCGCGGTGCCGGACAGGTTCTTCACCCAGTTGGGCAGCTGCGAGTGCCAGACGAGCGTGTGCCCGTACAGCTCCTTGCCGGTGCTCGCCGCGTAGCTGGCCACCTGGTCGCCGGCGCCGTAGCTGAACGAGTTCTGGGACGGCTCGGTGGCGTCCCACTTCATCGCGTTCTCGGCGACCACCAGGTTGAACTCGCTGTCCGCGATGGACTTGTAGGCCGACTCGGAGAGCCGGTCGGGCGCGAGCGCGAAGCCGATGTCCTTGCCGGCCGCGGTGGCCAGGTCCTTCAGGGTGGACGCGGCCTGCGCGGGGATCGTGACGGCGGCGCCGACGGCGATCGTGGCGGCCAGTGCGACCGCGGCGGTGCGCAGCGTGGTGCTGCGCCTGGGGTGTGTGACGGGCATGGGGGTTCCTCCTCGTTGAGCCAGGTCCGGATCGCACAGTGGTCGCCACGCCCCGGTCGCCGCGAGGTACCGAAACATTTCAGGCTGCGGCGCCCGACACTTTCGATAGTCGGCTCCCCGGAACAGACGCCGAGGTCGCGCGGTTGAGGTGGTCTATGCGTACGCATGAAGGCGGTCCGGGTCGGTCGACGAGCGACGGCACGCGCGAGCTGCCCGGCACCCGGGAGGCGGCCGAGGCCTGGGAGTCGCTGTTCCGCGCCCAGGTCGCGCTCATGCGGCGGTTCCAGCGCGACGACGTCTGGGGCGACCTGACGATCCGCGAGTACGACGTGCTGTTCACCCTGTCCCGGTGCCCGGACGGCACGGCGCGGCTCAGGGACCTGGGCGAGAACAGCCTCCTGAGCCAGCCGAGCCTGTCGCGCATGGTGGAGCGGCTGGAGCAGGCCGGGCTCGTGCGGCGCGGCCCCGTCGCGGGGGACGCCCGGGGGGTCGCGGTCGGGCTGACGCCGGAGGGACGACGCGTGCAGCGCGAGATCGGCCGCCGGCACGTGCGCACGATCCGCCGGCTCGTCGGCGGGGCGCTCGACACGCAGGAGCTGGCGACTCTGCGGGCGCTCACCGACAAGCTGCGGCTCGCACAGGCGCAGATCCCCGACGAGTCGTCAGACGCGTAGCGCGCGCAGCTCCGCGGCGACGGCGGCTGGCCCGGGGCGGGCGGCCGCGTCGGGCGCGGTCATCGCCAGCAGCAGCCGGCTCCAGTCCCGGCCGAACTGCGCGGGTACGACCACGGGGTCGAGCAACCGCGCGAGCGAGCTCGACAGCGGATCGCCCGGGTAGGCGCGCTCGCCGGTCAGGCACTCGAGCAGCACGAGTCCCAGGGAGTAGATGTCGGTCGCCGGCCCGGCGGGCTCGCCGAGCGCCTGCTCCGGGCTCTGGTACCCGGCCGTGCCGGACGACCCGCGCGGGGAGCGCGGCGCGTTGGCTGTCGTGAGGGCGATGCCGAAGTCGGCGAGCACCACCGGCATCCACGGCGCGTCGCGGGCGCCGCTGTCCGCCCGGTCGGCGGCCACCAGGATGTTGGACGGCTTGACGTCGCGGTGCACGACGCCGGCTCCGTGCGCGTGGTTCAGCGCGAGCGCCAGCTGCCGACCGACGTCCGCCGTGAGGCCGGGCGTCAGGGGACCGTCCGCGATCGTGTCGCGCAGGGTCCGGCCGTCGACGAGCTCCATGACGAGGAACGCCACGGGGCCCGCGCCCGGCAGCACGTCCGCGCCGACGTCGAGCAGGGCGACCAGGCTCGGGTGGGTGAGCGAGGACAGGACCCGCGCCTCGTGCGCGTAGCGCCGGATCTCGTCGGGGGTCGCGGCGCCGATGGCGAAGAGCTTGAGGGCGACCGGTCGGCGCAGCCGGTTGTCGGTCGCGCGGAAGACCTCACCCGAACCGCCGCGCCCGAGCGGGTGCTCGAGGTGGTACCGCCTGCCGAGCGGGGTGCTCGTCGGCGTGCGGGACTCGGTCGAGTGCACAGGAGTCCTGTCTTTCCGGGAGCAGCGGGTACTCCGACGGTAGAAGCATGCGGCGTCCTGCGCACGCCGGGGGCGCCGCGCCGGGCCGACGCTCCCCGGCTCGTGTGCAGGGTGATCGTGCCGCAGCGTAGGCCCCGCTCGACGTCCGCGCTGGTCGAGCGGCTGTGGCTCGACGGCTGCTCCGTCGAGCCCCGAGCTTTGCTGACGCGGCGTCTCGACAATCTCACGGCGGGCGGCGCCCCTGCTCGCCGGGAGGCCGCCGCCGCCCGGTGCGATGATCGTCTGGTGGCCCCTGATACCGCCGTGAACTCGCTGCCGTCCGACGTCGAACCGAGCGCCGTCGCACCGTACGACGCGCTGCTCCTGCTCTCGTTCGGCGGTCCCGACGGCCCGGACGACGTGCTGCCGTTCCTGCGCAACGTGACGGCCGGCAAGAACATCCCCGACGAGCGGCTCGCCGTCGTGGCGGAGCACTACCACCACTTCGGCGGGGCGAGCCCCATCAACGGCCAGAACCAGGCGCTGCAGCGCGCGCTCACGGACGAGATCGCCCGGCGCGGTCTCGACCTGCCGGTGCTGTGGGGCAACCGCAACTGGATGCCGTACACCCGCGACGCCCTCGCCGCCGCATACGCCGACGGCGCCCGACGGGTCGTCGCGGTCGTCACGAGCGCGTACTCGTCGTACTCGGGGTGCCGGCAGTACCGGGAGAACCTCTGGGCGTCGCTGGACGAGCTCGGCCCGGAGTTCGGCCTCCCGGCGGGGGAGCACCCGCTGGTCGTGGACAAGGTGCGCTCGTACTTCAACCACCCGGGCTTCGTGCAGGCGAACATCGACGCGGTGACGGAGGCGTTCGAGTCGATCGGCCGCGACGCGCGCCTCGTCTTCGTGACGCACTCGATCCCCGACACGATGGACGCGGCCTCGGAGGTGTCCGGGGCGTCGTACCGGGCCCAGCACCTCGACGTCGCCGCGACGGTCGCCGCCGCCGTCGAGGAGCGCCTGGGCCGACCGCTGACGTGGGACCTGGCGTACTGCTCACGCTCCGGTCCGCCCAGCCAGCCCTGGCTCGAGCCGGACGTGAACGACCACCTGACCGCGCTCGCGGCGGACGGTGTGCAGGCGGTCGTGATGTCGCCGATCGGCTTCGTCTCCGACCACATGGAGGTCGCGTTCGACCTCGACACGGAGGCGATGCAGACCGCCGCCGAGCTGGGCATCGTCGCCGTGCGCGCCGACACCGTCGGCGTCCGGGAGCCGTTCGTCCGCGGGCTCGTGGACCTGGTGCTCGAGCGGGCCGCGCTCGCGCGTGAGCTCGGCGCCGACCCCGCGCTCCTCCCGCAGGGCGACGCCCCCGCCCTGGAGCAGGCCACCGTCGGGGCGCTGCCGGCGTTCCCCTCCGTGTGCCGCCCCGGCTGCTGCCGGATGCGTGAGGGCGTGGCCACCGGCATCCCCGCGGCCTGCTCGGCCGACCCCCTCTCGTAGGACCCTTCGGTCCTGACCCTCACCACCCCTGGAGCCACCGCGATGACGCACGACACCGAGACCCTCAACGCCACCGTGCGGTACACCATGTGGACCGTCTTCGCGCTCGAGGAGGTCCTTCCCGAGGACGACGACGAGCGCGCGGAGCTGATCACCGCCGCGCAGGCCGCCGTCGCCGCGGACGGGCTGGTGGTGCGCGGCTGGTACGACGTCGCCGGCCTGCGGGCGGACGCCGACCTCATGGTCTGGTGGCACGCCGAGACGGTCGAGGAGGTCCAGGGCGCCTACCAGCGGTTGCGCGCGAGCGACCTCGGCCGCCACCTGCTGCCCGTGTGGTCCGTGGTCGGCCTGCACCGCCCTGCGGAGTTCAACCGCGGGCACGTGCCCGCGTTCCTGGCGGGGGAGCCGGCGGGGGACTACCTCTGCGTGTACCCCTTCGTGCGGTCGTACGACTGGTACGTCCTGCCCGAGGACGACCGCCGCCGGATGCTCGTCGAGCACGGGCAGGCTGCGCGCGACTACCCGGACGTGCGGGCCAACACCGTCTCGGCGTTCGCGCTCGGGGACTACGAGTGGATCCTGGCGTTCGAGGCGCCGGAGCTGCACCGGATCGTCGACCTCATGCGTGACCTGCGGGCCACCGACGCGCGCCTGCACGTGCGCGAGGAGGTGCCGTTCTACACCGGCCCGCGCGTCACCCTGGAGACCTGGGCGGACCGGCAGCCTCGCGGGTGAGCGCGGCCGCGCCCCGACAGTGCCATGATCGGGCGATGGTGGATCTGGCGGGGACGTGGCGGTTCACGGCACTCGAGGGCGCCGAGCTCGAGGGTGCGTACCGGGGGACCCCGTGGCTGACGTTCGACGGCGACGGGCAGGTGTTCGGGCTCGCCGGCGTCAATCGCATCCGGGGGACCTGGCGGCTGGCCGGCGGGACGCTGACGTTCGGGCCCATGGTGTCCACGCTGATGGCGGGACCCCCCGACGCGATGACGCGTGAGCAGCAGGTGCTGCGCCTCGTCGGGGAGCCGGTGACGGTCTCGACCCCCGACGAGGACACGCTCGAGCTCACGGGCGTCCTGCGCGCCCGCCTGGTGCGCGACCCCGGCGCCGGTGACGCGTCGGACTAGGCGTCAGACGGCGTCCACGGCCGCGGGCCAGCGCGCGGCGAGCTGTTCGAGGGTGTGCACCCGGGTGGCGGTGTCGAACGCCGTCCCGGTGAGCATCAGCTCGTCGGCACCGGTGCGCTCGACCAGCGCGGCGAGCTCCTCGACCGCACGGTCGGCCGTGGTGGCCACCTGCGTCCCCGGCACCTTGGCGAAGAACTCGGCGGCTGCGACCGGATCCAGTCCGGCGAGCTGACGGGCCGCCTCCTCGGGCGACACGATGGGCCCGAGCGGCCGGCCCGTACGCAGGGCGAGGGCCATCACCCGGCTGGGTCCGGCGAGGTGCTCGGCCTCCTCGTCCGAGTCCGCGACCAGCACGGACGCCGAGACCATGAGCCGCGGGGCGTCGAGCGCGGGCGACGGGCGGAAGGCCCGGCGGTAGGCCTCGGCCGCCTGCAGGGTGTGCCCCGTGTTGAAGTGGTGCGCGTAGCTGAACGGCAGCCCGAGGCTGCCCGCGAGCTCGGCGCTGAACGAGCTCGACCCGAGCAGCCAGACCTGCGGGCTGGAGGTCGCCGCGGGCGTGGCGGACAGCCGGGTGGCCCGCAACGACGGTGCCCGACCCGGCAGCTCATGCCCGAGCAGGGCCAGGACGTCGATGACCTCCGCCGGGAAGTCCTCCACGCCGAGTCCCTCCACGGTGCGCCGCAGCGCGGCCGCGGTCATCGGGTCGGCGCCGGGTGCGCGGCCGATGCCCAGGTCGATGCGGTCCGGGTGCAGCGCCTCGAGCATCGCGAACTGCTCGGCCACCACCAGCGTCGGGTGGTTGGGCAGCATGACGCCGCCCGACCCCACCCGGATGCGGTCGGTCGCCGCGGCCAGGTGGGCGATCAGCACGCCGGGGGACGTCGACGCGACGGCCGCCATCGCGTGGTGCTCGGCGACCCAGAACCGCGCGTACCCGGCGGCGTCGGCGGTGCGGGCGAGGGTGGTCGTCGCGGCGAGGGCGTCGGCTGAGGACTGCCCGACGGCGACGGGTGCGAGGTCGAGCACGGACAGGGGTACACGGTTGCTGGTGGTCACCATGTCAGCAACGCGCGCACGGCCGTCCGTACTCCCGTCACGGGTACAGGCCGCGGATCTGGTGCGCCTCGGCCACCCGTCGCACGCCGATGGTCAGCGCCGCGTCGCGCAGCGAGACCCCCTCCGCACCCGCCAGCGCGGCGACCGCGCGGTGGGCCGTCACCATGCGGTGCTCGAGCCGGTCCTCGATCTCGCGCTCGGTCCACCAGTAGGCCTGGTTCGCCTGCACCCACTCGAAGTACGACACGACGACGCCGCCGGCGTTGGCCAGGATGTCGGGCACCACCACGACGCCGCGCTCGGCCAGCACCCGGTCGCCCTCGGGGGTCGTCGGACCGTTCGCCGCCTCCACGACCCAGCGCGCCTTGACCCGGCCGGCGGCGTCGGCGTCCAGGACGCCCTCCACCGCCGCCGGGATGAGCAGGTCGACGTCGAGCGCGAGGAGCTCGGAGTTGTCGATCGGCTCGCCGCCGTCGAACCCGGCGACCGTCCCGGTCGACAGCACGTGCCGCTCGAGCGCGCTGACGTCGAGACCGTCGGAGCGCATCACGCCGCCCTGCTCGTCGCTCACCGCGACCACGCGCGTGCCCGCGTCGTGCAGGAACCGCGCGGCGTGCGAGCCGACCTTGCCGAAGCCCTGCACGGCGGCGCTGACCTCCCGCAGCTGGACCCCGGCGTCACCGAGCGCGGCCGCGGCCGTGTGCACGACGCCGCGCGACGTCGCGGTCGCGCGGCCGAGCGAGCCGCCCACGGCCAACGGCTTGCCGGTCGTCACCGCGGGGATGGTGTAGCCGCGGTTCACCGAGTAGGTGTCCATGATCCACGCCATGGTCTGCTCGTTGGTGCCGACGTCGGGCGCCATGATGTCCCGCTCGGGGCCGATGATCGGCATGATCTCGCTGGTGTACCGGCGGGTGACGCGCTCGAGCTCGGCCTGGGAGTACCGCCGCGGGTCGATGGTCACCCCGCCCTTGGCGCCGCCGTACGGCACGTCGACGACCGCGCACTTCCACGTCATCCACATGGCGAGGGCGCGGACCTCGTCGACGTCCACACCTGCGGAGTAGCGCAGGCCTCCCTTCGCCGGTCCGCGGGAGATGTTGTGCTGGACCCGGTACCCCGTGAACAGCTCGATCTCGCCGTCGTCGCGACGCAGCGGCACGGCGACGTTCATCTCGCGCCGGGGTGTGGCCAGCATGCGGTGGAGGCCCTCGGTGTAGCCGAGGATCTCGACGGCGCCGGCGAGCTGGGCCTTGGCGGTGGTCAGAGGCGTGTTCGGGTGCGGGGTCTCCGCTGTGAGATCGGTCACGGGCCCCACTGTGGCACCCCGGCGGCGCGCAGCCGGTCAGGCCCGACAGGCGAACGCGTCGTGTCCGCGTGACGGGCAGGCGGTCAGCAGATCTGTGCGTCCTCCATGGGCCGCACGATCGAGCCGCCGAGGTGCCGGGAGTGCCGGGCCGGGACCAGGACGCACGTGGCGAAGGAGCCGTTGAGGTAGACGCCCTTGATGAAGATGTCGGTGTGCCGGCAGTTGTACACGCGGACCGTGTAGTAGGTCGGGTGGTTGACGTAGAAGCCGCTGAGCCAGCCGCAGAACGCCTCCTCGTTCTCGATGGTGGCCTGGGGCTGCACGTCGCCGCCCGGGCGCAGGTCGACCCGCTCGAGGGACGGCTCCAGCTCCGTCGCGGTGGACGGTGCCGCGGCGACGATGCCGCCGAGCACGAGGACGACGGCGGCGAGGACGGCGCCGAGAACGGGACGTGAGCGCACGGGTGCAGGCATGTGGGGTCCCCCAGGTGGTGGCTGTCGCGTCGGCTCGTCCGCACGTCGTCGTGCGGACGAGTGCCACCCTGGCGACACCCGGCGGCCCGGGTCAATGGGGATCCGAGCGGCGGACGTCGCACGGACCTGCGGAAGAGCCCAGAATTGGCGCGGGCCGTACCCGGCCCGTGCACAGCGAGGCCGGCACCCCGGCCCCTCGCCGGACGAAGGAGCGCCATGTCGAGCACGGACGACGACGTCACCCAGGACGCGGTCCGGTTGGCCCGGGCCTGGCTGTCGGCGACGGCCCAGGACCAGACGGCCCGGGAGCGGCGCACGACCGGACGGCTGGCCGCCCTCGTCTCCGACCCGGCGGGACTCGAGCTCGCCGTGCGGTTCGTCGACCGGGTCGCCCGCCCGCAGGACGTGCGCGTGGCCGCGACGGAGCTCGCGGACCTCACCCCCGGGGCGGCGGCGAGCTTCCTCGGCCCGCTCGACCGGGTGATGCTCGGCGTGGGCGCGCGCGTCGCGCCGGTCCTGCCGGACATCGTCGTGCCGGCCGCCCGGCAGCGGTTGCGCAGCCTCGTCGGCCACCTCGTCGCCGACGACGGGCGCGGGCTGGCGGACCACCTGGCGGCGACGCGTGCCGAGGGGTTCCGGTTGAACCTCAACCTGCTGGGGGAGGCCGTGCTCGGCGAGCGCGAGGCGCTCGCTCGGCTGGAGCGCGTGCAGGCACTGGTGCAGCGGCCCGACGTCGACTACGTGTCCGTCAAGGTGTCGGCGGTCGCCAGCCAGCTGTCCACGTGGGACACCGACGGCAGCGTCGAGCGCGTGGTCGAGCGGCTGCGGCCGCTGTACCGGACGGCGGCCCGGCACGGCACGTTCCTCAACCTCGACATGGAGGAGTACCGCGACCTGGCGCTCACCCTGACGGTGTTCGAGCGGCTCGTCATGGAGCCCGAGCTGCTGGGCGCCGAGGCAGGGATCGTCCTGCAGGCCTACCTGCCGGACGCCGCCGACGCCCTCGAGGAGCTGACCGCGATCGCGGCACGGCGCCGCGCCGCCGGTGGTGCCCGGCTCAAGGTGCGTCTGGTGAAGGGGGCCAACCTGGCGATGGAGCAGGTCGAGGCCGAGCTGCACGGCTGGGCGCAGGCCCCCTACGGCTCCAAGGCGGAGGTCGACGCCGCCTACCTGCGGCTGGTGGACCGTGCCCTGGACCCCGCCCGCACCGCGGTCCTGCGCGTCGGCGTGGCCAGCCACAACCTCTTCCACGTGGCCGCCGCCCACCTGCTGGCTCAGCGCCGCGGCGTCTCCGAGGCGCTCGACGTGGAGATGCTGCAGGGCATGGCTCCCGCGCAGGCGCGGGCGGTCCGGGAGGAGGTCGGCGCGGTGCTCCTGTACACGCCGGTGGTCGCGCGGCACGACTTCGACGTCGCGATCTCCTACCTGGTGCGCCGGCTGGAGGAGAACTCCGCGAGCCAGAACTTCCTGCATGCGCTCTTCGCCGACAGCGAGGCGATGGACGCGCAGGAGGAGGCCTTCCGGACGGCGTTTCGGGACCGGGACGTGCCATCGACGCAGGCCCGCCGCACCGCCCGGCCCGCCGCGGGCGCGCCCGACACCGGCTTCGAGAACACCCCCGACACCGACCCGGCCGCGCCGGCCGCCCGCGTGTGGGCCCGGGACCTGCTGGACCGTGACGTGCCCGTGCCCGGCGGTGCTGTCGTCGTCTCGACGACGCAGGAGGTCGACGCGCTCGTCGCGCGGGCGTCGGCCGCACTGCCCGCCTGGGCGGGCACGGCCCCGGCCGAGCGGGCGCGGGCGCTGCGCGAGGTCGCCTCGTCCCTCGAGGCGGCGCGGGCCGACCTCGTCGCGACGATGGTGCACGAGACCGGCAAGACCGTCGCCGAGGCCGACCCGGAGGTCAGCGAGGCCGTCGACTTCGCGCGCTACTACGCCGACCGCGCGACGGAGCTGGCAGACGGCGTCGTACCGGGTGCGGTGCACCGGCCCGCCGGGCTCACGGTCGTCACGCCACCGTGGAACTTCCCGGTCGCGATCCCGGTGGGCTCGGTCCTGGCCTCGTTGGCTGCCGGGAGCCCCGTGCTGGTCAAGCCGGCGCCTCAGGCGCCCCGCTGCGGGCAGGTGGCGATGGCCGCCGTCCGGCGCGGCCTCGACTCGGCCGGTGCGCCCGAGGGCATCCTCACGGTCGTGCTGAGCCCGGAGGGAGAGGTGGGGCGCCGGCTCGTCACCCACCCCGACGTGGCCCGCGTCCTGCTGACCGGGTCCCTGGAGACCGCCCAGCTGTTCTCCGGCTGGCGGCCCGACCTCGACGTGCTCGCGGAGACGTCCGGCAAGAACGCCCTGGTCATCACGCCGTCCGCCGACGTGGACCTCGCGGTCGCCGACCTGGTCCGCTCCGCCTTCGGGCACGCCGGCCAGAAGTGCTCTGCCGCGTCCCTCGCCATCCTGGTCGGCTCCGCGGGGCGTTCCGACCGGCTGCGGCGCCAGCTGGCCGACGCGGTCTCCTCGCTGCGGGTCGGTCCGGCGACGGACCTCGGCATTGCGGTCGGACCGCTGACCGAGCCGGCGTCGGGCAAGCTGTTGCGCGCCCTGACCACCCTGGACCCGGGGGAGTCGTGGCTCGTCACCCCGCGCCGGCTCGACGACGAGGGCCGCCTGTGGAGCCCGGGCGTGAAGTACGGCGTCGCGCCGGGCTCGTGGTTCCACCGGACGGAGTGCTTCGGTCCCGTGCTCGGGATCATGCGTGTCGAGACGCTCGACGAGGCGATCGACCTGCAGAACGCGGTCGACTTCGGGCTCACCGGGGGCCTGCACTCCCTGGACGAGGCCGAGATCGACCACTGGCTCAGCCGCGTCGAGGTGGGGAACGCCTACGTCAACCGGCACATCACCGGCGCGATCGTGCGGCGCCAGCCGTTCGGCGGGTGGAAGGGCTCGACGGTCGGACCCGGTGCCAAGGCGGGCGGCCCGCACTACGTCGCCCAGCTCGGGGACTGGTGGGACGCCCCGGACCTCCTGCAGGACGACGCGGCCTGGCTCGCGTGGGCGCAGGCGGACGACGAGCGCGTGTGGGCCGACGAGCTGTCCCGCCCGCACGACCCCTCCGGGTTGCGCGCCGAGGCGAACATCCTGCGCTACCTGCCCCTCACGGAGCTCACGGTGCGGGCCGGCGACGCCGCCCGGGCCCGCGAGGTCGACCGGGTGTGCCACGCCGCGCGCACGGCCGGCGTCCGCGTGACGGTCAGCGACGTGTCCGGTGAGTCGCACGAGGCCTTCGCCGCCCGCGTCCGGGCGGGCGAGGTGACCGGCCGGGTGCGGGTCGTCGGCTCCGCCCCGGGTCTGCGTGAGGCCGCGGCCACCCGGGTGGGGCACGTCACGGTGCTGGACGGGCCGGTGCTCGCCAGCGGGGCGCGCGAGCTGCTCTCGGTCGTGCGGGAGCAGGCCGTGAGCCGGACGCTGCACCGGTTCGGGCACGTGCCGCCCGCGGCGGCGGGCTGACGACGCGGCGAGGGCGGGCCTGGTGGATCCCGGCCCGCCCTCGGTAGCGCTCAGCCGGCGGTAGCGCTCAGCCGGTAGAACCGCTCAGGCGGATTCGCGGACGACCAGCTCGGGCGCGAAGATCAGCGGCGGCGACGCCTGCGCGCCGCCGAGCTGGTCCAGCAGCCGGGCGCCGGCCGCGCGGGCCATCGCGACGACCGGCTGGATCACGCTGGTCAGCGGGGGAGTGGTGGACGCGGCGACGCCGAGGTTGTCGTAGCCGACGACCGCGATGTCCTTCGGCACCTCCTTGCCGTGCTCGGCGAGCACGGTCAGGGCACCTGCGGCCATGAGGTCCGAGGCGATGAAGATCGCGTCGAGGTCGGGGAACCGCTCGAGCAGCTCGCGCGCGGCGATCGTGCCGGAGGCCATCGTGAAGTCCCCGTGCACCACGGCGTCGTCGGACATCCCCGCCGCGCGCATCGCCGTGCGCCACCCGGTGAGGCGGTCGATCCCGGCCGACATGTCGGCCGGTCCGGCGATGGTCCCGATGCGGGTGCAGCCCCGGTCGATGAGGTGCTGCGTGGCCAGGCGACCGCCCTCGACGTTGTCCGTGTCGACGTACTGCACGTCCCGTTCGTCGGCCGACAGCGGCCGGCCGACGAACACGTTGGGCACGTGCGACAGCAGCAGCGCGCGGTCGAGCTCGTCGTTGGCGTGGTGCGACACGACGATCGCCCCGTCGACGTGGCCGTTGCGCAGGTACCGGACGGTGCGCTCGCTCTCGCCCGGCCGGGCGATGACCAGCACCACCTGCATGTCGGAGTCGGCGAGCGAGCTGCTCAGGCCGTTCAGGGTGCCGGCGAAGAACGGGTCGGACAGCACGCGCTCGTCGGGCTCGGGCACCACCAGGGCGATCGAGTCGGTGCGCTTGGTCACCAGCGAGCGGGCGGCGCGGTTCGGGGTGTAGCCCAGGTCGGCGACGGCGGCCTCGACCGAGGCGAGGGCCTCGGGAGACACGCGCAGGCCGCCGTTGATGGCGCGGGAGGCCGTCGAGCGCGAGACACCTGCGCGCTCGGCGACCTGCTCGAGCGTGGGTGCTGGGGGACGCACCGGGTCCGCGCGGACTGGGATGTTGTCGACCACCATTGGTCTTCCCTCCTGTGGCTGCCGAGGCAGCGGGGACGAGCGGGTGATGAGAATGGCGGGGTGCTCGGCGAGCACCCCGCCATCCTGATCCTTCGGGCGGGCCGGGGGCGGCGGGAGATCAGCCCTTGACTGCGCCCTGCATGATGCCTGCCACGAGCTGACGGCCCGCGATGAAGAACAGGATGATCAGCGGGAACGTGGAGACCACGACCCCCGCCATGATCAGCGACATGTCCTTGAAGTAGGACGCCTGGAGCAGCTGGATGGCCACCGGGAGCGTCGGGTTCTGGTTGCCCAGGACGATGAACGGCCAGAAGAAGTTCGTCCACGAGGACACGAACGTGAACAGGCCGAGCATGACGGCCGCGGGACGCGCTGCCGGCAGCGCGATGTGCCAGAACGTCCGGATCATCGACGCACCGTCCACGCGGGCCGCCTCGACGAGCTCGTAGGGCAGCGCCGACTCGAGGTACTGCGTCATCCAGAAGACACCGAACGCGGTGACGAGTCCCGGCACGATGACCGCGATGAGCTTGCCGGTCCAGCCGAGCTCGGACATCAGGATGAACAGCGGGACGATGCCGAGCTGCGTCGGCACGGCCGTGGTGGCGATGACGAACACGAGCAGTCCACTGCGGCCACGGAAGCGCAGCTTCGCGAACGCGAAGCCGGCCAGGGTCGAGAACAGGACCACGGAGAGCGAGGTGACCGTGCTGACGATGACCGAGTTGCTCAGGGCCTTCCAGAACTGGATGTCCGAGTTCAGGACCTTGCCGACGTTCGTGAAGAACTCGCCCTGCGGGATCAGCGAGGGGATCGGGTTCTGCGCGATGTACGCGGAGTTCGACGACGCGAGCAGGAACGCGTAGTACAGCGGCGCGATCGCCACGAGGATGGCGAGCCCGAGCAGCACGTACGTGACCCAGCCGGGCCGACGCTCGGACCCGACGGACGACGGGCGGCGACGGGACGCGGCGCGGGCGGCACCGCGGCCCGCGGTCTGCCGGATGACCGGCAGTGAGGGGGCGCTCATCGGGAGACCTTCTTCCGCTTCTTCGTCGTCGAGCTCTCCGACGCGATCTTCCGAGTGATCGAGAAGTTGATCATGGCGATCACGATGATGATGAGGAACAGGATCCAGGCGACCGCGGACGCACGCCCGAAGCTCTTCTGGTTGCCCCAGCCGAGCTCGTAGATGTACATCGTGGCCGTCATCCACTGACGGCTCGGGCCACCTTGTCCGGTCTGGTCGAAGAGCCGCGGCTCGTCGAAGATCTGCAGGCCACCGATGGTGGAGGTGATGACGACGAAGATGATCGTCGGCCGCAGCATCGGGATGGTGACCGAGAAGAACTGCCGGACGCGCGAGGCGCCGTCCAGGATGGCCGCCTCGTACAGGTCACGCGGGATCGCCTGCATCGCCGCGAGCAGGATCAGGGTGTTGTAGCCCGTCCAGCGGAAGTCGACCATCGTGGCGATCGCGATGTGGCTGGGCAGGACCTGTGCGTGCCAGCCGATCGGGTCGATCCCGATGTAGCCGAGCACCGTGTTGATCAGGCCGAACTTGTCCGCGAAGAGCTTGCCGAAGATGAGGCTGACGGCCACCGGTGCGACGACGTAGGGCAGGAGCACACCCATGCGCCAGAACGTCCTGGCGCGCAGGTTCGCGTCCAGCAGCGCGGCGATCACGATCGCGATGATCAGCTGCGGCACCGTGGAGATCAGGAAGATGCTGAAGGTGTTGCGCAGGCCCCTCCAGAAGTTGGGCTCCTGCAGGACGAACGCGTAGTTCTCGAGCCCGACGAAGGCGCCCTTGCCGCCGATCAGGTTCCAGTCGTGCACCGACACGTAGGCCGTGTACACGAGCGGGAACAGGCCCGTGATCGCGAAGAGGATGAAGAACGGGGAGATGTAGAGGTACGGCGAGACCTTGACGTCCCAGCGACCCAGGGTCTGGCTGAAGCCGATCCGGCGCGGTGCCCGGTCGGGGTCGCCCTGCGGACCGGTGTCCAGCTGGGGCGACGTGGTGGAGGTGACCATCAGGTGTCCTTCTCAGGCAGTGGCAGGGTCGGGCGCTGGGGGACCGGACCGGTGGGCTGACCCACCGGTCCGGTCCGACGAGCGTCAGCCGAGTGCGGAAACCGCGCTGACGAAGGTGTCCCACGCAGCGGCGGGGTCACCACCGTTGACGTCGACCTCGGTCAGGGACGACTGCATCGCGTCGTTGACCGCGAAGTACTGCTTGCCCTTGAACGGGGCGATGATGCCGACCGCGCGGTTGGCCAGGATCTGGCCGGCGGGGGCGTTGTTGAAGAACTCGTTCGTGGAGCTGAGCAGCTCGTCCGAGGCGAGCGCCTCGACCTGGCTCGGGAACGTGCCCTTGCTCTTGTACGCGGCGATCTGCTGCTCCGGCGCGGTGAGCCAGGCGGCCAGCTTCTTGGCCTCCTCGGGGTGCTTGCTCTGCGACGGGACCGTGAGGAACGAACCGCCCCAGTTGCCGGCGCCGCCGGGGAAGACGTCCGCGATGTCCCAGCCGGTCACGCCGGCCGAGTTGCCCTCGATGACACCGAGCATCCAGCCCGGGGCCAGCATGGTGGCGAAGCCGTCCGTCTGGAAGGAGGAGGCCCAGTCGTCGCTCCACTGGCTGAGGTGGGCCGACAGACCGTCGTCGACCGACGCCTTGGTGACGGCGTCGTAGATCGCCTTCACCTCGGGGTTCTCGGCGGCGATGATCGTGCCGTCCTCCTCCTCGTAGGCGTTCTTGACCTGGTTGATCATGCCCTGGTAGGTGGCACCGGCGGAGTCGAAGAACGGCTTGCCACCGGAGGCGGCGCTGTACTGGCGGCCGAACTCGAAGTAGCTCTCCCACGTGGCGTCGGCGCCACCGATGGCCTCGGCGACCTCCTCGCGCGTGGAGGGCAGGCCGGCCGCGGCGAGCAGGTCGCCGCGGAACGCGATGGCCTCCGGGCCGATGTCGGTGCCGTAGCCGAGCAGGATGCCGTCGGGGGTCGTGGCCTGCTCGACCTTCCAGGGCAGCCAGCGGTCCGCGAGCTCGGGGTCGGTCAGGTCGACGAACTTGTCCGGGTACTGCATGAGCTCCGGGAGCCAGTCGATCTCGATCATCTCGATGTCCGAGGAGCCCGAGCCGGCCGCGAGGCGCGTGTTCAGGTTGTCGCGCGCCTCGTTCGACGTCGCGGCCTTCTTGTTCTCGATCGTGATGCCCGGGTTCTCGGCCTCGTACGCGGCGAACATCTCGTCCGTGTAGCCCGGCTCGTTGAACGTGCCGAGCGTGAGGGTGATGTTCTCGCTGCCGCCCTCGGACTCGTCGTCGCCCGGCGTGTCGGAGCTGCCGGAGCAGGCGGTGGCGAGGAGGGCGATGCCCGTGACCCCTGCCGCGGCCGCCCACATCTTGCTGGTGGTCTTGCGCACTGTGACTCCCTTGTCAGTCGGACGGCGTCCTCGCCGTACCCGTAGGGCGCCCGTCGTCCGGTCGCCGAAAGGGAGCGGGGGGACGTCGGGTTGGGCCGTTGGACCCGGCGTGGTCGCGCTCCCCTCCGCAGTACGGGAGCGTTCCCACGCGCTGCGGAGTACTGTCGTCGGCGCCCCCGCGGGTGTCAAGGAGCCGTGTGGGGGTAATCGGTGTGGTAGCGATTCCACACAGGTGTTTGCGCAGGTCAGAGCGATATGGACATCGGTCCGTGTTACCGAATCGTTACGGCTGTGGCGCCTGTCCGTGACCGGTGATCCAGCGGTTCGCGACGTCCTGCTCGACCTGCAGCGCGGAGCGGATCGCACCGGCGGCGGCCTGCTCGATCGCGGAGCCGAAGATCGGCACCGTCGCGCGCAGCTCCCCGTCGTACGTCACCGTGCTCCGGTGCGCCCCGTTCGCGACCAGGGCGGTGCGACCGCTGAGGCGCACGGGAGCACCCGCGATCTCGACCACGACGGTCCCGACGCGGGAGCCGTCGGCGGCCGCGGCCTCCCATGCCTCGACGAGGCGGACGTCGATCTGGTTGCCGACGAGGTTGCGCAGGTGGCCGGGGATCTGGTCCGTGGGCATCGCGCGGCGGGTCGTCACGGTGAACGCGTCCTCGGGGGAGCCGGTGACGTCCACGTGGTGCTCGAGCGACCCGCTCGCGCGCACCTTCTGGTCCACGTACGCGGGGTCGGACAGCATCAGCGCCGCGGCGTGCGGGTCCGTCGGCAGGTCGAGCGTCACGCTCAGTCGCACGGTTGTTCCTTACGTGATCGGGTCGGTGGTCCGAGGCTAGCCGCCCGGGCCTTGGCCGTCCTGCCCACGGCCCCCGAGCGGCGACCTACCCTGGGCACCGTGTCTACGCTGAGCACCCTTGCCGCTCGATATGCCGCGCTCGATGCTCATGACCTGGAGTGGTTGCACCTCCTCGTGGGCGACTGGCAGGTGCTGTCCGACCTCGCGTTCGCCGATCTCGTCCTGTGGCTGCCGACGAGCGAGGGCGACTTCATCGCGATAGCCCAGGCGAGGCCGTCCACCGGGGCGACCGTGCACTACGACGACGTGGTCGGTTCCAGCGCCCCGGAGGGCCAGCGGGGCCAGCTGCAGCGTGCGCTGGACGAGCGGGTGCCGCAGCGGTCGCGCGAGCCGCGCTGGTTCGGCTCCTACGCGGTGCGCGAGGAAGCCGTCCCGGTGGTCCGGCGCGGCAAGGCCATCGCGGTGCTCGCCCGGCAGACCAACCTGGGTGGCACCCGGACCCCGAGCCGGCTCGAGCTGAACTACGTCGAGGCGGCCGACGACGTCTTCGCGATGGTGGGCCGCGGCGAGTTCCCGGCCCCCGACGCCCCGACCGGCCCGCGCCGTGGTGCGCCCCGCGTCGGGGACGGGCTCGTGCGCCTCAACTCGGAGGGCGAGGTGCTCTACGCCAGCCCCAACGCGCTGTCGTGCTTCCACCGGCTCGGCGTGGTGGGCGACCTGGTGGG
Organism: Cellulomonas fengjieae; assembly: GCF_018388465.1. Lineage (NCBI taxonomy): Bacteria > Bacillati > Actinomycetota > Actinomycetes > Micrococcales > Cellulomonadaceae > Cellulomonas > Cellulomonas fengjieae. Next base: position 2,634,981 of record NZ_CP074404.1, on the reverse strand, counting down.
GCGCTCGCTCGTCGAGGTCACCGCGGAGCTCATCGAGCAGCACGACACGGTCGACGAGTCGATGCCGCTCGTCCTCATGGGGCGGGCGCCGTGGCGCGTGGACGTCGAGGCGCGCGGCGTGGCGCTGTCGCTGCGCGCGGTGCCCCTGACCGAGCACGGCCAGCGGGTCGGTGCGGTGCTGCTGTGCCGGGACGTGTCCGAGCTGCGACGCCGCGAGCGCGAGCTCATCACCAAGGACGCCACGATCCGCGAGATCCACCACCGCGTGAAGAACAACCTGCAGACCGTGGCGGCGCTGCTGCGGCTGCAGTCCCGCCGGGTGGCCTCGCCGGAGGCCAAGGACGCGCTGGTGGAGGCCATGCGGCGCGTGGCCACGATCGCGCTCGTGCACGAGACCCTGTCGCAGACCCTGGACGAGAGCGTGCCCTTCGACGACCTCGTCGGCCGCAGCCTGCGGCTCGCTGCGGACGTGGCCACCGAGGGCGCCCAGGTGCGCACGCTCGTGCGCGGCTCGTTCGGCTCGATCCCCGCGCAGGACGCCACGGCGCTCGCTCTCATCCTCACCGAGCTGGTCACCAACGCCGTCGAGCACGGGTTCGCGGGACGGGAGTCGGGCACGGTGGAGGTCATCGTGGACCGCCAGGACGACACGCTGCGCGTCGAGGTGGCCGACGACGGCTCCGGGGTGCCGACCGACCGGGGCGCGGGGACCGGGCTCGGCACGCAGATCGTCTCGACCCTGGTGACCAACGAGATGCGGGGCACGATCGAGTGGCGACACCGGGAGGGCGGCGGCACCTCGGTCGTCATCGAGGCGCGGCTGCGCGGCCCCCGCGACATCGCGGCTCTGGCCTGAGCTGCGACATCCTGAGCTGCGACATCGCGGCCCTGGCCTGAGCTGCCGGGCGCCGTCGGCTCCCTCCGGACACGGCTCGGCCCCACCGCGCGGTGCGCGGCGGGGCCGGGTGAGGCGGTGCGGGTGTCAGCCGGCGCGTCGCTGACGGGCGGTGCGCCGCTTGAGCGCGCGGCGCTCGTCCTCGGACAGGCCGCCCCAGACGCCGGCGTCCTGACCGGTCTCGATCGCCCACTTCAGGCACGTGTCGACGACGGGGCAGCGACGGCAGACAGCCTTCGCCTCGTCGATCTGGAGCAGCGCAGGACCGGTGTTCCCGATGGGGAAGAAGAGCTCCGGGTCCTCGTCGAGGCACTCTGCGCGGTGGCGCCAATCCATGAGTTCGCTCCTAGGCACACGTCGCTGAGCGCCCGGGGGGCAGGGCGCACGAGTCTGCACGTGAGATCGGGGGGGTGGGTGGACGTACTGCCTCTAGGCTCGCACCCGTGTGGTGAGTCCACAAGGGTTACAGGAAGGTTTCATCTCGGTGACGGTTGATGCGTTCGTCACACCTGGGAGTCTCCTGTGCATCGCGATAGGACGCACATCGCCGCAGGTGAGGGGCATTCTGAGCCGGAAGTCCTGGTCGCGGCCCTGCGCCGGTAGCGTGATCGGCGTCACCTCGTGTCGTGAGTCACCCTCGAGCCGTGGTATCGGACCCGACGCCACCAGCCGTCGGCGGGTCCCCGCGGACGCGTCGAGCCGACGTGCCTAGGCTCCTCGGGTGACCGAACGCCGCCCCGTCCTGCTCGTCGTGTGCCTCCTCGTCGTCCTCGAGGCGGCCGCGTTCCTCGGCCTGGCGGTGGCGTGGACCACCGACGTCGTGCGCGGCGCCGCCACGATGCCGGCCGCGAGCCTGTTCCTGGCCGCGTTCGGCTTCGGGATCGCGCTGCTCCTCCTGCTCGCGGCCCGGGGTCTGTGGCGGGGTCGGCGGTGGGCGCGCTCGCCCGTGATCATGTGGCAGATCCTCCTCGTCGTGCTGGCCGTCGGCTGGCTGGGCGCCGAGCAGACGGTGTGGGCGGCTGCGGTCCTGGTGATCGCCGTGGTGGTCGGCGTCGGGCTGCTGCTGCCGGCCGGGGGCGCGCCGGCTCGCCGTCAGGACGCCGAGTAGACCTGCACGACGACTGCCGCTCTGCCGTGCAGGAGCACCCCCCGTCCGGCCGGGCGGCTGCGCGGGTCGACGTGCCAGGCCGCGGTCGGGCCGACGAGCTCGGCGGACGCGGGGTCGTGGACGTCCAGCACGAGCAGCCGGCGGCGGCGCAGCATCGCCGCGACCGGCCCCCGGAAGGCATGGGCGGCACTGCCGGAGGTCACGGCGGCCACGAGGGTCGCCGAGGACGAGGCGAGCAGCGCGGTGAGCTCGGGGTGTGCGCGCTCGAGGTCGTCGAGGTCGTCGACCAGCAGCACCGCGGCAGGGGCCCGCACAGCGGCCGGATCGCCCCCACCTGCCTGGCACGCCGCCACCACGTCGTCCGGCCCGACGTCACGCACCCCCGGCAGCGGCGCGGTGCCGGTGCCCGTCAGCCGGACCACCCCGACGCCGGCACGGACCAATCCCTGCGCGACCACCCGCAGTGCGGTGCTGCGCCCCGAGCCCGGCGGTCCGGCCACCAGCAGCCCCTCCGTCAGGTCCGCCCACACGGTCTCCGCGTCGTCACCTCCCTGACCGAGCGGGACCCGGAGCAGCCCGCCCGCCGGGAGATGCGCCGGCAGGTCGGACCGCTCGGGCAGCGGGCGTACGAGCAGCGGGGCCGGTGCCGCCCGGGGGCCGTGGCGCGGCGCAGCAGCGCGCTCCGGGAGGACCACCTGGCACAGCTCGGCGCCCGCCGCGTGCACGTGGACGGCCCGGCCCGGCGTGGTGCGGCGTCCCGCGAGCGCGGCCGGCACGCCCGCCAGCGCGTCCAGGGCGGAGTCGGCCAGTGGGAGGACGAGCCGGTGCGTGAATGCGGCCGCGTGCTGGAGCGCCGCCCCGCCGGGACCGGCAGCGGCCGCGAGGGCGGCCCCGCCCGACCTGCCGCGCCACAGCGCGGTCAGCCGGTCAGCGCCCGCCCCCCGCGCCAGGAGGCCGAGCGAGTCGAGCAGCAGGTCGAGGCGGTCGACGACGACCAGCACCCGGCGGCGCTGGGCCGTGGCGACGAGCTCGAGCAGGCGCGCGACCGCACGGGCGTCCTCCGTCGCGAGCACGCTGCCCAGCCCTCCGTCGGGATCCACGTCGCGCAGGTGCGCCACGGCTTCGGCGGGCAGCCCGATCGCGTGCACCTCCCACCCGCGCGCGAGCGCCCCGGCGCCCGCGGCCACCAGGGTGGTCGTGCGTCCGGACCGGGGCCCTCCGACGACGAGGAGGGGACCGTCGGCCGGCTCCCACCGCACCGCCCCGCGGCGCTGCTCGTCCGGCAGGTCCGCGACGGCCAGGGCGAGTCCCGGACCGTCGGGCACGTCGCCGGTGCGGACGACCGGGGGCAGGGCCGGCAACCACGGCGGACGTGCGGTCGTGGGACGCGCGCGGGCAGCGGCGTCGGCGGCGCGCAGCCAGGCCGCGCACGCGTCGTCGGCGGCTGGCGGGGGTGCTGTCGGTGACCAGCCCCCCACGGCGTCGCACCACGGTCGTGCCGCGACCACCCCGGGGCCGGACGACCCCGCGACCGCCCGGGCGACCTGCACCGGCTCGAGCGGGCGCGTCCCCCGGCGCACCCACGCCCGGCCCGGCGTGGTCGGGTCGAGGAGGGCCGCGTCCGGCGCGTCGAGCACGTCGGTCGAGTCGGCGGGGTCGGTCACGCGCAGGGCGATGCGCAGGGCGACGTTGGCGCGCAGGTCCGCGGCGACGGCTCCGGCCGGGCGCTGCGTCGCGAGGACGAGGTGCACGCCGAGCGCACGGCCCTGCGCCGCGATCCGGGTGAGCGCCGCCGAGGCGTCGGGCACGTCCTCGGTGAGTGCGCGCAGCTCGTCGACCACCACGAGCAGCCGGGGCGGCGCCCCGGCAGCCGGATCCAGCTCGGCCAGGTCGCGCGCCCCCGCCGCGGCGAGCACGGTCTCCCGCCGGCGCAGCTCGCCCCGCAACGCGGCGAGAACCCGCCGGGCATGCGCCGCGTCGAGGTCGGTGACGTGCTCCAGGACGTGGGGGAGCACCGCCACCGGACCGAGTCCCGTCCCGCCCTTGAAGTCGACCAGCAGGATCGCCAGGCGGTCCGGGGGGTGCGTCAGGGCCAGCGACAGGACGAGGGTGGTGAGCAGCTCCGACTTCCCGGCACCGGTCGTGCCCGCCACCAGGGCGTGCGGCCCGTCGCCGACCAGGTCGACCGAGGTGGTGCCGCCTGCGCCCGTCCCGAGCGCCGCGACCAGCCCGGTGCGCGGCGTCGCCCAGGCCTGGGCCACGGCCCCGGGAGCCGGGATGCCGTCGAGGTCCGCGAGCGACACCTGGGTCGGGAGCGTCGCCGCGACGTCGGGTCCGCACGACTCGACCGACGCGTGCACGGCCGCGGCGGCGCGCACCTGGTCCTCGGCGCGCTGCACGGAGATGCCGTGCCGTGGGACCTCCTCGACCCGACCCCCGGCGTCGTGCAGGCGCACCGAGCGGTGCCCGACCTCGAGCCGCGCCCGGCACCACGCCGGCACCCCGGCCACCGACTCGGTGAGCACCAGCACGCGCTGCGCCGCCGGGGCCTGCGACCGCCACCGCGCGAGGGCCGCCGGATCGGGCGGCTGGTCGGCGACGACCAGTGCCGGCTCCACCCCGCGGGGCAGCGGGGCGTCGGCAGCGGTCGCCCAGACGCACCACGCCCAGTCCTTCGACCGCAGGCTGCGGACGGCCAGGCGGGTGCCCAGGTGGGTGCCCAGGGCGCCGAGCACGGCGGCCCGTGCGACCGGGAGGGCCAGGTCGCGCGGGCCGACGACCGCCAGCGAGCCGCCGGGGTCCCAGGGCGGTTCGAGCAGGATGGGCTCGGCGGTGGCGGTGACGCGGGCGTGCGCGGTGGCAGCGGCCAGCGCCGCGAGGTCGAGCACCGCGTCGTCGGCGGGCGCGCGGCCGCGGCGGCGCCAGCGGGTGACGGCAGCCGGGCCGAGCGCGAGGAGGGGCACGGCCAGGCCGGCAACCAGGAGCAGGGGCTGCCGGAGCGCGGCCGCGAGGGCCACGGTGCCGAGCAGGGGAGCCAGCCAGGTGACCGGCCGGGCCATCGTCGACGGCACCTCGTCGGGCGCCCGCTGGTGGGGCGTCCGGTCGCGGGGCTCCCCGCGCACGACCAGCGTCGTCCGCCCGACCCGGTGGGGACGGTCCGGTCGCCACCGCCGCCACGGCCCGCGCCCGACCCGTGCGCGCACGCGCCGGCCGCGCAGCCGCAGGTGCACGGTGGTCAGGGTGGGGTCGTGCACGGTCAGGGACGGCGCGTCGGTGCGTCCCGGGGGCCCGAGGCGCACCGTGCCGACGGCGGGCACCGCGAGCACGCCGCCGCTGTCCGGGCCCGCGACGACGGCCACGTGCCACGGCGAGCGCACCGCGAGAACGGCCTCCGACGGGGCGCCGGTCCCCGTGCGCAGGACGCACCCGTGGACCAGCGGCGGCTGACCGACCACGTGGTGCTCGTCGAGAGCGACGTCCCCCACGGCGGGCCGGATACCGGCACTCGCCCAGCCCGCGTACCCGCTCGCGCGTGCGAGCGCGGGCCGCAGTGCGGACAGCGCGATGCCGACGTCCGCCTCGACGTCGGTGGGGTGCAGGCCGGGCCCTCGCGAGGGGTCGGGGTGGAGCAGGGTGAACCGCACGCGGTGACTCTGGGGGCCTACCCCGGGATCCGGGGACCCGCCCTCCGGCCGGCGGGGACGGGTCGGCCGTCCACAGGCCCGCCGGTCGGTTCGGCGGGCCTGTGGGACGGCGTCAGTCGACGGCGAGCGCCGCCACGGGCGAGGTGCGCGCGGCCGCGCGGCCCGGCAGCACCGAGGCGAGCAGACCCGCGACCAGGGCGACCAGCAGCACGAGCAGCAGGTCGGTCCACGGGACCACGAGCACGACGCCGCTGACCTCCCCGAACACGATGGCGGCGCCCGCCCAGCCGTACAGCAGGCCGAGCACGGCCCCCAGCAGCGCGCCGACACCGGCGATGAGCATGCCCTCGACCGCCAGCATCCAGCGCAGCTGGCGGCGGGACAGCCCGATCGCACGCAGGGTCGCGGACTCGCGACGCCGCTCCAGCACCGACAGCGACAGCGTGTTGGCCACGCCGATGAGTGCGATGACCACGGCCACCGCCAGCAGCCCGACGACGATCGCGAGGAACGTGTCGATGAGCCGCTCGTTGCCGGCACGCTGCGCCGCCGCGCTGCTCACCTCGGCGGGCGTGTCCGGCAGCGCTGCGCGCACGTCCTGCAGCACCTCTGCCTCGTCCGCCCCGGGAGCGAGACCGACCCAGAGCATCACGACCTGGGCCTGCGGCGCGAGCGCCTCGAACGTGCTGGGTGTGACGAGGGCGAAGCCGCCGCCCAGGTCGCTGCGGACCATCTCGAGCGTCGCGGCCGAGCCCCCGGGGGCCGGCGTCGAGCCGTCCCCGCCCTCGGCGTACGCGGTCAGGGTGGCCGAGTCGACGGTGATCTGCTGACCGACCCGCTTGGGAAGCACCAGGGTGTCGTCGGCCAGCCCGGACACGACGCGGGGATCGCGCAGGACGTCCGTCGTCGCACCGGCGGCGGGGGCAGCCACCGTGACCCACTCGTCGCCGATCAGGACCGAAGCGACCCGCATCTCGAGGACGGTCCGCACTCCGGAGACGTCCGCGACCTCCGTCGCCAGCCCTTCCGCCAGTGCGGCGTCGTCACCCTGGACCGACGCGTCGACCATCAGGTCCACCGGGTAGCGCTCGTCGAGCTCCTGCGCCAGCGAGACCCGTGCGCTCGCAGCACCCGTGCTCATCATCGCCACGAGCGTCACGCCGATGAGCAGCGCGGTGCTCGTCGCCGCCGTGCGGCTCGGGTTGCGCACCGTGTTGGCGGCTGCGAGGCGAGCACTGGTGCCCGTGCCGGACAGCGCCCGACCGGCGAGCGAGACCACCTTGGGCACCCAGAACACGGCACCGAGGAGGACCCCGACGAACGACAGCGCGCCCGCCAGGACTCCGGCGCCGAGCAGCAGCATCGGGTCGGCGCCGCCGCTGCGGGCCAGGACCGCCGACAGCAGCAGCATCGCGACCCCGCCCACCATGAGGACGAGGGCGGCTGCGAGGCGCACCTTGCCCCCGCGCCTGCTGACGACCGGGGCGTCCACCGGCCGCAGCGCCGCCATGGGGGAGACCCGCGTGGCCTCGCGCGCCGGCACCAACGAGGCGAGCACGGTGACGAGGATGCCCACCAGGAGCGGGAGCAGGACGACCGGCACGGTCACCTGGATCGTGCTGGGCAGCGGGACGCCCAGGTCGAGGCGGCCCAGCACCAGCAGCGCGGCCTGCGCCAGCGCCATGCCGGCGGCGAGCCCGACCACCGACGCGATGAGCCCCAGGATCCCGGCCTCCGTCAGCACCGAGCGGCGCAGCTGACCCTTGCCGGCTCCCACGCACCGCAGCAGCGCGAGCGTGCGGGTGCGCTGCGCCACCAGCACCTGGAAGGTGTTGGCGATGACCAGCGCGGCGACGAGGAGCGCGACGGCGGCGAAGCCGAGCACGACGGTCACCAGGAGGTTTCCGCCGGCCGAGAACTCGGCGACCGCCTCGGCGGCGGCCTCGTCCCTGGTCAGCACGTCCGCACCGGGTGCCGCGGCTGCGACGGCGTCGCGCAGGGTCTCGGCGCTCGTGCCCGGTTGCGCGGTGACGAGCCCCGCCGTGCTGAGGTCCGCGAGCGAGTCGGCCCCGGTCCAGCGCAGGGCGTCCTGCGCTGTCATCAGGCCTGCGCCGCCGGTCGCGGCCCACGCGTCCGCCGGGTCGGTCGCGATGCCCGTCACCACGACCGCGTCGTCGACCGTCCGCCACGTCTCCTCGGTGGTCACCGCACCGTCGGCGTCCGCGGTGGCGTCGTCGGCGGGCTCGTCGGACATCCACCGGACCTGGACGGTGTCGCCCACGCCCACGTCGAGGGCCTTCGCGGTCGTCGCCGGCAGCGCGATCTCGCCCGCGGACGACGGTTCGGTGCCGTCCAGGACCTCCAGCGAGCTCAGGCGCGGGTTGTCCGAGGTGGGCAGCATCATCTGCCAGCGACTCGCGCCACCCTTGCGGATCTCGATCCCGGTGGGGGCGAGCACCGCCACCGAGTCCACCCCGGGCAGCACCCGGACGTCGTCGAGCGTGGCGTCGGTGATCTCCCCGGTCAGCACGACGTCGGCGTCGGCGTACGTCGCGGTCACCGCGTCGTACCCGGTCCGGGTGATGACGTTGCCGGCCAGCAGGGTCGTGGCCAGGAAGGCCGTGCCGATCGCGATGGCGACCGCGGCGGCGGTCAGACGACCGACGCTGCGGCGCATCTGCGCCAGGGTCAGTCGCAGCATCAGAGGGCCACCTGGTCCAGCGAGCGCAGCGCGTCGAGGCCGGTGAGCACGGACTCCGGCGTCGGGTCCGCGATGTCGCCGGCGATCCGGCCGTCGGCCAGCAGCACGACACGGTCCGCGTACGCGGCGGCCGTGGGGTCGTGGGTGACCATGATGATCGTGCGGCCCAGCTCGCGCACCGAGCGGCGCAGGAAGCTCAGCACCTCGGCACCGGACCGGGAGTCGAGGTTGCCGGTGGGCTCGTCGGCGAAGACGACCTCGGGCTTCGCGATCAGTGCGCGGGCGATCGCCACGCGTTGCTGCTGGCCACCGGACAGCTCCGCCGGCCGGTGCGTGAGCCGCTGGCCGAGCCCGAGCGTGGACACGAGCGTGTCGAACCACGGCCGATCGACCGCCGTGCCCGCCAGCTCGAGCGGCAGCAGGATGTTCTGCTCCGCGGTGAACATCGGCAGCAGGTTGAAGCTCTGGAACACGAAGCCCACCCGGTCGCGGCGCAGCCGGGTCAGCGCCGCGTCGTCCAGCGACGTGATGTCGGTGGCGCCCAGGCGGGCGGTGCCCGACGTGGCCTGGTCCAGGCCGGCCAGGACGTGCATGAGCGTCGACTTGCCGGAGCCGGACGGCCCCATGATCGCGGTGAAGGCCCCCGCGGCGAAGTCGACGTCGACCCCGTCGAGCGCCCGGACCTCGGCCGCGCCCTGCCCGTAGAACTTGGAGAGGGACCGGGCGCTCACGGCGACCGATCCCGGTACGGGCGGCGGCCCCTCGTCGGACGGGCGGAAGACGGTGGTGTCCACGACTGGCTCCTTCGGTACGGATGACGACGTCCCCGACGCTACGGAGCCGGTGCCCCCGGGCACATCAGGCCCCGGGCGGGTGGTCCGTCATCCCGTGGACCGACGGACCGGCCCGGGTGCTACGAGCCCGGCCGGACCAGACCGGTCTCGTAGGCGACCACGACGGCCTGCACGCGGTCGCGTGCGCGCAGCTTGGCCAGGATCCGGCCGACGTGAGTCTTGACGGTCGCCTCGGCGACGAACAGGTCGCTGCCGATCTCGGTGTTGGACCGGCCCCGCGCCATGAGGACGAGGACCTCGCGCTCGCGGTCGGTCAGCGAGGCGACGGCCACGCGCGCGGGGTCGGAGGGCGCGCCGGGCTCGTCGGGTGGCAGCGCTGTGACCAGGTGCTCGAGCAGACGCTTGGTGCTCGACGGGGCGATGACGGCGTCGCCGTGGTGCACGGTGCGGATGGCCGCGAGCATCTCCTCGGGCGGCGCGTCCTTGAGCAGGAACCCGCTGGCGCCGGCGCGGATCGCCGAGAGCACGTACTCGTCGAGGTCGAAGGTGGTCAGCACGATGACCCGGGGCGCGGGGGAGGCGTCGGTCGCGCGCGCCGTGATCTGCGCGGTCGCGGTGAGCCCGTCCATCGTCGGCATCCGCACGTCCATGAGCACGACGTCGACGGGCCCCGTGGCGGTGTGGGCCGCGGGGTCCAGTGCGCGCACGGCCTGCGCGCCGTCCCCGGCCTCGAGCACCACCTGCAGGTCCGCCTGGGAGTCGATGACCATCCGGAACCCGGCGCGGACCAGCTGCTGGTCGTCCACGAGCCCGACGCGGATCGGTGCGGTGGCGGTCATCGGCGCTCGTCCTGGGTGCTCGGCACGGGTGTCGTCCTCTCGTCGGGGCTGGCGGTGCTGGGGGCGGTGTCTGTGGGGGTGGGCAGCTGTGCCCGGACGCGGAAGCCGCCACCGGGTCGCGGCCCGGCGCTGACGGAGCCGCCGAACATGGCGGCGCGCTCGCGCATGCCGACCAGGCCCTGGCCGAGACCGTCGGGGCTCGCCGCCGACGCACCGCGGCCGTCGTCGCTGACCTCGAGCACGATGGCCGCCGGCAGCCACTGGACCAGCACCGTGACCAACGGGTCGGGACCGGCGTGCTTGAGCACGTTGGTCAGCGACTCCTGCGCGATCCGGAAGACCGTGAGCCCCGCGCCGGGGGGCAGGTTGCGCGGCTCTCCCATGCGGACCAGCGAGGCGCGCAGGCCGCTGGCCCGCATCTGCTCGACCAGGGCCCCGATGTCGGACTCGGCGGGCTGCGGGGCGAAGTCTTGCGTCGCGGCCGGGCGCAGCCCGCCGGGTCCGGGCACCGCCGGGACCTGACCGGCCGACGGGATCGGCTCCGCGCTGCCGCGCAGCACCCCGAGCAGGCGGCGCATGTCGGTGAGGGCGGCGCGGCCGGTCTCGGCGATCGTGCCCAGCGCGCGGGGCGCGGCCGAGGGGTCGGCGTCGGCGGCGTACCGGCCGCCGTCCGCCTGGGCGATCATCACCGTCAGCGAGTGGGCGACGATGTCGTGCATCTCGCGCGCGATGCGGGCGCGCTCGGCCGCCGTGGCGATCTGGGACTGCTGGTCCCGCTCGACCTCCAGGCGCTCGGCCCGGTCGACCAGGGCCTCGATGGTCTCGCGGCGCGAGCGCCGGACGAGCCCGAACGCCCAGACGGACAGGGCCACCACGCCGGTGAACACGGCGGTCGACGACGCGCCGGCGCTGTTGTACCAGCCGTTCATCGCCACGCCGAGCAGGAGGCAGCCGACGAGCGCACCGGCGATGGCGACCCGGTGCGCCCACCGCGGGCCGTGCACGGTGACCGAGTAGAGCGCCAGCAGGACGGCGAAGTCGGCGGGCACCACGAGGGGGGTGTAGAAGGCGAGCTGCAGCAGCGCGGCCGTGTAGACGGCCGCCGCCGAGGCGGTGGGCCGCACCCGGCGCCAGGCCAGCGGCGCCACGATGAGCAGGGAGACCAGGAGCGTCACGACGCTCCGCGCCGGGTCACCTGCCGCGCTCGTGATGTGGGTCGCCGTCACCAGGACGAACAGCAGCAGGATCCCGGTGCCGGTGGCGTCGACCGCGAACCGGTGTTCCTCCTCCCAGCGCAGCAGGCGCTCCCATCTCGTCACCCCACGAGGGTAGGGCGCAGCACGCGGGGAGACGTGCGCCCGGGGGACGACACGGGTCGTCGGCGGCTCCGCCCGCGGGCGCACCCGGTTCACGCAAACCTGTGGGCGCGCCCCGCTGGTGGTCAAGACCGTGCCATGACCTAGCATGGGCGAATGACCCAGGTGCTGCTGGCCGAGGACGACCCTGCCATTGCCGAACCCTTGGCCCGCGCCCTCGGGCGTGAAGGTTACGACGTGCGCGTGCAAGGTACTGGTCAAGGCGCCATCGACGGGGCTGCGGCGGCTGACCTGGTGGTCCTCGACCTCGGCCTGCCGGACATGGACGGCCTCGACGTCGCCCGCGCCATCCGCAACCTGGGCCTGACGACCCCGTTGCTCGTCCTCACCGCGCGAGCCGACGAGGTCGACCTGGTCGTCGGCCTCGACGCGGGCGCCGACGACTACGTGACCAAGCCGTTCCGCCTGGCCGAGCTCCTCGCCCGCGTCCGCGCCCTGCTGCGCCGCAGCGTGGGCGACCCCGCCGACGAGGACGAGCTGCACGCCCAGAACGTGCGGGTCGACGTCGCCGCGCACCGTGCCTTCCAGGGCGAGCGCGAGCTGCACCTCACCGCCAAGGAGTTCGACCTGCTGCGCGTGCTCGTGGGCGCCGCGGGCACGGTCGTCGCCCGCGAGACGCTCATGCGTGAGGTCTGGGGCTCGGACCCGACGGGTTCGACCAAGACCCTCGACATGCACGTCTCGTGGCTGCGCCGCAAGCTCGGTGACGACGCGAACAACCCGCGGTACGTCACGACGGTGCGGGGGATGGGCTTCCGGTTCGAGACGGGCGCGAACGCCGAGCGGGCCTGAGCCTTGCGCCGTCGCGTCCTGCAGGCGACGATCGCGGCGGTCACCGTCGCGGTCGTGCTGCTCGGTTTCCCCCTGGCCTTCCTCGGCGCGCAGCTGGTGCGCGAGAACGCCGTGCAGGCCCTCCAGTCGCGGGCGGAGTCGCTCGCCAACTCCGTCGACTTCCGCGTCGAGCAGGACATCGCCCTGACCGACCGGCTGCTCGAGACCGCGACCGGTGACGCCGGGGAGATCCCGGCCTCCGTGATCGTCAGCGCGCCCGACGGCGAGCAGTACCAGGCCGGCGAGCGCGTCGAGGGGCGCAGCCTGTCGGTCCGGGTCGTCTCCGACACCGGCGCCACGGTGCTGCTCTACGTGTCGTGGTGGGACGTCTTCTGGTTGAGCGCCCGCGTGATCGCCCTCGTCGTCGTCGCCGCCGTCGTGGCCTTCGCGGCGGGGATCGCCATGGCCATCTGGCAGGCCAACCGGCTCACCGCGCCCCTGGTCTATCTCGCCGCGTCCGCCGAGCAGCTGGGCGCCGGGCAAGTGCGTCCGCGCCTCGAACCCTCGGGGGTCGAGGAGATCGACCTCGTGGCCGCGGAGCTCGCGCGCAGCGCGGACCGGATGGCCGCCCGGCTCGCCGCCGAGCGGCAGTTCGCCTCCGACGCCTCCCACCAGCTGCGGACGCCGCTGACGGCGCTGTCCATGCGGCTGGAGGAGATCATGCTGGCCACGGACGACCCGAACGTCAGCGAGGAAGCGCGCATCTCGCTCGAGCAGGTCGAGCGGCTGGTGCGCGTGGTCGACGACCTGCTGGCCAGCTCGCGCCGGCTCCAGGGCGGCACGACCGAGGCGGTCCGGCTGCTGGAGGTCGTGCACCAGCAGGAGGAGGAGTGGCAGCCGACCTTCCAGGCGAGCGGCCGCCGGCTGGTCGTCGAGGTGGACCCCGCCACCCAGGTGCTGGCCACCCCGGGGGCGCTCGCCCAGGTGCTCGCGACGCTCATCGAGAACTCCCTGCGGCACGGAGCGGGCACCACGACCGTGCGGTCCCGCTCCGGCGGTCCGTCGGGCGCGGTGGTCATCGAGGTCGCCGACGAAGGAGCAGGCGTGCCCGACGACCTGGCGCCGCGGATCTTCGAGCGCGAGGTGACGTCCGGCAAGGGGACCGGCCTCGGCCTCGCCCTGGCCCGGGACCTGGCATCCGCCGACGGTGGCCGGCTCGAGCTGGCGCAGCGCCGTCCCGCGGTCTTCGCGCTCTTCCTGTCGGGGGTGCCCGCGTCGATGCGGCCCGACGTGGTCCTGCCGCTCGGCGCGGTCGTCTCCGCCCGGCGCCGGCGCTGACCGTCAGACGCTCGTGCGCAGCCCGGTGAACACCCAGCGCTTGTAGCCGAGGTAGCGCAGGACCGTCCCGATGGCGATGCCGAGAACCTTGGCGACGTTGTCCGCCAGCGGCGTGGTGAGGTCGAGGGCGTAGTGCGAGAACGCGAGGGTCAGCACCGGGATCACGGCGCACACGATGTTGATGGCCGCGAACACCGTGAGCTCGCGCACCCGCTCGTCCGTGCGCTGCCGGGAGAAGGTCCAGTGCCGGTTGCCCAACCAGGACACGAGCGTCGCCGCGACGATCGCGATGACGTTGGCGGTGAGCGGCTTGTGCTCGAGCACCTGACCCGGCCCGAACCGCAGCAGGTTGAACAGGCCGAGGTCGACGACGAACGCGAGGCCGCCGACCGACAGGAACCGGCCGAGCTCGTACGCCCGCGCCCGCAGCGCGGCGGTCCGAGCAGCCGGGGCGACAGGCGTCGTCACCACCACGCGGTCGGTCAGCCTGTCGCTGGCGCTCACGGGGCTCCTCGAGGGTCGGGCAGACGGTCCCGAGAGGATATCCCGCACGGCTGGGAGCCCGCCGGGCGAAGCGTTTCGGCCCGCCGGGACGCTCGGCTAGTGTCGTCGCCCGTGACGGCACCCGTGGTGGCAGTGGTCGGAGGCGGGCAGCTCGCCCGCATGATGGCGCCGGCGGCGACGGCCCTCGGGCTGCACCTGCGGGTCCTGGTGGAGAGCCCGACGTCCTCGGCGGCACAGGTGGTCGTCGACGCGCCGGTGGGCGCCGCGTCCGACGAGGCCGCGATCATCCGGCTGGCCGAGGGCGCGGACGCGCTGACGTTCGAGCACGAGCACGTGCCCAACGCGCTGCTCGACAGGCTCGAGGCGGCCGGGGTGGCCGTCCACCCCGACGCGGCCGCGCTGGTGCACGCGCAGGACAAGATCGTCATGCGGACGCGGCTGGCGGCCCTCGGCATCCCCGTGCCGGCCTGGGCGGCGCTGGCGTCCCCCGCGGACCTCGCGCGGTTCCTCGCGGACCACGGCGGCGAGGCGGTCGTGAAGACCTCCCGCGGCGGGTACGACGGCAAGGGTGTGCGGGTGGTGCGCTCCGCGGACGAGGCGGCCGACTGGTTCGCGGCCGCCGCCTGCGGAGGAGCCCCGCTGCTGGTCGAGGAGAAGGTCCCGTTCACGCGCGAGCTCGCGGTCCTGGTCGCGCGGCGCCCCAGCGGCGAGACGCGGACCTGGCCGGTGGTCGAGTCGGTGCAACGCGAGGGCGTGTGCTCGGAGGTCGTCGCTCCCGCCCCGGACCTGGATCCCGCGACGCGGGCCGAGGCCGTGGACGTCGCGACGAGGATCGCTCGTGGCCTCGGCGTCACCGGCGTGCTCGCCGTGGAGCTCTTCGAGGTCGCGGACGCCGCGGGTGGCCCGCCGCGCGTCCTGGTCAACGAGCTGGCGATGCGCCCCCACAACTCCGGCCACTGGACCATCGACGGTGCCGTGACCAGCCAGTTCGAGCAGCACCTGCGGGCGGTGCTGGACCTGCCGCTCGGCGACACGGCGCCGCGGTCCACGTGGACGGTCATGGCGAACCTCCTGGGCAGCACGCTCGAGGACCCGACGCTCGCCCTGGCCGACGTCGCGCGCCTCGACCCGGGAGCCAAGGTGCACCTGTACGGCAAGGAGGTCCGCGCGGGGCGCAAGCTCGGCCACGTCAACGTGAGCGGCGAGGACCTGGCCGACGTCCGGCGACGTGCGGTGCGGGCCGTGGCGCTGCTGCACGGGGCCCCGTCCGCCCGACGCGAACACGACCCGGCGGACGCACCGGCTGGGACATGATGGGCGCGCGGCGTCACGGTGGCGGCGGGACGGAGACGGCGATGGCAGCGCAGGCCCTGGTGGGGATCGTCATGGGCTCGGACTCGGACTGGCCCGTCCTGAAGGCGGCCGCCGAGGTGCTCGCGGAGTTCGACGTCGCTGTCGAGGTCGACGTGGTCTCGGCACACCGTCAGCCGGAGAAGATGCTCGCCTACGGCCGGACCGCGGCCGAGCGTGGCCTGCGTGTGGTGGTCGCCGGGGCCGGCGGGGCCGCGCACCTGCCCGGCATGCTGGCGTCGGTCACCACGCTGCCGGTCGTGGGCGTGCCCGTCCCGCTCGCCTACCTCGACGGCATGGACTCGCTGCTCTCGATCGTGCAGATGCCCGCCGGCGTCCCCGTGGCCACGGTGTCGATCGGTGGAGCGCGCAACGCCGGTCTGCTGGCGGTGCGGATCCTCGCCTCCGGAGAGGGTGAGCAGGCGGTGCGGCTGCGGACGGCGATGGCCGCGTTCCAGGAGGACCTGCAGGGTCAGGCCGACACCAAGGGCGAGCGACTGCGCGCCCAGACGAGCGCGCGGCCGAGCGTCGGCTTCAGCGTCTGAGCCCCTGGCGCCTCACGCGCCGGGCATGCCGCCCACGGGACCGGGCGGGAGCGACCCGTCGCGGATGGCGGCCCAGAACGACGGGGACGCGTCCGGGTCCAGCTGGACCGCGGAGCCGACGCCGTTCCCGGGGCGGTAGTCGATGCTGGCGATCGGCGGCGTGCCCGTGATGCCGTCCGGGCCGTTGGCCGCCTTGAACGCGAGCGCGAGCTTGGCCATGTCGATGATGCCGGTGCCGTCGCTCACCGTCAGCGCACCGGTTCCCGCGTCGATGAGCGCGACCTGCTGACCGGGCCGGACCAGCAGCTGCGCGGGATCGACCTTGCCCATGACCGCACCGATCAGCTGACGCTGACGCTCCGCGCGGCCCACGTCCCCGGTCGGGTCGGACTTGCGCATCCGGGCGAACGCCAGCGCCTGGACGCCGGTGACGTCGTGACAGCCGGCGGCCCACTCCATGCCGGAGTCCGGGTCGTGGACGTCGGCGTCGTGGCACAGGTTCACGCCGCCGACCGCGTCGACGATCTGCTCGACGCCCGCCATCCCGATCTCGGCGTAGTGGTCGACCGTCAGACCGGTCAGCGCCTCGACGGTCTGCACCAGTAGCGGTGCACCGCCCCAGGAGAACGCGGCGTTGAGCTTGGACGGCTCGTGGCCGGGGATGTCGACGAACGTGTCACGCGGCAGGGAGATCAGGGCCGTCGGGCCGCTGGTCGGCGCGTGCAGCAGGAGGATCGTGTCGGTGCGCGCGCCCTCCGTGCCGTCCTCGCCCACGCTTCCGTCGGCACGGGAGTCCGAGCCGGTCAGCAGGTACGTGGTGCCGGGGGTGTTCGGCGCGCCGCTGAGTGCGGAGGTGTGCTGCACCTTGCCGTTCGCCCACACCAGCAGGCCGATCGGCCACGCGAGCAGGGCGACGACCACCAGCCCGGCGATCGCCAGCACGAGCCCGCGGCGGCTCCTGCGGGGCCGAGGCGCGTCCGCCGTCACCGGTTCCGGCGCCGGGGTGCGCGGTCCCTGCGGCGGCGCGGGCCGGGACGCGGGCCGCCCCGATGCGGGGCGCGACTGGGTGCTGCGGGGCGCGGACCGGGCGGGGGCCGCGGACGCCGGCGGTGTCGGCGCTCGTCCCGGGACCTCGACGGCGGCGGGCCGCTGCTCCGGGCGGCCGGACCGGGCCGAGGGCGCGATCGACGCGGGGGAGGTCCCCGCGGCGGACGGGCCGGGCTGGCGCGGTTCGCCGGCCGGGCGGCCCGGCTGCAGCGGCTCGCGCGTCGCCGGGCGTCGGGCGGGGCGTCCGGCGGGTGCGGGCCGGGCCGGACGGCCGACCACGATGGGTTCGGCGGTCTCGGGACGTACCGGCCGCGCCGGCGCCCCGGGCGCGAAGCTGGGCGGCGGCTTTCGAGGTGTGCGCTCGTCCGGGCTCATCCGTCAGCAGACGTCGGTCGTGTCGTCGACGGAGAACGCTTCCTTGCCGGCTTCCTTCGTCTCGACAGGCGTCGGGACCTCCGGCGGTGGCTGCGTGGCGGCGGGGGCGCTCGGCGCGGTGGTCTCGACCGGCGCCTGCGTGACCGGGGGCTCCACGGGCGCGTCCGGCGTCGGCGCAGCGGGCGCCTCGCCGAGCGCGGGCAGGTCGTTGACCATGTTCGACCACACGACGTCGGCCTCGGCCGTCCACTCCACCCGGTTCCGGTCGGACTTCGCCGGGGCGAACGGGATCGTCATGAACGTGATGTTGCCACTGTCGATGTCGCGCAGGTTGTAGGCGAGGCCGGTCATGTTGGGGATGGACATCGCCGTGTCGGTCGTCAGCGAGCTCGTCGCCGCGCTGAGGAACGAGATGAGCTTCTGGGGGTTGGTCAGCACGTCGCGGGACAGCACCTCGCGGACCATGGCCGCCATGAGCTTCTGCTGGTTGCCGATGCGGTTGGTGTCCGACCCGTCGCCGACGCCCTGCCCCTTGCGAGCCCGGGCGTACGCCAGGGCCGTGGTGCCGTTGAGCGTCTGGAACCCGGGCGACAGCGCCAGACCGGCGTCGGGGGAGAACATGGGGGTCGGGATGCACATCGGCACCCCGCCGATGGCGTCGACCATCTGCTGGAAGCCGGCGAAGTCCACCACGACGAAGTGGTTGATGGTCAGCCCGGTGTTGTGCTGCACCGTGTTGATCGTGCACGCGGCCGCGGACTCCATGTCGCCGCCGTTGTCCCAGCCTGACGCGAACGCGGAGTTGAACATGGCCCGGGTGGCCTTGGTGGTCTTCCCGTTCGTCATCGTGCACGAGGGGATCTCCACGAGGGAGTCGCGGGGGATCGAGACGAGCTCGACGCGGGACCGGTCGGCCGAGATGTGCAGCACCATCGTCGTGTCGGAGCGCATCCCCTCGTCGTCGCCGCCGATCTCGGCATTCTCACCGTCGCGCTGGTCGGAGCCGAGGATCAGGAGGTTGACGGCCTGACCGGCGTTCGGGTCGTCGGGGTCCGGCTCCGTGTTCTGGGACGGCATCGGATTGACCAGCGCGGACACGTCGACCTTGTCCATGTTGCCGTTGAGCTTGGCGGCCACGGCCGCGACGCCGCTGGCGCCGAACACGAGCACCGCCGCCACGACGAGAGCGACCCCGCGCAGCGCACCGTGCGTCCGCAGGCGACGGGAGTGCCTGGCGGGACGGGGGCGCTGGACAGCGGCGTGACGGCTCACGGGATGATCGTAGGAGGGCGAACCGTGCGTACGAGGGAGTGCAGGCAGCGGCGTCGTGGAGGACCTGTGCAGATCAGCGGCCCAGCTGGGCGTACTTCGCCTCGGTGGCGTCCTTCTGCGGCCGCCACCACGCCTCGTTCGCCTGGTACCAGGCGACGGTGGCCTCCAGGCCGGTGCGGAAGTTCTCGTACCGCGGGACCCAGCCGAGCTCCTCGCGGAGCTTGGTCGAGTCGATCGCGTAGCGCATGTCGTGCCCCGGGCGGTCGCTGACCAGGTCGTAGGCGTCGCGCGGGCGGCCCATGATCTCGAGGATGTCCTCGACGACGGTCTTGTTGCTCTCCTCGCCGTCGGCGCCGATGAGGTAGGTCTCGCCCAGGCGGCCACGCTCGACGATCGCCCAGACGGCGCTGTTGTGGTCCTCGACGTGGATCCAGTCCCGGACGTTCTCGCCCGAGCCGTAGAGCTTGGGGCGCACCCCGTCGATCACGTTGGTGATCTGGCGCGGGATGAACTTCTCGACGTGCTGGTACGGCCCGTAGTTGTTCGAGCAGTTGGAGATGGTGGCGCGCACCCCGAAGCTGCGGGCCCAGGCGCGCACCAGGAGGTCGGAGGAGGCCTTCGTCGAGGAGTACGGGCTCGACGGGTTGTACGGCGTCTCCGGCGTGAACTTCGCGGGGTCGTCCAGCTCGAGGTCGCCGTACACCTCGTCGGTCGAGATGTGGTGGTAGCGCACGTCGTGGCGGCGGACCGCCTCGAGGAGCTGGTAGGTCCCGATGATGTTGGTGCGCAGGAACGGCCACGGGTCGTGCAGGGAGTTGTCGTTGTGCGACTCGGCCGCGAAGTGCACGACCAGGTCCACGTCCTTGACGAGGGAGTCGACGATGTCCGGGTCCGCGACGTCACCCTTGGCGAAGACGACCTTGCCCTCGACCGGCTCCAGGCTGCGCTCGTCGCCCGCGTAGGTCAGGGCGTCCAGGACCGTCACGCGGACGTCCGGGCGCTCACGCACGGTCTGGTGGACGAAGTTGGAGCCGATGAAACCGGCTCCGCCGGTGACGAGCACGTGCATGGTGGTTCCCCACGTCGGTGTCGATGACGGCCCTGACGATAGCCGACTCGGCATCGCTGCCCGCGTGTCGCCGGGCTCCGCCCGCAGGTGGCGGGGGTGTGCGTGTCAGCATGAGCGCGCCATGACGAACCGATGCCGCCCCCGCACCTTGCCCGCCCGGCAGTCCTCCCGGCACGTGACCGGGCGGTGGGCCGTCGCGGCCCCGGCCGTCGTCACGCTGCTGCTCGGCGCGGGGTGTACGGCGCCGGAGATCGACCGGGGCGAGCCCGCGTCGCCGTCGCCGACCGCGAGCGCCACGAGCACCCCCGGCGGGACCGCGCCGAGCGCGACCGCGCCCGTCGCGTCGCCGTCGACGGACCCGTCGACCGCGCCCACCGTCGCACCGACGAGCCCGCCGGCCGGGCCGCCGCGGACCGCGGTCTCCGTCACCACCACGTATGCGGGCTGGTCGTCGGCCGACGGGATGGTCCTGGTCGGCGCGTACGTCGACGGTGTCGTCGAGTCGGAGGGCTCGTGCTCGCTGGTCCTGACCGGACCCGGCACCACCGCCAGCGTCACCACGCCGGCGGTGCCCGACGCCGGGTCGACCTCCTGCGGGGAGCTGCGCTCACCGGTCGGCGGCCCGGGGACGTGGACCGCCACCGTCGGGTACGAGTCGCCGACGTCGACCGGTACCGCCGACGCGATCACGGTGGTCGTCCCGTGAGGGGCCCGGTGCTGCGCGCCGCGGCCCGCGTCGTCACGGTCGCTCTGCTCGCGGTCGGCTCGATCACGGTGGCGCTCGGCGGCCCGCTCGCGGCGCCGGCGACCGCGGCCGACCTCAGCGGGTTCCGGCCGGGCAACATCATCAGCGACGCCGTCTTCTTCGACGGGGAGTGGTGGGGCGAGGGCGCGGTCCAGTCGTTCCTCGACACCAAGGGCGCCGGCTGCGGCGTCGGCGCCGACGGCTCGGCGTGCCTGAAGAACTATCGGCAGTCGACGTGGACGCGGCCGGCGGACGACCGCTGCCGGGGCCAGTACGACGGGGTCGGCAACGAGCGGGCGTCCGCGATCATCGCCAAGGTGGCCCGGGCCTGCGGGATCAACGCCCAGGCGATCCTGGTGATCCTGCAGAAGGAGCAGGGCCTCGTCACCACGACCGGCGCGGCCGCGACCGCCGCGCGGTACCAGAAGGCGATGGGCTTCGGCTGCCCCGACACCGCGCCCTGCGACGAGAAGTACTACGGCTTCTTCAACCAGGTGTACCAGGCGGCGTGGCAGTTCAAGAACTACGCGCTCAACCCCAGCCGCTACGCCCACCGCGCCGGCCTCACCAACAACGTGCGGTTCCACCCCAACGCGGCCTGCGGCACGTCACCGGTGCTCATCGAGAACCAGGCGACGGCGGGGCTGTACAACTACACGCCCTACCAGCCGAACGCGGCGGCCCTCGCGGCCGGCTACGGGACGGGTGACGCCTGCTCGTCGTACGGCAACCGGAACTTCTGGAACTACTTCACCGACTGGTTCGGGCCCACGCACGGCTACGGCGTCAGCCCGCAGGTGAACGCCCTCTGGAGCTCGCTGGGCGGCTCGCGGGGCGCTCTCGGGGTCCCGACGAGCCACCAGCGGTGCGACCTCGTCCCGACCGGCTGCTCGCAGGAGTTCACCGGCGCCACGGTCTACTGGTCGCCCGGCGGGGGCGCCCAGGCGGTCGGCGGGAGCATCCGTGACAAGTGGATGTCCGCGGGCGGGCTCTCCGCCGGCATCGGCTACCCGACCACGACGGTCCTGGCCTGCGACAACGCCGCGGGCTGCGTGCAGCAGTTCGAGGGTGGCGCGATCACCTGGTCGGCGGCGACGGGCCCGCAGCTGGTGGGCGGCCTGATCTTCGCGCGGTGGATGGCCGCGGGCGGCATCGCGGCGGGCATCGGGTACCCGACGAACACCGTGCTCGGCTGCGACGGCGTCGCCGGGTGCACGCAGACGTTCCAGGCGGGCCTCGTGACGTGGTCGGCGGCGACCGGCGCGCAGCTCATCGGCGGCGCGATCCGCGCGACGTGGGACGCGCACGGCGGCGCGACGGGGCCACTCGGCTACCCGACGACGACCACCCTGTCCTGCGACCCGTCCGCCGGGTGCATGCAGCAGTTCACCGGCGGAGCGATCACGTGGTCCGGTGCGACCGGCGCGCAGCCGGTCACCGGGGCGATCGCGGGCTCGTGGCTCTTTCTCGGCGGGCCGTCGGCCGGGATCGGCCTGCCGGTCGAGGCGCCGTCGACGTGCACCCCGCAGGCCTGCCTGCAGAAGTTCCAGTACGGCGCCATGACGTGGACCGCCGCGTCGGGAAGCGCCCTGATCGGTGGCCTCCTTTACGCCAAGTGGTCGGCCGAGGGCGGGCTCGCCGCCGGGCTGGGCTTCCCGACCGGCTCCGTGCAGGCGTGCGACCCGAACCTCGGCTGCGTGCAGCCGTTCGAGAACGGCGCGGCCACCTGGTCGGCCGCGGCGGGTGCCCAGCTCATGGGTGGGCTGCTGTACGCGCGCTGGGTGCAGGCCGGCGGACTGAAGGCGGGCCTGGGGCTTCCCACCGGCACCGTCCTGGCGTGCCCCAACTCCGGCTGCGTGCAGCCGCTCCAGAACGGTGCCGCTGTGTGGTCGCAGGCCACGGGCCCGCAGCTGATCGGGGGCCTGATCCACGCACGGTGGACGGAGCTGGGCGGCATGGCCTCCCCGCTCGGCCTGCCGACGTCGACGGTCCTCGGCTGCGACCCCGTGGCGGGCTGTACGCAGACGTTCCAACGGGGGACCATCAGTTGGTCCGGCGCGACGGGTGTCCTCGTACGCTGATCTGCGCCGACACGCAACCGCAGGGGGCCACGGTCCTTGACTGGCTGCTGCCGCCGGGTGACGCTGCTAACACACCACGTCCACCTGTGTCAGGACTCCCATGCTGCTCAACGTCGTCGTTGCCCTCGTCCTCACCGCGACCCTCGGGGTTCCCGGCGTCGGTGCTGCCCGTCCTGAGCACGTCGTCGTGCCGGCGGTCGGGTCCGCGCCGACCAGCACGACGGTCGCGGACGAGACGACGGTGCAGGAGGTCGACCTGACGGTGACCGCCGAGCCGCAGACGCGGGTCGACCCCGACGTGGCCCCCACGCAGACCCCGGACAGCGCCCCGCCCGAGGAGGCGACCGAGGTCGACCCGGGTGAGGACGCCGTCGTCGCGGACGTCCAGGCGGGCGACCGGGTGGTGACCCCGCCCGTCGACACCGACGCCGTGCAGACGATCGGCGTGACCTGGCCCGAGGGTGCCGTCGTCGACGGTCTGGGCGCCCAGGTGCGCACGCAGACGGACGGCGAGTGGGGGGACTGGGTCGAGCTCGACCCGTCGGACTCGTACGCGGACGCGGGCACGGCCGACGCCGAGCACGAGCTGCGGGGCGGGACGGACGCGATCTGGATCGGCGACGCCACCGCGCTGCAGCTGTCGTTCGCGGCCACCCCGGAGGGTGGTCCCGAGGGCATGAGCCTGTCGCTCATCGGGTCGCCGGAGGTCGCGCCGAGCGACGCGACGGTGACCCAGTCGGCGTCCAGCGGCTCCGCGGTCGTCCGCTCCGCCGTCCTCGCGACCGACGCGGTGGCGCCGCAGGTGATCCTGCGCGGTGCCTGGGGTGCGCGTCCGCAGTCCTGCAGGCCCGACGTCGCCGCGAACCTCGTCGGCGCCGTCGTGCACCACACCGCCGGCCCCAACTCGTACTCGAGCGTCGGCGCAGCGATGCAGCAGATCCGCAACGACCAGGCGTACCACATGGACAGCCGCGGCTGGTGCGACCTCGGCTACAACTTCGTCGTCGACAAGTGGGGAAACCTCTACGAGGGCCGGGCCGACAGCCTGATGAACCCGGTGATCGGCGTGCACGCCGGGGGCTTCAACACGGGCACCGTCGGCGTGTCCATGCTCGGGGACTACTCGAACGTCGCGCCGTCGGGCGCGATGGTCGCCTCCGTGGCCCAGATCATCGGGTGGCGGCTCGGCCAGTACCTGGTCGACCCGCTCGGACGCATGGACTACTACACCGGCGCGGGGGAGAACTCGCGCTACACGAACCAGTGGGTCAACCTGCCGCGGGTGTTCGGGCACCGTGACGTCGCCTACACCGCGTGCCCCGGGAACCAGGGGTACTCCACGCTCGGGACCATCCGCCAGCAGGCGGCCGCCGCGAGCTCCGCCCCGGCGTTCGGCGTGGTCCGTCCCGTGGTGAAGCAGCTCTACAAGGACGTCCTCGGCCGGGAGGCCGACCCGGGCGGGCTCGAGGGGTGGAGCCGGGCGATGGTGCAGGGCATGTCGCCCGCGCAGGTCGCGACGGCACTGGCCACGAGCACCGAGTACGCCTACGCGACCGTCGCCCGCGACTACGACGACGTGCTCGGGCGCGCGCCCGACCCGCAGGGTCTGTCCACGTGGACCTCGGCGATCATGCAGGGGCAGATGCGCTCGGAGGACCTGCGCATCTGGCTGTTCGGGAGCGTCGAGTACTACAACATCTCCGGTGAGACGGACAACACCTATGTCGCCGCGCTCTACCGGGACGTGCTGGGCCGCAAGGCCGGCAGCGGGGACGTCGCGTTCTGGGCACCGCTGGTGCGCAGCGCCGGCAAGGACGCGGTCGTCCGGGGCTTCTGGAAGTCCGGGGAGAGCGCCAACCTGCGGGTCGAGGCGGCGTACCAGCGCTTCCTGGGCCGTTCGGCGGATCCCGCCGGGATGGCGACGTGGCCGCCGGTCCTGCTCGCCCGGGGTGAGGGTGAGCTGCGCAGCCAGCTGGTGGGCAGCGTCGAGTACCGCAACCGGTCGGTCGCCAACAACCCCTGACGCGCCCGCCGTGCTCGGGGACTCCCGCTGCGCTGTGTAGTCTTTCCAGGCACTTGCGCAGCTGACACCGAGGGGGCCTCCGTCTTGACCGACGCCGAGATCGACGTCATGCGACGGATCCAGGAGGTCGCCGGGGACGGACCGCTCCCGTCCCTCGCGCGCGGCTACTCGTCGTGGGGTGAGCACGCTCGCGGCTGGCTCGCCCTCGGCGTCGTCGGCGCGGCCGTGGACCGCGACCGGCGTCGGCTCTGGCTCGGCGTGAGCGCCGCGGCGTTCGGCGCGCACGCGGGCGCCGTCGTCCTCAAGCGGGTGGTGCGGCGCAAGCGGCCGAACGACCCGCGGGTCGCCGTCCTGACCTCCACACCGTCGGACCTGAGCTTCCCCAGCGCGCACGTCGCCTCGACCACCGCGGCGGTCGTGGCGCTCGCGCCGCTCGTCGGGATGCCCTTCGCGGTGGCGGCGGCCGGGGGCATGGCGTTCTCGCGCGTGCTGCTGGGCGTGCACTACCCGAGCGACGTCGCCGTGGGAGCCGCGCTCGGCGCGGTCTCCGCCGTCGTCGTGCGTCGCGTCGCGTCCGACGGGCGGTGAGCGCCATGCCTCCGCTGCTCCGTGCCGCTCGCCCACGCCAGTGGGTCAAGAACGTCCTCGTCGCCGCCGGGCCCCTGGCGGCCGGGACGATCGCCGACGCCGACACCGTGGTCGCAGTCCTGGTCGCCTTCGTGACGTTCTGCGCGGCGTCGTCCGGGATCTACATGATCAACGACGTGCTGGACCGCGAGGCGGACCGCGCGCACCCCGTCAAGAAGTTCCGGCCCATCGCCTCCGGGGCCGTGTCCGTCCGGCTCGCGGTGATCGTCGGAGTGCTCCTGCTGCTCGGGGCACCGGCGGCCGCCGCCCTGCTCGGGTACGGCGTACTCGCGGTCGTGCTCGCGGTGTACATCGTCCTGCAGCTGTCGTACTGCCTGTGGTTCAAGCACCAGGCCGTCATCGACCTCGCGATCGTCTCGTCCGGCTTCCTGCTCCGGGCGGTTGCGGGCGGTGTCGCCGCCTCGGTCGAGCTGTCGCCCTGGTTCCTGCTCGTGGCCGCCTTCGGGTCGCTCTTCATGGTGGCGGGCAAGCGTTACTCCGAGGTGCACCTGGTCGGTGAGGGGGAGGCGTCGACGCGGCGCAGCCTCGAGCTGTACTCCGCCAGCTACCTGCGCTTCGTCTGGAGCATCGCCGGCGCGGCGACGCTGACCTTCTACTCCCTGTGGGCCTTCAGCCTCGAGCGGACCAACGACCTGCTGCCTCAGCTGTCGGTCGTGCCGTTCGTGGTCGCGCTGCTGCGGTACGCGGTGGACATCGACCGCGGTGCGGCGGGGGAGCCCGAGTCCATCGTGCTCGGCGACCGCACGCTGCAGGTCCTGGGCGTCGCGTGGCTCGCCATCTTCACGGCCAGCGCCGCGCTCGGGTGACCCCGCGGTGAGGCGGAGCGACTCGCCGACCTGGGTCGCCCTCGGGGCGCTCACGTCCGGCGCGGCGACGTACGTGCTGCTCGTGGTGACGGCACGGGCGGTCGGCCCGGCGGCGTACGGCCGGTTCTCGCTGTTCTGGGCCGCGATCATCATCACGTCCCTCGGCGCGTTCCTCCCGTTCGAGCAGGTCCTCGCCCGGCGGTCCGCCGGCCGGCGCGCGAGTGCCGCGTCCGTGGTCGCGCTCCGCGTCAGCGGGACCCGGCTCGCTCTCGTCGTGGCGGCGATCGCGATCGCCGTGCACACGGTCATCCAGCTCGTCCGGGGTGGCTCGACGGACGCCGTGGTGATCTCGGTCGTGGCCTTCGCGCTCGCCTGCCTCGGCTACGCGTGGCAGTTCCCGTCCCGGGGCGTCCTGGCGGGGCGCACAGCCTTCCGCCAGTACGCGGTGGTCGTCGTGGTGGACGCGGGCCTGCGGGCCGTCCTCGCCCTGGTGCTGTGGGCCGCCGGCGTGCACAGCGTCGGGCCGTACGTGGCGGCCGTGGCGGCCTCGTCGCTGGTGTGCGGCGCGGTCGGGGCCTGGCTCGTCCATCGATGGCACCGGCACGCCCCGGCCATGCCGGTGGTCGCGGAGGCCCCCCCGCGCAGGGGCGCCACCCTCGCGCACGAGGTCGGCGGCCTGGTCGTGGCGATGCTCTGCATGCAGGCGCTGCTGAACAGCGGCCTCGTCGTGGCCGGAGCGGCGGGGACCGGGCAGGACGCGGTCGTCGCCGGCCACCTGCTGGCCGCCCTGACGCTCGCCCGGCTCCCCGTCTTCGTCCTGCAGGCCGCCCAGGCCGCCTACGTCTCGAGGATCGCCGACCTGGCCCACCGCCGTGAGCACGCCGCACTGCGGCGGCTCCTGCTGATGGTCGCGAGTGCGGTGCTGGCCATGGCGGCGGCGACGGTCCTGGTCGCGGCGGCGGTCGGGCCGCAGCTCGTGAGCCTCGTCTTCGGGCCGGACTACACGGTCTCGCGCGCGGCCGTCACGCTGGTGGCGGGCGGGATCGCGGCGTACCTGGTTGCGTCAGTGACCAACGACGTCGCCGTCGCTCTGGGCGCGCACCGGTGGACGAGCCCGGCGTGGGTGTGCGCCCTGCTCACCGCGGTGGTCGTCGCCGTCGCCGTGCCCGACCTGATCGTGCGCAGCGCGCTCCCGCTGCTCGTCGGGTCACTCACAGCCGCGGCCGTGCTCCTCCCCGTCGTCATCCGCCGCGCACGCCCGGATGCACCCGCATGGTGAGCACGCTGATCTGGATGGCCGCTGCGCTCGTCGTGCTGTTCGTGCTGGGGCTCGCAGTGCTCGCACCCATGCGACCCCGCCGCCGCGCGGCGCTCGTACCGGCCGCGCCCCTGCTCGGCGCCGCACTCCTCGCCGTCGTCATGTCGACGTCGTCGTGGTGGCTCGACGCCCGCGGGGGTCTGGCGGTGACCGCCGTCGTGGCGGCGGTCCTGGTGGTCGTCGGCGTCCGACGGGGTACGTCGCCGTGGCGGGTCGACCTGAGTGCGGTCGGTCTCGCGGTGCTGCTCGTCGGCATCGGTGCGATCGGCGCCGCGGTCGCCCTGCTGCCGAGCGCGTGGGCCGGTGACGGGCGCGCGCTGTCCGCGAACGACTCGGGCGACGTGTTCTTCTACGTGGCGGAGTCGGCGTGGATGGGGGACCACCCGATCTCGCCCGTGCCGGAGCCCGGCGCGGTCCCGGGCGAGGGCAACGCGACCCCTGCCGACGTGCCCCTGCGGGCCGCGCTGGCGTTCCCGCTCCGCGTCGGCCAGCCCCTGGTCCACGCGGCGCTCGGCGCCGTGACCGGTCAGCCGGCCGTCGGCTCCGTGATGGGCGTCATGGCTCTCTGGATCGCCCTGCTGGCACCGGCCGCCTTCGTGTCCGGGCGGCTGCTGCGACTCGGTCGGCTGGCCTCGATGCTCCTGGCCGCCGTCTGCGCGACCTCTGCCGTGGTCGTCCAGCAGAGCTATCAGCAGAACGTGGACGCCCTGCTCGGCGCCGGCCTGGCCCTGCTGACGATCGGTGCGGTCATGGCCGCCACCGAGCGCCGGCTGCCGCTGTGGCCGGCGGCGCTCGTGACGGCCGCGCTCGCCGGCGTCTACACCGAGTACGCGCTGTTCGTCGTCCCGGCGGTGCTCGGTGCCGTGCTGCTCCGCCGGCCGCGCGGGCTGGGCCGGCGCGCCGGGCGCCTGCTGGCGGTGCTCGGCATGGCCGTCGCCATGGCACCGACCTCCTGGGTGCGCGGGGTGCAGGCGCTGACCCTGCCACGGGCGGGAGACGGCTTCGGGTCGCCGCTGTTCAGCGACGGCTGGTTCGCGGCGGTCAGCCGCGTCGTCGGCACCGCAGCGCTCGCCGAGCCGGTGGGCGCCGCCGGGCCGAACCTCGGCACCGCGCTGGTCGTGGTGCTCGCGGCGACGCTCGTCCTCGGCTGGGTGCTGGCGCTCGTCCTGGACCGGCACCGCGGCATGTGGTTCGCGCTGCTCGCGGTCGGCCTCGGCTACCTCGGGTTCCTCACGGCCGAGCACCGCGGCTACACCCAGGTGCGGGCCGCGAGCGTCCTGCTGCCCCTGCTGCTGCTGGCGAGCGCCGCCGGCTGGTCCACCCTCGGCGCACGCCTGCGGCGAGCGGCACGCGTCCGGACAGGGGGCACGGCGCGGTCGGCGCTCGCTCCCCGGCTCGTCACGGGGCTCACCGCCACGCTGACGGCGATCGTCGTCGTCGCCGTCGTGGTCAACGTGCGCAGCGCGCCCGACGGCATCGACCGTGGCCGCCTGCCGGAGCGGCACGTCGACGCCACCTACGACGAGGCCGCCCGGTGGGTCGACGAGGACGGAGGCGAGGGCGGCCAGGGCGTCACCGTGCTCGCCGCGGACCTCTTCAGCCAGATGTGGCTCGCACACGCGCTGCGGGAGGACCCGCTCGTCTCGTACGTGTCCCTGCGGCCCGACTACCTCGGGATGACGACGTACTGGGCGGGGGAGCAGGACCCGTTCCTCCTCGTCGGTCCCGGCGCGTTCCTCGATGCGGACCCCGCGGCCGTCGTCGCCCAGAACGACCGCTTCCGGATGGTCGACCTGGGCGCCGCCCCCGCCGTCGCGGCCGTGCCGTTGGACCTGCCCACCTGGTCCCCGTACGCCCAGGCGGACGGCAGCATGATTGGTCCCGACGGTGGCAAGATCACCGTCGTTCGTTCTCCCGGTCTCACCGGTCCGGTCGAGCTCGAGCTCGCCGCAGCCGGTGCCGGGGAGGTACGGGCGACGGTGCTCGAGACCGGCCAGGTCGCGCGCGCGGACATCGTCGACGGTCGGGCCCTGGTCCCGGTGGAGCTCGGCGACGCGTCGATCGCGACCATCCAGCTCGACGTCGGCGCCGAAGGCGCCGAACCCACGCAGCAGCTCGCCCTGATCGGAGTGCACGGTGCCCCCTGAGACTGCCTCGCCCCTCGAGACGACCTCGCCCCGCCCGTACGACGTCCTCGTGGCGCTCAACTACTACGCGCCCTACGTCTCGGGCGTGACGGAGGCCGCGCGGGTGACCGCCGAGGGCCTGGTCGCACGCGGCTACCGGGTCCTGGTGATCGCCGGGCACCACGACCCCAGCACGCCCCGGATCGAGCGGATCGGCGGCGTCGACGTCCTGCGCACGCCCGTCGTGGCCAGGATCGGCAAGGGCATCGTGAGCCCGTCGTTCGTGCCCACCGTCCTGCGCTGGGCGCGCAAGGCGAAGCTGGTCCACCTGCACCTGCCGATGCTCGAGGCCGGCGCGATCGCGC
The DNA here is from genome assembly GCF_018388465.1 of Cellulomonas fengjieae. Lineage (NCBI taxonomy): Bacteria > Bacillati > Actinomycetota > Actinomycetes > Micrococcales > Cellulomonadaceae > Cellulomonas > Cellulomonas fengjieae. The sequence continues at coordinate 2,605,241 of NZ_CP074404.1, read as the reverse complement.
TCGGGGTCCGGGGCGTCCCGCTGGTCACCACGTACCAGTGCGACGTGACCCTGCCCGCGGGGCTGTTCAACTCCTTCCAGACCTGGGCGCTCGACCGGTCACACCGGATCGCGCTGCGTCGGTCGGACGTCGTGGCCGTGACGAGCGAGGACTACGCGCGCGCCAGCCGGCTGGCCGGCGCGATGGCCGGGCGGACGCAGGCCCTGCCCGCCCCGGCCGTCGACCGCTCGGGCGGGCAGCCCCGGTTCCGCGACGGGGACGGCCTGCACGTCGGGTTCCTGGGCCGGATCGTGGAGGAGAAGGGTCTCGAGTACCTGGTGCGGGGCTTCCGTGAGCTCGGGCCGGACGCCCGGCTGCTCATCGGTGGCGACTTCGCCAAGGTCGCCGGCGGGAGCGTGGTGGACCGGGTCCGCGAGGCGATCGGCGACGATCCGCGGATCCGGCTGATGGGTTTCGTCGCGGACGAGGCACTGCCGGACTTCTACGCCTCGCTCGACGTCTTCGCGCTGCCGTCGGTCAACTCGCTCGAGGCGTTCGGCCTGGTACAGGTCGAGGCGATGATGCAGGGGATCCCCGTCGTGGCCAGCGACCTGCCGGGGGTGCGCATGCCGGTGCGCGACACGGGGTTCGGGCGGATCGTGCCCCCGCGTGACGCGCCCGCCATCGCCGAGGCGCTGCGGGAGATCTCCGACGCCGGGCTCGACCCCGTCGCGGGCGCCGCGCAGGCCCGGGCGCGCTACCTCGACTCGGTGGTCGTGGAGCAGCATGCCGAGCTGTTCGACCGGCTCCTGCGCGAACGGGGCCTCAGCTCGCCCAGGTGAGCTCGAACAACGACGACTCGCCCGAGCCCGGCGTCAGCCACATGCGCCCGGCGAGGAACTGCGCGGCCATCGGCAGGCCGTGCCGGAGGGCGTCGAACGGCATCGGGAGCGACGAGTAGGGGAAGTTCCACAGCCCGTCGGAGCAGGAACGCACGACGCGCAGGCCGTGCGCGTCGAAGTAGTCCAGCCACTCGGCGTGCGGCTTGAGGTTGATGTGGGTGGGGTCGGTCAGTGCGTTCCAGCGGCTCCCGTGCAGCCTGCTGGCAGCCCCCGCGGGGTCCGGGACCACCACGAGCGCTCGCGCGTCGGGGGTCGTCGCGCGGCGCAGCTGCGCGAGGAGCTCGGCAAGGGGCTCGTCCGGGATGTGCTCGAAGACGTGCACGGCCGTGAAGGCGTCGAACCTTCCGGGCGGCAGCACGGCCGCGTCCTCCCAGACCGTGCTCCCGGGGGAGACCTGCCGCGCGACGGAGGCCGAGTACGAGGACAGCTCGAGCCCGTCGGCCTGCCGGTGCCGCGCCATGCGAGCCAGCAGGTGGCCGGTCCCGCAGCCCACGTCGAGCACGTGCCTGGGGTTCAGGTACCTGCCGACCAGGCGGTCGTAGTAGCGCAGGGCGGGCCGGTCACCGAGCTGCCCGTTCGCCGCGTAGTACGACTCGTCGTAGTGCTGACCAGCGAACACTGCTACCCCCATCGGCCGCCCGGCTGCTGCCCGGTCAGGGGACGTCGTACACGTGCACGCCCCCGACCTGGCGTCCGGAGGTCCCCAGCGCCTCCGACACGACAGCGTCCCACGCAGGGTGCGTGCCGTCCACGATCACGGTGTCGACGTCGTACTCCTGCAGGTACTCGGGCAGGGTGCCGGCGTAGTCGAACTCCAGGTCGCGGTTGTAGAGCGCCCAGCCGACGGGATCGCTCAGGGCCTCCGGCGCCTGCGCGCCGCCGCCGTTGCCGGTCGGCATGTCGAAGGAGAAGTCCAGCGTGTCCTGCCACCGCATGCCGGGCCCCCACTGGCCTGCCGGCAGCACCAGGACGTTGTCACCGGGCTCGACGACCTCCTTGATGGCCCCGTCGGTGACGAACGGCGGCTCGTGGGCGTCGGTCGGGAAGCCCAGCTGGGCGAGGTTGGGCAGCAGCAGCACGGCGCTGATCGCGACGCACCCGCCCACGAACCACCGGGGCAGGGCGCGCCGCGCCCACGCCTCCGCCACGAGCACGGCCAGGGCCATGAACACGAACGCGGAGAACCGGGCGGGTAGGGCGTGGTCGAGGCCGGGGACGAGCTCGGCCAGCCGCCACGGCAGGGGCACCGTCGGGCTGCCCGCGATGTTCAGCACCGGACCGAAGCTGAACAGCAGCGCGACCGCCGCGAAGGCGCCCACCCCGGCCTGCAGGCGCGAGGGACGTGCGATGGCCGAGGCCAGGACGAGCAGCAGCAGAGTGAAGGGGAGGTACGCCGTGTTCTCGGCGCCGTTACCCAGCCAGCGGGTGCGCAGGTCGGCGAAGAACGAGTCGCCCACGAGCAGCTGCTCGGTCGGCACGACCACGTTCGTGAGGTCGCTCGAGTACAGCGACGGGGGGTTGGCCACGGACTCCGGGATGCCGGAGCTCAGTCCGGCGGCGATGACCGGCGAGGCCACGATCGCACCGATGACGGCCCCGAGCGCGAGCCAGGGGACCGTCCGCAGCAGCGTCGCGCGTGCCGGTCCGCGCACCACGACGAGCGCGATCACGAGGGCGACCAGGGCGAAGACGCTCTCGGTCACCATGAGCTCGGTCGACGCGCCGAGGGTGAAGGCCACGATGGCGGCGGTCCACACGACCAGCCACCGGCGCCGCAGTGTGCCCCGCACCGCCCGCACGACCAGGTAGGCGAGCAGCGGCAGCCCGAACACCCACATGAGGTTGAGGTGGCTGAGCGAGTGCCCGGTCACGTACGGGCTCACGACCATCAGCGCACCGGCGAGCGTCCCGCCCACGACCGACCCGGTGAGCTCGCGGGCGAGCAGGTACACGGCCAGGCCCGCGAACAGGATCGACAGGAGGATCGCTGCGTTGTACCCGGCTGTCCCCCCGAACGCCGCCGAGATCGGCGACACGAGGATGGAGACGGCCGGCACGGAGATCGCGTTGCCCAGGTCGAGGCCCTCGGGGGCGTAGAGGTTGGGCGCGAAGAACGGGTCCTCGAGGTTGGTCAGGGCGTGCACGTTCCACGAGAGGTAGTACGCGAACGACTCCGAGTCACCGGGGTTGGACAGCCGCAGGTTGCGGGGGTCGCGCAGGATGGGCCGAGCCCAGCACACGATGATCCACAGCACGAGCGTGACGGTGGGCCACAGGTGGCCGTCACGCCGCAGGGCGCGAGCGGTACGTGCGCGCGCCCGCGACCGCAGCGGCACCCGCTGCGGGGGCGTGACGTCGGCGTCGAGGCCGAGGGTCTCGCTCTGCATGCGTCAGACCGGGGTGGCCGCGAGCGTCGCGCCGAGGTGGACGAACCCGATCTCGGTGCCGGGGGTCGTGACGTGCACCCGGGCGGCCTCGCGCAGCCGGTGGATCTCGGCGCCCGAGGCGTCGGCGATGGCGCCGTGCACGGTGTAGGCGCCCTCGCCCAGACGGGCCTGCGGGACGTCGAAGTCGAACGACGCCGTCCCGACGACCGTGGGCAGGGCGACCTTGAGCAGCTTGCTGTTGGTCCCGTAGATGGTCTGGCCCCCCGCGGAGTCGAAGCCGAACCCGAGGATCCAGGACTCGAGCGGGTCGGCGGCCTCGAGGGTGACGCGGATGGTGATCGGTGTCCCGACGGAGATGGTGTCCACGGGCTGGCCGTCCTGCAGGACCTGCGCGCTGACGATGCGCGCGCTGGGGCGCGCCTCGGCGCCCTGGGCCGACGTGTCGGCCCGCTCGCGCTGGAGCTCATCGGCGCGGATCTGGTCGAAGTCGGTGCGCAGCACGCGCAGCGCGTCGCGCGGGGCGCCGTCGGCCTTCACGACGCCGTGCTCGAGCACGATGGCCCGGTCGCACAGCTCCGCCACCTGGTCCAGGCCGTGCGTCACCAGCACGATCGTGCGGCCCTCGGTCTGGAACTGGCGGATGCGGTCCATGCACTTGCGCTGGAACGGCTCGTCACCGACGGCGAGGACCTCGTCGACCAGGAGCAGGTCGGGGTCGACGTGCACGGCCACCGAGAAGGCGAGGCGCACGTACATGCCCGACGAGTAGAACTTGACCTGGGTGTCGATGAACGGCTCGATGCCGGAGAAGTCGACGATCGCGTCGAAGTACCGGTCGATCTGCGCCGTGCTGAGCCCCAGGATCGACGCGTTCAGGTAGACGTTCTCGCGGCCCGTGAGGTCGGGGTGGAACCCGGCCCCGAGCTCCAGGAGCGCGGCCATCCGGCCGCGGACCTGCACGGTGCCCGTGGTGGGCTGCAGGATCCCGCCGATCATCTTGAGCAGGGTGCTCTTGCCCGAGCCGTTCGGCCCGATGAGGCCGACCGTCGTCCCGGACTCGATGGCGATGTTCACGTCACGGAGCGCCCAGAAGTCCTCCTTGTGCAGGTTCGAGCGGCCGAAGTTGACCACCCGTTCCTTGAGCGACTTCTCCTTGCGGATCACGAAGCGCTTGGACAGGTCGTTGACCTGGACGACCGTGGGGTTGCTCATCACAGCTCCTGTGCGAAGTTGCCCTGGAGGCGCACGAACACCCGCTGCGCGACCCAGACGAAGACGATGCCGACGGCCAGCCAGATGCCGAGCAGCGTGCCCAGGTTCTCCGGGACGGGCTGGTCGCGGCCGGCCATCCAGAACGTCTGCTGGAAGCCCATCACCGCGACGGTCATCGGGTTGGTCAGGTAGATCTGCTCGAGCAGCGGGCTGGCCTTGTCCTGCACGAGGGCCCAGGAGTAGACGATCGGCGACGCCCAGAAGGCGATCATCAGCGCGATCTCGACGAGGTAGGTGACGTCCCGCAGGTAGACGTTCACGGCCGACAGGAGCAGGGACCAGCCCAGCGCGGTGACGATGATGACCGCCAGCGACAGGGGGAGGTAGAGCCACTTGCTGCCGGTGGGCACGTCGCCGACGACGATGGTCGCGGTGAACAGGATCATCAGCTGGATCGCGAAGCTGAACAGCGAGGAGCCCAGCGCGCTGAGCGGGAAGATCTCCCGCGGCAGGTACACCTTCTTGATCAGGCCGCCGTTGTTGACGATCGACGCGGACCCGGTGGTCACCGCCTCGGAGAACAGCCCCCACGCGGTGAGTCCCGTGTAGATGAACACAGCGAAGTCGGGGATCTGGCGCGCGGCCCCGAGGAACTGCCCGAGGGCGACGAAGTAGATGAGCAGCAGGGCGAGCGGGCGCAGCAGGCTCCAGACGAAGCCCAGGGCGCTGTCCTTGTAGCGCGACTTGAGCTCGCGCCGGATGAGCATGTTCAGCAGCTCGCGGTGCTGCCAGATCTCTTTCATCTGGGCCGCTGTGCCGGCCGCCAGGCCGGGCTTGGGGCCCGTGGTGCGCATGGGCTCGAGACGGAGGCGAGCAGCCCGCTCTTCGCTGATGGATGTCATTCGTTCGTCGCTCCAAGCGGATGGTCCTGCGGCCGACCGCTGGATCGGCCCCGACAGCGTACCGGGACGTTCCGTGTCAACCGTCCACCGCCGTGGTGTGGAAGATCTCCCACAGGCGGGCTGCGTACTGCTCCCACGTGCCCTCGGGCCGGGACACGGCCTGCGCGCTGAGCGTGGCGTGCAGCTCGTCGTCGGTGAGCATCCGCTCGAGCGCGTCGACGAGCTGGTCCTCGCGCCGCGGGTCGATGAGCAGCGCGCCGCCGTGCGCGGCGATCTCCCGCATCGAGCCGAAGTCGGAGGTGATCGCCGGCGTCCCCGCGGCGAGCGACTCGGCCACGGGCAGGCCGAACCCCTCGTTGACCGACGGGAAGACCGTGCACCGAGCCAGTCGGTAGGCGCCCCAGAGCATCCGGTCGCTCAGGCTGCTCACCGACTCGACCGGGCGGCCCGCGCCGATCAGCTCGCCGAGCCGCTCGGTGAACTCGTCGCTGTTCCACGAGTTGCCGCCGACGAAGGACAGGCTGAACTGCATGCCGCGCCGCCAGAGCACCTCGGCCGCGTGCAGCACGGCCAGGTGGTTCTTGCGCGGCTCGTGGCTGCCGACGCACAGGACGAACGGCATCTGGGCGACCACGAAGCGCTCGCGCGCGTCCTGCAGCGCCTTCGGGGACGGCTTCGGCGCGTGGGCGGGCAGCAGGAGGGGAGTCACGCGAGGCCCCGGCAGCCCGGCGCCGGCGAGCATGCGCCGCCACCCCTCGTACTCCGCCGCCGCGGCGCGGGAGATCGTCGCGACGACGTCGAACTCGGCGACTGCCGCCAGGTTGAGCGCGAAGACCGCGGGGAACCCGGTCGCGGAGGTCTCGGCAGAGGTCAGCGGCACGCAGTCGAAGCCGATCACGCCGCAGCGGGTGCGGGAGAACCGCGCCATCGACTGGAGGGAGGCGCACCGGCGGGCCTGGATGGCGAGCTCCGGCAGCACGTAGGTGCCGCGCCAGGGCACGACCACCGTCACGGGTGCGTCGTCGCCGTCGGTGTCGTCATCGTGGGGATAGGCGACCACGCGGGTGGCGCCGGAGAGCGCGGCGTCGCAGGCGGCGTCGTCGAGCGCGTAGATCGCGTCCATGTCCGGGGTCCACCCCACGGCCGTGAACGACTGCTGCTCGCGCCACGCCCGCGTCACGCTGCGCGCCACCCGCTGGATCCCCGTGCCCAGCGGGAAGAGCACGAGGTCGCCGATGTCGACGATGGTGTCGTCGGTGACCACGCGGACCTCGCGGCGGACCGACTCTGCGGTGCCCGCCGCGCGCGCCGCCTCGAGCAGGGCGCGCGGGCCGGCGAGCTGCGCGGCCCGGCGGGCGTCGGTGACCTCGTCCGCGGTCGGCAACCGGGCGGACAGGACCGCGAGCGCGAGCCAGGTCCGTGCGTCGTCGGCGGGGCCGAGCAGCCGCAGCACGTGGTGCTCGGCCTGGGTGGCGTCGAGCGACCCCGGCACGTCGGGCTCGAGCGCCCGGGCCAGCGTGAGCAGCCGGCGGTGCCACTGCGACGGCGACACGCGGGGTTCCCCGACGCGCGCACGGATCGCACCGGCGCGCGCGAGGGTGCGACCGACGGCGTACCGCGGGTTGACGGTCCGGGTCACGGTGCTCCTCCCTCGACGAGATCGGTCCAGAGGTCGGCGGCGTAGTCCTGCCACGTCCGGACGGGGTAGTGCGCGGCCTCGTCCCGGAGCCGGGCGCGCAGGTCCGGGTCGGTGACCATGGCACGCAGGCCGGCGAGCACGGACTCGTCGTCGCGCGGGTCGACGGTCAGGCAGCCACCGGCGGCGGCGATCTGCGCCTGGCTGCCGTAGCTCGTGGTGAGCACGGGCGTGCCGCAGGCGAGGGACTCGGCGACGGGGAGCCCGAAGCCCTCGTGCAGCGAGATGAAGACGGTGAACGACGCGGTGCGCAGCAGCGACCAGAGCTCGTCGTCGCCCAGCGTGCGGTCCCAGGTCACGGGCGCTCCGGCACGCTTCAGGCGGTCCAGCTGCGCCTCCACCCGGGTGGTGTCCCAGCCGGCACCGCCCACCAGGCGCAGGTCGAACTCGACCCCCTCCTGCCAGAGCCGCTCGGCCGCGTGCAGCAGCGCCGTGTGGTTCTTGTGCGGTTCGAGCCGGCCGACCGCGAGCGCGAGGGGACGCGCCGGCGGCACCCGTACCCAGCCCTCGGGGGCGGGGGGCACGGTGGCCGGCAGCGTGACCTCGCTGACCACGGGGCCGGGCAGGCCCTGCGCCGACAGCGCCGCGCCGAAGCCGGCGAACTCCTCGGCGGCGGACGCGCTGATCCCGGCGACGCGCGCCGCGTGCTTGATGACCGCGAGGTAGCTCGCGAAGCCGTTGGGCTCGCCGAGCGGGCGCAGGTCGGCGCTGATCACGGGGATCGCGTCGTAGCCGATGCAGACGACCCGGGTCCCGGACATCTCCGCGAGGGCCGCCAGGCGGGGGCAGCGGTCCGCCAGCGGGACCTCGGCCAGCACGAGCGTCGCGCCCCACGGGATCACGATGTCGGTCTCGTCGTCGGGATCCGTCTCGCTCGCCGGGCGGTCGCGCAACGAGTCGTCCCACCGGGCCGCGAGCTCCTGCTCGTCGGGCGTCAGCGTGCGCAGGATCCCCGCGCTCGAGGTCCAGGCCGTCAGGACGGTGTCGTGCTCGGTCGACCAGGCCCGCACCACCTCCCGGGCGGTGCGCTGGATCCCGTTGTGGAAGGGGTGGCGCGCGCACATGTCGACGTCGACGACGACCCCGGTGGTCACCACCGCGTGCCGGCGCACGGAGGCGTGCTCGGAGGCGATCGTGTCCGCGCGGTCCAGGACGTGCAGCGTCAGGTCGGTCGTGTCCTCGAGGTCCACCCGACGCAGGATGTGCCGGACGTCCTCGGCCATCGGGTACGCGCCCGCCAGGGACGTGAGGACCAACCAGGCCAGGGCGGGGTCCCGCGTGTCCCGGAGCCGGGCGACGAGCGCGGCCAGGCAGGCGTCGGCGTCCTCGGCCGGCTCGTCGGCGCGCGCCGGTGGCTGGGCGATGGCCGCATCCGCGGCGGACCGCAGGCGCTGCGCCAGCGCGACCGTGACGTCGATGCTCGGGGCCGAGGTCGTCCCGACCGTCATCGAGCCACCCCACGCACCGCGCGCAGCGGTGCTGTGAGGCGCCAGGACACCGTCCGCCTGACCGCGACGAGCTCGGCCTCCAGCGCGGCGATGCGGCGCTGGTCGGCGGCACGGCTCAGGGTGCTGTCGGAGCGATCGGCCCACCGGGTCAGTGCGGCGGTGCGCCACCGGACCACCTCGTCGGTCAGGCGCTCGATCGAGGCGCGCTGCTCGCGTTCCGCGTCGGTGTCGTACTCGTCGAGCGGGCACGCCGGGTAGGAGACGAGCGGCACCAGCTCGGGGTGGTCGGGGGAGACGTAGAAGCGGGAGAGGCCGTCGAACAGGCAGAAGGTGTAGCCCGCAGCCAGGACGTCGCCCTCCCACACCTCGTGCGTCGGCTCGGTCGACAGCGGCGCGGTCGACTCGATCACGAGCACCCACGGCCGCCAGCGTGCGAGGTCGGCGCTGCGGATGACGGCCGCCTCGGCGCCCTCGACGTCCACCACCATGAAGTGGATGTCGACGTCGTCCCAGCCGGCCTCGGCCAGGATGTCGTCGAGCGTGCGGGCGGGGACCACGACGTCCGAACCGGCGAAGCCCGCACCCACGTGCCGCTCGCTCACCTCGTCGACGAGCGTGGACAGCCCGGTGTCCTCGAACACGTGCAGCGTGACGGTGTCGATCGCCTCGTCGGTGACGGCGGCCTCGATGAGCGTGTCGCGGGGGCGCTCCGCGCGCTGCGCCGCGGCGAAGGCCGGGACCGGCTCGATGGTGATACCCGACCAGCCGAGCTCGTAGAAGCCGCGGGTCACCGAGAACAGACGGGGGTCGTTGGCTCCGACGTCGACATAGCGACCTTCCGGGATCCCACGCAGTGCCCTCCAGAGCACCACGTCTTCCCGGTTCTGGGCATACGACACGAACGTCGGAGAAGGGGGCACCGATCGATCATACGTGGGGGGGCGGTGCGAGGACCTCAACTGAGGTCGGTGAACCCGGTACTCTCCTAGGTGCCCATCCGCCCTAGACCCTGAGGAATCATGCCCCGCGCACTCATCACCGGCATCACCGGCCAGGACGGTCTCTACCTCTCCGAGCTCCTGCTCGCCAAGGGATATGAGGTCTACGGCCTCATCCGGGGGCAGAACAACCCCAAGCTCGAGCTGGTGCGGAACACGGTCCCGGGCGTCAAGCTGGTCACCGGCGACCTCACCGACATCTCCTCCCTCATCCGCGCGCTCGAGGTGGCGCAGCCGGACGAGGTCTACAACCTGGGTGCGATCTCGTTCGTCGCCTACTCGTGGGAGAACGCGCTCCTCACGTCCGAGGTGACGGGCAAGGCGGTGCTGAACATCCTCGAGGCCGTGCGGCTCTACTCGCACGACGACATGTCGAAGGTCCGCTTCTACCAGGCGTCGTCCTCCGAGATGTTCGGCAAGGTGCAGGAGGTCCCGCAGCGCGAGAACACGCTGCTGTGGCCGCGCTCGCCCTACGGCGTGGCCAAGGTGTTCGGCCACTACATGACGATCAACTACCGCGAGTCGTACGGCATGCACGCCTCCTCGGGGATCCTGTTCAACCACGAGTCGCCCCGCCGCGGCCCGGAGTTCGTCACCCGCAAGGTGTCGCAGGCGGTCGCGCGGATCTCGCTCGGCCTGCAGGACGACATCACCCTGGGCAACCTCGACGCCAAGCGCGACTGGGGCTTCGCCGGCGACTACGTCGACGCCATGTGGCGCATGCTGCAGCAGGACGAGGCCGACGACTACGTGGTGGCCACCGGCGAGACGCACTCGATCCGCGAGCTGCTGGACATCGCGTTCCGGCACGTCGGCATCGACGACTGGGAGCCGCTGGTCAAGCAGGACCCGCGGTTCATGCGGCCTGCCGAGGTGGACCTGCTCATCGGTGACCCGAGCAAGGCGCACGACCAGCTCGGCTGGGAGCGGAAGGTCGACTTCCCCGGGCTCGTCACGATGATGGTCGAGAACGACCTCGCGGAGCAGCGCGCGCTCAACGGAAGGTGAGCAGTTGACGACGGCGCTCGTCACGGGCATCACCGGGCAGGACGGAACGATCCTCGCCCGCCGGCTCGTGGCTGAAGGCATCCAGGTGCACGGTCTGGCCCGCGAGGCGCGTGACCGCGACGAGTGGGCGCTCGACGGGGTCCCCGAGGTGCAGGTGCACGTCGGGGACCTCACCGACGCGGAGCGCATCCGCGACCTCGTCCGCGAGGTCGAGCCCGACGAGATCTACAACCTCGGTGGGATCAGCTCCGTGGCGTTCTCCTGGGAGCACCCCGTGCTCACGGGTGCGGTCACGGGGCTCGGTGCCGTCGGGCTGTACGACGCGGCATGGCGCCTCCAGCAGGACCGGGGCCTGCCGGTGCGGCTCGTCCAGGCGTCCAGCGCCGAGATGTTCGGCCTCCCCGAGGTGGCACCGCAGGACGAGACGACCGCGATCCGCCCGGTCTCGCCGTACGGCGCCGCGAAGGCGTACGCGCACCAGATGGCGGCGGTCTACCGGGCGCGCGGCCTCCACGTCGCCACGTGCATCCTGTACAACCACGAGTCGCCGCTGCGCCCGACCGCTTTCGTCACCCGCAAGATCACTGCGGCCGCGGCTCGGATAGCGCATGATGGTGCCGGAACGCTTGCATTGGGCAACCTTGACGCACGTCGCGACTGGGGCTGGGCGCCGGACTACGTCGACGCCCTCGTCCGGGCTCTGCGGCACGACGAGGCGGACGACTTCGTGGTCGCCACCGGCCACGCCCACTCGGTGGCGCAGTTCGTGGAGGCCGCGTTCCGCAGGGCCGGGATCGAGGACTGGCGTCAGCACGTGGTCGTGGATCCTGCCTTCGTCCGACCCGCCGACCCGACGGAGATGGTCGGCGACGCCGGCCGGGCGCGTCGGGTGCTCGGCTGGGCACCGACCGTCCCCTTCGACGAGATCGTGGGTCGGATGGTCGAGCACGACATGTCGATCCTGAGAGGCACGCATGAGATCCGCTGAGCCAGAGATCCGCCCGGGCGTCGTGTCCGTGGTGCTCGTGAACTACCGCGGCGCCGACGACACGATCACCTGCCTCGGGCACCTGCTCGAGATGGACTGGCCGGCGGACCTGCTCGAGCTGCTCGTGGTCGACAACGACTCGGGCGACGACAGCGTCGCGCGGATCCGTGCCGCCGTGCCGCAGGCGACCGTGATCCCGGCCGGGTCCAACACGGGGTTCGCGGGGGGCTGCAACCTCGGTGTCGCGCACGCGACCGGCGAGTACGTGGCGTTCCTCAACAACGACGCGCGCCCGGACCGGCTCTGGGTCGCGGCAGCGGTCGAAACGTTGCGGTCGGACGAGCGGATCGGCGCGATCGCCAGCAAGGTGCTGGACTGGGACGGCAAGGTCGTCGACTACGTCGACGGGTCCCTCACCTGGTACGGCATGGGCTACAAGCGCGAGGTCGGCCGCGCCGACTCCGCCGAGTTCGACGTGCCGAAGGACGTCCTGTTCGCCACGGGCGCCGCGACGGTCATGCCGACCGCCGTGTTCCGCGCGGTCGGCGGCTTCGACGAGCGCTTCTTCATGTTCTACGAGGACGTGGACCTCGGCTGGCGGCTGAACCTCCTGGGCTACCGGGTCCGGTACGAGCCGCGGTCGCTGGCCTTCCACAAGCACCACGTGACGATGAAGAAGTTCGGCAGCTTCCGCGAGTCGTACCTGCTCGAGCGCAACGCGCTGATGTCCATGTACAAGAACATGGACGACGAGACGCTCGCCAAGGCGCTGCCGGGCGCGATGGCGCTGGCCGTCCGCCGCTCCCTGGCGCGGGCCGACGTCGACGCGACCACGCTCGACCTGCAGCGCTCCCCGGGCGGGGACGACGAGGGCGACGTCGTGCTGCCGAAGATGGCCCTCACCGGCGTCTACGCGATCGACTACTTCACGGACAACCTGGCGAGCCTGACCGAGACGCGCCAGGAGCTCCAGGCGTTGCGGCGGCGGACCGACCGCGAGCTGTTCCCGCTGTTCCGGCACGCCATCGAGCCCGCGTACGGCTTCCCGTCCTACCTGTCGGCCCACCGCGACGTGGTCGCCGCCTTCGGGCTCGCGGAGCACTTCATCTCGCGGCAGCGCGTCCTCGTGGTCACGGGGGAGCCGCTGCTCGAGCGGATGGCCGGGCCGGCGATCCGGGCCTGGGAGATCGCCCGGGCGCTCGCGCCGGAGCACGACGTCCGCCTCGTCTCGACGGGTGGCTGCCAGGTGAGCAGCGACGCGTTCTCGACGTCCTACGCCTCCGGCCGCGCGCTCGACGACGCCTGCGAGTGGGCGGACGTCATCATCTTCCAGGGCTTCCTGCTCGAGGCCGCTCCGTGGCTCAAGAAGAGCTCGAAGATCCTCGTGGCCGACGTCTACGACCCGATGCACCTCGAGCAGCTGGAGCAGGCGCGAGACCTGGGCACCGGGGGACGCGCTCTCGCCGTGCGAGAGACGACCCGCGTGCTCAACGAGCAGCTGCGTCGCGCCGACTTCCTGCTGTGCGCCTCGGACAAGCAGCGCGACTTCTGGCTCGGGCAGCTGGCCGGCCAGGGCCGGATCAACCCCGCGCTGTACGACGAGGACGCGAGCCTCGACGCGCTCATCGCCGTCGTGCCCTTCGGCATCCCCGACGAGCCGCCCGTCCGCACCGCCTCGGCCATCCGCGGGGTGGTCGACGGCATCGGCGCCGACGACAAGGTGATCCTCTGGGGCGGCGGGGTCTACAACTGGTTCGATCCCCTGACCCTGCTGCGGGCCGTGCACCGGCTCAGCGTCGCGCACCCGGACGTGCGCCTGTACTTCATGGGCCTGAAGCACCCGAACCCCGGCGTGCCGGACATGCGCATGGCGTGGGAGACCCAGCAGCTCGCCGAGGAGCTGGGTCTGACCAACAAGCACGTGTTCTTCAACCACGGCTGGGTGCCGTACGCGCAGCGCGCCAACTACCTGCTCGACGCCGACGTCGGGGTCTCCACCCACTTCCTGCACATCGAGACGGCGTTCTCCTTCCGGACCCGCATCCTCGACTACCTGTGGGCGTCGCTGCCCATCGTGGCGACGGACGGTGACACGTTCGGCGAGCTGATCCGCGACCACGGGCTCGGCCGCGTGGTGCCGGAGCGGGACGTCGACGCCCTCGTCGCAGCCCTCGAGGAGATGCTCTACGACGAGGACGCCTCTGCCGAGGCCGCCGAACGCGTCGCCGAGTTCCGGAGCCGGTACACCTGGAGCGTCTCCCTGCAGCCGCTCGTGGAGTTCTGCCGGTTCCCCCGGCGCGCGGCCGACCTCGCGGTACGGCTCGGCGAGCCCACCCCGCGGGCCTCCGTGTTCCGCCGGCAGCGCCCGAGCATCCGCGACGACGTCGCCCTGGCCAAGCAGTACATGTCGGCCGGGGGAGCACGCGAGGTCGTGCGCCGGGCGGCCGGCCGCGTGCGCCGGGTAGTGGGCCGCGCCGAGGACGAGATCTGAGCGGGCTGCCCCTCAGGATCTGAGCGGGCCGCCCCCTCAGGATCTGAGCGGGCTGCCCCCTCAGGACAGCGGGCTGACCCGCCGCACGAACCGGCGGCCCCGGGCGGCGCGCTCGCGCCAGCGGACCTTGGGCATGTCCCGCTCGATCTCGGCCAGGCGCGCCGCCATGCGCCGGCCCGCCGTCTCGGGGCCGTGCAGCGTCCGCAGGTCCTGCGCGGCACGCTCACCACGCTGCGCGGCGTCCGCAGGGTCGTCGACGACGGCCCGCATGCAGGCGGCTGCGGCGTCCAGGTCGGGCTGCGCCCACCGTCCGCCCACGGGATACGGCTCGCTGTGCTCGGGGATCGGTACGGGCGTCCACGGCACGAGGTAGGAGTTCGCGTCCGTCATGAACTGCATGTTGCCGCTGTAGGCGGTGGCGATGACGGGCTTGCCCTGTGCCATGGCCTCCGCGATCGTCAGGCCCAGGCCCTCCGAGCGGTGCAGGGAGACGTAGGCGTCGCACAGCTGGACCAGCGCGTCCCGGTGTGCCGGCGGCAGGTACTCCTCCAGCAGCAGCACGTCGGGTTCCGCGGCGGCCCGCAGGCGCACGCGCTCGGCGTCGCCGACCCGCTTGTCGGAGTTGATCGACTTGATCACCAGGCACGGTCCCTCGCCGGGGGCGAACGCGCGCCGGAACGCGTCGATGAGGTCGACGGGGTTCTTGCGCTCGGTGGTGCTCAGGTGGTCGAACGAGAACAGGAACAGCGTCCGGTCCTCCGGCAGGCCGAGCTCGGGCCGGGTCAGCTCCGTGGGTGCCGACCGCTGGGGGAGCGCCGGGGTCATCGTGACGACGGGGAGCTGGGTGTGCGCGGCGATCGACTCGCGCACGAAGTCCGTGGCCGCCCAGATCTCGTCGACGTGCCCGAAGCCACCGTGCAGCGTCGCGGGGAAGTCCTCGACCTCCCAGTACCAGTACCCGATCCGGTAGGTCGGGTTCAGCTCGGGCAGGCCGTCGAGGACGAAGCCGGCCTGGTCGGCGTTGACGCACAGCAGCGTCGTCGCGAACGTCGCGGCGGCCTCCTCGACGGCGGCCGGCGCCTGGTCCCCGTCGGCCCGCTGCCGGGACTGCAGGTGCTCGTCGACCGTGAACGGGCGGTGCGGCACGTCGGTCGTGTCGAGCGCGCCGAGGACCAGCCTGGCCGCCTCGCCGACACCCAGCTCGCCGCGCAGGTAGCCGACCACGTTGACGCCGGTCGGCATCCCGGAGCGGCCCACGAGCCACTCCACGGGTCCGGTGCGCACGCCGTTCGACGGGCGTGCGTGCTGGCGGGCGGCGGTCGCCACCCCCGCCGCGACGCGCTCGCGCGCGTAGTCGCCCTCGACCTGGGCGTGCACCCGGGCCCAGGCGATGAAGCTCTTGCTGTCCGACCCGGGGACGTGCGGGTAGCGCGCCTGCAGGTCCGGGCGGTCCCGGTACAGCCCCAGCACGTAGCGGGTGAGCGGTGTCCCCTTCCGGGTCACCACCTCGTCCAGCCACTGCGTGAACTGCTCGGGACGGGTCGTGTCGAACGGGTCCGGCGGGACGGGGCCCGCGCCCGCGCGCCAGGCCTCGACGGCCTCGCGGAACACCCGGCGCAGGACGCTGTGCACCACGATCCCGCCGGCGGTGCGCTCGAACCGGGCGACCGGCTGCTGGGCGGGCTCGAGCGCCGCGACCTCCGCCAGGTGCAGGGTGACGAGGGCGGCGAGGTCAGGGTGGTCACTCAGCCGCGCCCGCGCGGTGTCCGCCCCGTCGGTCGAGAACAGCCACGGGCGGGCCGGGTCGGTCTCCGTGAGGTCGATCGCGGCGACGGGCAGCCCGTTGAGCGTCCAGGTCCCGGCGTCGTCCACGATGACGGAGTCCGGATCGACGTTCCACGGCGAGATGATCGTCGCCGAGCCGACCAGCTCGTGGGCCGTCGCGCTCAGCGCGGTCTGCCACGGCGCGGGCAGGCCCGGGTCCGACAGCGCGATCCAGGCGTCGAGGAGGTTCTCCGCGCCCGGACCCACGCCGAGCATCCCGGCGTGGAACGGACCCTCGCGGACGAGGTCACGAGGAGAGGGGGACATCCCGTCGTCCGGCGGCAGGGTGTCCCGGCGCGCGACGGCCGCCAGCCCGGAGCGTGCGGCGGCGTCCCGGATCGGGGACAGGTCGCCCACCGGACGCATGCCCGGAGCGACGTACACGGCGGTGGCGCCCTCGGAGACGAGGAGGCGCAGCAGGCGGGGCAGGAGCCACTCCGGCAGCGTCGACGCATCGGCGAGCATGCCCGCCATGTGCAGCTCAGCCCGGGAGATGCCGACGTCCGCCGGCGTCAGCACCCGCACGTCGGGCCAGTCGGCGCAGATCCCGTCGACGTCGAGGACGTGGATCTCGGCATCCGTGTGACGGCCGCGGAGCGCCGCCAAGGTGACGAGCGCTGCCGGGCCGTTGTGCGCTGCGACGATGCTGCAGATGTGCACGAACGAGTCCTCCTGGGGCGGGATGCTGGTTGAGGGTAACGCCTGGAACTGTGCTCAGCGCTGTGGCGGATCAGCCGCGATCCGTCGAGCGGGAACGAGCAGCCGCGCCAGCGCGGACCGGTCCACGACGGCGTCGCGGCCGAGCCGCCGACGCTCCGCGAGGGTCCTGCCGAGTCGCGCCAGGTGATCGCGCAGCCCACGGGCCCGTGCGCCTGTGCCGGGTGACCGGACGCCGTCGGTGAGGGCGGCCCGGACGAGGCCCAGGAGCTGGCGAGTCGTCGTGCGCAGCACCACGGGCCAGGGCGCGTGCCGGGTCATGACGATGAGCGAGTTGCGGGTGTTGTAGTAGCGGAAGACCGCCGAGCCGGTGCCCGAGCTGGCCGCGTGGTCGTGCTCCGCGACGGCGGACGGGACGTACCGCACGGTCCACCCGCCGCTGCGCAGCCGGAACGACAGGTCGGTGTCCTCGTAGTAGAGGAACAGGGACGGGTCGAAGTCGCCGACGTCGTCCAGCGCGGCCCGCCGCAGCATCGCGGCACCTCCGCAGAAGCCGAAGACGTCCGGGTCGGTGGACTCCGTGCCGTCCGGCGCCAGCCAGTCCCGGTCCGTGCCCGTGCCCCCGGACGTGACGATGTTGCCCGTCGAGTTCACCAGGCGGCGCCCGGCGGCGTCGCGCGTGGTGAGCACGATCTTGGCGGTCGCGGCGCCGGCGCGCTGCGACCCGGGGGAGTCCAGCTCGGCCATGAGGCGCTCGACCGCGTCGGGTGCGAAGCGGGCGTCGTTGTTCAGCAGCACCGCGTAGTCCGCGTCGAGGTCTGCCAGCCCGAGGTGCGCACCGCCCGCGAAACCCAGGTTCCGGGGTGCTCGCACCAGGCGGACGTCGGGGTACCGCTCCGCGACGAGCTCGGCGGTGCCGTCCTTGGACGCGTTGTCCACGACGACGATCTCCATCTGGTCCCGGACGGTCTGCGCCTCGAGGGAGTCGAGACAGGCGGGGAGGAGGTCCGCCGCGTCCCAGGTCACGACCAGGGCCCGGACCCGCACGGCAGGAGGCACCTGGGAAGTCTAGGGCGTCGGGAGCCAGCGGCCGGACGCCACTACGCTCGCCGGGTGGAGAATCCGGTACGGGTCGCGATGACCGTCGAGCAGTGCTGGCAGCCCGTGCCCGGGGGCTCGGGTTCCTACATCGCCGAGCTGAGCGGTGCCCTGGCGGCACTCGGTTCCGCGAGGGTCGTCGGCGTCGCCGCAAGGCACCCCGCGGCCGACCTGCCACGCCCGCTCCTGAGCGTGCCGGTGCGTCACTCCCGGCTGCCCCGCGTGGCGCTGTACGAGTCGTGGAGCCGCTGGCGCCGCCCCCGGGTCGAGCGTCTGGCGGGACCGACCGATGTCGTGCACGCCACCACCTGGGCGATACCGGGGCACCGGCGGCCCCTGGTGGTCACCGTCCACGACCTCGCCTTCCTGCGCGACCCGGGTCACTTCACCGAGCGGGGCAACGCCTTCTTCCGGCGTGCGCTGCGGATCGTGCGGGACGAGGCGGCCGGGATCGTCGTGCCGTCCGAGTCGACTCGTGCGGACTGCGTCGCGGAAGGGTTGGACCCGGCTCGCCTGACGGTCGTGCCGCACGGTGTGCGGGCGGCGCCCGTGACCTCCGAGCGGGTGGCGGCGTGGCGGGCGGCCCACGGGCTGGAGCGGCCGTACGTGCTCTGGTGCGGCACCCTCGAACCGCGCAAGAACGTGGTCCGGCTGGTCGAGGCGTTCGCCCGTGCGCGGGCCGCGCGCCTCATCGAGCACGACCTCGTGCTCGTCGGCCCGGCCGGGTGGGGTGGCAGCGGCGCGCAGGTCGAGCAGGCGCTGTCGGTGCTGCCGGCCGGCGCCGTGCACATGCTGGGCCGGCTGGACGACGCCGACCTGCAGACGGCCTACGCGGCCGCGTCGGCCTTCGCGTTCCCCTCGCTCTGGGAGGGCTTCGGGATGCCGGTGCTCGAGGCGATGGCGCACGGCGTCCCGGTGGTCACGTCCGCCGGCACCTCGATGGCGGAGTTCGCCGGGTCGTCCGCGCAGCTGGTCGACCCCCTGGACGTCGACGCGATCGCCGCGGGCCTGGTGCGCGCCGTCTCGGTGGCCGCGCCGTCCGCGGAGCTCGTCGAGACCGCGGCCGGCTTCACGTGGGAGGCCAGCGCGCGGGCGCACGTCGCGGTCTACCGTGCGGCGGCGCCCTCGGGCTGACGCTCGTCCGGCGTCACGTCGGGACCGTCGTCGGGGTCGACATCGGGCTCGAGGTCGGGCTGCGGGCGGGTCAGCGCCCAGGTCCCAGCGGCGAGCGCGCCCACCTGGACGAGCAGGAGGAGGACCGACGGCACGGGCGGCGCCCACTCGCCGGAGAGGATCTGCCGCCACGACCCGCCGTCACCGACCGTGTACCGGCGCAGGTTCACCAGGAACGCGATCAGCTGCCCGACCGCGAGCAGCGGGACCAGCGTGGAGACCAGGCGCTGCTCGACCCACCGCGGCAGCCCGCGCACGGCGTCGCGGCCGATGAACCCGGCCACGACGACCACACCGACGAAGAGCGGGATCGAGTACCGGGCCGTCCAGATGTAGCCCACGCTGCGCGCCTGCCACGCGTGCAGGAACGTCGGCACGAGCACCGCGACCCCGATGACCACGAGCATCGCGAGCTGGTCGCGCCTGCGGGCCAGGGAGAGTGCCAGGAGCGTGGGCAGGCCGATGAGGGCGGTGTAGACCATGTAGACCAGCTGCGGGAGGCTCGTGTCGAGCCAGCCGAACCGGCCGATGGACGCGACGAGGAAGTCGCCCGTGTCGAAGAAGGTGCGGTTGGCCGTCGAGAGGAACCCGAGCTCCGGGTGGTCGGCCCCGCCGGCCTCGAGCGTCCCCGCGGAGAACGTCCACGCGAGCGCGGCGCCCGTGCCGAGGACCACGACGGCCAGCCACGGCCACGACCGGCGATCGGTGAGCACGGCCCTGACACCGCTCCACGGCCCGACGGCGACGACGGTCAGCGCGATCAGCGCCACCCACACGGGCGACAGCCCCCGCGTGTTGGCCAGGAGCACGGCGACGACCGCGATCCCGGCGGCGCGCGACCGCAGCCGCGTCGGGTCGGGTGCGCGCACGAGTGCGAGCAGGCACACCCACAGGGTCACCGCGGCACTGATCTCGAGCGCGGAGGGGTTCACCGTGCTGTTGAGGTAGACGACCATCGGCGTCAGCGCGGCGACGACGCCCACGGTCACGAGCGGTCGGCGGCGCAGCGCGAGGACCTCGCGGAACCCCCAGGCGAGCACCGCGGAGCACACCGCGGCGCTGAGCAGCCGCATGAGGTACAGGTTGAGCGTGCTCGGCGGCAGCAGCGTGGGGGTGCCGACGAGTGCGTAGTAGAGGGGGTTGTTGCGGATCACCCAGGTCGAGGTGTCCGTCGGGACCTCCGCCGCGTCACCCTCGGGCATCGCCGGCGCGCAGTCGGCCGGCTCGGCGCCCCGGAAGGCGAAGCAGGCGGGGTAGTCGAGCGTGAACCGGTACAGGTAGGGGACGGTGACCGAGCCGGCACCCGGGTTGTCGGGTGTCGAGTGGCCGCGCAGGTCGCCGCGCACCACCCCGGCGGCCTTGACGATGTGGGCGTTCTCGTCCGGACCGGACGCCAGCGGGCTGGCCAGCGACCAGGTCGCCGTCAACGCGAACAGGATCCCGAACGCGAGCCAGAACGGGCGTGCGCCGCCGGCACGGAGGCGGATGGCGTGCGGCTCGACGGTCGGGGCGGGCTGCATCGGTCTCCCTGGTCGGCTGGCGTGGGGCGGTGGCGAGGATATCGCCCGCTACCCTCTCGCTGTGCGTATCGCCGTCGTGTTCGACTGCCTGTTCCCGTGGAGCACCGGAGGTGGCGAACGCCAGTACAGGCTGTTCGCCGAGTCGTTCCGGGAGCAGGGGTGGGACGTCGACTACCTGACCCGCCGGCAGTGGGACGGTCCGCCGCCCGACCTGGACGGGGTTCGGGTGGTGCCCGTCTCGGGGCCGTCGGAGCTCTACGACGCGCAGGGCGCGCGCCGCCCCTGGCCGGCGCTCGTCTTCGCGTTCGCGGTGTTCCGCCACATGGTGCGCACGCGTGGCCGCTACGACGCCGTGCTCGTCAGCGCGCTGCCGGTGCTCAACGTGTTCGCGGTCCGGCTGGCGCTGCTCGGCACGCGGACGCGCATCTGCGCCGACTTCCTCGAGGTGTGGCGCCGCGACCAGTGGCTCGCGTACTCCGGACCAGTGCTGGGCCGCGTGGCAGCCTGGCTGCAGCGGCGTGCCGTCCGGGCCAGCCCCCTGGTCAGCGCGCACAGCCAGATGAACGGGCGCCGGCTGGTCGCCGAGGGTGCCCGTCGCCCGCCGGTCGTCAGCCCGGGCCTGATCCACGGCGCCGCGACGGCGGACGTGTCCCTCGCGGCGGCCGAACCGCCGACGGTCGTGTACGTCGGACGGCACATCCCCGACAAGCAGGTGGAGACGATCCCGGCGGCCGTCGAGGTCGCGCGCCGGCACGTGCCGGACCTGCGCGCGGTGATCCTGGGCGACGGCCAGCAGCGGCCTGCGGTCCTGGCCGAGGTCCGGCGGCTGGGGCTCACCGACGTCGTGGAGCTGCCGGGGTTCGTCGAGCAGGACGTGCTCGAGGCCGCCGTGCGCGACGCCGCCGTGCTCGTCAACCCGTCCCGCCGGGAGGGTTACGGCCTCGTGGTCGTGGAGGCCTGCGCTGTGGGCACGCCGGTCGTGCTCGTCGCGGGCGACGACAACGCATCGGTCGAGCTGGTGCAGGAGGGCGTGAACGGTTTCGTCGCCGACTCCGCCTCCGCGGAGTCGCTCGGTGCCGCCCTCGTCGCGGCCGTCCGGGGAGGACCTGCGCTGCGCGCCGGCGCCCGGGCCTGGTTCGAGCACGCCGCACGCGAGCGCACCGCCGACGCCGCGGCGCGGGGCATTCTGGCTGCGCTGACACGCTCCTGACGAGTGTCCCGGGGCCGGCGGGGCCGTCCCTGGACATTGGTACAGTTGCGCGCCCCTCTCGTCGACCCGGACGGAACGCCATGGCTCAGCCGCAGAGCTGCGAGCTCACCATCCTCATGCCGTGTCTCAACGAGGCAGAGACGCTGGAGGTCTGCATCCGCAAGGCGCTCGGCTATCTGGAGCGCTCGGGTGTCGACGGCGAGGTCCTGATCGCCGACAACGGGAGCACCGACGGCTCGCAGGAGATCGCGCGCCTGGCCGGCGCCCGGGTCGTGCCCGTCGCGGAGAAGGGCTACGGCTCCGCGCTGATCGGCGGGATCGCCGCCGCGCGTGGGACGTACGTGATCATGGGCGACGCCGACGACAGCTACGACTTCTCGTCGCTCGACCCGTTCGTCGCCAAGCTCCGCGAGGGCTACCAGCTGGTGATGGGCAACCGCTTCCGGGGCGGCATTGCGCCCGGTGCCATGCCGCCGCTGCACAAGTACCTCGGCAACCCGGTGCTGTCGGGCATCGGAGCACGCTTCTTCAAGCCCGGCGTCCGGGACTTCCACTGCGGTCTGCGCGGCTTCGACCGGCAGGCGATCCTGGGGCTCGGCCTGCGCACGTCCGGGATGGAGTTCGCCTCGGAGATGGTGGTCGAGGCGTGCCTGGCCAAGCTCCGGATCGTGGAGGTCCCCACCACGCTGAGCAAGGACGGCCGCACGCGGCCTCCGCACCTGCGCAGCTGGCACGACGGCTGGCGCCACCTGCGCTTCCTGCTGGTCTTCTCGCCCAAGTGGCTGTTCTTCTACCCCGGCGCCGTGCTGTTCGCCGTGGGGATCCTGGCCAACCTCGTCCTGCTGTTCGGACCGGTCGAGATCGGCTCCGTCGGGTTCGACGTGTCGACCATGATCTACGCGACCGCGGCGGCGGTGGTCGGGTACCAGGCCGTCCTGTTCGCCATCCTCACCAAGGTGTTCGCGGAGCGTGAGGGCTTCCTGCCCGCAGGTCCCCGGTTCCGGGCGATCGCCGACCGGCTCACCCTCGAACGCGGTCTGCTCATCGGGTTGGCCCTGTTCGTGCTCGGCCTCGCCGTCGCCGTGACCCAGGTGCTGCGCTGGGGCTCGGTGGACTTCGGCGGGCTCGACGCCCGCTCGGCCGTCCGCATCGCCGTCCCGGCGGCGCTCGGGCTCATGCTCGGCTTCCAGACGATGATGTCCAGCATGTTCGTCGGCATCCTCACCATCCCGACGCGCGCGCGGTCCAACCCGCCGGCGCCCGAGGCGGTCCCGGACGACGTCGCGGAGCTCGACCTGCCGCTCACCCCCACGGGCACGGCACCGTGACGGCTCGGCGGCCCCGCATCGCCGTCGACCTGCTGTACTTCACCGGCAAGCGAGGCGGGACGGAGACGTACGCACGCGCGCTGCTGCCGCGCCTCGCCGCGCTGCGGCCGGACGTCGAGCTGGTCGGGCTGACGAACACCACCGCGGACCCGGCGATCCGCGAGTGGTTCCCCGGGACCACCCGGCCCCTGCGCGTCGACGGTCTGAACCGCCCGCTGTGGGCCGCCGCGGAGGTGCTGCTCGTGCAGCGCGCCGCTCGCCGTGCGGGCGCCGACCTCGTGTGGTGCCCCGCGAACTTCGGCCCGCGGTCGACCGGCGTGCCGACCGTCGTGACGGTGCACGACGTCATCGCGGACGACTTCCCGAACCCCGAGGTCAGCAGGATCACGCAGGCGATCACGTCGTGGCTGATCCGCCGGGCGGCGCGCAGCGCGCGGCTCGTGGTCACCGGCAGCGACGACGCCGCGGCGTCGATCACGCGCGTGCTCGGCGTCCCGGCCTCGACCATCCGGGTCGCTCCGCACGGCACCAAGGGACTCGCCTCGGCGCACGCGACCGGCGACGAGCTGGCGCAGCTCGGGATCGACGACGCCCGGCCGCTGGTGCTGAGCACGGGCAACCGGATGCCGCACAAGAACTTCGTCACGCTCCTGCGGGCCCTCGCCGCGATCCCCGCCGACCGGCGCCCTCAGCTCGCCGTGACGGGCAGCCACGGTGCGGACCCGCTCGCGCCCGTCGTGGCAGAGCTCGGGCTCGACCAGGACGTCCACCTGCTCGGCTGGGTGACCGCCCCTCAGCTCGACGCCCTGTTCGAGTCCGCCGCGGTGTACGTGTGCCCCTCGCTCGCGGAGGGTTTCGGCCTCCCGGTCGTCGACGCGATGGCGCACGGGTGCGCGGTCCTCGCGTCGGGGATCGGCGCGCTGCGTGAGGTGGGCGGCGACGCCGCGCGCTACTACGGCGACCCGCTCGACCACGAGGCCCTGGCGCGCGAGCTCCTCGACATGCTCGACCACCCGCAGGAGCGGGCCGAGCAGGTGCGCCGCGGCCGTGCGCGGGCAGCGCAGTTCACCTGGGACCGGTCGGCAGAGCTGACGGCACAGGCGCTGGACGAGGCGCTGGCCGGAGCAGCGTGAGGTCGTTCGGGGGGCGGCTCGCCGGGTTCGCCGGGCTCCCGATGATCTCGCTGGTCACGCCGCTCCTGGTGCTGCCCGTCCTGGGCCGGGTCGCCGGCCAGGCGGGGTGGGCCAGCCTCGCCGCGGGGGAGTCCATCGGGACGCTCGCGGCGATCGCCATCGCCTACGGCTGGAACACGGCCGGTCCGCCCCGGATCGCCCTCACGGATGACCGCGAGGCGCGCGCCCGGTTCTATCGCGAGAGCCTCGCGGTGCGCGGCGCGCTCACGGTCGCGCTCGTCCCGGTCGTCTCGCTCATCTGCTGGCTCGTCGCGGCGCCAGGCTACGGGTGGCCGACGGTCCTCATGGGTCTGGCCGGTTCCGTGACCGGGCTGTCCTTCTCCTGGTACGCCGTCGGGGCGGCGGACCCGCGGTCGATCGCGCTGTACGAGGCCGTCCCGCGCGTCGCGGCGGCGGCGCTCTCGGCCGCGCTCGTCATCGCCACGAAAGAGCTGACGCTCTACCCCCTGCTCGCCCTGACGGCCTCCCTCGGCGGCCTGGTGCTCTTCAGCAGGCGCACCCTGGCGGGCACGGCCCCGGTGCGCTGGAGCCGGGCCGGGCTGTGGCGGCTGGTCGTGCGGGACCGGGCGATCGCGTTCAACGACATCGCCGGCGGCGCGTACCAGAGCCTCCCCGTGCCCGTCGTGAGCGCCACCGCACCGGCCGCCGCGGCCAGCTCCTTCGCCTCCGCGGACAAGCTCTTCAAGTTCGGGCTCTACGTGCCCATCACGCTGGCCAACGCGTTCCAGAGCTGGACGGTCGAGGGGCGTCTCGACGAGCGCGCGCACCGGCTGCGCGTCGCCCTCGCGGCGCACGTCGGCGTCGGGATCGTCGGCTGGGCGGTGCTCGCGGTCCTCGGGCCCTGGGCGTCGGGCGTGCTCTTCGGACCCGACGTCGCCGCGACGCGTCCGGCGTGCTTCTGGCTCGGTGCGGCGTTCTTCCTGGTCTCCGCGCGGATCTCGGCGACCCGGCACGTGCTGGTCCCTGCGGGTCGCGTCCGCCAGGTGGTGGTCTCCACCATCTGGGGTGCCGTCGTCGGCATCACGGGCATCGCCGTGCTCGCGTGGGCCGTCGGGCCGGTGGGCGCGGCGGTGGGTCTGCTGCTCGGTGAGCTGGTCGCCACCACGGTCGTCATGCTGCCCGCCCTGCGGCACATCGCCGCGATCTCGTCGACCCACGCCGGCACCCCGACGGTGACGCCGTGACGGGGCCCACCATCGCGGTCGACGGCACGCCGCTGTCCCGGCCGATGGACGGGATCGGCCGGTGGAGCGCCAACGTCCTGCGCGAGACCGCGCTCGCGCGTCCCGACTGGAGGTTCGTCGTCCTCGGGTTCACCGACGACCGCGCGCGGCCGTACCTGCTGCCCGACCTGCCGAACGTGGAGCGCGTGCTGCTGCCGGTGCCGCGACGTGCCTACCAGGCGGTGTACTCGCTGGTCGCCCGCGTGCCCGTCGACCGGCTGGTCCCGCGCGTGGATGCCCTGGTCAGCACCAACTACACCGCCTTCCCGGCGCTGCGCGTGCCGTCGGTGGTCACGGTCTTCGACCTGGCGTACGTCGACCTGCCGGACGTGATCGAGAAGCGGAACCTCGCGTACCTGCGCAAGCACGTGCCGCGGTCGATGCGCGAGGCGGCGGCGATCACCACGATCTCCCCGTTCACCGCCGCCCGCATCGACGCGGAGTTCCCGGGGCACGCGCCCGTGCACCTCGTGGACTGCGGCCTCGACCCGGCCTTCCTCGCCCCGCTGACCGCGGGCCCGGCGCTGCCCTCGGGGTACGTGCTCGCCGTGGGCACCCTCGAGCCGCGCAAGAACCTGGTCACCCTGCTGCGCGCCTGGTCGCGCGTCGACCCGGCCCTGCGGCGGGCCCACCCGCTCGTGATCGTGGGTCGCGCCGGGTGGGGGTCTCGGGACCTGCCCGGGGACGTCCCGGCCGACGTCCTGGCCGAGGTCTCGTTCACCGGGTACGTCGAGGACGCCGACCTGCCCGCGGTGTACGCGGGTGCGACCCTGTTCGCGTTCCCGAGCCTGTACGAGGGCTTCGGCCTTCCCCTGCTCGAGGCGATGGCGTCGGGGGTGCCGGCCGTGGTCTCGGACATCCCACCGTTCCGGGAGATCGGCGCAGGGCTGGTGGACTACGTCGACCCGCTCGACCCGCGAGCCTTCGCCGAGGCGATCTCGGTGCGGCTCACCAGGGCGGGCGACGACAGGGCCGCCCAGGCCCGCACTCGTGCGCGAGAGTGGACGTGGGAGCGGAGCGGCCGCCAGATGGCCGAGACGATCGAAGGAGTGCTCGCGTGAAGGTCGTGATCGATGCGACGGCGGTGCCCGTCGACCGGGGCGGGGTCGGACGGTACGTCGACGCGCTGCTGCCGGCGCTGGTCGGGGCCGGGGTGGACCTGGTGGTCGTCTGCCAGCCCCGGGACCAGGAGCTGCTGACCGCGTTGGTGCCGGCCGCCGACGTGGTGGCCGCCCCGGCGTCGACCGGCCGGCGTCCCGCGCGGCTGGTGTGGGAGCAGGTGGGACTGCCGCGGCTCGTCCGGCGGCTGGGTGCGGACCTGCTGCTGAGCCCGCACTACACGATGCCCGTGCGGGCCGGGGTGCCCGTCGTGGTCACGCTGCACGACGCGACGTTCTTCAGCCACCCCGAGCTGCACTCGCGGGTCAAGCGGGTCTTCTTCCGGCGGGCCATCCGCTACGCCGTGCGGCACGCCGCGGCCCTCGTCGTCCCGTCCCAGGCCACGGCGGACGAGGTGCGGCGTTTCACCGGCGCCGCGTCGGCGAAGTTCCACGTGGCCTACCACGGCGTCGACACGACGGTTTTCCACCCGGTCGACGACGTCGAGCGCGCGCGGGTGCGCGCCACCCTGGGCGTCGGCGAGCTGCCGTACGTGGCGTTCCTCGGCACCCTCGAGCCCCGCAAGAACGTCCCCGCCCTCGTGCGCGGCTGGGCGGCAGCGGTGACCGGGCTCGAGCCGCCCCCGGCACTCGTGCTGGCGGGCGGGCCCGGGTGGGACACCCGGGTCGGCCCGGCCGTGGAGTCGGTCCCCGCCGGCCTGACCGTGCGGCGCACGGGCTACCTGCCGCTCGAGGACCTGCCCGGGTTCCTGTCCGGCGCGGTGGTGGTCGCCTACCCGAGCCTCGGGGAGGGCTTCGGTCTCCCCGTGCTCGAGGCGATGGCCTGCGGCGCCGCGGTGCTCACCACCCGCGAGCTGTCGCTGCCCGAGGTGGGCGGGGACGCCGTCGCCTACTGCGGGACCGACGCCGACAGCATCGGCGCCGAGCTGCACGCCCTGCTCCTGGACGACGCCCGGCGTGCGGAGCTCGCCACGGCGGCGCGCGCCCGCGCCGCCGGCTTCACGTGGGCCGCCGCCGCGCGCGAGCACGTCGAGGCGTTCCGCGCGGCCCTGGGTCGCCCGCCCGGCGGCGTGCCGGACCGCCCGGCCCCCTGACGCCGGGCAGGCTGGACGGTCCCCGAGACGGGCCGAAGTGTGCCTGACCAGGACATCGGCGCCGGTAGGATCGCCGACGTCCGTCGACAACGAAGGAAGGATGCCGCGTGCGCTGGTTGGTCACAGGGGCGAACGGAATGCTGGGGCGCGACCTGGTGGACCTGCTGGAGTCGCGCGGGCACGACGTCGTCGCACTCGACCGCGAGCAGCTCGACATCACCGACCCGCAGTCCGTCGCCGAGCACGTGCACGACGTCGACGTGGTCGCCAACTGCGCGGCGTACACCGCGGTCGACGACGCCGAGGCGAACGAGGCCGCCGCATTCTCCGTGAACGCCGTCGGCCCGGCGCTGCTGGCGCGGGCCGCGACGCTGGCGGGTGCGCGGATCGTGCAGGTCTCGACGGACTACGTGTTCGACGGTGCCGCCACCGAGCCCTACGCCGAGGACGCGGTCATCGCCCCGCAGAACGCGTACGGCCGCACGAAGGCCGCCGGCGAGTGGGCCGTGCGCGCGGAGGCGCCCGAGAACCACCTCATCGTCCGCACCGCCTGGCTCTACGGGGCGCACGGTGCGTGCTTCCCCAAGACGATCGCCCGCGTGGCCGCGGAGCGCGGTGCGCTCGACGTGATCGACGACCAGCTCGGGCAGCCGACGTGGACCGTCGACCTCGCGGACCTGATCGAGCGGCTCGTCGCGAGCGGGGCCGGTGCGGGCACGTACCACGGCACGTCGTCCGGGAGCGGCTCGTGGTTCGAGTTCGCCCAGCGGGTCGTCGAGTCCGCCGGCCTCGACCGTGACGTGGTCCGGCCCACGACGTCGGACCGGTTCGCGCGTCCCGCCGCCCGGCCGGCCTTCTCGGTACTCGGGCACGACGCCCTGGTCGCTGCCGGGCTGGAGCCCATCGCTGACTGGTCCCTCCGTTGGTCGCAGGCCGCCGCAGGTGTGCTGTGACGCCCCACCTCGCCGGCTACCGGACGCGCAACTCCGCGGTGCCGCATCGTCTGTCCCCCCGCGCCGACGCCGACGTCCTGCCACCGGCGACCGACAGCGACCGAGGAGCCAAGAAGTGAGCACCGAGAACCAGACCCCGCGCCACGAGACGCCCCTGCGCGGGCGCGGGCTGCGGACCGCCGAGGGCTGGATCCGGGTGGGTGCCTCCGCGGGCATGTACTCCGACGGCATCGAGGACGAGCTCACCGAGCTCTTCCTCGGCGAGGATGACCTGCGGTCCACGAGCACGGACCTCGCCCGCCACGCCGCTGGCCCCGCCCAGGCGTTCCAGCTCGATGCCGACCGTGCCAACGTCGTCCGCGGCCTGGCCATCGCGCCGGACGCCCGCGTGCTCGAGATCGGCGCCGGCATGGGCGCGATCACCCGGTACCTCGGTGAGCGCGCCGGCCTCGTCGACGCAATCGAGCCAGCCATGGCCCGTGCGCGGGCCGCCCGGGCGCGGACCCGGGACCTCGCGAACGTCGAGGTCTTCATGGGCAGCCACGACGACGTGCCGGCCGAGCCGACCTACGACGTCGTCGTCGTCGTCGGTGTACTCGAGTACGTGGGGGCCGGCTCCGCCGACCCCCAGCCGTACGTCGACTTCCTCCGTCACCTGGGCCGGTGCCTCAAGCCCGGTGGCACGGTCGCGGTGGCGATCGAGAACAAGCTGGGGGTCAAGTACCTCGTCGGTGCACCCGAGGACCACACTGACGGGATCTTCGACGGCATCGAGGGCTACCCTGCGGGGCCGGCCGTCCGCACGTTCTCGCGGGCCGAGCTCGAGGCGCTGTTCGTCGAGGCCGGGCTGACCCCGACGACCCGTGCGGTCTTCCCGGACCACAAGCTCACCCGCGCCGTCATGGACGTCGACGCGCTCACCGCGACGGCGCCCGAGCTGCTCCGCAATCTCCCTGCGTTCCCCAGCCCGGACCTGCGGTCGCCCCGTCCGCGGCTCGCCGACGAGGAGCTCGTCTGGCGCTCGTTCGTCGACGCCGGGCTCGCGGCCGACGTCGCCAACTCCTTCCTCGTGCTCGCGTCGCCTGACGGCGCCCAGACGCTGTGGCCGGACGACCTGGGCGCGGTGTACTTCTCGCGCTCGCGCCGTGAGGGCTACGCGTTCCAGAAGCGCGTCGTGCGCACCGGGGACGGTCTGCGCATCGAGCGGATCCCGGTCGCTGACCCAGACGCGGGCGCCGCGATCGTCGTCCGCTCACAGGACGAGCCCTTCGTCCAGGGCCCGACGATGCTCGAGATGGCGTCGACCGCCAGCTTCCCCGAGATCGCCGAGCTGGTCCGTAGGTGGCGGGCGGAGCTCGCCGCGGCGGACCTGTCCGGCGGCACCCCGCTGGACCTCGTGCCGAACAACCTCGTCGTGTCGGGTGACGACCTCGTCCCCGTGGACCAGGAGTGGTTCGCGCCGGGGTGGTCCGTGGACCGCGTCATGCGGCGCGGCCTGCTGTGGTTCGCGGCGATGCTCGTCCGCCGTACACCGCCATCCCGCTGGGTCGGCTTCGCCACCGTGAGGGACGTCGCGGTGGCGCTGGGCGCGGCCACGGGCTTCGACGAGCGTGGGGAGTGGCTCGAGCTCGCGCTCGACGAGGAGGCCGAGTTCTTCGCGCTCATCGGCCGCCGGCTCGACGACGACCCGTCCGCCGAGGCGGCCCGCCGGCGCGCCGACCTCGCCTCCATGCTCGACGATGCGGTCGAGGACCTGCCGCTGGGGACGCGCCTGCCCGACCTCTTCGAGCGGGTCCGAGGCCACCTGGTCACCGCCGAGCAGAGCAACGCTCACCTGCTGTCGGAGCTCGAGCAGGCGCGTGTCGCGCAGGAGGTGCTGGATCGCGCCGCGGAGGACCTCGTACGGGCGCAGGAGGAGGCCGCCGCCGCCGCGGCCGACGTGGCCGCCGCGCAAGAGGCTGCGCGGCGCAGCGAGCAGAAGACCCGTTCGGCCGAGGCGCACCAGGCATTCACCGCCCAGCGCGTCGGCGTCGCCGAGGAGCGCTACGGCCGCCAGGCTGCACGTGCGGACCATGCCGAGGCCGCCCTGGCCGCGATGCGCGGCTCCCGGGCGTTCAAGGCGATCGGGCGGTACTACCGCCTCGTCGACCGGTTGGCCCCCGTGGGGTCCCGGCGCCGGCGGGCTTACTCCGCGCTACTGCGGCGGACGGTGGTCCTGCTGCGGGTGCTGACCGGTCGACGCGCTGCGCCCGTCGCGCCGGGGCCGCTGCGGGTCCCCGCGGCGCAGGAGCCCCTGGTCACCGTGGTCGTGCCCGTCTACGGCAAGTGGGACTACACCGAGCGGTGCCTGCGTGCGCTCGCCCAGACCCGCGGCGACGTGCCCTTCGAGGTCGTCGTGGTCGACGACCGCTCACCGGACGACTCGCTCGCCCGGCTCCGCGAGGTCGAGGGCGTCCGTGTCGTGGCGCACGAGGTGAACACGGGCTACGTCGGCGCGTGCAACAGTGGCATCGCTGCGGCGCGCGGCGAGCTCGTGGTCCTGCTCAACAACGACACCCGTGTCGACCCCGACTGGCTCGAGCCTCTGGTGCGGGTCATGGATGACCCGACCGTGGGGCTCGTGGGCTCGCGTCTGATCTACCCCGACGGCCGCCTCCAGGAGGCCGGCGGGATCATCTTCTCCGACGCCTCGGGGTGGAACTACGGCAAGTTCTGCGAGCCGGAGGACCCCGCGTTCACCTACCGGCGGGACGTCGACTACGTCTCCGGCGCGTCGATCATGGTGCGTCGCGAGGTGCTCGAGCGCCTCGGCGGCCTCGACACGCGGTTCGCTCCCGCCTACTACGACGACGCGGACCTCGCGTTCTCCGTCCGGGCGCTGGGCCTGCGGACCGTCTACGAGCCGACCTCTGTGGTCGTCCACGACGAGGGCATCTCCCACGGCACGGACGAGACCTCGGGGATCAAGGCCTACCAGGTCGTCAACCGTGCGAAGTTCCAGGAGAAGTGGGCGAGTGAGCTGGCGCTCCACCTGCCGCCGGACGCTGCGCTCGTCCAGCGGGCGGCGCGCCGTTTGCACGGCAACGGCATCGTTGTCGTCATCGACCACTACGTGCCGCGTGCCGACGAGGACGCCGGCTCGGTGCGCATGCTCGCCATGATGCGCGCCCTCAGGCAGCTGGGCTTTGCGGTCTTCTTCGTCCCTGACAACCGGCACCGCAGCGAGCCCTACACGCGCACCCTGCAGGACATGGGCGTCGAGGTGCTCTACGGGCACGGGAACCTCGGCACGCTGCTCATCGAGCTACGGGAGGACCTCGTCGCCGTCGTGGCCTCGCGTGTCACGGTCGCGTGGGGGTACGTCGTCCAGGTCCGCAGTCTGGTGCCCGAGGTCCCGCTCGTGTTCGACACCGTGGACCTGCACTTCCTGCGCGAGGAGCGGGCGGCCCAGCTCGCTGGGCTCGAAGGGCTGCCGCCCAAGGCTGTGGCGCTGCGTGAGCTCGAGCTCGCGATGGTCCGTGCCGCCGACGCGACCGTGGTCGTGTCGTCGTTCGAGCGCGACCTGCTGACCACCCTCGTGCCCGAGGCGCGGGTACGCGTGCTGCCCACCGTGCACGAGCAACGTCCCGATGCCGCAGACGTGACACCCCAGGGCCGCGAGGGCGTGCTGTTCGTCGGCTCCTTCGCGCACCCGCCGAACGCCGACGGGCTGCGGTGGTTCACGTCGGAGGTGCTGCCCCTCCTCGAGGCGGCGCGTCCGGGCCTGCGCGTCGACGTCGTGGGGCGGGACCCGCTCCCCGAGCTCGTCGAGTCCGCCCCGCCCGGGGTGACGTACCACGGCTGGGTCGAGGACCTGGCGCCGCTGTATGCGGGTGCACGCGTCGTCATCGCCCCGCTGCGCTTCGGAGCTGGGGTCAAGGGCAAGATCGGCGAGGCGATGTCGCACGGCGTCCCGGTCGTCATGACCCCCGTCGGTGCCGAGGGCATGGATATCCGGGACGGCGAGACCGCCGTCGTCGCCGACGACGCGGCCGGCTTCGCGGCGGGTGTGCTCACGCTGCTCGAGGACGACGAGACCTGGACGGCACTCTCGCACGCGGCACGCGACCACATCGAGCAGGTCTTCGGGACCGCGAGATTCACCGAGCTGCTCGCGGACCTGCTCCCGACCCGTGACGACGTGCGTGCAGGCCTATCGGAGAGCGCGGCCGTCGCGTCCTGACGGGAGCGACATCAGGGCCCCCGCCGGTCGGCGGGGGCCCTGACGCGTGCACGAGGTCGTCGCGCCATGTCGGCCGGTATCCGTGAGGTAGTCTTCCGGGCGCATCTGCCACACCAAAACGATCGAGGGAGAATGACGCGGGAGCGGTACCAGGTATCTCCGCGCAGCAGGCTTCTCGACTCCTCGGCGGTGCGCTACCTGGGCGTGGGTGGCCTGTCGTTCCTCATCGACCTCGGACTCCTGGCTCTCGTGTACCGGGTCGTCGGCGCGCCGCTCTGGCTCGCCACGGCCGCAGGGTTCTGGGGCAGCGTCTTCGCGAACTTCTGGCTTCAGCGCCGGTTCGCGTTCGGCTCGGACCTGCCGGCAGGGCACGCGCTCGTGCGCTACGGCGCGCTTCTGCTCGTCAACACGGTCATCAACGTCGTCGTGGTCGAGTGGTTCCAGCGCGCCGGCCTGGGGTACGCGACCGGGAAGGCGACGGTGACGGCGGCGCAGACCGTGTGGAACTACGTCCTGTACCGCCTGTGGGTCTTCCCGCGGCCGGGGGCGGGGCTGGCAGACGTGTAGGGCCGCGTCCGATCGCTGTGCCGCGCCGTCGAGGCCCCTCGTCATCGGCGCTAGAGGGGCATCCTGTCCGGCACGAGCGGGATAGGGGCGTCGACCGGTGTGTCACGGTCCGTCGCCGCGAGTGGGCGGGCCACGCCCTCCGGGCCCTCTCGGCGGTCGCGCTGCTCCTCGGCACGGGGCGACGAAGGACGCTGCCGGGCGCCGCGCCCGACATCCGGCCCGCGGCTGTCAGGTGGGGCACGACCGCCTTGCCGGGAAGGTTCTGCTCGGCGTCACGCCCTCACCATCGGCGTACCGAGGCCGTCCCTCTGCTGCAGTTGGGCGGCCAGGAGCTACCCGCAGGTGTCTCCGGTCACCGCCCGCGACCGTCAGCCGATCACCTCGATGCGGTCCGCGTACGCCGGGTCGGCTGCGACGAGGATCGGCACGATCTGGTCGGCCGACTCCGCCCTGACGGCCAGTACGACTCGGGGCGAGGTCTCCAGCAGCTCGCCCGCGAACTGTGCAGCCTCCTCCGGTGTCCCGGGGACCCCGTCCGGCATCGCGCTGTAGGTGCGCTGGCCGACGTCGGTCCACCGGTCGGTGAGCCCCAGGAGCCACTGCTGCGTGTTGCGGCCGATCGAGCGGTAGTCGGTCGGGTAGGCGAGGTACACGACGATCGCGTCCGGCCTGCGTGCCGCGGCCTCGGTCGCCTCGATGAGGTCGCCCGTGGCGACGAGCCGGTCGACCTGGGCGGGCAGCGCCAACGGCTCGGGCCTCGGGGAGGTGATCGAGGTGATGATGCTTGTGCCGTCGAGGTTGGGGACAACCATGCCCATCGACTGCGTGAGGCCGAGCGCCGCCACCGAGGACGCGACGAGCGTCGTGCGGCGCTGGGCCACGCCGGTGGGGGCGAGCAGTCGCGCGCCGAGGAGCCCGAGGAGCGCGGCCCCGATGAGGGTGCAGGCGAGCAGCAGCCCGGACTCGAACTTCCAGAGGTAGTACGTGAGCTTGCCGAAGTTCGTCTGCTGGTACACCGCGAGAAAGACGGCGGCGCCGGTCCCCGCGGTGACCGCGAGGACGGTGGCCCATGCGTGCGGGTCGGCCAACGCGTCGCCCCGGCGTCGGGTGGCTGCCCGCAGGACGCTGAGACACAGCGTCACGCACACCACGGCGATGACGATGCCGTGGTCCTCGGCCGGGAAGCCGCCATCGAGGCCGATCGAGGTCCGGGTGTCGACCTCACCGAGGATCGTGCGGCTGTAGTAGACCGCCGCCAGGGTGCACACCGCGAGTACGCCGACACTTGTCCACCGTGCCCGGCTCAGGTGCCACGTCGACCGGCGCAAAGGGCCGAACGCGGCGAGGGCCAGCGGGCCGGCGATCGCGGCCAGTGGGAACCAGCCGTGCACGATCCCCACGACGGCGCCGGTCGCCGCCACGAGCATCGGGAGGTCACGAGGGCCCTGGCTGCGATAGGTGACGAAGAAGAGCGCGGCCGCAAGGGTCGTGGCCAGGAAGAAGTTGGGGAAGCCCCATCGCAGCAGCTCGTACCCCGTGCCGAGGGACAGCGCCGTGAGCACGACCGCGGCCACAGGGAGCGCGACGGCCATGCGGCGCAGCGGCTCGAGGCTGCAGACGCCCGCGAGGACCACGAGGCAGCCGGCGATCGCGATGATCGCCGTCGCCCGCGAGAAGAGGAGCAGCTCGAGCATGGGCCCGCCGCCGTCATGAGCCCCGGCCAGGAGCTCTGCGACCGAAGCGGCGAGGGCGTGGTAGCCCTGCGGGTAGTCGGCATACCCCCAGGAGGCCGCGTCGACCGGAGGGACCTGCTCGGCGACGGTGGTCCCGCGCAGGCGGATCATATGGAACATGGCGAAGTGGCCCGCGTTGTCCCAACCGCCGAGAAGGGTGTCGAGGGCTCGCGCCGGGTCCCGCACGAGCAGGCGGTCGGAAAGCGCCGCGAGCGCGACGCCCGCGCCCACGACGGGGATGGCGTCGACAGCGCGAACGGTGGGGACGAGTGCGGCCACCCGCTGCCGTGGTCGGCGACCCGCCAGTACCCAGGCGGTCAGCGCTGCGCTCCAGGCCGCCAGGAGCAGCGAGGTGCGATCGATCGGCAGTGCCGACAGGTCGAGCCACCACAGCACCTGGACCCAGCCGAGCAGCGCGGTCCCGACGAGAAGGAGCCGCCGGCTGAGGGTGCGCGCGACGGGCGTGAGCACGACGAGCGCCGCAAGGACGAGGATCCCTGCCACGAGGCGCGTCGACGGCACGGAGCGGAGCGCGACGACGGCGGCAGCTGTCACGAGCGCCCCGACGGACGCCCGCAGCACGAGGGTCGGCACCCCGGGCAGGCGGTCGGTGCGCGGACGTCGCGTGGGCGCGTCTGTCTGGAGCAGGGCCTGCACGGTGTTCCTTCGCGTCGATGGATGGGGGAGTGGTCGTTCGCCCACCGGCTCGCGCGGACGTCGCGCGGGCGGACGTGCCCTGGGGGGAGGCGCGTCGTCGCGGGCCACGGTTCGTCGTGCCCGGACGTGGCACCGCGGGGGCGGCGGTGCCGTGGTCGGGTCGCGGCGTGGTCGCCGCTCGTATGAGGCGTTGCTCCTCGGTCCGTGCCCGCGCGCTGCGGTGCGGTGGGTGCGGGGGGTGGTGCCCCATTGTGACGGATGGATCGTGCAGGCGGCCGCCTACTGGACGGTAGTCTAACGGCCGTGTCCGCCCCCCTTGATGCGCGCGTGCTCGTCGTCCTACCTGCGTGGAACGAGCGCGAGGCCCTTCCGATCGTGCTTGCGGAGATCCGTGAGCACCTTCCCGGTGTCGCGGTGCTCGTCGTCGACGACGGGTCGCATGACGGTTCTTCCGCCCTGGCACGTGCCAACGGTGTGGACGTCCTCCAACTCCCGTTCAACCTCGGCGTCGGTGGTGCCATGCGCGCCGGCTTCAGGTACGCGCTCGAGCAGGGGCACGAGATCGTGGTCCAGGTCGACGCGGACGGGCAGCACGATCCGCGCGACGTGCCGCGCATCGTCGAGCGGCTCGCGGACGCGGACGTCGTGATCGGCGCTCGGTTCGCCGGCACAGGCCAGTACGAGGCCCGCGGGCCCCGACGGTGGGCCATGTGGCTCCTGGCAGGTGTGCTTAGCCGCGTGGCGTCGACGCGCCTGACCGACACGACGTCCGGCTTCCGTGGGGCCGGGCCGCGCGCCGTCGAGCTCTTCGCCTTCCACTACCCGGCGGAGTACCTCGGTGACACCGTCGAGTCGCTCGTCCTCGCGGCCCGCAACGGGCTGCGCATCGAGCAGATCGGCGTGTCGATGCGCGAGCGATCGGCCGGTCGGCCGTCGCAGAGCCCCTTCAAGGCCACGGTGTACCTCGCCCGTGCTTGCCTCGCGCTCGCGGTCTCGCTTCTCCGCCGCAGGGAGCGGATCGTCCCCTCGGAGGCTGCTGTCGTATGAGCGGCCACCTGTTTGCCCTCCTCGGCGCCCTCGTGACGCTCGTGTTCATGTTCGAGCTGATGCGGCGCCGTCGTCTGCGCGAGAAGTACGCCGGCTTCTGGATCGTCATCGCGCTCGTCGTGCTCGTCGCTGCCGTCTTCCCCGGTGTCACTGCGTGGCTGGCCGACCTGGTCGGCATCACGACGCCCATCAATCTCGTGTTCTTCCTCGGCATGCTCGTGCTGCTGGTGGTCTGCGTCCAGATCAGCGCAGAGGTGAGCGAGCTCGAGCACGAGAACCAGTCGCTGGCGGAGCAGACCGCGTTGCTGCGGCTGCGCCTCGAGCGTCTCGGGAACGCCCTCGACGACGCCACCGGACCCGAGGGCTCGTTGAGCCGGGACGTCGACGACGCCGTCTCCTGACGGCTGGCTCCGGGCTGCGTCGGCGAGCCCTTGCCCGTCGAGCGAGAGCTCGACGTGCCGCTGCGTCGCCCGGGCGCCGCGCGCCGAGATCCGTGCGAGTGGGGGGCGGCGCGCCCACCGTGTTGCCCTCGAGCGGATCCACCCCGAGGAATGCGGCGAGCTCGTCCTCGAACGCGCGGTGCTCGAGCCTGTGGACCAGCAAGCCGCTGTCGACGACCCGCGTGAACGTATCGATGAGCTCCGCCCGCCCCGAGAGGAGTGCCCGGCCCAGGTCGTTCATCGGCACGGGGGGAGACGCCCGACCGTGTTGTCAGGACGTTCGACTGTCCGCTTCTGATGCGGTGATGGTGCCAGCAGGAGACGGAACGAGATCGGGCGCCGGATCCGACGCGCCGACATCGGCGGAGGGTTCGCGACGCGCGGCGGGACGTTTCAACCGGTACAACGGGCGTTCCACGAACGTCATGAGCAACCACGAGGCCACGAGCGTCACCGCCATCGAGAGGGCGAAGAAGCGGAACGGTCGGTCGTAGCCCCAGATGCCGAGGAAGCACGCACCGACCGCGGTGTGCAGGAGATAGACGGGGTACGAGAGGTCGCCGAACAGCGTGTCAGCACGGCCGGACCTGCGAGCGGTGAGGGAGAGCGTCACCCAGGCCGAGAGCACCATCGACGAGTAGAGCCCGTAGGTCCAGGGCCAGTAGGGGAACTGCCACCACAACACCGCGTGGACGAGCCACACGACCAGGCTCGTGCGCGGCGCGACGAACCGCAGGAGCGTCGATCGGTAGTGGCACAGGAGCGCGCCGACGGCGAACGGGAGCAGGCAGGGAAGCAGGGTCGCGTAGCGGACGGCGAACGAGTCCAGGCCGAAACCGAGCGCCAAGGCGGCGAGGAGCGCGGTGATGGCCGTCATCCAGGCGGCCGCTCGCGCCTTGGCCAGGAGCGGCATCAGGAGATAGGCGCCGATCTCGATGGCGAGCGCGGACGAGACGGCGACCGGCAGTCCCGAGTGCGGGAAGAGTGGGAAGAGTGTCAGCGGATTGAGCCAGTACCACCCCTGGGGAAGGTAGAACTCAGGGTTCAGCGCCGTCGGGTCGATTCCGCGGGACGTGACGACGGTGATCACGACGACGCCGATCATGACTGCGATCCAGTAGCCGGGGTAGATGCGTAGGAAGCGGTTGAACGCGTAGTTGCGAATGCCCTTGGCCGAGAACCCGTACTTCTCGATCAGGACGTACGTCATCAGGTAACCGCTGAGCACGTAGAAGCCCCACACGGCGTACGCGGCCGGGCCCTGGACCATCCGGCTCCACAGGTGCGACGCCGCGACGAAGCCCGCGAGGAGCAGGCGCCACGACCCCACACCGAACCAGCCGGTGGCGCGGTCCAGGATGCTGCTGCTCGGTCGGACGTCGGCCGTCGTGACCATCAGGCGAGCAGGCCGAGCAGGTACGACCCGTAGCCGGACTTGACGAGTGCGCCGGCACGAGCGCGCAGCTCGTCGTCGGACAGGAAGCCCCGCCGCCAGGCGACCTCCTCCGGGCAGCCGACCTTGAGCCCTTGCCGGTGCTCGATCGTGCGCACGAAGTCCGAGGCCTCGAGAAGGGAGTCGAACGTCCCGGTGTCCAGCCACGCGGTGCCCCGCGGGAGCACCTCGACCTGCAGCCGGCCCTGCTCGAGGTACCAGCGGTTGACGTCGGTGATCTCGTACTCGCCACGGTCCGACGGCTTGAGGTCGCGCGCGACGGCGACGACGTCGTTGTCGTAAAAGTAGAGGCCCGGCACCGCGTAGTTGGACCGCGGGGCGGCGGGCTTCTCCTGGAGCGAGAGCGCGCGGCCGGCGTCGTCGAACTCCACGACCCCGTACGAGGTGGGGTCGGCGACGCGGTAGGCGAACACGGCGCCCCCGTCGATGTCCTCGAACCGCTCCAGCTGGGAGCCGAGGCCGGCCCCGTAGAAGATGTTGTCGCCGAGGACCAGGGCGACCGAGTCGGAGCCGACGAAGTCCGCGCCGAGCACGAACGCCTGAGCGAGGCCGTTCGGCTCCGCCTGGACCGTGTACGTGATCGAGACGCCGAACTGGGAGCCGTCCCCGAGCAGGCGCTCGAACTGGGCGGCGTCGTGGGGTGTCGTGATCACCAGGATGTCGCGGATCCCGGCGAGGATCAGCGTGGAGAGGGGGTAGTAGATCATCGGCTTGTCGTAGACCGGGACGAGCTGCTTGCTCACCCCGAGCGTGATGGGATGCAGCCGCGTACCGGAGCCTCCGGCCAGGATGATTCCTCGCATGGGCAGACAGTGTGGCGTATAGCGACGTCAGCGAGAAAATGACCCCGGTAGCATGCTCGGAACCGTTCTTCGATCGATGGGGTCACCCGTGCACCGAATCTCCCACGCGACGCAGGCGTACGCCTGGGGGTCGCACACCGCGATCCATGACCTCTTCGGTCACGACGCGACCGGCGTGATCGCGGAGGCGTGGATGGGGGCGCACCCGTCGTCACCGTCCCGAGGCCTCGACGGCGACCTGCTCACCCTGCCTCAGCTGATCGCACGCGACGCCGAGGGGTCGCTGGGGCAGGACGTGGTGGACAGGTTCGGCTCGTCGCTGCCGTACCTGCTCAAGGTGATCGCGGCCGAGCGTCCGCTCTCGTTGCAGGTCCACCCCCACATCGAGCGCGCGCGGCAGGGGTACGCGGAGGAGGACCTCGCGGGGATCCCGATCGACGCGCCCCAT
This sequence comes from Cellulomonas fengjieae, assembly GCF_018388465.1. Taxonomy (NCBI): domain Bacteria; kingdom Bacillati; phylum Actinomycetota; class Actinomycetes; order Micrococcales; family Cellulomonadaceae; genus Cellulomonas; species Cellulomonas fengjieae. The sequence goes on along the minus strand of NZ_CP074404.1, from coordinate 2,565,469 downwards.
CGGAACTACCGCGACACCAACCACAAGCCCGAGCTGGTCTACGCGCTGACGCAGTTCGAGGCCATGTGCGGGTTCCGCGCACCGCGACGTGCGGCCGAGCTCCTGGTGGGGCTGGACGCGCCGCTCGCCAAGGAGCTGCACGGGATCCTCGTCGCGGACCCGTCCCCGGCGGGGATCCGGGCGGCGTTCACCCAGCTGCTCGAGCCCGCGACCACGCCCAGCGTCGACGAGGTCCGGGAGCTGGCGGAGGCGTGCGCCGCGCGCCTCGCCGCCGGATCTCCCTCACCGCGTGCGGACCGCACCGTGGTGCTCCTGCAGCGGGAGTACCCGGGTGACCCCGGGGTCGTGACCTCGCTGCTGCTCAACCCGGTCACGCTCCAGCCGGGGGACGCGATGTTCGTCCCGGCCGGGGGAGTGCACGCCTACCTGCACGGCGTCGCGGTGGAGATCATGGCCAGCTCCGACAACGTGCTGCGTGCGGGCCTGACCCCCAAGCACGTGGACGTGCCGGAGCTGCTGCGCAACGTCGACTACGTGGCCGCCCCGCCGATCCGCATCGCTCCCGAGGTCTTCCACGGAGCCACGAAGGTGTACTACGCGCCGGTCGACGACTTCGAGCTCTCCGTGACCCAGATCGACGACGACGGGGTCCATCCCCTGCCCGGTCGCGGTCCGCGTGTGCTGCTGTGCCTCGACGGACGGCTCACCGTGTCCACCGCCCACGACGGCACGCTCGAGCTGGAGCGCGGGCACGTGGCCTTCGTCCCCGCGCGGGACGGCGCGCTGACGGTGCGCGGCGCCGGGACCATCGTGCAGGCCGACGTCCCCTGACCCGTCCGGCGGAGGGGCTCAGCCCAGCTCGTCGTCCGTGATCCGCTCGCTGTCGACCAGGCGCGCACGCCGGGGCTCGTCGTGCCGGAGCTCGTCGGCCACCGCGGCGGAGGTGAGCACGACCGAGCCGTTCCGCGCCAGGGTGGCCAGGGTCCGCACGAGGACGTCGGACGAGCGATCGGCGCCGGCGTCGAGCAGCACGCGTCCCGCGGCGTCCGCGGGGAACGCCGACTGCGCGTGCGCCAGGAGGGCCCCGTGCGCGACGCCGGGCAGCGCGCTCGCACCCGCCTCGGTCGCGGGCGCCCAGCCCACGACGTCGCCGTAGGTCATGACGGCCGCGGCGGCGTCGATCGCCCGCGGCGGCAGGGCGCCGGGAAAGCTGCGGGCCAGCGCGGGGAGCGCGACGACGACGAGGGGGTCGGCCGACGGCCAGCGGTCCGGCCGGTCCGAGACGACGAGACCGACGGGTTCGTCGTCCCGGTCGGTCATGACGACCTCGGCGCCGGTGCGCCACGTGGCCAGGGCCCACACGAGGGTCCGCCAGTGCCCTGGCAGGTCCAGCCGGACGCGCGTGCCGGGTCCCGCGTCGAACTCCTCGACCAGCAGGTTGGTGGTCTTGCTCACCCAGTTCTCCAGCACCGCGCCGGACAGCTCCACCCGTTCGCCGCCGTCGCCGTACCAGGTGATCCGGGGGCGGCCCGGCTCGCGCGTGAGGAGATGGAGCAGGTCAGACGTGGTGGTCGCGGGCACCGGGACAGCCTAGGCCGACACGCCGACACGCCCGACGTGTGAAAGTTCACCCGGAGAAAACGGACAGTTACCACGTCTCGGCTTGACCAACGAGAACGACACGCGTGTAATTCCTTAGAACGGATTCATGCGCGAGCACCACACGCGGCACCCGGAAGAGCGTCGCACGCCGAGCCTGAACGAGCAGCAGAACCAAGAGGACGCACGGAGGCACGCATGTGGAACCTGCTCGACAACGACGAGATCTTTCCCACGGACGCACGCACGAGTGCACAGACGCACGCGTCGAACGTCCTGCCCATCTTCGGAGCCCTCGACGACGAGGGACCGATGGGCTGGCAGGAGCGGGCACTGTGCGCGCAGACCGACCCTGAGGCGTTCTTCCCCGAGAAGGGCGGCTCGACCCGCGAGGCCAAGAAGGTGTGCACGGGATGTGACGTGCGCTCCGAGTGCCTCGACTACGCCCTGGCGAACGACGAGCGCTTCGGCATCTGGGGCGGGCTGTCCGAGCGCGAGCGGCGCAAGCTCAAGCGGCGTGTCGTCTGACGGTCTTCGCCGGCCGGGAGTGTCGCGCGCGGGCCTCGTCCCGTGCGACGGCATGATGTTCCGGTCATGACGGACACGCTCCTGCCGGTGGACCTGCCCACCGCGACCTCTCCCACACCGGTGACGACGCCGGTGTCCGCAGTGGTCGTCACGCACGGACTCACCCCATACCTCCCCACCACGCTCGAGGCGCTCGCCGCCCAGACCCGACGCCCGGTGCGGGTCCTGCTGGTGGACGTCTCCGACGGGACCGACGACCTCGGGCACCTCCTGCACAGCGCCTTCGCCGCCGTCCAGGGCACGCCCGCCGTGCTGCGGGTGGTGCACGCGCCCGGCGCCCGGACCTTCGGGCACGCCGTGCGCCGTGCCCTCGACGCGGACGACGGCCCCGCCACCAGCTGGCTCTGGCTCCTGCACGACGACAGCGCGCCCGCACCCACCGCCCTGTCCGAGCTGGTCCGCGCCGTCGGCCGTGCGCGGTCCGTCGGGGTCGCAGGGGTCAAGCAGCGCACCTGGACCGATCCGGAGCGGCTGCTCGAGGTGGGCCTGCGCACCTCGAGGTCCGGCCGCCGGATGACCGACGTCGAGCCGGGGGAGCTGGACCAGGGCCAGCACGACGGCCGCGACGACGTCCTCGGTGTCGGCATCGTCGGCGCGCTCGTGCGGCGCGACGTCTGGGACGAGCTCGGCGGCACCGATCCCCTCCTCGGCCCGTTCGGCGACGGTTTCGACCTGTCGCGGCGCGCCCGGCTGGCCGGTCATCGGGTCGTCGTCGTCCCGTCGGCCGTGGTCCGCCACGCGCAGGCCGGCTACCTCGGCCTGCGCTCCACCGCCTCGGGCGCCGGTGAGCCCGTCGACGTCGACGGCGACGGGGAGGACGACCGCGCCGACCCCCGCCGCTCGTTCGCCGCCCGCCGCCGTGCGCTGGTGCACAGCCGCCTCGTCGCCGCACCGCTGCCGCTGCTGCCCGTGGTCGTGGTCTTCGCCCTGCTCGCCGCCGTCGTGCGCGCCCTGTGCCAGCTCGCCGTCAAGCAGCCCGGCATGGCCGTCGACGAGGTGCGCGCGGCGCTGGGCGCCCTGGCCCGGCCGGACGGCATCCTGCGCGCGCGCCGCCGCGCCGCCCGCAGCCGACGCATGCCGCGGCGCGACCTGCGGCCCCTGCAGGCCGGATGGCGCGACGTCTGGTCGCAGGCGCACGACCGCCGCCTGGCGCGGGCCGAGGCCCGGCGCGTGGTCCAGGCGCCCAGCGAGCTCGAGCTGCGGGAGCTGGCCGCGCTGGCGACGCGGCGGCGCACCGTGCTGGCCGCGGTCGTCGGCGTCCTGGTGCTGACCGTCGGCTCGGCGCTCGGCGCGCTGCTCGGCCCCGTCGCGGGCGGAGCGAGCCTGGTCGGCGACGCCCTGCTGCCCGCCTCCGCGCGGCTCGGCGAGCTGTGGTCCACCGCCACGTCCGGCTGGGTCGCGGGCGGGCTGGGCGGACCCGGCCCGGCCGACGCCCTGCTGACCATGCTGGCTGCGCCCACGGCACTCGTCGGCGGGTCGACGTCGGCCGCGGTGGCCGTGCTGCTGCTCGGTTCGGTGGTCCTCGCCGGCGTCGGTGCGTGGGCGGCAGCCGGCGCGGCGACGCGTTCGGTCGGTGTGCGCGCGTGGGCCGCCGTCGTCTGGGCCGGCGCGCCCGTCCTGCTCCTGAGCCTGGGTGACGGGCGGCTCGGCGGCGTCCTGGCCCACGTCGCGCTGCCGTGGCTGGCCCTCGGCCTCGCCCGGGCGGTCGGCGTGCAGCGGGTGGACCAGGTGCTGTCCGGCGTCGCGACGGCGCAGCGGCAGGACGGGGTGACCGAGCTCGAGGTGGAGACGCCGGTCCGCGGCACTCCCACGGTGCCCACCCCCCGGGTGAGCGGCGACGTCCCGGCCGTGGTCGAGCCCGCGCCGGCGCGGGTGGGGGCACCGGACCCGACGGGGTCCATCACCGCCGCCGCAGCCGCCTCGATCGCCTTCGCGTTCGTCGTCGCCGGCGCCCCGGTCCTGCTTGTCCCGGGCATCCTCGCGCTCTGCGTCGTGGCCCTGTGTGCCCCGCGCGGCCGCGGTCGGGTGCTGCTCGTGGCCGTGCCGGCGCTCGCGCTGCTCGGTCCGACGCTCGTGGAGGCGGCGGGGCGTGGGCTCGCGGGCTGGCGCCTGCTCGTCGCGGACCCGGGCCTGCAGAGCGCGTCGGACCCCGCGGGCCCGGTGAGCCGGCTGCTCGGCGTCCCGGCCGACGCGTCCTCGCTCGTCCCCGACGGCCTACCGCCCGTGCTCGCGCAGGGGTGGCCGCTCGCGCTCGGGGCCGTGGTGCTGCTCCTCGCCGGGCTCGCGCTCCTGCGGGGCGCCCCGGTCTCGCGCGCGGTGCGCGGCGCGTGGATCGTCGCGGCACTGGGTGCCGCGACGGCCACCCTGGTCGTCGCGATCCCGGTCACCGTGTCCGACGGCGTCGTGGTCCACGGCTGGGCCGGGCCCCCGCTCTCGTTGGCCGGCGCCGGCCTGCTGACGGCGGCCGTCATCGGCGCGGACCAGCTCCGGGTCCGGCTCGCGCACTACACGTTCGGCTGGCGCCAGCCCGTGGTCGCACTGGTCACGGCCGTCGCCGTCGTCGTCCCGGTCGCCTGGCTCGGCACGTGGACCTGGCAGGCCCGCAGCGGCGACGCCGTCGGGCTGCGGAGCATCGAGCGGGCGATCGTGCCCGCCGTCGGCCGACAGGCGCAGGTCTCGGACCTCTCGTCCCGCGTGCTCACCGTCAGCCTCGAGCCCAGCGTCGACGCCGAGGTCTCCACGGTCACCTGGCAGCTGATGCGCGGTGACGGTCCGCAGCTCGTCGACCAGGCCGCTTCGGGGTCGACCCGCGCCCTGAGCGGTGACCTGCTCACGCCGGACCCGACCGCTGCCGATGCCGCGACCCTGGAGGTGGACGCGCTCGTCGCGCGACTGGCGACGGCGGCGACCGGAGACGTGGCGGGCGAGCTCGCCGCCCTGGCGGTGGCCGACGTGGTCGTGCCCCCCGTTCCCGACGACCTCGGCGGCGTCGACCCCCAGGTCGCGCAGGCGCAGCGCGACGAGCTCGTCAGCAGGCTCGACTCGACGGCCGGCCTGGAGCGGGTGACGCAGAACGCGACCGGGACGCTGTGGCGGGTTCAGGCGACCGCCGCCGTGGCCGGGGGGCAGGCACCGAGCGTGGTCCCGGCGTGGGCGCGCGTCGTGCCCGTCAGCGCGGACGTCACCGACCCGACCGTGCCCGTCGTGCCGGTGGCCTCGCGCGACCGCACCGTGGACACGGCCCTGCCGGCCGGCGACGCGGCCCGGCTGCTGGTCCTCGCCGAGCGTGCCGATCCGCACTGGCACGCCTGGCTCGACGGTCGGCCCCTGCGTGCGGTGGAGGGCGGCTGGCGCCAGACGTTCGCGCTCGGCGCGGACGGCGGAGACCTCGAGGTCCGGTACGACAGTCCCGACCGCACGCCCTGGCTCGCGGTGCAGGGCCTGGTCGCCCTGGTCACGCTCCTGCTGGCGGCGCCGGTGCGCCGTCGCCGAGGGGTGCGCACATGAGCGGGGAAGGCGTGCCCGGCACGCGGTCCGTGTGGTGGGGGCGGAGCTCCCGGGCCGCGTCGGGGCTGGTCGTCGTGGGCCTGACGGTCGCCGTCGTGGTGGCGGGTGCCCGGATGCCCGGCTCGTCCGACGACCCCGTCGCCGCCGCACGGATCTCCGTGCCGCCCGCCCTCTCGACCCTCGTGTGCGCAGGCCCACTGATCCAGCCGGACGACACCGGGCGCGGGGACTCGGCCTTCGACCCGACCCCCGTGGACCCCGTGACGACCGTCACCGCGGTCACGTCCGTCCCCGACGGCGAGCCGGGCTCGGCCGGGACCGTCGGATCGCTCGATCGGTCCGCGACGACGGCGACGCTCGCCCCGGGCGGCAGCACTGCCGTGGTCACCGGGACCTCCGGACCTCAGGTCGTGCTCGCCGAGCCCGGCGCCGCTCCCGCCCGCGTCGCCGCGTCGGCCGCCGGCCTGGTCACCGCGGGGGACCTGCGCGGCCTTTCCGCGGCGTCGTGCCAGCAGCCGACCGCCGACGCGTGGTTGCTTGGGGGTGCCACCGACCTCACCAGCACCGCACAGCTCGTCCTGGACAACGCCGGGTCGACGCCCGCCGAGGTCACCCTCGAGCTCTGGGGCCCGTCCGGTCCCGTCGACCTGTCGGGCGAGCGCTTCCTCGTGGCACCCGGCGCGCAGCGCGTGGTGGTCCTGGGCGGCGTGGCCGCCGAGCAGCGCCGCCTCGCCCTGCACGTGACCGCGACCGGGGGCCGGGTCGGCGTGCACGTCCAGGACTCGGCCCTCGACGGCTTCACCCCAGCCGGGACCGATCTGGTGGTGCCGGGAGCGGCGCCGGCGCGCCGACAGGTGGTGCCCGGTGTCGCGGTGGTCACCTCGGCGGTCGACGACCCGGCGGTCTCCGCGCTCCGGCTGCTCGTGCCGGGGGAGACGGCCACCACGGCGCGGGTCACGCTGCTCGGACCGGCGGGCGCCACCGTGCTGCCCGGCGCCGAGGCGCTGGCCCTGGTGCCCGGTGAGGTGACCGACATCCCGCTGGGCGGCCTGCCCGCGGGTGCCTACACCGTCGTGGTGGACGCCGACGAGCCCGTGCTCGCCGCCGCCGTGCTGACGCGTCCCGGAACCGTCGGCGAGCTGGACGACGTCCCGAGCGTCGAGCGCGCCTGGGCCGCCTCGACCCCCGTCGGTCGCAGCGGGGTCGTCGCCGTGCCGGACGGCACCAGTGGGACGCTCGTGGTCGGAGCCGTCTCGGGCGACACCGACCCGGCGGCCGGCGGCGAGGCGACGGCGACCCTGCGGCTGCTCGGCGCCGACGGTGCCGTGCTCGCCGAGCGGCGGCTACGGCTCGCCGCCGGGACGACCGCGTCCTGGTCGGTCGACGACCTCGCGGCCGGCAGTGGTGACGTCGCCGTCGCCGACCCGGCTGCGCCGCCGGCACCTCCGGCGGGGGTCGTGGGCGTCGACCTGGTCACCGAGGACGGTGCCGACGTCGGACTGGCCTGGGCCCTCGTCGCCGAGGTGGCCCGGCCCGACGGTTTCCTCGTCTCGGTGCTCGACCCCGTCCCCGTGCCCCGCAGGGCGGCGGACGTCGCGGTCCGTGAGGACCCGCGCTTCGGCACCCGCTGACGCAGCAGGCCGGTGACCCGGCCGGCAGCCGCTCAGTGCGCGGCGCGCAGCTCCGCGCGTTCCCGCAGGCGCAGCCCGAGGGTGGCCGCCATGCGGACGGGCCACTGGTACCAGTGCGGGTAGCGGCGCCCGACGTACCGGGCGGCGCTCGCGTGGTGCGCGGAGATCATGGCGGCGGGCTTGGCGCGCCAGGAGGTGCCTCCGACGTGCGTGACCTGCGCCTCCGGCACGTACAGGTTGACCCACCCGGCCCGTCCGAGGCGCTCGCCGAGGTCGACGTCCTCGAAGAACATAAAGTAGCCGTCGTCGAAGCCGCCCACGGCCTCGAACGCCTCCCGGCGTAGGAGCAGGCAGGCGCCCGACAACCACCCCGCGGGTCGTCGGACCGAGGCGTCGCGCTCGTGCGCCCGGTACCGCCGGGTCCACGGGTTGCCGGGCCAGAAGCGCACGAACAGCGCATGGCCGGCCCCCTGCGTCAGCGACGGCAGCTCGCGCGCGGACGGGTACACGGTCCCGTCGGTGTTGAGCAGGGTCGGGCCGACGGACCCGATGCGCGGGTCGGACCGGCCGGCCTCGAGGAGCACGTCCAGCGAGCCGGGCTGCCACTCGATGTCGGAGTTCGCGACCACGATCCACGGCGCCGTGGTCCCGGCCGCACCCGCGTTCGCGCCGCCCCCGTAGCCGAGGTTCGCCCCGGTGGCCACCAGCCGGGCGCCGAACTCGTCGGCCACCTCGCGCGCGACGGACGCGTCCGTGCCGTTGTCGACGATCACCAGCTCGACCGGCGCCGTCGAGGCGGTGGCCAGGGTCCGGGCGAAGGTCGCGAGCTCGTCACCGGGGTGGTAGACGACGCAGACGACGCGGACGGCGGGGGGCAGGGCAGGTTCGGCGGTGCTCATCGTCCGGACAGGCTAGTGGGCATCGCCGTAGCCGGGGTCCACGTCCTCGGGTGCGCGCCCCAGCAGGTGGGCGACCTGCTCGACGACGACGTCGCGGACCAGGTCCGCCAGGTCGGCCGGGTCGGTCGCGCGCGCCTCGACCGGCCGGCGGTACACCAGGATCCGTGCGGGGAGCCCGGCGTCGGGCGGGAAGTACCGACCCAGCGGGACTCCGCCGTGCTCCCACGGAGCGGGGTCGGACGGCGGGACGTCCTCGACCGCGAACTCGGTGCCGTCCAGCTGACGGGCCCAGGTCCGCTCGATGCGCTCCACCGCGTCGAGGACCAGGTCGTCGAAGCGCTCGGCCCGCGTCCGGTAGGCCGGCATGGTGCTGGGCAGCAGCGGTCCACGCGGCCCCCGCCCACGACGGTCGCGCCGACGCACGGGGGCGACCGCGGTGGGCTGCGCGAGGGCGCGGCGGCCGATCCCCGACGGTCGGCGGGCGGGCGGAGGTGCAGAGCTCACCCGAGCACTGTAGATCGGGGAGGGGCGACGGCGTGGGGGACACCCGCGTCCGGGTGCCCGGGGGTACGGTCACCCCGTGAGATCCGTGAGGCAGTGCTCGCGCACGGCCTGCGGCCGTGCGGCCGTGGCCACGCTGACCTATGTGTACGCCGACTCGACCGCCGTGCTGGGACCCCTGGCGCAGCAGGCCGAGCCGCACTCGTACGACCTGTGCATCGAGCACGCCGAGCGGCTCACGGCCCCCCGCGGGTGGGAGGTCGTCCGGCTCACGCCCGAGTTCACGCCCGCGCCGCCGAGCCGGGACGACCTGCTGGCGCTGGCCGACGCGGTGCGCGAGGCCGGCCGCCGCACGGAGCCCGAAACGGTGCCCGTGCCCACGCTCGGTGCCGCGCTGGTCGACGGCCCTCGCCGCGGTCACCTCCGCGTGCTGCGCGGGGACGGCTGACGTGGCGCGCCGCAAGGGCGAGGCAGCGCGTGCACGCGCGGAGCGTGCCGGGGAGCCACTGGGCTCGATCAGCCAGCCGCACGGTCCCGGCGTGCCCGGAACCGCGGCGTGCCTGCGGTGCGGCGACACCGAGCTGACCCGGATCCGGATGGCCCTCGCCGACGGGCGGCAGGTGGTCTTCGTGTCGTGCCCGGCCTGCGAGCAGCGCAACTGGTTCCCGCTCGACGGTCGCGGTGTCCCGCTGGACCGTGACGACGTCGTCGGTGGTCCCGCCTGAGCCGTCGGGCCCGACCGGGACGGTCTTCGTCCCCGGTACGATGACCGCGTGACCTCCCCAGCAGCCGACCGTGTCGATCTGACTGCCCTCATCAAGGCCTACGACGTCCGAGGTGTCGTCCCCGACGAGCTGAACCCCGCCGTCGCCCGCGCGATCGGCGCGGCGTTCGCCGACGTGGTGGTGCTCCCCGAGGCGACGGACCGCCCCCGCGTCGTCATCGCCAACGACATGCGGCCGTCCGGCCCCGAGCTGGTGGCGGCCTTCGCCGACGGCCTGGCCGCGCGCGGCGTCGACGTCATCCGGATCGGCCTCGCGTCGACGGACGGCCTGTACTTCGCGTCCGGCGTGCTCGGCATCCCCGGCGCCATGTTCACCGCGAGCCACAACCCCGCGCAGTACAACGGCATCAAGCTGTGCCGGGCCGGTGCCCGCCCGGTCGGCCAGGACAGCGGGCTGACCACCGTGCGCGAGCTGGCGGGCGACTACCTCGCCGGCTCGGTGCCCGAGGTCGACGCCGCCCAGCGTGGGACGGTGGAGGACCGCGACATGCTGGCCGAGTACGCCTCGTTCCTGCGGTCGCTGGTGGACCTGTCCGGCATCCGCCCGCTCAAGGTCGTCGTCGACGCGGGCAACGGCATGGGCGGCTTCACGGCGCCGGCCGTGCTCGGCACGGGGGCAGGGCTGCCGGCGCTCCCGCTGGACGTCGTGCCGCTGTACTTCGAGCTGGACGGCACGTTCCCCAACCACGAGGCCAACCCGCTCGAGCCGGAGAACCTCCGGGACCTGCAGGCCGCGGTCGTGGAGCACGGCGCGGACCTCGGTCTCGCGTTCGACGGCGACGCCGACCGCTGCTTCGTCATCGACGAGAACGGCGACCCGGTCAGCCCGTCGGCCATCACGGCGCTGGTCGGCCTGCGCGAGGTCGAGCGCGAGCGCGCCGCGGGCCGCACGCCGACCGTGATCCACAACCTCATCACCTCCCAGGTGGTTCCGGACCTGCTCACGGCCGCGGGGGCGACGACCGTGCGCACCCGCGTGGGCCACTCGTTCATCAAGGCGCAGATGGCCGAGCACGACGCGGTCTTCGGCGGCGAGCACAGCGCGCACTACTACTTCCGCGACTTCTTCTTCGCCGACACGGGCATGCTCGCGGCGATGCACGTGCTGGCCGCCCTCGGCGGTCAGCCTCACCCGCTGTCCGCGCTGGCCCTGCAGTTCCAGCCGTACTCGGCCAGCGGCGAGATCAACTCCCGCGTGTCCGACGTCCCGGCGGCCCGCGCGCGCGTCGTCGAGGCGTACGTGACGCAGCAGGGCGCGGGGCCGGTCACCGTCGACGAGCTGGACGGCCTGACGGTGTCGCACTGGGACGGCCACCCGCAGTGGTGGTTCAACCTGCGGGCGTCGAACACCGAGCCGCTGCTGCGGCTCAACGTCGAGGCGGCGGACGAGGACATCATGGAGAAGGTCCGCGACGACGTGCTCGCGCTGGTCCGTCAGGACGGCGCGTCCTGATGGGCGCGACCGAGGACGGACGCTCGCTCGAGCCGTGGGCGCGCGAGCTCCTGCGCTGCCCCGCCACGGGCGCGACGCTGGTCGACGGCGTCGGTCCCGACGGCGAGCCGACGCTCGTGTCGACGGACCCGGACAACCCGCTCGCCTACCCGGTGCGCGACGGGATCCCCGTGCTGCTCGTCACCGAGGGTGTGCCGGTTCCTCGGGTCTGAGCCGGGTCTGACCGGGTCTGACCCCGTCTGACCTGGGACGGTGTGGCGCGGCTCACACCCGGCTAGCATGGCCGGGACGGCGTGGGTGATGCCCGCAGACCGAGAGGGGTCGCGCCGGCGCGAACGACCAGGGCGCATGCCCCGGTCGGCCACGCCCACATGCGCACCCTCAGGAGTGAGATGCCCACGTTCAGCGAGCTCCCCGGCCAGTACAAGGTCCGCGACCTGACCCTCGCGGAGGCCGGCCGTCACCAGATCCGCCTGGCCGAGCACGAGATGCCAGGCCTCATGGCCCTGCGCACCGAGTTCGGTCCCACCCAGCCCCTCGCCGGTGCGCGCGTCGCAGGCTCGCTGCACATGACCGTGCAGACGGCGGTGCTGATCGAGACCCTCGTCGCCCTCGGCGCCGAGGTCCGCTGGGCGTCCTGCAACATCTTCTCGACGCAGGACGAGGCCGCCGCCGCCGTCGTCGTGGGCCCGCACGGGTCGGTCGACGCGCCGGCCGGGGTGCCGGTGTTCGCCTGGAAGGGCGAGTCCCTCGAGGAGTACTGGGAGTGCACCGAGCAGATCCTCGTCTGGCCGGGCGGGACGGGGCCGAACATGATCCTGGACGACGGCGGCGACGCGACCCTCCTGGTGCACAAGGGCGTCCAGTACGAGGCGGCCGGCGCCGTGCCCGCCGACCCCGGTCCGGGGGAGCAGGGCTACTCCGAGGAGCTGCTCGTCATCCTGGACACGCTGCGGCGCTCGCTCGCGGCGGACCCGCAGCGCTGGACCACGATCGCGGCCCAGATCAAGGGCGTGACCGAGGAGACGACGACCGGCGTGCACCGCCTGTACCAGCTGGCGGAGGCGGGTGGCCTGCTGTTCCCCGCGATCAACGTCAACGACTCGGTGACCAAGTCCAAGTTCGACAACAAGTACGGCATCCGGCACTCGCTCCCGGACGGGATCAACCGGGCGACGGACGTTCTCATGGGCGGCAAGGTCGCGTTCGTCGCGGGCTACGGCGACGTGGGCAAGGGGGCGGCGGAGGCGCTGCGCGGGCAGGGCGCGCGCGTCATCATCTCCGAGGTGGACCCGATCTGCGCGCTCCAGGCGGCGATGGACGGCTTCCAGGTGACTCTCCTGGACGACGTCATCGACCAGGCCGACTTCGTCATCACCACGACCGGCAACAAGGACGTCGTCTCGGCCGCGCACATGTCCCGGATGAAGAACAAGGCCATCGTCGGCAACATCGGGCACTTCGACAACGAGATCGACATGGCGGGGCTCGCGGCCGTGCCGGGGATCACCCGCACCGAGATCAAGCCGCAGGTGCACGAGTGGACCTTCCCCGCCGACGAGGTGGGTCCTGAGCGCTCGATCATCGTGCTGTCCGAGGGTCGGCTGCTGAACCTGGGCAACGCCACCGGCCACCCGTCGTTCGTGATGAGCAACTCGTTCTCCAACCAGGTGATCGGTCAGATCGAGCTGTTCACCAAGCCGGACGAGTACGCCCGCGAGGTGTACCGGCTGCCCAAGGTCCTCGACGAGAAGGTCGCGCGCCTGCACCTGGGCGCCCTCGGCGTCCGGCTCACGGAGCTGACCAAGTCGCAGGCCGAGTACCTGGGCATCGACGTGGCCGGTCCGTACAAGGCGGACCACTACCGCTACTGAGCGGCGTCAGGTCGGCGGGTCGTCAGTGCACCAGGTCGTCAGTGCACCAGGTCGTCAGTTCACCGGGTCGGGGATGCCGTGGGGGAGTCGCTGGAGCTGCGACGCCTCCACGGCGGCGCGCTGGTCGGCGCGCAGCCGGGCGACGGTCTCCCGCTCGCGGCGCTCCGCGAGCACCGCGGCCAGGAACGCCTCGGGGTGGGTGCCCACCGGGGGCAGCGGGTTGACGTAGCGCTGCACCTCGGCCGTCAGCTGTGAGCCCAGCTGCACCCGTGACGCCGGGTGCAGGGACGCGGCGCGGCCGAGGAACTGGCGGACCGACAGCGCGAGCCCGTCGGGCAGCCGCGCGAGGTCCGCGGTGTGGGCCCATCCCGCGAGCTGCGGGGGCATCAGCACCGGCGTGCGGACCTTGGCCGCCCCTCGCACCCGCACCGCATAGGTGCCCGCCAGGATGTCGCCGACACGCTTGCCCTGCGGGTGCACGATCGAGCAGATCAGGGCGACCGTGCCGAGCGTGAACCAGAGCTCGACGACGCCGGTGAGCGCGCGGACGAGCGCCTGGCGGAACACCAGCGGGCCGCCGTCGTCGCGCACGATCCGGATGCCCATCGCCAGCTTGCCCAGCGAGCGGCCGCGCGTGAGCGTCTCGACCGTCGTCGGGATCACGACCGTGACGGTCGCCATCAGCACGATGACCAGGATCCGGCCCATCTCCTCGGACGCGTCCGGGGCGACGGCGCCGAGCGCGACGAACAGCACGAACAGGCCGACGCCCAGGACCATGAGGTCCAGCAGCGCAGCCAGGAGTCGTGTGGCGGCCGAGGTGGGCCGCGCGTCGAGGAGGACCCCTTCGCCCGTGATGATGCCGTCCATGCTGGGCAGGTTAGCCGTTGCCGCGCGCTCGGGATGGCAGGCTGTGCGGCATGGACCTCGACGCCTTCGAGCAGGCACGCGCGGCCGACTGGCAGCGGCTCGACCAGCTGGTCCGGCAGCGCCGGCGCAGCGGTGCCGAGTCCGACGAGCTGGTGCGCCTCTACCAGGCGGTCGCCACCGACCTGTCGAGCGTGCGGTCCGCGGCGCCCGACCCGGAGATGGTGACGCGGCTGTCGATGCTCGTGGGCCGCGCCCGCGCGGCGATCTCCGGCACGCACGAGCCGAGCTGGCGCGACGTGACCTCGTTCGTCGTGGTCGCGCTGCCCGCCGCCCTGTACCGGATCCGCTGGTGGACGGTGGCCGTCATGGTCGCGTTCCTGGCGCTCGGGGTGACCGCGGGCGTCTGGGTGGCGACGCAGCCGGAGGCGCTCGCCGCGATGGGGACGCCGAGCCAGCAGCAGGAGTACGTGGACAGCTCGTTCGCGGAGTACTACTCGCCCGGGGCGGGTTTCGCGGCCATGGTGTGGACCAACAACGCCTGGCTGACGGCCGTCTGCATCGCGACGGGCATCACGGGCGTGATTCCGGTCTACCTGCTGGTCGTCAACGCGGTGAGCATCGGCTCCACGGGCGGGATGATGGCGGCGCACGGCAGCCTCGACGTGTTCCTGCAGCTCATCGCGCCGCACGGCCTGCTCGAGCTCACCGCCGTGTTCGTCGCCGGCGCCGCGGGGCTGCGGATCTTCTGGACCTGGATCGACCCGGGGCACCGGCCACGCGGACGCGCCCTGGCCCAGGAGGCCCGTGCCCTGTTCACGGTGGCGATCGGCCTGGTCGGGGTCCTGGCGGTCTCGGGAGTCATCGAGGGCTTCGTCACGGGCTCGAGCCTGCCGTGGGCCGTCAAGGTCGTCATCGGGGCGATCGCGCTCGCGACGTTCTGGGCGTACACGCTCGTGCTGGGCCGGCGGGCGGTACGCGCCGGCCAGACCGGCGACCTCGAGGCCGACCGGGCCGGCTACGTCCTGGCGACCGCGGGCTGATCAGTCCGGTTCGACCACCACGACGGGGCGCTCGGCGGCCTCGTCCGCCATGAGCGCGGCCAGCCCTTCCGCCTCGGCCCGGACCTCGTCGCGCTGTGCCGCCGTCAGCGCGCCGAACGGGCGCACGGTGAGGGTGACCCGGTCGCGGGCCCGGCGGTCCCGGGGCATCTCCCAGGTCCCCGCCACCCGGCCGTCCAGCAGGAACGTGGCGGGGAAGACCCCGTTCGGGCTCGCCAGCCGTCGACGGTGCTCCGGCGCGATGATCCGGGTCCGGTCGGCGTGGCTCAGCAGCACGTTGTCGTAGTCGGCGAGGAACCGCACGGGGGCGGGGACCTCCGCGTCGGGCAGCGGTCCTTCCGGTACGTCCAGGAGCTCACGCTCGCGTACCGCCCCGGGCGACGGCTCGGCGCGGTACCGGACGAGGTCCAGGCGGTCCACCACCTCGCGCAGGCCGGTGAGGCCGGACCAGGTCTGCAGGTCCGCGACGGACGCCGGGCCGAACGCCGCCAGATAGCGCAGGACCAGCCGCTCCTGCTGCGCGGCGTGCACCGCGGGGTCGCCCAGGTCGGGCGCCGCGGCCGTCAGCTCCGGGCCCAGCCAGGCCGTCGCCGTGGTCCACGTCGTCGCCCCGGAACGCCCCCAGACGCCCCGGGGCGGGACCTGGACCAGGGGCAGCGTCCCGCGCGCCGCGTACGCCAGCGTGCTGGTGGCCACGTCCGGCCAGCGGTCGGCGAGCAGCCGGCCCAGCTCCGTGGTCACCCGTGGCTCCGCCTCCACGAGGGCGCGCGCGGCCGCGGTGAGCTCGGCGAGGTCGATCGTGCGCAGCGCCGCCGCGTGCGAGGCGTTGACGCGCAGGTCCTTGGCGTACAGGGGGGCGAGGAGGCGGGGCAGGACCAGCGCGTCCGCCGCGGTGACCAGGTGGATGGTGCCGCGCATGACCGCGATCCGGGTGACGGACCGGTCCCAGAACGCCGCTGCCAGGTGGTCGGGCGCGAAGCCCTCGACGCGGCTCCACAGCCCGACGTACGGCGACCAGGCGTTCTGCGCCTGCATCCCGACCAGGCGGTCCACGACGTCGAGCGCGGGGCCGGGCCGGCGCTCGAGCAGGTGCTGGCGCGCCAGCAGGGCGCGGTTGAGCCGGGCACGGGTCAGCAGCTCGGTCACAGCCGGAACCTACCGGGGACCACCCACGGAGCTCAGAGCCGGCCGGCCGCCTTCAGGGCGAGGTAGGTGTCGGCGAGCCGGGGCGCCAGCTGGTCGGGCAGCGCGTCGACCACCTCGGCGCCGCGCTGGCGCAGGCGCAGCGCCACCGCGGCGCGCTCGAGGCCGACCCGCTCGGCGGCGGCGGCGTCGAACACCGCGGCGGCGTCGCTGCGCGAGGTCCGCAGGGCGTCCACCTCGGGGTCGGACACGGACGCCAGCACCACCTGGTGCCGCTCGGTGAGCTGCCCGGCCACGCCGAGCAGGCCCTGCTCGACCGCGGCCGGGTCGAGCGCCGTGAGCAGCACGACGAGGGCGCGCTGGCTGAGCCGCTGCTGGACCTGCGCCACGACGCCCGGCCAGTCCGTCTCCACCAGCTCCGGCTCGGCCAGCGCGAGCGTGTCCGCGAAGGAGGACATGACCCGCGGACCCGTGGCTCCGGCCACCCGCCCGCGCACCCTGCGGTCGTAGACCAGCAGCTCCACCCGGTCGCCCGCCTTCGTGGCGAGCGCGGCGAGCAGGAGCGCAGCCTCGATGGAGGCGTCGATGCGAGGCGCGTCGAGCACCCGGACCGCCGACGTGCGGCCGGTGTCCAGCACGATCAGGACCCGTCGGTCACGCTCCGGCCGCCACGTGCGGACCACGACGTCGGAGCGCCGTGCCGTCGCGCGCCAGTCGATCGCGCGCACGTCGTCGCCGATCACGTACTCGCGCAGCGAGTCGAACTCGGTCCCCGGCCCCCGCACCTGGACGGAGGTCCGGCCGTCCAGCTCCCGCAGCCGGGCGAGCCGGCTGGGCAGGTGCCGTCGGGAGGCGAACTCGGGCAGCACGCGCAGCCGCCCCGGCACCTCGAGCGAGGCCTGCCGGCCCGCCAGCCCCAGCGGCCCGAGCGTGCGCACCGTCACCCGGTCCGCGTGCGCGTCACCACGCCGGGTGGGCACCAGCACGGTGCGCACCCGCGTCCCGTCGCCCGGCAGCACGTCCACGCGGTGCCGGTCGGCCTGCGCAGCGCTCGACGGCGGCCAGGCGTCTCGCACGAGCGCGCGCAGCCGCCGCGTGCCGAGGTTGCTCAGGGTCAGCGTCGAGACGGCGGGCTCGGTGAGCCGGACGGAGCTCGGGACCTGCCGACGCACGCCGACCTGCCGCGGGGACGCTGCGAGCAGGACGTCCACCGTGCACGCCACCACGACGAGCAGGGTCCACAGGAGCACCGTCCCGGTGGCCGGGACCAGGAGCACCACCGGCAGACCGAGCGCCGCGAGCGCGACGGCGCGCCAGGTGACCGCCATGTCAGCGGGGGACGGGGACGGACGCGAGCACGGTGTCCAGGACGGTCTCCGTGCTGACGCCCTCGAGCTCTGCCTCGGGTCGCAGCTGGACGCGGTGCCGCAGGGTCGGGTGCGCGAGCGCCTTGATGTCGTCGGGTGTCACGTAGCCGCGACCCGACAGCCACGCCCAGGCGCGCGACGTCGCCAGCAACGCCGTCGCGCCGCGGGGGGAGACGCCGAGCGACAGCGACGGGGACTGCCGCGTCGCGCGGCACACGTCGACCGCGTACCCGAGCACCTCGGGCGCCACCTGCACGTGACCGACCTCGGCCCGGGCGCGCGCGAGCATGTCGGGGGTCGCCACGGGGCGCAGGCCCGCGCCGGCGAGGTCCCGCGGGTCGAACCCCGCGGCGTGCCGCGTCAGCACCTCGATCTCCTCGTGGCGCTCGGGCAGGGGCAGCACGAGCTTGAGCAGGAAGCGGTCCAGCTGCGCCTCGGGGAGCGTGTACGTGCCCTCGTACTCCACGGGGTTCTGGGTCGCGATCACCAGGAAGGGGTCCGGCAGCGGCCGCGGCGTGCCGTCGACCGACACCTGACGCTCCTCCATCGCCTCCAGCAGCGAGGCCTGGGTCTTGGGGGGCGTGCGGTTGATCTCGTCGGCCAGCAGCAGGTTGGTGAAGACCGGTCCCTCGCGGAACGAGAACTCCGCGGTGCGGGCGTCGTACACCAGTGAGCCCGTCACGTCGCCCGGCATGAGGTCGGGCGTGAACTGGACGCGCTTGGTCTGCAGGTCGAGCGCGGCAGACAGGGAGCGGACCAGGAGCGTCTTGGCGACCCCCGGCACGCCCTCCAGGAGCACGTGACCGCGGCACAGCAGTGCGATGACCAGGCCGCTGACGGCGGCGTCCTGCCCGACGACCGCCTTGGACACCTCGGCGCGCACGGCACCGAGGGCGGCGCGGAGCTCGTCGGACGGGTGGTGCGGCTCGCGGGTAGGGGCTGTCGCTGCCTGCACGGGGCTGTCGTCGGTCACGGTCGGTGAACCTCGCTCTCGAGATGATCCAGGTCACGGGCCAGCTGCGCCAGCCCGCGGTCGTCGGTCGGTGGGGGTCCGTACAGCAGCGCCTCGACGTCCGCGGACCGGCGACCCGTCGCGCGCGCCACCGCGTCGACGACCAGCGGGGCCGGCGCCGAGCGGGGGAGGCCGAGCCTGGCGGCGCTGCGTGCCGCCGTCCCTGCGCGCAACGCGGCCGCGGCGTGCCCGTAGGAGCGCGCGCGCCGGTAGAGCCGCCCGCGACCGCGGGTCGTCTCGCCGGCACGGACGACGACGGGCATCGGCTCCGTGACGAGGCGGCCCAGGCGCCTTCCGCGCCAGAGAGCGGCCACCGCCACTACCAGCAGGAGCTGGAGTCCGAGGATGGGGACCACGGGCGGCAGCACGGCACTGGTGTCGGTGCCCGCCTCCTCGCCGCCGGCCATCGCGTCGTCGAGCGACGGGATGTACCAGACGAGCCGCTCGTGGCGGCCGAGGGCGCGCAGCACCAGCGCCGCGTTGCCCTCGTCGGCGAGGTACTGGTTGGTCAGCGGGGACACGTCGGCGAGCGCGGCGATCCTGCGGCCGTCGGACTCGACGACCGCGTAGGCCCCGCCGCGCTGGCTCTCGGGACCGGGGAAGCACACGACCGCCCCGGCGCCGGTGGCCAGCAGCTCGCCGCGGGCCGTGATCCGGCCGGCGGCGACGGCGTCCGGGTCGTCGCACTGGGCGGTGCGCACCTCGGCCTCGCCCGACGCGCTCCCGCCCGCCGTGATCGCGTCGGTGAGCAGGCTCAGCGCCCATCCGGCATCGACGAGCACGAGGTCGGCACCGGTGGCGCCGAGCGCCTCGACCTGCTCCGCCTCGAGCAGGTAGTCGCCGACGACGAGGACCGTCGAGCCGGGTCCCGCGAGGGACTCGACCTGCGCCAGCCGGCGCACGTAGCGGACGTCGACGCCCTGCTGGCCCAGGATCTGCGCGGCCGCCCGGCCGCCGAGGTCCGCCGGGTTGTCGGGCGCCAGGGTCACCGTCGATGTCTGGGGCGCGGGAAGTGCGGTCAGCAGGCCGGCGAGCACCACGAGCGCGAGCAGCCCGAGCGGCCACCGTGCGCGGCGCCACCTGTGGGCTGACCGGCTGCGAGCGGAGGTGCCGTCACCGACGACGGAGGCGTCCGGTGTGATGGTGGTGGTCATCGGGGCGCCGCCACGGCCGGCTGTGCGGTCCCCGAACCGGCGGCACGCGTGCCACGGACCCGCTGGTCGAGCTCACGCAGGCGGCGCTCGTCGTCGGCCGTCGCGGGCACGTCGCCGTAGGCGACGTCGTCGAAGGTCCGGCCGGCGGACACGAGGTCGGCCCCGAGGTCCGGCAGCCGCGCGGCAGCGGCGAGCGCGGCCTCGTGCGCGGTGCGGGCGGCGCGCTCCTCGAGGACGGCCCGCTCCTCGAGGCCGCGCACGACGGCGCGGTACCGCTCCAGCACCGCGAGCGCCCAGTCGCCGCGGGCGGCCGCGGCGTCCGCGGCCGCGCGGATCTGCTCGGCCGTGCGCACGTCGTCCTCGGCCAGGACATTGCGGGAGGAGGCACCGCGCCGGGAGAGGCGCACGGGACCGGCCACGAGGAATGCGACGACGACGACGGCCACGACCACCCCGACGACCGCCAGCACCGCGAGCGGGTCGAGGGCGGCCGGGGTGCGCAGCCCCGCCAGCTGCTCCGCCAGCCAGTCGAGCAGCCGACTGAACAGCGAGGCCTGCTGGTGGTACTCCGCGCCGAGCAGCTCCTCGGTCGCCCAGCGCCGGGCGGTCTCGGCGTCCGGGGTGACGGGCACGTCGGACGCCAGCCGGGCCAGCACGCTCACGCGGTGGATTCTGCGGCGCGTGCGAGCTCGACGTCCAGCCCTTCGCGGCGCATCCGCACGTCGATGTAGAGCAGGGCCACCACCGCGGACACGAACGTCGTGGACAGGGTCGAGGCGATGACGGTCGCGATCCCGGTCACGACGATCGAGGCGAACGACGTGGCGGTGGGGTCGCGCAGCACCAGCTGGCCGAAGACCGAGGCCGGGACGACGATGATCTGCGCGATGATCCCCGCGAGGATCGACGTGAGCAGGTAGATCCCGAACAGGCGCCAGAAGCTGCCCCGGGTGAGCTTCCACGCCCGGGTGATCGTCGGCCAGAACTTCTTGCCCTCGAGCATGAGCGCCGGCGGCACCAGCAGCGTGCGGGTGGCGAACCAGACCGCCGCCACGACGAGCGCGAGCGAGCCGACCAGGCCGACCGCGACCGCGGCACCGATCTGGTCGTTCACCGCCAGCAGGACGACGGCCGCGGCCAGCGCGCCGACCACGAGCAGCGTGGCGAGGCCCGTCAGGAACGTGAACCCGACGACGAGCCAGACCCGCCGCGAGCGCAGCACCTCTCCGACGGTCGCGACCTGCCCGAGCACGGAGCGGCTCACCGAGAGGATCAGCAGGCCGGTGAGGATCGTGGTCGCGATCGTCGTGACGGGCGCGGCGACGAGCAAGCCGAACGACGAGCCCATCTGCTCGGCGAAGCCCATCTGCCCCGACGGGTCGACCTCGGTGGACAGGTCCGTCAGCTGCGGCGCGATGATCCCCTTGATGTACCACTGCACGACGGACTGCAGCGTGACGGCCAGCGTGACGACGAGGGCGGCGAGGCCGAACATGACGCGCGGGTTGGCGCGCACGGCACGGAAGGCGCCGTCGTAGATCTCGCCCATGCCCAGGGGGCGCAGGGGGATGATCCCCGGCTGCAGGGCCGGCGGCCGCCAGGCCACACCGGGCGGCGGAGGCGCGGCGGGACCCCAGGCACCGGGCGCGCCGGGCGGCTGCTGCTGGCCCCACCCGGTGGGTGGCTGCGGAGGGGTCGGTGCTGCGGGTCCGGTCGGGGGCACACCCTCGGGCGGCGGTGCTCCTGTGCCTGCCGGCGCCGCCCAGGTGGGCGGGCGCGGCGCGTCGTCGTGCGGGCTCGTCATGCGAGCGCGGCTCCCTCGGCTGTCGTCGTGCGGACGGTCGTACGGAGGGTTCTCGCCGCCGCCACGGCCTCCCACGGAGCAATCATCGTGCCATGGGGCCCAGGTCCCGGGAGGCGCGTCCGGGTGATCTGTGGAGGCGCGCGGGCATCCGTCGCGCCCAGTGGCCCAGGTCGGGGCCCGAGCGGTGCGAGAATGCCGCCATGAAGGGACGCGTGCTGGTGGTCGACGACGACACCGCGCTGGCCGAGATGATCGGCATCGTGCTGCGCTCGGAGGGTTTCGACCCGGTGTTCTGCGAGGACGGTGACGAGGCGATCGGTGTGTTCCGCGCCACCCAGCCCGACCTCGTCCTGCTCGACCTGATGCTCCCGGGCAAGGACGGCAACGAGGTCTGCCGGCAGATCCGCGCCGAGTCGGGCGTGCCGATCGTGATGCTCACCGCCAAGAGCGACACGGTCGACGTCGTGCTCGGGCTGGAGTCCGGCGCCGACGACTACATCTCGAAGCCCTTCAAGCCCAAGGAGCTCGTGGCCCGCGTCCGGGCGCGGCTCCGCCGCAGCGACGAGCCCGCCCCCGAGCACCTCGCGATCGGTGACGTGACGATCGACGTCCCCGGGCACCGGGTCCAGCGTGCCGGTCGTCCCGTCTCGCTGACGCCGCTCGAGTTCGACCTGCTGGTCGCGCTCGCCCGCAAGCCCTGGCAGGTTTTCACCCGCGAGGTCCTGCTGGAGAAGGTCTGGGGCTACCGGCACGCCGCGGACACGCGCCTGGTGAACGTCCACGTGCAGCGCCTGCGGTCCAAGATCGAGAACGACCCCGAGCAGCCCGAGATCGTCGTCACCGTCCGCGGGGTCGGCTACAAGGCGGGCGTGGCCTCGACGTGAGCTCACGGACGGCGCCATGGTCCGGGTGAGCGGCGCCTGGCGGCTCGTCCGGGTCCGGGTGCGGCGCCGGGTCCGGTCCTGGTCGCGGCTGTGGCGTTCCTCGCTGCAGCTCCGGGTCATCACCTCGACGCTCGCGATCGGTCTGGCCGCCCTGGCGCTGGTCGGTGCGTACGTCGGTGAGCGCATGGCGGACGGGCTGTTCCACGCGCGGCTCGAGCAGGTGCTCCAGGAGAGCGCCCGGTCCACGCTGCAGGCGCAGTCGACGTTCGACTCCTCGACGGCGACGGTCGCCACGGACGTGCAGCGCCTCATCCGGGACGTCGGCAGCGCCCAGCGGACCGGTGGGTCCGACCGGCGGGAGGTCTTCCTCCTGCGCGCCCCGGGGCAGCAGGGCGGTCCCCTCGACATCTCGGGCGCGGCGTCCGACCAGACCCTCGTCCCGCTCGTGAGCCCCGCGCTGCGCACCGCGACCGCGCGCGGCGGACAGCAGTGGCAGTCGGTCGCGATCCCGAGCGAGGACGGGGGCGTCGCCCCGGGCGTCATGGTCGGCCAGGACGTGACCGTGCCGGTCGACGGCACCTACCAGCTCTACTTCCTCTACAGCCTGCAGTCGGAGCAGGACCGGCTGGACTTCCTGCAGCGCACGCTCGGGCTCGCGGCGGTCATCCTGGTGGCGCTCCTGGGCAGCATGACCTGGTTGGTCACGCGGCAGACGGTGTGGCCCGTGCGCCGCGCCGCCGAGGTGGCCGAGCGGCTCGCCGACGGGCACCTGTCCGAGCGCATGCCCGAGAAGGGCGAGGACGAGATGGCCACGCTCGCCCGCTCGTTCAACGAGATGGCGGACAGCCTGCAGGACCAGATCCACCGCATGGAGGAGCTCTCGACGCTGCAGCGCCGGTTCGTCTCCGACGTGTCGCACGAGCTGCGCACACCGTTGACGACGATCCGGATGGCCGGCGAGGTCATTCACGCGGCCCGCGCCGACTTCGACCCGGCCGTGAAGCGTTCGGCCGAGCTGCTGCAGACCCAGCTCGACCGCTTCGAGGACCTGCTGGCCGACCTGCTCGAGATCAGCCGGTTCGACGCGGGCGCGGCGGTGCTCGACGCCGAGGGGCGCGACGTGCGCGACGTGGTCATCCAGGCGGTGGACCAGGCGGCGAGCCTGGCCGAGCGGCGCGGCGCGTGGCTGCACGTGGTCGTCCCGGAGGAGCGCTGCGTCGCCGACATCGACCCGCGCCGGGTGGAGCGCATCCTGCGCAACCTGCTGGTCAACGCGGTCGAGCACGCGGAGGGCAGCACGGTCGAGGTGACCGTCGGTGCCGACGCGCACGCGGTCGCGATCACCGTGCGCGACCGTGGGGTGGGGATGACCCAGGACGAGGCGGCGCACGTGTTCGACCGGTTCTGGCGCGCGGATCCCGCGCGGGCGAGGACCACGGGCGGCACCGGCCTCGGCCTGGCGATCTCGCTCGAGGACGCCCACCTGCACGGCGGCTGGCTGGAGGCGTGGGGCCGGCCGGGTCGCGGTGCGAGCTTCCGGCTCACCCTGCCGCGCCGTGCGGGCATCCGGCTCACCTCGTCGCCGCTGTCGCTGGCGCCCGACGAGCCGCCGGTGGTCGACGCCGTCCCGGTGCCCGCCGTGCGCTCGCGGACCGACCCCGCAGGGCTCCCGGACCTGGAGTCCGACGAGCTCGACACGGCAGCGTCCGACGGCGACCGGCAGGAGGTCCGATGACCCGCACCCGGCTGCACCGCGGCCTCGTGATGGCGCTCGGCGTCGCCCTCCTGGGCGCCTGCTCCGCCATCCCCACGTCCGGCTCCGTCGAGCAGGGCGACACAGAGGTGTCCGAGCCCTCGGACATCGACGTGCTCGCCGAGGGACCGCAGTCGGGCGACACCCCCGCGGAGATCGTCGACGGCTTCCTCGCCGCGGGCGCCGCGGGCTTCACCGACAACTTCGTGACCGCGCGGGAGTACCTGGCGGGGGAGACGAAGGCCTCCTGGAACCCCTCGGCGGGCGTCGTCGTCTCGGGCCCGGTGGAGCCCGCCCCCGCCAGCACGCAGACCGAGATCACGATCGACGTCCCGGTCCTCGCCCGGGTGGACCAGGACGGCGTCTACGCCGAGGCCCCGCTCGACGGACGCGAGTCCGTGACGTTCGGGATGGTCCAGGACGACGCGGGCGAGTGGCGGATCGCCACCACCCCCGACGGGCTGATCCTCCAGCAGGAGGACTTCAGCCGCAGCTACCGGTCGGCCGCGCTGTACTTCCTGTCCCCGGACGAGACGTTCCTGGTCCCCGAGGAACGCTGGTTCCCGGAGAAGAACCTTTCCACGTCGATCGTCCGTGAGCTCCTCGACGGTCCCTCCGCCTGGCTGCAGGATGCGGTCGTGACCGCGGTGCCCGACGGCGTCGAGCTCACGCCGGCAGCCGTGCCGGTCGACGACGGCGTCGCCGAGGTCCGGCTCGAGCCCGCGCTCGCGGTGACGCGCGCCGACCGTGACCTCCTGCTGGCCCAGATCGACGCGAGCCTGCGGCCGGTCGCCGGCATCGGCTCCGTGCAGGTCTTCGCCGACGACGTGCCGCTCGAGGGTGCCGCGGAGCTGGAGGGCGGTTCCGCCCCGCCGAGCAACGTCGAGTTCGTCCAGGACGGCCGCATCGTCGCGCTGGTGGACGGCGAGCCCGAGCCGGTCCCGGGGATCGAGCCGCTCGACGGCCTCGACCCGCGCAGCCCCGCCAGCAACGAGGACGGGTCGGTGCGCGTCATGCTCTCCGGGCCGGCGACGCTGACCACGGTCCCCACCGCCGAGGCGCCCGCCCAGACGCTGCTGACCGGACCCGCGCTCGTCGCCCCGTCGGTCGACCGGTTCGGGTGGGCGTGGACCGCCCAGCCGGGGACCGGCCTGCTGGCCGCGCGGGTGGACGCCGAGCCGGTGCGGGTCACCGCGGACTGGCTCGAGGGGCGGTCCGTCCGGGCCGTGCGGGTGGCGCGCGACGGGGTCCGGATCGCGGTCGTGTCCACCGGTGCCGACGGCGTGCAGCTCGACGTCGCGGCGATCACGCGCGACGAGTCGGGCGCGCCGCAGCAGCTGGGCGAGCCGGTCCGCGCGGGCGCCTCGCTGGCGGACGCGACGTCGGTGGTCTGGTCCGAGGAGCTGCTGCTCGGGGTGGTCGGCACGTCGGTCGGCGAGGCCGCCGTGCACCTGGTCCCCGTCGCGGGTCCGACGAGGCCGCTGCCCGAGGTGGCCGGCCTGGCCGACCTGGCCGGCAGCTCGGTCATCTACGTGAGCACCACCGACGGCGGACTGCGGCGGCTCGTCGGTTCGACGTGGGCACAGGTCAGCGCCGTGGCCGGCGCCTCGTACCCGACGTTCCCCGGCTGACCGGGCCGCCCACAGCCCGCCCCGTGCACAGCCAGCCCGCCTGCGGGCGCGACCCGACGGGCACGCTCGGGCCATGACGGGGTTGGCGCGGGAGCTGCTCGGCCTGCTGGTCCCGGTCGAGTGCGCGGGGTGCGGGACGCAGGACGTCGCCTGGTGCCCCTCCTGCGCCGCGCGGCTCGCCGGCGGTCCGTGGCGGTGCGAGGACCGCGCCCCGCGGCTCGACCGGCTGGACGGCCGCGGAACGCTGCCGGTGTGGACGCTGGCCGACTGCTCGGGGGACGTCCGCCGCGCGATCGTCGCGTGGAAGGACCGCGGCCGGGTCGACCTCACCGCCGCGTTCGCCGCCGCGCTCTGCGCGGCGGGTGGTGCGCTCGCCACGGACCTGGCGCCCGTCCCGCTGCTCGTCGCCGCCGCACCCTCCACGTCCGCGGCGCGCCGTCGGCGCGGGGGCAACCTGGTCGACGCGCTCGCGGCGGGCCTCGGCCGCGGCCTGAGCGGTGCCGGCCTCCCCGCGCAACCGGGAGCCGGTCTCTCGCGTGCGCGCGGTCACGACCAGGTCGGGCTCGGCGCCCGCGCCCGGGCGCGCAACCTGGCCGGTCAGGTGCGGGTCCCGGAGCGTGCCGCGGGCCGGTACGCGGGACGGACGGTGCTGGTGGTGGACGACGTGCTGACCACCGGCGCGACCATCGCGGCCTGCCGGTCGGCGCTCGAGCGAGCGGGTGCCGCGGTGGTCGGAGCCGTGACGCTGGCATCGACGCCCGGACCGTCCGGGGCACCTCGGCTGCCGCCCCGCCCCGACCGCGCACGGGGGTGATCGGGGCGAGGCGAGTGGTTCCAGACGCGCTCCGGGGTTAGCGTGGTGTCAGAGCCGATGGTGCGCTCGGACGTGCCTCACCTGGGCGTTCGGGTCCGCCGCGGGAGGAGGTGACGCCGCCCGACTGCCTGTGGGCAGCCCCATTGCACTGTCCCCCCTGGACGGGCTCTGCTCGTCCCTGACCCTCGTAGGAGGATCACATGGAGATCGTGGTTGCAGGCCGGCACACCGAGGTGCTCCCGAAGTTCCGGGCGCACGTCGAGCAGAAGCTCGCGAAAGTCGAGCAGCTGGCCCCCCGCGCCCAGCGCGTCGACGTCGTCGTGTCGCACGAGACGAACCCCCGACAGGCAGGCACGAGTGAGCGGGTCGAGCTCACCGTCGTCGACCGGGGGCCCGTGATCCGTGCGGAGGCGTGCGCCGACGACAGGTACGCGGCCCTGGACCTGGCGCTCGGCAAGCTGCTCGAGCGGCTGCGCAGGACTCGCGACCGGCGCAAGGACCACCGCAACCACACTCCGCTCGCCCCCGTGGACGTGCGGCCGCCGGAGCCCGAGCCCGAGGTGCAGGCACCGGCCGACCCGGACGGCGCCGTGGAGATCACCCTGGGCGACTCGCCGGTGGTCATCCGCGAGAAGGTCCACCACGCCGAGCCGATGACGGTCGACGACGCGCTCTACGAGATGGAGCTCGTCGGGCACGACTTCTACCTGTTCATCGACGCCGAGACGGCCCAGCCGTCGGTCGCGTACCGGCGACGGGGCTGGAGCTACGGCGTGATCAAGCTGGATGCTGCCGTGAGCCCGACGTCGCTGGCGGCCGTCGGAGGCTGACGCAGACCTCGCACGCACGGCGCCCGGCCTGGTCCACGGACCGGCCGGGCGCCGTCGTGTCGGTGCCGCACGACAGGATGGGCGGGTGATCCCGTCGCTCGAGGCAGAGCGCCTCTCCTTGTCGC
The DNA here is from genome assembly GCF_018388465.1 of Cellulomonas fengjieae. Lineage (NCBI taxonomy): Bacteria > Bacillati > Actinomycetota > Actinomycetes > Micrococcales > Cellulomonadaceae > Cellulomonas > Cellulomonas fengjieae. The sequence continues at coordinate 2,538,188 of NZ_CP074404.1, read as the reverse complement.
AGGCCCGCCGCATCACGCTGCGCGCCCAGGGGCTGGACCGCCCGCGTCCGCTACGTCCCGCACCGCCGACCATGCGCCAGTTCCAGCAGGTGGTCGACCGCCTCGGTGTGCTGCAGATCGACTCGGTGAACGTGCTCGCGCGCGCCCACCTCATGCCGGCGTACTCGCGCCTCGGCGCCTACGACCCCGCGCTCCTGGACCGCGCGTCCGGCCGGGCGCCGCGCCGGCTCGTCGAGACGTGGGCGCACGTCGCGTCCTTCGTGCCACCGGAGACGTACCGCCTCCTGGGCTGGCGCCAGCGCGCCTACCTCACGCAGGACTGGGGTGTTATCGAGGACGTCTCACTCAAGCTGTCGCCGCTCGTGGAGGAGGTCCGGGCGATCATCGCGGAGCGGGGCCCGCTCACCGCGCGCCAGGTCCAGGCGGACTTCGAGGCGGAGCACCCCACCACGCGGGGCGAGTGGGGGTGGAACTGGTCGGTGGCCAAGCGCGTGCTCGAGTACCTGTTCTTCACGGGGGAGATCACCTCGGCGGGACGCAACAGCGCGTTCGAGCGCCGCTACGACCTGACGAGCAGGGTCCTGCCGCCGCACGTGCTGCTCGCGCCGGAGCCGAGCGACGACGACGCGATCCGCGCGCTGGTGCAGATCGGCGCCCGCGCGCACGGTATCGGGACGCTGCGCAGCATCGCCGACTACTTCCGGCTGCCGCAGGAGCGGGCGGCGCGGGCCGTCGCCGAGCTGGTGGAGGACGGGGTGCTGCGGCAGGTCACCGTCGACGGGTGGGACCAGGGGAAGGTCTGGCGGCACCGTGACGCGGACCTGCCACGCAGGGCGTCGGGCCGGGCGCTGCTCAGCCCGTTCGACCCGCTGGTGTTCGAGCGCAGCCGCCTCGAGGCGCTGTTCGGCCTGCGCTACCGCATCGAGATCTACGTCCCCGAGCCCCAGCGCGTGTGGGGGTACTACGTGCTGCCATTCCTGCTCGGCGAGGCGCTGCCGGCGCTGGTCGACCTCAAGGCGGACCGGCAGGCGGGCATCCTGCGCGTCCACGCTGCGCACCGGGCGACCGGTTCGCTGCCCGACGCCGACGTCGTGGAGCCCTTGGCGGCGGAGCTGCGAGAGCTTGCCGGCTGGCTCCGGCTGGACGACGTCGTCGTCGGGGACCGGGACGGCGTCCTGCGCGGCGACCTCGCGCCGGGACTCGCGCGCGCCGTGCGTTCTGCATGACGGCCGAGCCCCGTCCGCGAGACTTCGCGCTCGTCGCGCTCGGCGGCGTCCTGTGGGGCACGGGCGGGCTCGCGGGTGCGGCCCTGGCCGACGCCGCCGACCTGGCGCCGCTCACGGTCGCGGCCTACCGGTTGCTCGGGGGCGGGGGAGTGCTGCTGCTGGGGCTCGCCGCGGCCGGGGCGCTGCGAGGGTTCGCCCGGACGCGGCCGGTGGTCGTCCGGGTGCTGGCGACGGCGCTGCTGGCCGCGGTGTACCAGGCGGCGTACTTCGCGGCGGTCCAGCGTGCCGGCGTCGCGGTCGCGACCCTGGTCGCGCTCGGCGCGGCGCCGCTCGCGGTCGCGGCGGGTTCGACGGTGTCCACGCGGCGGCTGCCGGCCCCACGCACGCTCGCCGCCCTCGGTCTCGCGCTGGCCGGTCTGGTGCTCCTGGTCCGCCCCTCGGAGGCGGGTCCGCGCGCGGCCGTCGGGGCACTGCTGGCGCTGCTGGCCGCCGTGGCGTTCGCGACGATGACCGTGCTGAACCGGCGCGGCGTGCCGGGCCTCGGTCCGCTGCCGCTGACGGCGACGGCGTTCACGCTGGGCGGTGCCGCGCTCCTGCCGGTCGCCGCGCTGACGGGCTCCGCGACCACGGGACTGGCCGTCCCGTCGGACGTCGACGGCTGGCTCCTGCTCGCCTACCTCGCCGTGGTGCCCACGGCAGCCGCGTACGGCGCGTACTTCACCGGCCTGCGGCACGTGCCCGCCACGACGGCCGCGCTGCTCGCCCTGCTCGAGCCCCTCACCGCGACCGTGGGCGCTGTGCTGCTCCGGGGCGAGCAGCTGGGCCTCCACGGCGTGCTCGGCGCGGGGCTCGTTGGCGCCGCGGTGGTCGTTCTTCGCCCTCGCCGCGCAGGCTCGCCTACGATGGACGCGCCCGGCCGTGCGGCCGGTCACCTCAGCCGCTCCGACGCTGCTCGCGCCGGGAGCGCGAACACGTCGGGAGTAGTGCGTGCCAGCGATCCTCGAGAAGGTCCTGCGCCTCGGTGAAGGCCGGATCGTCAAGAAGCTGTCGGGCATCGCCCAGCAGGTCAACGCCCTGGAGGACAGCTTCGTCACGCTGTCCGACGCCGAGCTGCGCGAGGAGACGGACCGCTTCCGAGCCCGGCTCGCGGACGGCGAGTCGCTCGACGACCTGCTGGCCGAGGCGTTCGCCGCGGTCCGCGAGGCCGCTCGGCGCACGCTGGGCCAGCGCCACTTCGACGTGCAGCTCATGGGCGGCGCCGCGCTGCACCTGGGCAACATCGCGGAGATGAAGACCGGTGAGGGCAAGACCCTCGTCGCGACCGCCCCCGCGTACCTGAACGCCCTGTCGGGCAAGGGTGTGCACGTCGTCACGGTCAACGACTACCTGGCCAGCTACCAGTCCGAGCTCATGGGCCGCGTCTACCGCTTCCTGGGCCTGACCAGCGGCGTGATCCTGTCGAGCCAGAACCCGGCCGAGCGCCGCAAGCAGTACGCGTGCGACATCACGTACGGCACGAACAACGAGTTCGGGTTCGACTACCTGCGCGACAACATGGCGTGGAGCACCGACGAGCTGGTCCAGCGGGGCCACAACTTCGCGATCGTCGACGAGGTCGACTCGATCCTCATCGACGAGGCGCGGACCCCGCTGATCATCTCCGGCCCCGCCTCGGGCGACACCAACCGCTGGTACGCGGAGTTCGCCAAGGTCGTCCGCCGCCTGCAGGCGGAGCGCGACTATGAGGTCGACGAGAAGAAGCGCACCGTCGGCGTGCTGGAGCCCGGCATCGAGCGCGTCGAGGACTACCTCGGCATCGACAACCTCTACGAGTCCCTCAACACGCCGCTGATCGGGTTCCTCAACAACGCGATCAAGGCGCAGGAGCTGTTCAAGCGCGACAAGGACTACGTCGTCATGAACGGCGAGGTGCTCATCGTCGACGAGCACACCGGACGCATCCTGCCGGGTCGCCGCTACAACGAGGGCATGCACCAGGCGATCGAGGCGAAGGAGGGCGTGGCCATCAAGGCCGAGAACCAGACGCTCGCCACGATCACGCTGCAGAACTACTTCCGCCTCTACGGCAAGCTCGCGGGGATGACCGGTACGGCCGAGACCGAGGCAGCCGAGTTCCAGGGGACGTACAAGCTCGGCGTGGTGCCGATCCCGACGAACCGCCCCATGCTGCGCATCGACCAGCGCGACCTCGTCTACAAGAGCGAGGAGGGCAAGTTCGACGCCGTCGTCGCCGACATCGTCGAGCGGCACGCGCACGGCCAGCCCGTGCTCGTGGGCACGACGAGCGTCGAGAAGAGCGAGCTGCTCTCCTCCAAGCTCAAGAAGCAGGGCGTGCCGCACGAGGTGCTGAACGCCAAGCAGCACGCGCGTGAGGCCTCGATCGTCGCGCAGGCGGGCCGCAAGGGCGCCGTCACGGTCGCGACGAACATGGCGGGCCGAGGCACCGACATCATGCTCGGCGGCAACGCCGAGTTCATGGCCGTCGCCGACCTGGCCGCCCGCGGCCTGGACCCGGCCGAGCAGGCCGAGGAGTACGAGGCCGCCTGGCCCGCCGCGCTCGAGAAGGCCAAGGACGCCGTGGCGGCCGAGCACGACGAGGTCGTCGAGCTCGGCGGGCTCTACGTGCTCGGCACGGAGCGTCACGAGTCGCGCCGGATCGACAACCAGCTGCGTGGCCGGTCCGGCCGGCAGGGTGACCCGGGCGAGTCGCGGTTCTACCTGTCGATGCAGGACGACCTCATGCGGCTGTTCAACTCCAGCCTCGCGGAGTCGATGATGACGCGGGCGGGGTTCCCCGAGGACATGCCGCTGGAGTCCAAGATCGTCACGCGCGGCATCCAGTCGGCGCAGTCGCAGGTCGAGGCCCGCAACTTCGAGATCCGCAAGAACGTGCTCAAGTACGACGACGTGATGTCCCGGCAGCGCGTCGTCATCTACGAGCAGCGCCGCCGCGTGCTGGAGGGTGAGGACCTGCACGAGCAGGTCAAGCACTTCCGCTCCGACGTGCTCAGTGCCTACATCACCGGGGCCACGACCGAGGGCCGCCCGGAGGAGTGGGACCTGGACGCGCTGTGGGCCGCGCTGAAGGCCGTGTACCCCGTCTCCATCACCCCCGACGAGGTCGTCGAGGAGGCCGGTGGGCCCACGCGCCTCACGACCGAGCTGATCGAGCGCGAGATCCTCTCGGACGCCGAGCACGCGTACGCCGAGCGCGAGGAGCAGATCGGCTCGGAGAACATGCGCCAGCTGGAGCGCCGCGTGACGCTCTCGGTCCTGGACCGCAAGTGGCGCGAGCACCTCTACGAGATGGACTACCTCAAGGAGGGCATCGGCCTGCGGGCGATGGCGCAGCGCGATCCCCTGGTCGAGTACCAGCGCGAGGGGTACCAGCTGTTCAACGCCATGACGGACGCCATCAAGGAGGAGACGGTCGCGTACCTGTACAACCTGGAGGTCCAGGTCGCACAGCCCGACGCACCCGCCGTCACCGCGGACTCGGCCGCCCTGGCGGCCGCGAGCGCGGGTGCGCAGGCGGCCGTGCCGGCGGCACCGTCCGACGGTCCGGCGCCCGGCAAGCTCGTGGCGAAGGGCATCGACGGCCCGGAGCAGCGCGCTCCGCTGCAGTACTCCGCACCGTCGGCGGACGGTGACGGTGCAGTCGTGACGCGTCGTGACGCCGGGGGCAAGAAGGTTGGCACCGCGCCGGTCGCGACCGGTGGCGCCGACGGCGCGTCCAACCGGGAGGCCCGCCGCAAGGCCGCCAAGCAGCAGCGCAAGCGCTGAGACGCCCGGACGCCCGCCCCGACGTCGGGGCGGGCGTCCGCGCGTGCGGGCTCAGCCGATCTCGAGCGCGGTCACCCGCCAGGCGCCCCGGTGCCCTTCGAGCCGGAGCGCCACGGCCCGGACCCGGGCACCGTCGTCGGCCACGACGGTGGCCTCCACGACGTGCGCCTCGACCCGGCAGGCCCGGGCTCGGCGGACCACGGGCGGACGCGTGCCCGCGGGCGTGCCCACGACCCGCTGGGTCAGCCCTGCCCGCACCTGCAGCGGCTCGTACACGCCGGGGGTGAGCCAGCGGGCGAGCTGCGCCACGGAGCGGCGACCGGACAGCACCTCCAGCGCGGCGAGCGCGACGGCGCGGGCGACGACGGCCGGGTCGCCCTCCGGGAGCGTCCGGGGTGCGTCGTCGTCGGCGTCCGTGACGACCGACCGGTCGCTCGCGCGCAGGACCGCGATCCGGTCGGCCGCCGCCACGGGAGCCGCGTGGGCAGGTCCGGTCGCCTCCTCGACGACCGCGGCTGCCACCGCGGGCACGAGGCGGACCTGCGGTGGCCGTGCCCGGGCGGGGCCGTGGGTGTGCTCGCCGGGCCGGGCCGGGGTCGGCCCGTGCTGGCCGACGGTGCCGCGCACCCGCGCGAAGGCGTCCTCGGCCGGCGTCACGCCGCGCGGCAGCGTCAGCGCGCTCACGGGGACACCCCGGCGGCGGGGACCGTCAGCACCTGGCCGGGGTGGAGGACGTCGGGATCCGCGCCGACCACGTCACGGTTGGCCTCGTACCACCGCGGCCAGGCGGTGGCGATCTGCGCGTCGGTGGCATCGTGCGGCAGGTGCCGGGCCGCGATGGCCCAGAGGGTGTCGCCGGGGTGCACGAGCACCGTGCCGGCGGTGGTCGGTGCGGGGTGCTCGGCCCGGGTGACGTCGGCGACCAGTGGCAGGCCCGGGGGCGCGGCGTCCGGCGCGGTCGGCGCGGCGGTGGCCGCCGCGGTCGGCGCGGGTGGGTCCTGGACGGCGGAGGCGTCGGTGACCACCCACCCGAGGTCGGCCGGCGCTGCCGTGACCGTGACGGCGGCCGGGGGAGCGGGCTGCGGGGCGGCCGACGCCCCGGTGGCCATGCCGAGCCCGATCCCGGCCCCGACGGTCAGGGCGAGGGCCTTGCGCACCACGTGCGGGGCGTACCGGTGCACCAGCCGCTCACCGGTCCGCCAGCGGGCACCTGCAGCCCGCAGCAGGAGGCACGCGGCCGCCACCAGGGCGGAGCAGGCGAGCCACCCCGCGACGAGGACCCCGACCGTGGTCACCGCGACCTCGGTCACGGCGTCCACGCGCCACGTTCCCCTTCCGGGGTGGAGTGCCTGCAGACGCAGCACCAGCAGGGCTGCGAGGGTCCCGGCGGCGACCGTCCCCCCGAGCAACGCGGCGATGACGGCGCCGGTCCGGCCGTGTCCCGCGCGTTGACTGTCCCGTGCCCCGTGGCTCGTCATCGTGCCCCCTGGTGATGTCGTTTGATGCTGTTTGGTATCACTTGAGTGGGATAGGTGTATCGCACTGCCTCGCGCGGTGTCCAGGGGGAGTTCGCGGTCGACGCACACGCCCTACGGTGCTCACATGCGGTGGGAGGCACTCTTCGCGGACATGGAGGCCCAGCTGGTGGCCGGACGGGTGGCCGACGTGCGGGCGGACGTCGCCGAGCTGGCGCGTGCGGAGCGTGCCTCGGTCACGCTCGCGTCCCGGGCGCGGGCGTCGGTCGGTCGTCAGGTGCGGATCCTGCTCGGCGGCACCGACGTGATCGAGGGCGAGCTCGTCGACGCGGCCCCGCAGTGGCTGTTGGTCGCCACCTCACCGGCCCGCCGCGCGCTGGTGCCGACCGGGTCGGCGATCGCGGTCGCCGGGCTCGAGGACCACGCCGCGCCCGGCCCCGGGCCGGTCGAGCGGGGCCTCGGGCTGGGTCACGCCCTGCGGGCGCTCGCGCGCGACCGCGTCGTGGTCAGGGTGCGCACGGGCGACACCGATCTGACGGGACGGATCGAGCGGGTGGGCGCCGACCACCTCGACCTGACCGACCTCGGGGGCACGGGTCGCGGCGCGTGGGCGGTGGCGTTCGCCGGCCTGCGGGCGGTTCAGACGGGCTGAGCGCCGGCGTCAGTCGTCGCCGGCGCCGTGGGCCGCGGTGCCGTCGCTCGAGATGCGAGCCCGGGTCTCCTCGTACATCCGCTGGATGTACTTCTCCAGCTCCGTGGACTCCACGCGCCACTGCATCCGCCCGCCGATCTGGATGGCAGGCAGCTCGCCGGAGCGCACGAGGGCGTAGGCCTGCGGTGCCGAGATGTTGAGCACCTCGGTGACGTCCGCGAGGGTCAGGAACCGCGAAGGCATGACCGCAGTCTGGCACGCGGTAGCGCGTGGACCGGTTTGTCCACAATGCTCCGTGCGCGGTGTGCCGCACGCGGCAGGATGGCCGTCGAGCGGCCGGGGGCCGGGGCAGCGCGTCACGAACCAGGAGAGTCGATGGACACGAGCGTGATCGACCTGCCCGCACCGGCGGCGGCGAGGCTGCGACGTCCCGGCTGGCGGGATCCGCGGCTGCTCGCGGGGGTCGCCATGGTCGCGGCGTCCGTGCTGCTCGGGTCCTGGGCGGTCCGCACGGCGCAGGCCACCGTGCCGCTCTACGCGGCGCGGGGGGCGCTCGTGCCCGGGGACCGGGTCGCGGTTCGGGACCTGGCGGTCGTGGACGTCCGGCTCGGCACCGTGGACCTCGACCGCTACCTGCGCGCGGACCGGCCGGTGGCGCAGGACGAGGTGGTGGTGCGGGCCGTCGGACGGGGTGAGCTGGTCCCCGCCTCGGCGCTGGGGTCCGCGGCCGACCTCGACCTGCGACCGGTCTCGGTGACGCTCGCTCGCACGCCGTCGGCCGACGTGGTGCCGGGCGCGCTCGTCGACCTCTGGTTCACCCCGCCGGCTCCCGAGGACGGCGCCGACCCGGTCGAACCGCGCGAGCTGGCCGGTGGGCTCACCGTCGCCGAGGTCAGCGAGCCCGCGGGTGCGTTCGCCTCCGCGGGCGGGAGCGCGGTCCAGGTCCTCGTCCCGCTGGACCTGCTGCCCGACATCCTCACGGCCCTGGCGGCGGAGGGCACCGTCGACGTGGTGCCCGTCCCCGGGACCGGGGGCTGACGTGGCCGTCGGGGTGCTGTGCGCCGTCCAGGGCTCGGCCGAGGCGATCATCGTCCAGGCCGTCGAGCAGACGGGGGGCCGCCTGAGCGTGACGCGGCGGTGCGCCGACCTCACGGAGCTCCTGGCGGCCGCCGAGGCCGGACTGGGCCGGCTGGCCGTCGTCTCCGGCGACCTGGACCTGCTCGACCGCGAGACGATCGAGCTGCTGCACCGGGCAGGCGTGCGCGTGCTGGGTATCGGTGACGCGGCGCGGCCGTGGCTCGGAGAGCGGCTGGAGACGCTGGGCGCCGACCTGGTGGCTGTCGCGCCGCACGACGAGGCGTCCGCGGGCGACGTGGTCCGCGCGGCGCTGGCCATGCTCGCGAGCGCACCGGACGAGGAGCCGCCCGCGGGGCAGCCGGACGCCGTCCGGCCCCCCGCCCGCGGCCTCGTGGTCGCCGTGTGGGGGCCGACGGGCGCCCCGGGCCGGACCACGGTCGCCGTCAACGTCGCGGCCGAGCTGGCCGCCGCGGGCAGGCGCACCCTGCTGGTCGACGCCGACACGTACGGCGGGTGCGTGGCGCAGGTCGTCGGGATGCTCGACGAGGCCCCCGGCCTGGCCGCGGCCGCGCGTGCGGCCGGGCACGGCGCCCTGGACCTGAACACGCTCGCGCGGCTGACGCCGACGATCGCGACGGACCTACGGGTGCTGTCGGGCATCTCGCGGGCCGACCGGTGGCCCGAGCTCCCGTCGTCGTCCCTCGACGCCGTGTGGCCCGTCGCCCGCGCGCTCGCGCAGTGGACGGTCGTGGACTGCGGCTTCTGCCTCGAGCAGGACGAGGTGCTCAGCTACGACACTCGGGCGCCGCGCCGCAACGCCGCCACGCTGAGCGCGCTCGACGCGGCGGACGTCGTGCTGGTGGTCGGCTCCGGGGACCCCGTCGGCATCCAGCGGCTGGTCCGGGGGCTGGGGGAGCTCACCGACCTGGGCCTGGGCGGAACCAGGGTCGTCGTGGTCAACCGCGTCCGGTCGTCGGTCGCCGGCGCGCACCCCGCCGAGGCCATCGCCGACGCGCTCGCGCGGTACGCCGGGGTCACCGACGCCTGCATCGTCCCCGACGACCGCCCGGCCCTGGACACCGCGCTCCTCGAGGCCAGGACGTTGCGGGAGGCCGCACCCGGGTCGCCGGCGCGCCGCGCGCTGGGCACCCTTGCGGCGCGGGTCGACGCCCTGCTCGCGCCGGCGCCGGTCGCCGAGCCCGTGCGCGCCTGATCGCTGCGCCGATGCGCACGCGGCACACTGGCCGGGTGCGCATCTACCTCCCGGCCTCGCTCGACCAGCTCGACCCCGCTGCGGGACCGTTCGCGGCCCGTCGCGCGCACGCGGTGACACCGGCGCTGCGTGCGATGTTCCCCGACGAGGACGACGAGGGGCTCGAGTTCGCGGCGCAGCTCGCCGCGGCCGACGACTCGCTCGAGCTCCTCGGCGCGCGTCCCGACGCTCCGCAGCTGCGCCTCGTCGTGTCGGTGGATGTCCCTGACGGCGCGGTCCGGGAGGTGTCGTCGGACGACGACGTGCCCAGCGCGGTCGAGCTGACCCAGGACGTGCCGCAGTCCGACGTCATCTGCGTGCACGTCGACGAGCCCGCTGCGGCCGGGGATGTCGTGCTGGCCGCGGCGGGTGACGACGCCGCGGTGGATCGCCTCGACGAGCGGGATCTGCTCTGGTACGACGCGTCCGAGCTGGGGCAGATCCCGCGCTGACCTCCGCCGCCGTGGGATTCGTCACGTCGGGCTGGTTGGACCCTGCCTCACGCCTCAGGTAATGTTCACCGCCGGTACGACGTCCGGTTTGCCTGCGGGTTCGCCCCGCCAGGCGACTCTCAGGCTCCGGGCGTTGTACCCCCATGGGGTATGGTGTAATTGGCAGCACGACTGATTCTGGTTCAGTTAGTCTAGGTTCGAGTCCTGGTACCCCAGCGCGAGCACCGCTGATCCGACCTCCTCGGAGGATCGGATAGAGTGTTCACACGCACGCAAGGCCTACGGGCCGAGCAGCGAATAGGCCCCCGTTGTGTAGCGGCCTAGCACGCCGCCCTCTCACGGCGGTAGCGCCGGTTCGAATCCGGTCGGGGGTACATGACAGAAGGGCCCGGTCACCACGGTGACCGGGCCCTTCTGCATGTCCGAGCCGTACGTCGCAGGCGGGGTGCGCGACGCAGTCGGGTCGGCTTCCCGCCGGTTCAGTGCTGGCCGGGCGGCCCGTACGAGGACGTGGGCAGCAGGGCGACCACGCCCCAGCCGACGAGGCCCGCAAGAGCACCCAGCAGGACGCCGGTGACCGCGGCGTCGCCGGCTCCGCCACCGCCCAGCAGGGCGAGCACGACGCCGAGGACGAGCCCCACGGCTGCCGCGCCGGCCGCGACCCGACGCCGCAGCCGGCGGCGGGAGGCGGCGGCGCCGCGCACGGCCACGTCAGTCCGCCGTCCGGCGCAGCACCTCGGTGAGCCGGTTGGCTGCCGAGACGACTGCGGCGGCGTGCAGCCGACCCGGCTGCCGGGAGAGTCGCTCGAGCGGCCCGGAGACCGAGACGGCGGCCACGATCCTGCCCGACGGCCCGCGCACGGGGGCGGACACGGAGGCGACGCCGACCTCTCGCTCGGAGACGGACTGCGCCCACCCGCGGCGTCGGACGCCCGACAGGATGGTCGCGGTGAACTTGGCGCCCTGCAGCCCGCGGTGCAGGCGGTCGGGCTCCTCCCAGGCCAGCAGGATCTGGGCCGCGGAGCCGGCGTGCATGGTGAGGGTCGCGCCGACCGGGATGGAGTCGCGCAGGCCGATCGGCCGTTCGGCCGCGGCCACGCAGATACGCTGGTCGCCCTGGCGGCGGTACAGCTGTGCGCTCTCGCCCGTGTGGTCGCGCAGTGCGGCGAGCACGGGGCCTGCGGCGGCGAGCAGCCGGTCCTCGCCGGCGGCGGTGGCGAGCTCGGACAGGCGGGGCCCGAGCACGAATCGTCCCTGCATGTCGCGCGCCACGAGGCGGTGGTGCTCGAGCGCCACGGCCAGGCGGTGGGCCGTGGGGCGGGCGAGGTGGGTGGCGGTGACGAGCTGTGCCAGCGTGGCCGGTCCCGACTCGAGAGCGCTGAGAACGGATGCGGCCTTGTCCAGCACGCCGACTCCGCTAGAGTTGTCCATAGGTCGATATTGGCGTCTCGAAGGCTGAGATGCAAGTGCGACGGCAGACGAGCTGGGAAAAGCACACCCCCGGCCGACAGGACGACGAGAGAACGGACCGAGAGATGGCCGGCACGTTGGCGGAGAAGGTCTGGGACGCGCACGTCGTGCGACGGGGCACGAACGGGGCGCCCGACCTCCTCTACATCGACCTGCACCTCGTGCACGAGGTGACGAGCCCGCAGGCGTTCGAAGGACTGCGGCTCGCGGGCCGCGGGGTCCGGCGCCCCGACCTGACGTTGGCGACCGAGGACCACAACACGCCGACGCTCGACATCGACCAGCCGATCGCGGACGAGACGAGCCGCACGCAGATCCAGACGCTGCGCAACAACGCGGCCGAGTTCGGGATCCGGCTGCACTCCCTCGGCGACGCCGACCAGGGCATCGTGCACCAGGTCGGGCCGCAGCTCGGGCTCACGCAGCCCGGTCTGACGGTCGTGTGCGGCGACTCGCACACCTCGACGCACGGGGCGTTCGGCGCCCTCGCGTTCGGGATCGGCACGAGCGAGGTCGAGCACGTGCTGGCGACGCAGACGCTGCCGCTGGCGCCGTTCAAGACCATGGCGATCACGGTCGACGGCGAGCTGCCCGTGGGCGCGACCAGCAAGGACATCATCCTGGCGATCATCGCGAAGATCGGCACCGGCGGCGGGCAGGGCTACGTGCTCGAGTACCGCGGCGAGGCCATCCGCGCGCTGTCGATGGAAGCCCGGATGACCGTGTGCAACATGTCGATCGAGGCGGGCGCGCGCGCCGGCATGATCGCCCCCGACGAGACGACGTTCGACTACCTCAAGGGCCGCCCGCACGCGCCCGAGGGGGCCGACTGGGACGCCGCGGTGGCGTACTGGAGCACGCTGAAGAGCGACGACGACGCCGAGTTCGACGTCGAGGTCGTCCTCAAGGCCGAGGACCTCGAGCCGTTCGTCACCTGGGGGACCAACCCGGGCCAGGGCCTGCCGCTGTCGGGGTCGGTCCCGGTGCCCGAGCAGATCGCGGACGAGAACGAGCGTGTCGCGGCCGAGCGCGCCATCGAGTACATGGGTCTGACGCCGGGCCAGCCGCTGCGCGAGATCAAGGTCGACACGGTCTTCATCGGCTCGTGCACCAACGGGCGCATCGAGGACCTGCGGTCGGTCGCCAAGGTCGTCCGGGGAAAGCGCAAGGCGGACGATGTGCGCGTGCTCGTGGTGCCGGCTTCGGCCCGCGTGCGCCTGCAGGCGGAGGCCGAGGGGCTGGACAGGATCTTCCTCGACTTCGGCGCCGAGTGGCGCAACGCCGGGTGCTCGATGTGTCTGGGCATGAACCCGGACCAGCTGGCGCCGGGGGAGCGCTCGGCGTCCACCTCCAACCGGAACTTCGAGGGCCGTCAGGGCAAGGGCGGCCGCACGCACCTGGTCTCGCCGCTCGTCGCCGCGGCGACCGCGATCCGCGGCACCCTCTCGTCGTTCGCCGACCTCGAGGCCGACTTCGCGGCGCCCGACGGCAGCCCCCTCACCGACCTCCAGACGGTCTGACCCAGGAAGCGAGAAGACTGATGGAGAAGTTCCGCCAGCACACCGGCGTGGGCGTCCCGCTGCGCCGCAGCAACGTCGACACCGACCAGATCATCCCCGCCGTCTACCTCAAGCGCGTGACGCGCACGGGGTTCGAGGACGCGCTGTTCGCCGCCTGGCGCGGCGACCCGGCGTTCGTCCTGAACCAGGAGGCGTACGCGAGCGGCTCGGTGCTCGTCGCGGGTCCCGACTTCGGCACGGGCTCCTCGCGCGAGCACGCGGTGTGGGCCCTGAAGGACTACGGCTTCAAGGTCGTCATCTCGAACCGCTTCGCGGACATCTTCCGCGGCAACTCCGGCAAGCAGGGCCTGCTCGCCGCCCAGGCCGCGCAGGAGGACATCGAGCTCATCTGGAAGATCCTCGAGACGCGACCGGGCACGGAGGTGACGGTCGACCTCGAGTCCCGAACGATCACGTGCGGCGACGTCGTGGTGCCCTTCCACGTCGACGACTACACCCGCTGGCGCCTCATGGAGGGCCTCGACGACATCGGGCTGACGCTCGCGCACGCGGACGAGATCTCCGAGTTCGAGTCGCACCGCGAGTCGTGGCGTCCGGCGACGCTGCCGGCCAAGCACCTGCCCCCGGCCGAGATCGTCGCGGCCCGGCCGGTCGGGGTGCCGGTCGAGATCGGCCGCCGACCCTGACACCGGCGGGTCGCCTGCTCCGGCGGCCCGTCGCAGGGGCGGCGTGGCTAGCCTGTGGACCGTACGGTGCGGTGCGCGCCGTGGACGAGGGGAACCGCCATGGTGGGCAAGGCTCAGATCGCTGACCGGATCGCAGCACGAGGGGCGACCCGCCCGGCGGCGGCCGCCGCCGTCGACGCGGTGCTCGACGAGATCACCGCGGCGCTCGCGTCCGGCGAGCGGGTGACGTTCACCGGTTTCGGGACGTTCGAGGCGGCCGGGCGCGGAGCCCGCACCGCCCGCAACCCGCGGACCGGCGAGCCGTTGGAGGTTCCGGCCACCACGGTCGCCCGGTTCCGTCCCGGCGCGACCTTGCGGGCGCGGGTGGCCGGCGGACCCGGGACCGCGGGCACCGGGACCCACGGCGCCGTCGCGGACCTGAGCTCGGTGCAGGGGCTGGGCGGTCCGGCCCAGGCCGGGGCGTCGGCCGAGGCAGCGCCCACGGCCGACGTGGCGCCCGAGGCGCCGGCCACGAAGGCCGACGGCAAGACCGGCACGACGACCGCTGCCAGGTCTGACGCCACGAAGGTCCGCGGCGAGAAGGCCGACGCGAAGAAGGCCGACGCGAAGAAGGCCGACGCGAAGAAGGCCGACGCGAAGAAGGCCGACGCGAAGAAGGCCGACGCGAAGAAGGCCGACGCGAAGAAGGCCGACGCCAAGAAGTCTGACGCCAAGAAGGCGGACGCCAAGAAGCACGGCAAGAAGCAGGCCAAGAAGAACCAGAAGGACGGCAAGGGTCGCGGCAAGAAGTCGTGACGCCCGGCCGCGGCCATGTGAGGTCCCGCACCGGTCCGGCGTGGCGGCGCGGGTACGGTCAGCAGCACGCCTTCGGGTGGGAGACGATGGTTCGATGACCGATCTGCTCTATGTCAACGGCGGCAACCCGCTCGCCGGCGAGATCACCGTCCGCGGCGCCAAGAACTTCGTCTCCAAGGCCATGGTCGCCGCCCTGCTGGGCGAGACGCCGAGCGTGCTGCGCAACGTCCCGCAGATCCGGGACGTCGCCGTGGTGACCGGGCTCCTGGAGCTGCACGGCGTGAAGGTGGACGCCGACGCCGAGTCGGGGGTCCTGCACCTGGACCCGACGGACGTCGAGTCGGCGCACGTCGCGGACATCGACACCCACGCGGGGTCCAGCCGCATCCCGATCCTGTTCTGCGGACCGCTGCTGCACCGGTTGGGCGAGGCGTTCATCCCGGACCTCGGTGGATGCCGCATCGGCGACCGTCCGATCAACTACCACCTCGACATCCTGCGGCAGTTCGGTGCGGTGGTGGACAAGACCGACAACGGCATCCACATCCGGGCGCCGCGACGGCTGCAGGGGACCAAGATCGCGCTGCCCTACCCGAGCGTGGGGGCCACCGAGCAGCTGCTGCTCACGGCGGTGCGGGCGGAAGGCGTCACCGAGCTGGCGAACGCGGCCATCGAGCCGGAGATCATGGACCTCATCAACGTGCTGCAGAAGATGGGCGCGATGATCTCCGTGGACACCGACCGGGTGATCCGGATCGAGGGGGTCGACCGCCTGGTCGGGTATCAGCACACCGCGCTGTCGGACCGGATCGAGGCCGCGTCGTGGGCGTCCGCGGCCCTTGCCACCGGCGGTGACATCTACGTGCGCGGTGCGACGCAGCCCGAGATGACCACGTTCCTGAACACGTTCCGCAAGGTCGGCGGCGAGTTCGCGATCGACGACACCGGCATCCGGTTCTTCCACCCCGGTGGCGACCTGCGCTCGATCACCCTCGAGACGGACGTGCACCCCGGCTTCATGACGGACTGGCAGCAGCCTCTCGTCGTCGCGCTCACGCAGGCCACGGGGCTGTCGATCGTGCACGAGACGGTCTACGAGAACCGCTTCGGGTTCACCGAGGCCCTGGTCGGCATGGGGGCGACGATCCAGGTGTACAAGGAGTGCCTCGGCGGGCGGCCGTGCCGGTTCGGTCAGCGCAACTTCTTCCACTCCGCGGTGATCTCGGGCCCGACCCCGCTGGCCGCGGCGGACATCGAGGTGCCCGACCTGCGCGGGGGGTTCAGCCACCTGATCGCGGCGCTCGCCGCCAAGGGCACGTCGTCCGTGCGGGGCATCAGCCTCATCGACCGCGGGTACGAGCGTTTCACCGCGAAGCTCGAGGCTCTGGGCGCCGAGTTCAGTCGCGACTGACAGGTAGCATCGGCTCCCGTGCATCCGCCGGCCAGATCCAATCGCGCCTTTCGCAACGTCGCCCGCATCGTGCGGCCTGTCCTGGGTGCGATGACCCGCCCGGACTGGAGCGGCACCGAGAACTTCCCGCGCGAGGGTGGGTTCATCGTGGCGGCGAACCACATGACCAACATCGACCCGCTGACGTTCGCGCACTTCCTGTGGGACAACGGCGTCGCGCCCAAGGTCCTGGCCAAGGCCTCGCTGTTCTCGGTGCCCGTGCTGGGACAAGTGCTGCGCGCGACGGGGCAGATCCCGGTGTTCCGGAACACGGCATCGGCGGGGGAGTCGCTCACGGCCGCGGTCACGGCGATCCAGGACGGCGACGTCGTCGCGGTGTTCCCGGAGGGAACGCTGACCCGGGACCCGGACCTGTGGCCGATGGTCGGCAAGACGGGGATCGCGCGGCTCGCGCTCACCACGCAGGCACCGGTCATCCCGGTCGCCCAGTGGGGTCCCCAGCTGCTGCTGGCCCGGTACGGCAAGGTGCTCAAGCCGATCCCGCGCAAGAAGATCACCATCGTGGCGGGCCCGCCCGTGGTGCTGGACGACCTGTACGGGCGACCGCAGGACACCGCGACGTTGCGTGAGGCGACCGAGCGCGTGATGGACGCGATCACGGTCCTCCTGGCGGGCGTCCGCGGCGGGACCCCGCCGTCGGTCCGCTACGACATGCGCAAGCCGGCGACACGCGTCGAGCGTCCGGGTGCCGACCCGACCGGCACGGAGCCGGCGTGACCGCGGACCGGGTGACGCAGGACCTCCCCGCGGCCGGCGCACCCCGCCTGCGTGCGGCCGTCCTGGGTGCCGGCGCCTGGGGGACGACCTTCGCCGCCGTGATGGCGGACGCCGGCTGCGACGTCGTCGTCTGGGGACGCGACGAGAAGGTCTGCCGGCAGATCGCCGACGAGCGGCGCAACGAGGCCTACCTGCCGGGGATCGAGCTGCCCGCGGCGGTCACCGCGTCGAGCGACCCCCGGGCCGTGCTCGCCGGGGCGGACGTCGTCGCGGTCGCCATCCCCTCGCAGAGCGCGCGTGCGACACTCACGCCGCTGGCCGACGCCGTCGCGAGCCACGCCGTGGCCGTCTCGCTCATGAAGGGTGTCGAGCTGTCGACCGACCGTCGCATGAGCGAGGTCGTCGCCGAGTCGCTCGCGATCCCCGCGCACCGCATCGCCGTGGTGTCCGGGCCGAACCTCGCGCTCGAGATCGCCCGCCGGCAGCCGACCGCGACGGTGGTGGCCTCCACCAGCGACGCCACTGCCCAGCTGGTCGCCCGCGCGTGCGCGTCCGCGTACTTCCGGCCGTACACCAACGACGACGTCGTCGGCGTCGAGCTGTGCGGCGCCGTGAAGAACGTCATCGCGCTCGCCGTCGGCATCTCGCAGGGCCGCGGCCTGGGCTTCAACACCATGGCGACGGTCATCACGCGCGGGCTGGTCGAGATCACCCGGCTGGGGCTGGCCCTGGGCGCCGACGCCGACACGTTCCCGGGCCTGGCCGGCCTCGGCGACCTCATGGCCACGTGCGCGTCGCCCGACTCGCGCAACCACACGCTCGGCGGTCACATCGGCCGCGGCATGACGCTCGACGAGGCGATCTCCGCCACCGGGGGCACCGCCGAGGGTGTGAAGTCGTGCCGGTCGGTCCTCGAGCTCGCCACGTCGCTGGGTGTCGAGATGCCGATCACGTCGGCCGTCGTCCAGGTGCTGCACGAGGGCCTGCCCGTCGACCAGCTGGCCCCGCTCCTGCTCGCCCGGCCGCACAAGGCCGAGGGCGCCTAGACCGACCGCAGCGCCCGGTCGAGGTCCCGCCAGAGGTCCTCGACGTCCTCGATGCCGACCGACAGCCGCAGCAGGTCCTCCGGCACGGTGAGCGACTCGGTGGCGAACCGGCGTCGGCGCTCGAGCATCGACTCCACCCCGCCGAGGCTCGTGGCGGGCACCCAGAGCTGAAGCGCCGCCACGACCCCGTCCGCGGCGTCCGGACCGCCGTGCGGACGGAGCCCGATGATCGACCCGAACCCGGTCATCAGCCGCGCGGCACGCTCGTGCCCGGGGTCCGTCGGCAGGCTCGGGTGCCGGACCTCGGCGACGCCGGGGTGCGTGCTGAGCCGCCGGGCCAGCTCGGCGGCGCTGGCCTGGGCGCGCTCGACCCGCAGCGCGAGCGTGCGCAGGCCGCGCAGCGCGAGCCAGACCTCGAACGGCCCCGCGATCGAGCCGTGCAGCGTCCGGTAGGCGTGCAGCCGCGCGTGCAGGGCCGCGTCGTCGGCCAGTGCCGCCCCGAGCACGACGTCGGTGTGACCGGCGAGGTACTTGGTCACCGAGTGGACGACGACGTCGGCGCCGTGCTCCAGGGGCCGCTGGACCAGGGGAGTGGCGAACGTGTTGTCGACGCCTACCAGCGCGCCGACCGCGTGCGCCGCCTCGACCAGCGCCGGCAGGTCGGCGACCTCGAGCATGGGGTTCGTCGGCGTCTCCACCCAGAGCATCGAGGCCGGCCGGGGTGACGCGAGCGCGGCGGCCACGGCGGCGGTGTCGTCGATGTCGACGAGCGCGACGTCGACACCGAGCCGTTCCGCCAGGTCCCGCGCGTACCCGAGAGTCACCTGGTAGGAGTGGCGGGGCAGGACGAGCCGGCCGCCGGGCGGGACGAGCGACAGGGCCGCGGCGATGGCGCTCATCCCCGACGAGTAGACGAGCGCGGGGTGTGCGGAGCCCTCGAGCGTGCCGAGCGCCTCCTCGAAGGGGTGCCACGTCGTGGCATCCATCCGGCCGTACAGCGGCTCGCCCGGCTCCGGGACGCCCTGGGACACGAAGGTCGAGGAGAGCACCAGCGGCGCGTTGACGGGGGCGCCCTGGCTGCGGGCCGGTCGTCCGGCGGACACGGCGAGGGTCGCGGGACTCAGGGCGTCGGCGGCGTCCTCGGGGGTGGGCGACGGGCTCGGCGAGGTCACCGTCGCAGGTTACCCGCGGCGGCGCTGAGGGGGCCGTCCGAGCGCGCTGCGTGGGCAGACCGGCGAGTCGCGCGCCGCCCGCCGCGCGGTGCGGGCGACGGGCCCGCCGACGGTAGGGTCGGGCGCGATGGACGCCACCCCTGAGCCCTCGGGCCACGACGACACCCCCGCGCCGACCCCCGGTCGCCGCCCCCGCGTGATGGTTCTCTTCGGAGGCCGGTCGGGCGAGCACGCGATCAGCTGTGCCACCGCCGGCGGCGTGCTGCGCGCCATCGACCGTGACCGCTACGACGTCCTGGCCGTGGGCATCACGCCCGCCGGTCGCTGGGTGCTCGCCGACGACGACCCCGACCGCTGGGCGATCACGGACGGCCGCCTGCCGCAGGTGGAGGACACCGCGGCGCACGTGCTGCTCCCGCAGGCGGTCGACGACCGCGACGTCCAGGTGCTGGAACCGGGCAGGCTCCCGCGCGTGCTCGGTGAGGTCGACGTGGTCTTCCCCCTGCTGCACGGCCCGTTCGGCGAGGACGGCACGCTGCAGGGCATGCTCGAGCTGGCCGACGTGCGGTACGTGGGCGCGGGGGTCCTCGCATCCGCGGTCGGCATGGACAAGCACATGATGAAGCTCGTCCTGGAGGGCCACGGTCTGCCGGTCGGCCCGTTCCGCGTGGTCCTCCCCGGCGAGCTGGAGCGCGACGCCGACGCGGTGACCGCCCGGATCGCCGAGCTGGGGCTTCCCCTGTTCGTCAAGCCGGCGAGAGCGGGCTCCAGCCTGGGCATCTCGCGGGTCACTGACCTGGCCGACCTGCCCGCCGCGATCGCCGCCGCCCGCGAGCACGACCCCAAGGTGATCGTCGAGGCCGCGATCGTCGGTCGGGAGATCGAGTGCGGCGTGCTCGGCGGCCACGACGGCGACCGCCCGCGGGCGTCCCTGCCGGGCGAGATCGTCGTCACGGACCACCGGCACGCGTTCTACGACTTCGAGGCCAAGTACCTGGACGAGGCCGGCGTCACCCTGGCCTGCCCGGCGGACCTGCCCGAGCCGATCGTCGAGGCGGTGCGCGACGTGGCGGTGCGGACGTTCGAGGCCGTCGGCTGCGAGGGTCTCGCGCGCGTCGACGTGTTCGTGACCCCGGAGGGCGACGTGGTCGTCAACGAGATCAACACGATGCCCGGGTTCACCTCGCACTCGATGTTCCCGCGCATGTGGGAGGCCTCCGGCGTCGCCTACGCGGAGCTGGTCGACGAGCTTCTCCGGCTCGCTCTGGCACGTCCGACCGGGCTTCGCTGAGCCGACGGGACGTCCGGCGTGACGCAGGTTACGCTTCGGGAACTCGTGACGGGGCGTACGGCGACGACGACCCCCTGCTCGCCGGTCGCACCGTCACGGTCGGGACGTCGTACCGGTGTCCCACCCGCACTCTCGACCGGGAGTGCGCCGCCTGGCCGACACGCTGTGACGGCTCCCTGCAGATTGGTTGTGACCGTCATGGCCGCCACCCGAGTCGCCCCGTCGCGACCCCTGCTCGTCGAGTCCGCGCCCGGTAGCGCCGCGTGAGCGCGCCCGTGTCGCCGTCGACCACGGCACCCCGTGCCGCCAGGAACGCGCAGGACTACACCGCGCTGGCCGCCTACGTGCGCGAGTCGGGCCTGCTGAAGCGCCGCTACGGGTACTACTGGACGCGCATGGTCGCGACCGCCGCCGCGTTCGCGGGGATCTGGGTCGCCGTCGTGCTCGTCGGTGACTCGTGGTGGCAGCTCGCGGTCGCCGCCGCCTTCGCGGTCGTGCTGACGCAGGTCGCCTTCCTCGGCCACGACAGCGCGCACCGGCAGATCTTCACGTCGGGTGCGTGGAACGACTGGGCGGCACGCATCTGGGCCTGCGGCTTCGCCGGGCTCAGCGCCTCGTGGTGGCGCAGCAAGCACAACCGGCACCACGCCTCGCCGAACCAGCAGGGCTCGGACCCCGACATCGCTCCCGGAGTCGTCGTCTGGACGGCAGACGTGCTGGACACCCGCACCGGCTTCAGCGGCTGGTTCGGCCGCAACCAGGGCTGGTTCTTCTTCCCCCTCCTGACGCTCGAGGGCCTGAGCCTGCACGTGTCGAGCCTGCGGCTGCTGCTGAGCAAGGAGCCAGTGCAGCACCGCTGGGTCGAGCTGCCGATGGTGGTCACCCGGCTCGTGGCGTACCCGGTGGCCCTGTTCCTGCTGCTGCCGCCCGGCAAGGCGGTCGCGTTCATCGCGGTGCAGATGGCGCTGTTCGGCGTCCTGCTCGGCGGCTCGTTCGCGCCCAACCACAAGGGCATGCCGATCATCCCGGCCGGGATGAAGGTGGACTTCCTGCGCCGTCAGGTGCTGACCTCCCGGAACATCCGGGGCGGTATCGCCGTCGACTTCATGATGGGTGGCCTGAACTACCAGGTCGAGCACCACCTGTTCCCGAGCATGCCGCGGCCCAACCTCAAGCTGGTGCAGCCGGTCGTCCGGGACTACTGCGAAAAGCTCGACGTCAAGTACACCGAGGTCGGGTTCTTCCGGTCGTACAAGATCATCGTCAGCTACCTCAACCGGGTCGGCCTCGCGGACCGCGGCGCCTTCGACTGTCCGGTCGCTGCCCAGTACGGGCGCTGAGCCGCTACACGCAGGAGCGGAGCTGCTCCGTCAGCGAGACGGCGCTGCCGAGCTGGTCGACGAACGCGGTCGACCGCTCGGCCGCCACCTGCGCCGGCACGTGCAGCTCGACGGCGGGCTCGCGCCCGTAGGTGGTGAACGTCCAGCCGTCGTCACCCTCGACCACGATCCAGTCGACCCGGACACCGCCCGGCGTCTCGACGCTCTCGCAGCGCTCGGTGGTGGGACCGGGGGGCTCCACGCCGCACCGCAGGACGACAGGTGCGGACGTGTCACCCCACGCGGTCGTCGCCTGGGCGTTGGTGTCCCGCCGGGGCAGGCCTTCGCCGAGGGACTCGGGCGCGGCCAGGACGACGCTCGCGCACACGGGGTCGGTCGCGTGCGGCGCCACCTGCGCGGGAACGGCGGCGGCGCAGCCGCCCAGGGCCAGCAGGCCGGCGACGGGGGTGATCAGCTGCAGTCGACGGCGTATCCGGGGCACCTCCTCACGGTAACCCGTGCACCGCGCCGAGCCTCTACCGTGTGCGGGTGACCGCCGACACCCCGCCCGCGTCCGACGGCCCCCTCGTCCGCGAGCTGTCCGAGGACGGCCTGCTCGCTCGGATCCTCCCGCTGCTGCCGCGGGGAGAGCAGACCCTCGTACCGCCCGGCGACGACGCCGCGGTGGTGGCCGCACCGGACGGCCGGTTCGTCGTCACCACCGACGTCCTGGTGGAGGATCGGCACTTCCGCCGGGCGTGGTCGTCGGGGCAGGACGTCGGCCGTCGCGCCGCGGTGCAGAACCTGGCCGACGTGGCGGCGATGGGTGCGAGCCCCACGAGCCTCGTCGCCGCGCTGGTGATCCCCGGCGACCTGCCCGTCTCCTGGGTGGAGGGCTTGGCGCGCGGGCTCGCCGCGGAGTGCCTGCCGCTCGGCGTCGGCGTCGTGGGCGGTGACCTGTCCGGGGGGCCCGCGGTGGTCGTGGCCGTCACGGCGCACGGCGACCTCGGCGGACGGGCACCCGTGCTGCGTTCGGGCGCCCGCGCCGGGGACCTCCTGGCGCACGCGGGCGTGGCGGGTCGGTCCGCGGCGGGTCTCGCGCTGCTGGAGGCCGGACGCGCCGACGTCGATCCCGAGCTCGTGGCCGCGCACCTGCGGCCCGTGGCGCCCGTGGCCGCCGGCCCCGAGGCTGCGTCCGCGGGGGCGAGCGCGATGCTCGACGTGTCCGACGGGCTGCTGCGCGACGCGGGCCGCATGGCGCGCGCGAGCGGGGTACGGATCGAGCTGGACAGTGCAGCGTTCCGTCAGGACCAGGAGCGGCTGCGTGCGGCCGCTGACACGCTCGGTGCGGTGGCGCAGCGCTGGGTCCTGGACGGCGGGGAGGACCACGGGCTGTTGGCCGCCTTCCCACCCGGCTGCGCGCTGCCCGACGCGTTCCGGCCCGTCGGTCGGGTCCGGGCGGGTGCGGGCGTGCACGTCGACGGGGAACCGGCGCCCGCGGCATCCGGCTGGGACCACTTCGCCGGCTGAGGGCGGGCTGAGGGAGCGTCAGCCGCGGCGGTAGCGGACCTCCAGCAGGTTCTCGCCGCCGATCTCGTCGAAGCGCTCGACACCGTCGGCGTGGAAGCCGTGGCGCCGGTAGAAGTGGCGCGCCCGCTCGTTGTCCGCGAGCACCCACAGCGTGACGGTGGTCCGCTCGCCGATGTCGGCGATCACGGTCCGCATCAGGTCGCGGGCCACGCCGTGACCCCACATGCCGGGGTCGAGGTAGATGGAGTAGATCTCCCGGTCGCCGCGACGCGCGTCCTCGTCGCGGCTGGGACCGACGGTGATGAAGCCGATCACCCGGTCGGCGCTGAGCGCCACCCAGGTGCGGATCTCCTCGGCGGGCCCGTCGCGCAGGTACTCCCGCCACATCGCGGTGCGCTCCTCCGCGTCCAGGGAGGCGAGGTAGGCGTCGGGCACGATCCCCGCGTACGCCTCCTGCCACGAGCGGACGTGCACCGACGCGATCTCTGCGGCGTCCCCCTCGCTGGCGGTCCGGATCGTCACCTCGTCCAGCTGCTCGACCATGGACGTCACCCTGCCACACGGACCGGGCATGACGAAGGCCCGTGAGGTGAGAACCTCACGGGCCTTCGATGCGTCGGACGAGGTCAGACGGCGCGCTGCACCTTGCCGGCCTTGAGGCACGACGTGCACACGTTGAGACGCTTGGGCGTCCCCGCGACGACGGCACGCACGCGCTGGATGTTCGGGTTCCAGCGCCGCTTCGTGCGCACGTGCGAGTGCGAGATGCTGTGCCCGAAGCTCGGGCCCTTGGCGCAGACGTCGCAGTTGGCAGCCACGGTCTTCTCCTGTTGCTCTTTGCGGATCATGTGCCGCGTGTGCGGCGAAGTCATGTGTGTCGGGGGGCACGCACGACACCGACTCCGTACCGTTTCCGGGTGTGGACTCGGGGGCCGCGATCGGGCACCACCAGTGCCCAGCATGGCCGGGCAACCGGTCAAGACTAGCCCATCGCGGACGCCGACCCAAATGTGGGCCCGATGAGGCAGGGTGGTCGTCGACCGCGCACCGGCGACCCGGCTGCGGGGTCGGCCAGGTGCGAGACGACGGAGGTGCGGTGGACCTGCTCGACGCTGCGGCGGTGCGCGCCTGGGCGGCCACTGCTCGCTCCGCCCTGGACGAGGCGGCGGACCGGATCGACGCCGTCAACGTGTTCCCGGTGGCGGACTCGGACACCGGGACGAACGTCCTGCTGACCGTCGTCGGCGGCCTCGAGGCGGTCGAGCGTGTCCCGCTGGGCGCCCCGGTCACCGAGGTGGCTCGCGCCTTCGCCCGAGGTGCGCTGATCGCCGCGCGGGGCAACTCCGGCGTCATCGTCAGCCAGTACCTGACCGGCTTCGCGCGTGCGCTGCCGGACGGTGCGGGCGCCCCGGAGGTGGCGCGCTGCCTCGACGTGGCGGCGCGGGCCGCGCGCGAGGCGACGGCCGAGCCCCAGGAGGGCACGGTGCTCACGCTCGCCGACGTCGTCGCGGCGACGGCCCGCACGGCGGCCGATGCCGGCGCGGACCTGCCCACCACGCTGGCCGAGGCGGTGGCCGAGGCGCTGCGCTCGCTCGGCCGGATCAGCGGCCTGCACCCCACGCTGCGCGCCGCCCGGGTCCTCGACGCGGGGGCGTGCGCGCTCGTCGTCGTGCTCGACGCGCTGGCGCGTGCGGTGGACGACGAGCGGCCGGCGCGGGTCCCGCTCGACTGGCTCCCGACGACCTCCGCGCAGCACGCGTCGGTGGAGGCGACCGGCGGAGCGTTCGAGGTGATGCTGCTGGTCAGCGACGACGGGTCCGCGGCCCCGGATGGTCCACGGATCGACACCGGCGCGGAGCTGCGCAGCCGCATGGGCAGCCTGGGCGACTCCGTGGCGGTCGTCGGCGGAGACGGGTGGTGGCACGTGCACGTCCACACCGACGATCCGGCGGCGGCGATCGCCCGGGCGGCGCTGGGCCGCCGCGAGCAGGTCCTGGTGCGGCTCCTGGCGGGCGCGCACGCGGGCGGGTCGGCCCTGCCCGGTCGGGTCGGGTCGGAGCGCTGGGGGGTCGTGGTGTGCACCGCCGCGCCGGACCTCTCCGGCTGGTACGCGAGCTCGGGGGCCGTCGTCGTCGTCCGCTGTCCCGAGGCCCCGGTCCGCACGGAGCACCTGGCACGAGCGGTCACGGACACGGGCGCGACGCACGTGGTGCTGCTGCCGGGCAGCGGTGTCGAGCGCGACGAGGCCGTGCTGCTGCAGCCCCCGGGCGTGGTGGTCGACGTGCTCGACGCGTGCGACGAGATGCGCGCCTGCGTCGGCTCGCTGGCGCTGGCCGGCGCCGGGCCCACGTCCCTCGGGTGCTCGGCCGCGCAGGCCGCCCTGGCGCGGCTCGACGTGCGGACGATCGACGTCGCCGCCCCGCAGTCGGTGACCGACGCCGTCGAGACCCTGCTGCGCTCACCACGCGCCACGGCGGGCGAGAGCCTGACGGTCCTGCTCCAGGACACGGCCCACGACGGCATCGTCGACGGGATCGTGGCGCACCTGGCCGCCCACCACCCGGGCGTCGAGGCGACCGTGGTGGGCCCGACGGGGCACGGGCCGGCGCTCGTGCTCGGGCTGGACTGACCATGACCGCCGACGGGCTCACCTACCCCGACAGCGTGCACTCGCACGTCGACCTGCTGTTCCGCCGCGTTCCCGGCAAGGGGCCCGTGCTCAAGAAGTACGCGGCGCTGGGCATCGAGACGGTCGGCGACCTGCTGGCGCACTACCCGTGGCGCTACGCGGACTCCCGTGAGGTCACCGACATCGCGAGCCTCACCGTGGGGCACAACGTGTCCCTCGTGGCGCAGGTGCGCAGCGCCGAGATCAGGCACGCGCAGAAGACGGGCAAGCCCCGGGTCGAGGCCAAGGTCACCGACGGGACCCGCACGCTCGACCTCGTGATCTTCATGCCGCACGAGGCGGCGGCCAAGTTCCACCTGCAGCGCCTCGTGCCGGGGTCGCTCGGGCTGTTCTCGGGCCAGATCAACCTGTTCAACGGGCGCCTCCAGCTGGCCAACCCCACGTACGCGATCTTCGGGCACGAGGTCGACGAGGCGGTCGCGCTCGAGGAGGCCGAGTGGCCCATCCCGATCTATCCCGCGACGGCCGGGCTCGAGTCGGACAAGATCCGTGCCGCGGTGCGGTCCGTGCTCGAGCCGTTGACCGAGCAGGACGTCCCCGACCCGGTGCCCGACCAGGTCCGCGTGGCGCGCCACCTCGCGTCGCGCTGGAGCGCCCTGCGCGGCGTGCACCTGCCGCGCACCGAGGACGACTGGCGCAAGGCGCAGGCCCGCCTGCGCTACGAGGAGGCCTTCGTCCTCCAGGCTGAGCTCGCCCGCCGGCGCGCCCGCGCCCAGCGCGAGGAGTCGACGGCCCGGCCCGCCCGGCCCGGCGGGCTGCTCGAGGCCTTCGACGCCCGGCTGCCGTTCGTCCTGACCGAAGGTCAGGTGGCCGCCGGCGAGCAGATCGCCGCGGACCTCGCGCGGCCGCAGCCCATGCAACGACTGCTGCAGGGCGAGGTCGGCTCCGGCAAGACGGTCGTGGCCCTGCGCGCGATGCTGCAGGTGGTGGACGCGGGCGGGCAGGCCGCACTGCTGGCCCCCACGTCGGTGCTCGCCGCCCAGCACGTCCGCACGCTGCGGGCGTTGCTGGGCGACCTCGCCGAGGGCGGGTTGCTGGGCGGCTCCGAGATCGGGACGCGGGTCGCCGTGCTCACCGGTGCGCAGAGCGCCGCCGAGAGGCGCAGCAACCTGCTGGAGGCGGCGAGCGGCCAGGCCGGGATCGTCGTCGGCACGCACGCGCTGCTGTCGGACCCCGTGCAGTTCGCCGACCTCGGGCTCGTGGTCATCGACGAGCAGCACAAGTTCGGGGTCGAGCAGCGCGGCCGGCTGCAGGCGAAGGCCGCCAAGACGCCCCACCTGCTGGTGACCACGGCGACCCCGATCCCACGGACCGTGGCGATGACGGTCTTCGGGGAGCTGGAGATCTCGGAGCTGCGGCACGTGCCCGCCGGGCGCAGCGGGGTGACCACGCACGTCGTGCCGGCGGACAACCGGGCGTGGATGGACCGGACGTGGAGCCGGGTCCGCGAGGAGGTCGAGCGCGGGGGACGTGCCTTCGTGGTGTGCGCGCGCATCGACGAGGACTCCGACGCCGGGTCCCGGGACGGCGACGGCGCGGACCTGATCCTCGACGAGCCGACGACGGTCGGGGAGGCGCAGGCCGCCGCGCAGCGTGCTCCCAAGCGGCCGCTGCGCGCGGTCCTCGAGGTCGCCGAGACGTTGCGCGGCGACCCGCGCCTGGGCGGCGTGGCGGTCGGCCTCCTGCACGGGCGGATGACGGCCGAGGAGAAGGACCGGGCGATCGCCGACTTCGCGTCCGGGCGCACGCCGGTGCTGGTGTCGACCACGGTGATCGAGGTGGGTGTCGACGTGCCGGCGGCCACGGCCATGGTGATCCTCGACGCGCAGGTCTTCGGGCTCTCACAGCTGCACCAGCTGCGCGGTCGGGTGGGCCGAGGCAATGCGCCGGGACTGTGCCTGCTCGTCGCCGACGCGCCCGAGGGCACGGTCGCCGCGCAGCGGCTCGGCGCGCTCGCCGCGACGACGGACGGGTTCGAGCTCGCCCGCGTCGACCTCGAGCTGCGGCGGGAGGGTGACGTCCTGGGCTCCGCCCAGTCCGGCCGGCGCGGGACGCTGCGCTTCCTGCGCATCGTCAGCGACGCCGCCGTCATCGAGCGGGCGCGCGAGGACGCCCAGGCGCTGGTGGAGGCGGACCCGGAGCTGACCGCGTGGCCCGCGCTGCGTGCGGCGATCGACCTGCAGCTCGCCGACGGACGCGAGGACTTCCTCGGGCAGAGCTAGGGCGCCGACTGGCGTAGGAGCCGCGACGTGGACGGTTACCCTGGCGCACGTGTCGAAGCCCGTGATCCGCGCCCAGGACCTGCTCGTCGGCTACGGCGGGGCGCCCGTGTGCGCTCCCGTGTCGTTCACGCTGGCACCCGGCAAGGTCGTCGCGCTCGTCGGGGCCAACGGTTCGGGCAAGTCGACCGTGCTGCGCGCGGTCATCGGTCTGCTCGAGCCGTCGGGCGGGTCGCTGCAGGTGTTCGGCGCCCGCGTCGACGAGCGGGACGTCGCGTTCCGCACCAAGGTCGCCAGCGTCCTGGACGACGACGCGTACTTCCCGGCCCTCACGGTCTCCGAGCACCTGTACCTGACCGCCCGCGGCCACGGCGTGCACGGGGCGCAGGAGGTGGTCGCCGGCCTGCTCGCCGAGTTCGGCCTGTCCGACCACGCGCGGTCGCTGCCCGTCGCGCTGTCGTCGGGTCAGCGCCGCAGGCTCCTGCTGGCGGCGGGATTCGTGCGGCCCCGGTCGCTGCTGGTACTCGACGAGCCGGAGCAGCGCCTCGACCGCGCGATGCGCGACCGGCTCGCGGCGCGCATCGTCGCCGAGAAGGCGGCGGGCGGGGCGGTCCTCCTGGCGACGCACGACCCGGACCTGCTGCGGGCCGTCGCGGACCGGGCCGTGCACGTCGCGGACGACGTGACCCGCGTGCTGCCCACGGCGCAGGCCGCCGACATCATCTCGCAGGAGAACCCGTGACCGACGCGAGCCGGGCCGACGAGGCCGACTGGCTGGACGAGCCCGACGACGAGCCCGCGGTCCAGCCGTTCGAGCTCGGCGAGGTGCCGTCCGCGACGAGCATCCGGCGCTTCACGGCCCAGGCGGGCAACGCCCGCGGCGGTGCCAGCATCGGCTCGCTGCTCGGCAGCGTGTACTACGCCGGCATCAGCATCGCGATCAGCGTCGGCGTGGCGCTCGGTGCCGCGCAGTCGATGCGGGCGTCCCTGCCGCCGGCCCCCGAGGTGGACCAGCCGTTCTCACTGAGCCTCGCCACCCTGGTGGTGGTGGTGGTCGTCGCGCTCGCGGGGGCCCTGCTGTCCCTCGCCGGCCGCCTGGGACCGGTCGGCGCCGGGGGAGCGGAGGCGGCCTGGTGGCTGGGGCTGCCCGTCGACCGACGCGGGCTCCTGCGGCCCGCCGCGCGCCGGCTGCCTCTGCTCGCCGGCTTCGTCGGTGCGGTGCTCGTGGCGCTGCTGGACGCCGGCCTGCTCGCCGACCCCGGCCTGCGCGTCGCCCGGGTCGCGGCGACGTCCGCGGTCGTGGCCGCGGGGATCGTCCTGCTGGCCGCCGTCGGGCAGTCGGCGGGCGTCTCGCGCAGGTCGACCGCACTCGCCGGTGACGTCCTGCTCTTCCTCGCGCCGGTCGCCGCCGTCGTGCTCGCGCAGGCGGGCTGGTCCGTCGACGGGCTCCCCGTGCCGCCCTGGTGGTTCCTGGCGGTGCTGGTCCCCGTGCTGGCCGCGCTCGCGGTCGTCGTGGACCGTCGCCTCGGCCGGATCCCCGCACGGACCCTGCGCGAGAGCGGATCGGTGGCCACGCAGGCCGTGGGCGCCGTCGTGTCGATGGACTCCCGCGAGCTCGGTCGGGCGCTGACCGACGGCGCGGCGGCGCCGGTGCGGCGGTGGACCTCCCGGCTCGTCACCGCGCGCGGACCGGCCTCGGCGCTGGTCACGGCCGACCTCGTGGTGCTCCGGCGGTCCGGCCGGCACGTCGTCCAGCTGGTCGTGGCCGCGCTCGTGCCGGTGCTCGTCAGCACCGTGCCGGAGCTCGCCAGCCCGCTCGGCGTGCTCCTGAGCCTGCTGGTCGCGGGGTACGTGGCGATGAGCGCGACCGGGGAGGGCGCCCGGCGGGCGGAGATGGCGCCGATCCTCGACCGGCTGCTGCCGATCGAGGCCAGGACCGTGCGCCGCCTGCGCATGGTGGTCCCCGCCGCCGCCATGGCGGTGTGGTCGGTCGTCGCTTTCGCGGCGGTCGGTCGGTGGGCGTCCGACGTGCCCGGCTGGATCGCGCTCGGCCTCGCCTCGACGCCGGTGTGGGCCGCAGCGGCGGTCCGCGCGTCCTACCGCCCCGCGCCGAACTGGGCGGGAGCACTGGTCTCGACCCCGATGGGCGCGGTGCCGACAGGCGTCGCGGCGGTGCTCGCCCGCGGGCCGGACCTCGTCGTGCTCGGTCTGCTGCCGGTGTGGATCGCTGTCCTGCTGCGCACGGTGAACCCGACGCTGCTCTACGTGCAGATCGTCCTGTCGGTCATCGCTGTGGCGATCGCGTCGTCGATCAAGACCGGCTCGCTCATGGAGCGGCTCCTGGACGCCCAGGAGCAGGAGAAGGCGGGATCGCGCCGGTGACCCGGATCGTGGCCGGGACCGTCGGGGGCCGGACGCTCGCGGTGCCGCGTGCCGGCACCCGGCCGACCAGCGAGCGCGTCCGCGAGGCGCTGTTCTCCCGGCTGGAGCACCTCGACGTGATCGAGGGTGCCCGCGTCCTCGACCTGTACGCCGGGTCGGGTGCGCTCGGGATCGAGGCCGCCTCCCGCGGCGCGGCGCACGTGACGCTGGTCGAGTCGGCGCGCGACGCCGCCGACGTGTGCCGCCGGAACGTGACCGCGCTCGGCCTGACCGGGACCGTGCAGGTCGTCGCGGAGAAGGCGGAGCGGTTCGCCCAGCGGGCCGGTGCCGAGCCCTGGGACCTGGTGCTGATCGACCCCCCGTACGACCTGCCCGAGGACGACCTCGCCGGCGTGCTGACCGGTGTGGGGCATGCCCTCTCGATGCACGCGGTCGTGGTCGTCGAGCGGGCGTCGCGCACGCCCGAGCCGGCGTGGCCGACGACCCTGGTGCTGCTCGACCGGCGCGCCTACGGCGACACCGTCATGTGGTTCGCGGAGCTCGCCGTCCCCTGAGGGCGGTGCAGCACCTCCAGGACGGGTCCGTCGGGCTCGAGCCTGACCGCACCCGTGGACCGGTACCCGAGACGCCGGTAGAACGGCAGGTTCCGGGCGTCGGTCGTGCCGAGGTACGTGTCGATGCGCCCGGCGTCCGCGGCGGCGACCCCCTGCTCGACCATGAGCCGGCCGACGGCTCGTCTCTGCAGGGCTGGCTCGACGGCGAGGTAGTTGAGGTAGGCGGCCGGCGCCGCGGGGGCCAGAGCCGCCGCCGACCCGAGGGCTTCCAGGACCTCCCGGGCCCGTCCTCGGCCCACGAGGGCCGCGAGCACCCCCGCCGGCGACGGAAGGGAGACCGGCGGCGGTGGCGCGCCCGGGAGCCGCCACGCGGCGACGCCGACCACGCCTCCGTCGAGGCGCGCGACGTCCACCCGGCCGACGGCCAGGTAGCGGTCGACCGACGGCCCGAGCCAGGCCGCGCAGGCGTCCTCGCGGGTCGCCTCGTCGGGCAGCGCCCACACCATGAGCGGGTTCGCCCGGTAGGCGCGCGCGAGGACCGTCCGGATGGCGGGGGAGTCGGCCGCGGTGGCGGCATCGACCGAGACGTCGAGCGGCATACCCGAGGGTGGCACCGGTCTCGCCCGTCCGGCCAGGGGCAGCGGGTCGGCAGACGGCTGGCCACGGGGACCAGTGAGGTGGCCCGCTCCGAGGTCGGACGGAACTGACGCGGCGCGCGGCACGCGTCGGCGGTCGGACCTGGCCGCTGGCCTACCCTGACCGGGTGACCACTGCCGTCTGCCCCGGGTCGTTCGACCCCCTCACGCTCGGCCACGTGGACGTCGTCCGCCGTGCCCGCTCCATGTTCGACGAGGTCGTCGTGGGCGTCGCGCGGAACTCGGCCAAGTCGCCGCTGCTGGCCGTCGAGCAACGCGTCGCTCTCGCGCGGGCCGCGTTCGCGGACGTGCCGGGGGTGCGGGTCGAGCCCGTCGACGGGCTGCTCGCGGACTTCGTCCGTACGGTGGGAGCCATCGCTGTGGTGAAGGGCCTGCGGGGCGGCGCCGACTTCGACGCCGAGCTCGCGATGGCCCTGATGAACCGGCACCTGTCGGGCGCCGAGACGGTCTTCGTGATCGGCGACCAGCGCCTGGCCCACATCGCGTCGTCGCTGGTCAAGGACGTCGCGCGGTACGGCGGGCCGATCGACGACCTGGTCCCGGCCGGCGTCGCCGACGCGGTGCGGGCGGCACTTCCAGGAGGGGATGCACGATGACCGAGACGGATCCGACCACCAGGCCCGAGGGCCTCACCGGCGTGCTGGACGCGATCGCGTCCGCGGTCGGCAGCGCGCGTGCCATGCCGATGTCGTCCTCGGTGCTGGTCAACCGCGCCGAGCTGCTCGACCTGGTGGACCAGGCACGCGACGTCCTGCCCAGCCAGCTGTCGCGCGCCGACGAGGTGCTGGCCGACGCGGACGCCGCCCGGTCGGCCGCGCAGGCGGACGCCGACGCGCTGCTGGCGCGGGCGCGGGAGCAGGCAGCCGCGCTCGTCGACCAGGAGACGGTGGTCGTCGCGGCACGGGAGCGGGCGGCTCAGCTGGTCGCCGAGGCCGAGCAGGTCGCCGAGGGACTGCGGCGGGACGCCGACGACTACTGCGACCGCCGGCTCGCCGACTTCGAGATCGACCTGGGCAAGGTCCTCGGCCAGGTCCAGGCCGGCCGGGCCAAGCTCGCGGGGCGGCTCGGGGTGGACGAGAGCTGAGACTCTCGCCACTCGACGAGGATTTGGGCGGCCCTGACCTGTGCCGTAGAGTTATCCGTTGGTTCAGCCGCTCATGGCGGGACCGAGATCAACGAGGGGACCCTTGGCCGTGCAGCGCCCAGTTCGCCTCGATCCCCGTTCGCCGCTCGTGCTCGACACGCACGAGCTCAGCCGACGCCCGGGATCGACCAGGACCGTGCAGCGCACCGTGGGCGCCCCCGAGGATCTCGGCACCGATGTGATCGGCATCCCCACCGGGACCGACGTCGAGCTGGATGTGCGGCTCGAGGCGGTCGTGGAGGGGGTCCTGGTCACCGGATCGGTCCGTGGCCGGGCGATCGGGGAGTGCGTGCGCTGCCTGGGAGAGGTCGTCGAGAACGTCGACGTCCCCCTCGTGGAGCTGTACGTCTACCCTGAGCGCGCGGCTGTCGCGGCCGAGGACGGCGACGACGAAGAAGACGTGCGTGAGTTCGAGGACGACCTGGTCGACCTCGAACCCGCGCTGCGGGACACGGTCGTACCGGCTCTGCCGTTCCAGCCGCTGTGCCGCCCCGACTGCCCCGGTCTGTGCTCCGAGTGTGGAGCGCGGCTCGCGGATGACCCTGACCACTCGCATGAGATGCTTGATCCCCGCTGGTCCGCCCTCAGCGGCCTGCTGGGATCGAACGACGAGACGAAAGAGAGCTAGCCGTGGCTGTTCCGAAGCGCAAGATGTCGCGCAGCAACACCCGTGCGCGTCGGTCGCAGTGGAAGACCACTGCCACGACGCTCCACACGTGCCCGCAGTGCAAGGCCAACAAGATGCCCCACACGGCCTGCCCGTCGTGCGGCACCTACAAGGACCGTGCCTACGCCGAGGCCGTCCGTACCGAGTTCGAGGTTCGCTGAGCATCGAGGTCGCGGCTCTCAGAGCCCGCTCGTCCGCCTGAGCATTCGATGACCGGAGGACCGGCGTGAGTGTCGCGGCAGAGCTCCTGCACGAGAAGCTCGGGGTCCACCTGGACCCCGAGCTTTTGGTGCTGGCCCTGACGCACCGCTCCTTCGCGCACGAGGCCGGCGGTATCCCGACCAACGAGCGGCTCGAGTTCCTCGGGGACGCCGTGCTCGGGCTGGTGGTCACCGAGGCGCTGTACCGCGCACACCCGGACCTGCCCGAGGGGGCGCTCGCCAAGATGCGCGCGGCCACGGTCTCGCAGCGCGCGCTCGCCGTCGTCGCGCGGGACCTCGACCTCGGCAGCTACGTGCTCCTGGGCAAGGGGGAGCTGTCCACCGGCGGGCGGGACAAGGACTCGATCCTGTCCGACACCCTCGAGGCCGTCTTCGGTGCGGTCTACCTCAGCCACGGCGTGGAGACCGCGCGCGCCCTGGTGGAGCGGCTGGTCGGACCGTCGCTCGAGGCCGCCGCGGGGCTGGGAGCCGGCCTCGACTGGAAGACCTCGTTGCAGGAGCTCTCCGCGGCGATGGGGCTGGGCGCGCCCACCTACGAGGTCGTCGGTGAAGGCCCGGACCACTCGCGCACGTTCACGGCTCGTGCGGTGGTCGCCGGACAGCCGCGGGGGATCGGCGTGGGACCCGCCAAGAAGATCGCCGAGCAGGACGCCGCGGCGGACGCCTACCGGGTGCTCGTCGCGCAGCAGCAGCCCTGACGTGCCCGAGCTCCCCGAGGTCGAGACGGTCCGGGACGGGCTGGCGCGGCACGTGCTCGGTCGCACGGTCACGGGTGTCGAGGTCCGCCGCGACTACAGCGTCCGGCGGCACACCGACGGGCCGCTCGACTTCGTCGGACGGTTGCGAGGCCGTCGCCTTGCGTCGGCGGTCCGGCGCGGCAAGTTCCTGTGGCTGCTGCTGGACCGCGACGACGACGCGCTCATGGCGCACCTGGGGATGAGCGGACAGCTGCTCGTCCGGCATCCCGGTGCAGCGCGACCGGAGCACCCCCACCTGCGCGTGCGGCTCGACCTCGACGACGGGTCGGCCCTCGACTTCGTGGACCAGCGCACGTTCGGGCACCTGAGCGTCCCGGACCTGGTGCCGACGACCGACGGGGCCCCGGGCGGCCTCGGCTCACCGCTGGCGGCCGTGCCCGCGCCGGTCGCGCACATCGCCCGGGACCTGCTCGACCCCGCCCTGGACGAGGCGGCGCTGGTGGCCGCGGTGCGGCGTCGCAGGACGGGCCTCAAGCGGGCGCTGCTGGACCAGACCCTCGTGTCGGGGATCGGCAACATCTACGCCGACGAGGCGCTGTGGCGGGCCCGGCTGCACCATGCGCGTCCGACCGGTGCGCTGCGCAGGTCCGACGTCGTGCGTGCCCTCGAGAGCGCGCGAGCGGTGATGAGCCAGGCGCTCGCGCAGGGCGGGACCAGCTTCGACGCCCTCTACGTGAACGTGAACGGCGCCTCCGGCTACTTCGACCGCTCCCTGGCGGTGTACGGGCAGGAGGGGCGGCCCTGCCCCCGCTGCGGCACGCCCGTGCGTCGCGAGGAGTTCATGAACCGCTCCTCCTTCAGCTGCCCGCGCTGTCAGCCCCGCCCGCGAGCTCCCCGCTCCTAGCGCGCGACGACGTTGCGCAGCTGCCCGCCGGCCAGGAACGCGGTGAGGTTCGCGGTCACGAGGTCGCCGGCGCCGATCGGCCGCCCCCCTGCGGCGTGCGGGCTGACCAGCACGCGCGGCTCGTCCCACAGGGGCGAGTCGGCGGGCAGGGGCTCGGTCTCGAACACGTCGAGGGCGGCCCCCGCGAGCCTGTCGGAGCGCAGGGCGTCCAGCAGCGCGGCCTCGTCGAGGGTCGTCCCGCGCCCGACGTTGACCACCCACGCGTGCCGGGGGAGCAGGTCGAGCACGTCCGCGTCGATGGCGTGGCGCGTCTGCTCGGTGGCCGGGAGCAGGCAGATGAGCACGTCGGTCTGCGGGAGGTGGTCGGGCAGCGAGAACGTCGAGATGACGGGGAACCCGCCGCGGTCACCGGCGGTGGTGGCGACACCGGTGACCTGAGCGCCCAGGGCGGTCAGCAGCGGCGCGAGGCGGCCCGCGATCGAGCCGAAGCCCCAGACGAGCACCCGGGCTCCGTCGAGCGTCCGGAACGCGGGGCCGGCGTCGGGGTCCGGCATGCCGCCCAGCTCGTCGGCCCACCGGTGCTCGCTCTGCGCGCGGACGAGGTCCGGCAGGCGCCGCGCCGCGGCGAGCACGAGGGCCAGGGTGTGCTCCGCGACGGGGCCGTCGTGCAGGCCTCGACCCGACGTGATCACGACGTCGTCGGCGAACCCCGCCGCGAGCGCGGCGTCGGGACCCGCGGCCAGGGTCTGCACCCAGCGCAGGCGCGTGAGGCGACGCGCGGCGTCGGCCATCTGGTCGCGACCGTTGCCCCACAGCACGAGCGCGTCGGCGTCCAGCGCGTCGTCCGGGACGGGTTCGGTGACGTCATACCGGACGACCCGGACATCCGGGGGCGTCGTCGGGTCATCGGTCATGGAGGTCGGCAGCAGCAGCGTCGTCACTCTCGATACCATGCCACCGTGCCTCCCATCAGCGCCTCCGCCGCCCCTATCACCGTCATGATCATCGACGACCACGAGGTGGTCCGCAGGGGTATCGCCGAGGTGGTGGACCGGGCCGAGGGCATGACGGTCGTCGCCGAGGCGGGGTCGGTCGCCGACGGGGTCCGGCGCGCCGCCCTGGTGCGCCCGCAGGTCCTGCTGGTCGACCTCCAGCTGCCGGACGGCACCGGGATCGAGCTTCTGACGGCGGTGCGCGAGCAGCTGCCGAGCGCACGCGCGATCGTGCTCACGTCGTTCGACGACGACGACGCCCTCGCGGAGGCCCTGGACGCCGGGGCCGCCGCCTACCTGCTGAAGTCGGTGCGCGGGGCCGAGATCACCGACGTGATCCGCGCGGTCGCGGCCGGGCGCGTCCTGCTCGACGAGCGCACCGTGACGCGCCGCAAGGCGGGGCACGACGACCCGACGGAGAGCCTGACGCCGAGCGAGCTGCGCGTCATCGACCTCATCGGCGAGGGCCTGTCGAACCGCGAGATCGCCGAGCGCCTGGGCGTCGTGGAGAAGACCGTCAAGAACCACATCACGTCGCTGCTGGCGAAGATGGGCCTGCAGCGACGCACGCAGGTGGCCGCGTGGGTCGCGTCGCACCGGCACGCCGGCTGGCGGTCCGAGTCCGGGCACTGACCGCGAACCGCGCGGCCCCCCGGCGGCGGCTCAGCCGAGGGGGGCTTCCCAGGTCAGGAGCGTCCCGCGGCCGTCCGGCGGTACCCCGAGGCTGAACGTCCCCCGGTGCTGGCGCGCTCGTGACGCGAGGTTCCCGGTGCCCGACCGCCGGTCGCGGTGGGCGGGCAGGCCCGTGCCGTCGTCCTGGACCTCGACCAGCACGATCCCGAGCGGCCCCGTGCCGGTCACCGTGACGCGGACGATGACGGACGACGCGTGCGCGTGCCGTGCGGCGTTGGCGAGGCCCTCGCGTACCACCGCCACCACGTCCGACGTCAGCTCCGCACCCACCCGCTCGTCGAGGCGGTCCTCCTCGAGGCCGCCGTCGACGACGGTCACGCCGTCCAGGCTGACGACGAACGACGGTGCGAAGCCGAGCCCGGTGCGGGCCAGCGACGCCTCGCGGCGCAGCCGCTCGACCAGCCCGGAGGCCGCGTCGGGGTCGTGCAGCTCGTGCACGATGTGCCGGATCTGGCGCACGGACGCGTCGACGTTGTCGAGCGCCTGGTCCACGATGTCGATCAGCTCGGAGGGGTCGACGCCTCGCGCCGCCCGTCGGCGCACCGTCTCCAGCTGCATGCCGGTCGCGAACAGCTGCTGGATGGCCAGGTCGTGCAGGTCGCGGGCGATGCGCTCGCGCTCGTCGAGCAGCGAGGCCAGGTCCTGCGCGTGCCGTGCACCGGCGAGCACGTAGGCCAGCGCGGCCTGCGCGGCGAACGACTCGGCGGTCGCCAGGTCGCTCTCGTCGAACGGGGTGGCGCCGATCCGGCGGAGCAGGATCAGGACGCCCATGTCCCGCCCCGTCGAGCGCAGCGGTGCGTACAGCGCGGGTCCGAAGGCGCGCATGACCGGCACGGCGACCGAGCGGGCCGCCGACAGCGAGGGCGTGGTCAGCCCCTTGCCCTCGGTCATCACGGTCCAGGCCCGGCCGCCGCGAGGCATCCGGGCGCCGAGGATGCGGTCGCTCGCGTACCCCACCGCGAGCTCGATCAGCAGCTCGCCGCCCACCCCGGGCAGAGCGAGCGCGGCGGTGTCCGCACCCGCGACCTCGCGGGCCGTGGCGGCGATGTGGTCGAGCGCCTCCTCCTCGTCGATCCCCTCGAGGAGCATCGTCGTGATGTCCTGCCCCGCGCGGAGCCAGTGCTCGCGGTGCTCGGCCTCGGCGTACAGCTGGGCGTTGGCCAGAGCCACACCGGCGGCTGCCGACAGTGCGAGGACCACGTCCTCGTCGGCCTGCGTGAAGCCGCCGTCCTTCTCGGAAAGGTAGAGCTGGCCGTAGACGCGCGGTCCCACCCGGACCGAGGCCCCGAGGAAGGACCCCATGGGCGGGTGCTCGCGCGGGAAGCCACGGAAGGACGGGTGCTCGCGCAGGTCGGCGAGCCGGAGCACCCCGACCTCGGGGATCTGGCCGAGCACGCCCTGAGCGTGCGGCGCGGTCCGCAGGGCGGCGGCGACCGCGGTCGGGACGCCGGTGTAGACGAACGTCGTCGAGGTCCCGTGCGGATCCAGGACGTTGATCGCGCCGTAGCGCGCGCCGGTGAGCTCCGCGCTGACCTGGACGAAGCGCTCGAGCACGACCGGCAGCTCCAGCTCGCCGGCGACCGCGAGCATCGCGCCCAGGAGGTCCGTGAGCGGGTCGCCCGTCAGGGGCCGCCGCCAGTCGGCCACCTCGGTCAGCTGGCCGGACGATGACTCACCGTGCACGTTCTGCCTCCGTCTCGTCGCCGGCGCGTTCGCGCTGCAACGCCTCACGGTAACCGGGCGACGACGCGACGAGGTCCGCGTGCGTCCCGCGCGCACGGACGAGACCGTCCTGCAGCCAGAGGATCTCGTCGGCGGCGGCCAGCGGGGTCAGCCGGTGCGTGACCAGCACCACCCCCCGCGGGTCGTCCAGCAGGTCGGCCACCAGCGCGTCCGCCCGCTGCGGGTCGAGGTGCTCCGCGGGCTCGTCCACCAGGAGCAGCGCGGCGGGCGAGAGCAGCGTCCGCGCTACCAGCAGGCGGCGACGCTCTCCGCCGGAGACCGTGCGGGCGTCGGGGCCGAGCAGCGTGTCCAGCCCGTCCGGCAGGCCGTCGAGCCACTCGTCGAGCCCGACGCGGGCGAGTACCGCGACCGCCTCCGCCTCCGTGACGTCGCCGCGCGCCACGCGGAGGTTCTCCAGCACCGTGGTGCCGAAGACGTGGGCGTCCTCGGTCCCGACGACCACGGCGCCGACGACGGTCCCGCGGTCCAGGTGGTCCACGTCGTGGCCGCCGAGCGTGAGCGAGCCGTGGCGCCGGGGGAGCAGGCCGGCCAGGGTCAGCAACGTCGTGGTCTTGCCCGTGCCGGACGGGCCGACGATCGCCACGGAGCGGCCGGGACGCAGCTCGAGGTCCAGCCCCGTGACCACCGGGACCGCTCCGGGCCAGCCGGCGGCGACGTCGACCGCGACGAGCGGGGGACCGGCGGGGCCGTGGTCGGTCGGCGCAGGGTCGGTCGGCGCGTCCAGGAGGGCGAGGACCCGCGCGGCCGCGGCACGTGAGCGCTGCACCTGGATCGCGGCCGCGGGAAGGAGTGAGGTCGCCTCGAAGGCCGCGAGCGGTGTGAGGACCACGACGGCGAGCTCGACCGGGGTCAGCAGGCCCGCGCCGACCGCGGGCACGCCGGTGACCAGGGCGGCCAGCACCGCGAGGCCGACGGCGAGCTGTCCGAGGCCGGCGGCGAGCGCGGCGGGGCCGGCCCCGGCGTCGGTCGCGACGGCCAGGCGGCGGTCCGCGTCCCGCAGGGCGGCCAGCTCGCCGGGTGCGCGCCCGGCGACCACCAAGGGGCCGGCGTCGTCCAGGAGGCCGAGCGCCGTCGCGGTCATGTCCGCCCGGCTCTGCAGCGCCCGCTCCTCCGTGGTCCGCGCCGCGCGGGCCGCGATCACGGGTCCTGCCACCCCGGCGAGCAGGAGGCACCCGGCCAGGGCGAGGCCGGCCGGTGGCCAGAACAACGACATCGCCAGCACCGTGCCCGCGCCCAGGAGCGTCGCCACCCCGGCGGGCAGCAGCCCGCGCACGACGACGTCCCCCACCGTGTCGACGTCCGCACCGACGCGGGCGAGCAGGTCTCCCCGGCGCAGGCGCAGCAGCGTCTCCGGGCGCGCCGTCGCGAGCCGGTCGTACAGCGTGGTGCGCAGCTGGGTCATGCCGCGCAGGGCGACGTCGTGGGACACGAGCCGCTCGAGGTAGCGCAGCACGCCGCGCCCGATGCCGAACGCGCGCACCGCGACGGTCGCCACGGACAGCTGGAGCACCGGCGGCATCTGGGAGGCCCGCGCGATGAGCCAGGCGGACACGGCGGCCAGTGCCACCCCGCAGCCGAGCGCGAGCGTACCGAGCAGGAGGGCCAGCGCCAGGCGCCTCGGGTCGATGTCGAGGAGGCGGACCGCACGGCGCAACGTCCCGCGCGTCATGCGGGCACCGGTGCGGCCGACCGCACGCGCACGACCTCGTCGGCCGCGGCGACCAGCGAGGCGCGGTGGGCGACGAGCAGCACGGTCCGGCCGGCGTCCCGCAGCGCGCGGACCGTGTCCAGGACCACCTGCTCGCCGGCAGCGTCCAGGTGGGCGGTCGGCTCGTCGAGCACGACGAGCGGGGTGCTCTCGACGAGCGTGCGCGTCAGGGCGACGCGCTGCCGCTGGCCGAGGCTGAGTCCTTCGCCGCCGCGCCCGAGCACGGTGGACCAGCCGTCCGGCAGCGTCGCGAGCACCGCGTCCAGCCCGGTGAGCGCGGCCGCGGCCCGTCGCGCGGGTTCGTCACCGCCCACCA
This sequence comes from Cellulomonas fengjieae, assembly GCF_018388465.1. Lineage (NCBI taxonomy): Bacteria > Bacillati > Actinomycetota > Actinomycetes > Micrococcales > Cellulomonadaceae > Cellulomonas > Cellulomonas fengjieae. Next base: position 2,497,647 of record NZ_CP074404.1, on the reverse strand, counting down.
GCTGCGCCACGGTCCCGGGCTCGAGCACGGGGCGCTGCGGCAGCCATGAGACCTGTGCCCAGAGGGACTGCAGGTCGAGGTCCACCAGGTCGACCCCGTCCACCGACGCGCGTCCGACGTCCGGCCGGAGCAGCCCGAGCGCCACCTCGACCGCGGTGGTCTTGCCCACGCCGCTCGGCCCGGTGAGCGCCACCACAGTCCCGGGGCGCAGCACCACGTCCAGGGCGTGCGGCGTGCTCCCACCCCCGGTCCGCACGCCGACGCCCTCCAGACGCAGCGTCGCGGTGCGCAGGTCGGGGGCCGGCAGGCTGCCGACCGGGGGCACGGGGGTCTCCAGCACCTCGAACGCCTGCCCGGCGGCCGCGACCCCGTCGGCCGCGGCGTGGAACTGCACGCCCACCTGACGCAGGGGGAGGAACACCTCGGGTGCCAGGACGAGGACCGCGATCCCCGTGACCAGGTCGAGGTCGCCCTCCACCAGCCGCAGGCCGATCCCGACGGCGACCAGCGCCACGGACAGGGTCGTGAGGAGCTCCAGGACCATGCCCGACAGGAACGCGACCCGCAGGGTCCCCATCGTCGCGCGGCGGTGGGCGTCGCCGAGCGACCGCACCCGTGCTCCCGGACCGCGCTCGCGGCCGTGGGCGCGCAGGGTGGGCAGGCCGGCCAGCAGGTCCAGCACCTGGGCACCGAGCCGCTGCATGCTGGCCAGACCTCGCTCCGAGCGGCCCTCGGTCAGCCGCCCGACGAGGACCATGAAGATCGGCACCAGGGGGAGGACGACGAACAGGATCGCGGCGGAGATCCAGTCCAGGCCCAGCACGACCAGCAGGACGCCCGGGGTGACCGTCGCGGCGAGCACCAGCTGCGGCAGGTACCGCACGAAGTACGGCTCGAGGGCATCCAGGCCGCGCGTGGCCAGGGTCACCACGCGCGGACCCTCGCCGGACGCCAGCCAGCGGGGCCCCAGCGCCACGGCGTGCGCCACGACCTGCTCGCGCAGCTCGGCGACCGTGCGGGTCGCGGCGCGGTGCGCGAAGCGCTCCTGCACCGCGGTCACCAGCGCCCGGGCGAGCACCACGGCAGCCAGCCAGGCGACGGTCGGACCGAGGACGGTGAGCGAGACCCCGTCCGTCACCGCGTCTCCGAGCGCGTGGGCGAGCAGCACCGCCTGCGCCACGACCAGCGCCGCGGTGAGCACCCCGAGCGCTGCCGTCAGTGCCACGTACCCCCGAGCGGCCCGGGCGTGCCGCAGCAGGCGCGGGTCGAGCGGCCTCACTGGTCGCTGGACGACGGCTTGTTCAGGGCGGGCACCTTGGCGAAGGTCAGGCCGGTGTGCTCGGGGATGTGCGCCGACGAGACCCGCTTCCGGAACACCCAGTACGTCCAGCCCTGGTAGATCAGCACGAGCGGGGTGAGCGCCACCGCCACCCAGGTCATCACGGTGAGCGTGTAGTCGGTCGAGGACGCGTTGGTCACCGTCAGCGAGTTGGCGGGGTCGAACGCGGGCATGACGTCGGGGTACATCGAGCCGAAGATGAGCACCACGGCGGCGACGATCGCGACCGCGGAGGCGATGAACGCGAGGCCTTCCCTGCGGCGCTGCGTCGCGGCGACCAGCACCACGAGCGCACCGGCAGCGACGACGACGGCCGCCCACGTCCACGGCACCGAGTACGCCAGCTGCGCCCAGACGGCCCAGACCCCGGCGACCAGCAGGGTGAGCAGCGACGACCGCGCGGCGAACGCCCCGGCGCGGGCGCGGATCTCGCCGTCCGACTTCAGGGCGAGGAACACCGCGCCGTGGGTGAGGAAGATCAGGGCGGTCGTCGCGCCGCCAAGCAGGGCGAACGGGTTGAGCAGTGCCCAGAACCCGCCGACGTACTGGTGCTCGGCGTCGAGCTGGACGCCGCGGACCAGGTTGGCGAACGCCACGCCCCAGAGCACCGCCGGGACCCAGGAGCCCACCATGAGGCTGCGGTCGGCCAGCGCCCGCCAGCGGTCGTCGTTGATCTTGCCCCGCCACTCGAACGACACGACGCGGACGATGAGCGCCAGCAGGATGAGCAGCAGCGGCAGGTAGAAGCCCGAGAACATGGTCGCGTACCACTCCGGGAACGCCGCGAACGTGGCACCGCCGGCGGTGAGCAGCCACACCTCGTTGCCGTCCCAGACGGGTCCGATCGTGTTGATCATGACGCGGCGGTCGCGGTCCTTGGCCGCGCGGTCGCCGCGCGACAGCAGCCCGAGCAGCATCCCGACGCCGAAGTCGAACCCCTCGAGCACGAGGTACCCGGTCCACAGGACCGCGATGAGCAGGAACCAGACGGTGGTGAGCTCCATGGTCGCCGCTCCGCTCAGTACGCGAACGACAGCGGACGGTCGGCCGCGCCGTCCGGGTCGTTGTCGGGGTTGTCCGGGCTGGGGTCGTGCTCGGTGTCCGCGACGCCCTCGATCGCGTAGCGGTGCATGAGGCGGTACCAGAACACGGCCAGGACGCCGTAGAGCAGGGTGAACGCGATGAGGCTCGTCAGGACGGTCCCCGTGCTCGTCACCGTGGACACGCCCCGCGCGGTGAGCAGCCAGACGCCGTCGACGCCGCCGGGGTTCGGGTTGGGCGCGACGACCCACGGCTGGCGGCCCATCTCGGTGAAGATCCACCCGAACGACGAGGCCAGGAACGGGGTCGCGATGGCGGCGATGCCGAGCCTGCCGACCCACACGTTGCCGCTCACGCGCCCCTTGCGGGTGACCCACAGGGCGACGAGGGCGAGCGCGGCGGAGCCGAGCGCGAAGCCGATCATGAGCCGGAACGACCAGTACGTGATGGCGAGGTTGGGGATGTAGCTGACGGGCTGCCCGTCCGCGGTGGTGTACCCGAACTTCTCGGTGTACTCGCGCTGCAGCTCGTCGGTGCCCTGCAGCGTGGAGTCGAAGTCGCCGGTGGCCATGAACGACAGCGCGCCGGGGATCGAGATCAGGTGCGTGACCTTGTCGCAGTTGGCGCCCGTGCCGAGCGGGCCCACGGCGAGGATCGAGAACGCCACGCCCGACTCCGTCTCGCACAGCGCCTCGGCGGCAGCCATCTTGGTCGGCTGCTGCTCGAACATGAGCTTGGCCTGCGCGTCGCCGGAGACGGCCACGCCGATGCCCGAGACGAGCATGACCACCACGCCGAGCACCACGGCCGGCCGGTAGACGTCGCGCGCCTTGTCGGCCTGACCGGCGCGCACCAGCCGGACCATCCACCACGCGGCGATGCCCGCGACGAAGGTCCCCGCGGTGAGGAACGCGGCGGAGATCGTGTGCGGGAACGCCGCGAGCAGCGTGTTGTTGGACAGCACGGCGCCGATGTCGGTCATCTCGGCCCGCCCGCGCTCCGCGTTGAACGTGGCGCCGACCGGGTGCTGCATCCACGAGTTCGCGGCCAGGATGAAGTACGCCGACAGGTTGGTGGCGATCGCGACCGCCCAGATGCAGGCGAGGTGGATCTTCTTGGGCAGCTTGTCCCAGCCGAAGATCCACAGCCCGAGGAACGTCGACTCCACGAAGAACGCGGCGAGGGCCTCCATCGCCAGGGGCGCGCCGAACACGTCGCCGACGAACCGCGAGTACTCGCTCCACGCCATCCCGAACTGGAACTCCTGGACGATGCCGGTGGCCACGCCGATCGCGAAGTTGATCAGCAGGAGCTTGCCGAAGAACTTGGTCAGCCGCAGCCAGCGTTCGTTGCCGGTCCGCACCCAGGCCGTCTGCATGCCCGCGACCAGCGGCGCCAGGCCGATCGTCAGCGGGACGAAGATGAAGTGGTAGACGGTCGTGATGCCGAACTGCCAGCGCGCCACGTCGAGGGTGTCCACGGGTTCCTCCATGGGCGTTCGTGCTCGGATGGGCTCCGGGCGGCCGACACGCTCGGGGGCGTGCCAGGTGACAGACGTCAGGTCTGGGAAGACGCTAGAACTGCCTCCAGTGTGCGCCTGGGACCAAAGTCCCGGTACCGGGCCCCGCGGACGCGCCGACGTGTACCCGGTCGCACCACCCGAGGAGCCCTGTGCGATACTGACCGCGGCTCCTTGGACGACCACACCGCCCGGGGACCCTTGAGCTCGCAGCACCAGCACGTCGTGCGCGCCAGCCGCCGCTCCGCCGCCCGCTGGTCCCAGATCGGGACCGCCGGCTCCGGCGTCGCAGGCGATGGCGCCGACCGGTGCCGCAGCCACGACCGCCGACTTCCGTCGCCGCGCAGCACGCGTGCGACGACCGACCGACTGGGTGCCGCCGCGTGTGGGTGGTGGTTCCCGGCACCAGGAGCACCGCGCGTGACCGACGACAACACCTCCACCGCTGACACGACGGCTGCCGGGGAGGCGCCCGCCGCGCCGCCGCGCCGCCGCCGCGCCACTCGCGTGACCGCAGCCCCCAGCACCGACGCACCGCTCGAGAGCGTCGTGACCGTCCCGTCGCCGGCCGAGCAGCCGGTACCCGTCGAGCAGCAGGCACCGGCGGAGCAACCGGTCGCCGAGGCGCCGGCCGCCCCGGTCAAGAAGTCGCGCCGCGTGACCCGCACCGTGGTGCCGGTCGCCGCCGACCAGGCGCCGGCCGCTCCGGTGGCTCCCGCGGACGAGCCGGCCGCGCAGCAGCAGCCGGTTGCGGAGCCGGCCGCCGAGGAGCCCGCCGCCGAGGCGCCGGTCGCGCCGAAGAAGAAGTCGCGCCGCGTCACGCGGACCGTGGTCCCGGTGGCGGCCGACGAGGCCGCCGCGGCCCAGGAGCCCGTGGCAGCGCAGCCCGCTGCCGAGCAGCCGGCCGCCCAGCAGCCCGCCGCCGACGAGCCCGCGACGACCGCACCTCGTCGCCGCCGCTCCGGCACCCGCGCTGCCGCGGCGCCGCAGGCCCCCGCGCCGACGCCGGAGGTCGAGGTCGAGGTCGAGGAGGCCGCCGAGCCCACCCCCGCCCTCGACGTGCTGGCCGAGCTGGCTGCGACCGTCACGCCGACCGAGCCGTCGACGACCACGAGCTCGACCTCGACCGGCCGCCGCTTCGCGACCACCGCGCTGCTCTTCCAGGCACCGGACCCCGCCGCGGCGCGCCCGCGCCGGCGTCGTGCCCAGGCGAGCACGGGTTCCCCCGAGGAGATCTCCGAGGCCGCCCGCCGCGCCGAGCAGGAGGCCGCCGAGGCCGAGGCGCGCGGGTCGGACGAGGTGGCCGAGGTCGTCGAGGAAGCCGCACCCTCGGCGCGAGGCCGCCGTCGCGGCCGTCGCGGCCGCGGGGCGGAGACCGCCCCGGCCGAGGACCTCGTGGTCGAGGAGGACGCCGAGCCGACCGCGCAGGCTCCTGCGGACGAGAGCGTCGACGACCAGGTCGAGAGCGACGAGGACGACAGCGAGCAGGCCGAGGACGACACCGCCGGTGGCGGCCCGCGCCGGCGCCGTCGCCGCGGCGGCAGGGGCCGGCGCAGCCGTCCCGACAGCGCCGACTCCGACGACGCCGACGAGTCGGACGAGGACACCGACGAGGGCGCCGAGTCCGACACGGAGCCCGACGCCGACGCCGACGACTCGACGGGGGAGGGCGACAGCTCGAGCCGTCGCCGTCGCCGTCGTCGTCGCGGGTCGTCCCGGGGTGACTCCGGCGACCAGGGCGAGGCACGCCCGGCCCGTACGCGGGCGCCGAGCGACGAGGTCACCGCGCTGCGCGGCTCCACGCGGCTGGAGGCCAAGCGCCAGCGCCGCCGGGACGGCCGCGACGCCGGACGGCGTCGCCAGATCATCACCGAGTCGGAGTTCCTGGCCCGCCGCGAGTCGGTCGACCGCGCGATGATCGTGCGCGAGAAGAACAACCGGACGCAGATCGCCGTCCTCGAGGACGGCGTCCTGGTCGAGCACTACGTGTCCAACCAGGCGCAGGCGTCGACCGTGGGCAACGTCTACCTGGGCCGGGTGCAGAACGTGCTGCCCAGCATGGAGGCAGCGTTCGTCGACGTCGGCAAGGGCCGCAACGCGGTGCTCTACGCCGGTGAGGTCAACTGGGACGCGGCAGGCCTCGAAGGCGGTTCGGCGCGTCGCATCGAGCAGGCGCTCAAGTCCGGCGACCCGGTCCTGGTGCAGGTCACCAAGGACCCGATCGGCCACAAGGGTGCGCGCCTGACCTCGCAGGTCACGCTCGCGGGTCGGTACCTGGTCTACGTGCCGGGCGGCGGCATGACCGGCATCAGCCGCAAGCTGCCCGACACCGAGCGCAACCGCCTGAAGAAGATCCTGCGCGAGATCGTGCCGGACTCCGCCGGCGTCATCGTCCGGACGGCGGCCGAGGGGGCGAGCGAGGACGAGCTGCGCGCCGACATCGCCCGCCTGCAGGGGCAGTGGGCGGCCATCGAGAAGAAGTCGAAGTCCGCGTCCGCCCCGGCCCTGCTCCAGGGCGAGCCGGACATGGCCATCCGCGTGGTCCGCGACATCTTCAACGACGACTTCTCCTCGCTCGTCGTCGCGGGCGCCGAGGCGTGGTCCACCATCTCGTCGTACATCGACGAGCTGGCTCCGGACCTCGCGCAGAAGGTGTCCCGCTGGGAGTCCGACGCCGACGTGTTCGCCGCGCACCGCATCGACGAGCAGCTGGCCAAGGGCATGGACCGCAAGGTCTGGCTGCCCTCGGGCGGTTCGCTCGTGATCGACCGCACGGAGGCCATGACGGTCGTCGACGTCAACACGGGCAAGTTCACCGGCTCGGGCGGCACGCTCGAGGAGACGGTGACCCGCAACAACCTCGAGGCCGCCGAGGAGATCGTGCGTCAGCTCCGGCTGCGCGACATCGGCGGCATCATCGTCATCGACTTCATCGACATGGTGCTCGAGTCCAACCGTGACCTCGTGCTCCGCCGGCTGGTCGAGTGCCTGGGCCGGGACCGGACCAAGCACCAGGTCGCCGAGGTCACCTCGCTCGGCCTGGTCCAGATGACCCGCAAGCGGGTGGGCCAGGGGCTGGTCGAGGCGTTCAGCGAGACGTGCGAGCACTGCCACGGGCGCGGCTTCATCGTGCACGAGGACCCGATCGAGAAGAACAACCAGCGTCCTGACGCCGGGGCGCCGCAGCAGCCCGTCGCCTCGGAAGGGGACGCCAAGCGGTCCCGCCGCAAGCGTGGCGGCGCCAAGGAGACGGTCGCCCACGTCCTGCACGCAGGGGTGCCCGTCCTGCCCGAGGCGCGGGAGGCCGTCAAGGCCACGCTCGCCACGATCGCGGCGGCGGCGGCGCACGCTCACGACCACGACCCCCAGGTGCCGGCGGCGCCCGAGGTCGACGGCGATGCCGCGGCCGAGGAGACCAAGGCCCCGGGCCTGGACGTGCTCGCCGAGCTCTCGGCCGGACGCGCGCAGGCCGAGCCCGACGCCGGGGGCGGCGCGGCGACGCCGAGCGACGAGCTCGAGCTGACGGCGGTCCCCGCCGACGTGTTCGAGGCCGACGACGTCGACGAGGTCGACGACGACAGTGATGCCAGCTGGGTCGGCGGCGCCGACCGCACGCAGGACTGACGGCGGGAGCTCGCGTCGGCCGCCCGGCCGGCGCGAGCTCCCCGTCGCGCGGGGTTCGACGTGCGTTCCGTCACGTCGGAGCCGCGGGGCGCCCGCCAGGTTTGACCGTGCGCCGTGGGGTCCGTACCCTAGATCGTCGGCGCGTCGTGTGCGTGCTGGTCAGGTGTGCCGCCGCAGCGGCGCCGACGCGAACCCCCACGGCCGGATGATTTCGGTGGCAGCGGGATGTGCGCGGGCGCTGGCAGGGCACCGCAGAGCATTGTGACCTAAGTAGTTCGACGAGCAGAGATGAGCAGCAACGTGGTGTACGCGATCGTGAAGGCTGGCGGCCGCCAGGAGAAGGTCGCGGTGGGCGACGTCGTCGTCGTCGACCGCCTCGCCGCGCAGACCGGGTCGACCATCGAGCTGACCGCTCTGCTGCTCGTCGACGGGGAGAGCGTCACCACCGATGCCAAGGCCCTGGCCAAGGTCAAGGTGACGGCGGAGGTCGTGCGGGACGAGAAGGGTCCCAAGATCGACATCCTCAAGTACAAGAACAAGACCGGCTACCGCGTGCGCAAGGGTCACCGCCAGAAGCTGACCCGCCTCAAGGTCACCGGCATCTCCTGATCTCGCGCCGTCGGCCGTACGGCCACAGGCACGCGCAGCCCTCCACACTCTGAGCACGAAAGCAGGTTCGTCATGGCACACAAGAAGGGCGCGAGCTCCTCGCGCAACGGTCGCGACTCGAACGCCCAGCGCCTGGGCGTCAAGCGCTTCGGTGGCCAGGTCGTCAAGGCCGGCGAGATCATCGTCCGCCAGCGCGGCACGCACTTCCACCCCGGCGTCAACGTCGGCCGTGGCGGCGACGACACGCTGTTCGCCCTCGCCCCCGGCGCCGTGACCTTCGGGACGCGCCGTGGCCGCAAGGTCATCGACATCGTGGCGGCAGCGCAGGTCTGAGCAGTTCATGACGACGCGGCATCGGTCCGCGTCGGGTCATTCGTGGAAGGGGCGCACCGGTGCGGTGCGCCCCTTCTGCGTGTGAGGATCGAGACGTAGTAGGGCATGTGAAGGCAAGGGAGGTCCAGCCGTGGTGACATTCGTCGACCGGGTCGTGCTGCACGCGACCGGCGGTGACGGTGGGCACGGTTGTGCGTCCATCCACCGGGAGAAGTTCAAGCCGCTCGCCGGACCCGACGGGGGCAACGGCGGCAACGGCGGCTCGGTGATCATCGCGGTGGACCCGCAGGTCACCACGCTGCTGGACTACCACCACTCCCCGCACCGGCACGCCCCGTCCGGGACCCAGGGCATGGGCGACCACCGGGCCGGCTCCACGGGCGCCGACCTGGTGCTGGGCGTTCCCGACGGGACCGTCGTGAAGTCGACCGACGGCACCGTCCTGGCCGACCTCGTCGGCGTCGGCGCGCAGTACGTCGCTGCGCAGGGCGGCCGCGGGGGACTCGGCAACGCCGCGCTCGCCTCGCAGCGGCGCAAGGCCCCCGGCTTCGCGCTGCTGGGCGAGCCCGGTACCGAGCAGGACATCGTCCTCGAGCTCAAGACGATCGCCGACGTCGCGCTGGTCGGCTACCCGAGCGCCGGCAAGTCCAGCCTCGTGGCCGCCATCTCGGCTGCGCGGCCCAAGATCGCGGACTACCCGTTCACCACCCTGGTGCCGAACCTCGGTGTGGTGCAGGCCGGTGGCGCGCGGTACACGGTCGCCGACGTGCCCGGGCTCATCCCGGGCGCCTCGGAGGGGCGGGGCCTCGGGCTGGAGTTCCTCCGTCACATCGAGCGGTGCGCGGTCATCGTGCACGTGCTCGACTGCGCGACCCTGGAGCCCGACCGCGACCCGCTGTCCGACCTCGACGACATCGAGGCCGAGCTGCGCACCTACGCGGGCGACCTGTCGATCGAGGGCGGTCGCGTACCGCTCCTCGAGCGCCCGCAGGTCGTCGTGCTCAACAAGATCGACGTTCCCGAGGCTCGCGACCTCGCCGAGCTGGTCAAGCCGGACCTCGAGGCCCGCGGGTTCCGCGTCTTCGAGGTGTCGACCGCCAGCCACGAAGGCCTGCGACCGCTGACCTTCGCGCTCGGGGAGATCGTCGACAAGGCTCGCCGCGAGGCGCCGGTGCCCGAGAACACCCGAGTCGTCCTGCGCCCCAAGGCGGTCGACGACGCGGGCTTCACGGTGACGCGGCGCGAGGTCGACGGCCAGGGCGTGTACTTCTGGGTGCGCGGCGAGAAGCCGGAGCGCTGGGTCCGGCAGACCGACTTCTCCAACGACGAGGCCGTCGGCTACCTGGCGGACCGGCTCGCCCGCCTGGGCGTCGAGGACCGGCTGTTCGCCGCGGGTGCGGTCGCCGGCGACGAGGTCCGCATCGGGCCGGAGCACAACGCGGTCGTCTTCGACTGGGAGCCGACGCTCATGACGGGATCCGAGTTCCTCGGCGGCCCGCGCGGTGTCGACCTGCGGATCGAGGACCGCTCGCGCCCGACGCGTGGCGAGAAGCGTCAGGAGTACAAGGAGCGCATGGACGCCAAGACGGAGGCGCGCGAGGAGCTGTGGACCGAGCGCGAGGCCGGCGTCTGGACGGATGCGGCCGAGCGCTGAGTCCGGGCGTGTCCGGCCGGCGGATATGCGCGTGACCTGCGGCTGCCACCCGGCAGAATGCCGACTGTGACCGCCACCGTCCTGACCGAACGCCAGCAGCTGGCCTCGGCGTCCCGGGTGGTCGTCAAGATCGGCTCGTCCTCCTTGACCGGACCCGGGGGGCGGCTCGCCCCCGAGCGGCTGAACGCCCTGGTGGACGTGCTCGCCGAGCGCCGCGCCGCCGGCGGACAGGTCGTCCTGGTGTCCTCGGGTGCCATCGCCGCCGGGATCGGCCCGCTCGGACTCGCTACCCGCCCCCGGGACCTGGCCACCCAGCAGGCCGCCGCGTCGGTCGGGCAGGGGCTCCTGGTGGCGCACTACACCGCGGCCTTCGCCCGGCACGGGCTGCAGGTGGGCCAGGTGCTGCTGACCGCGGACGACACGGTGCGTCGCGTGCACTACCGCAACGCGCACCGGGCGCTGACCCGTCTCCTCGACCTCGGCATCGTCCCGGTGATCAACGAGAACGACGCCGTGGCCACCGACGAGATCCGGTTCGGCGACAACGACCGGCTCGCGGCGCTCGTGTCGCACCTGGTGCACGCGGACGCGCTGCTGCTGCTCAGCGACGTGGACTCGCTCTACACGGGCCCTCCGTCGCGCGACGGGTCGCGCCGCATCGCGTCCGTCGTCGACGCGCGGGACCTGGAGGGCATCGACGTGGCGTCGCGGGGGAGCGCGGTCGGCACGGGCGGCATGGTGACCAAGCTGGAGTCCGTCGCCATCGCCACCCAGTCCGGGGTCCCCGTGGTGCTCACGTCTGCCGCTCAGGCGGCGCAGGCGCTGGCCGGTCAGGACGTCGGAACGTTCTTCACCGCGACCGGTCGGCGCACGTCGATCCGCCGGCTGTGGCTCGCGCACGCCGCGAACACCCGCGGGCGCCTCGTGCTCGACGCCGGTGCCGTCCGGGCCGTGCTCGAGCGCGGCACCTCGCTGCTGCCAGCCGGTGTCACCGGCGTGGAGGGAACGTTCGAGGCGGGCGACCCGGTGGAGCTCGTCGGCCCCGACGGCATCCTGGTGGCGCGGGGACTGGTCGCCTACGACGCCGAGGAGGTGCCGCCCCTGCTGGGTCGCTCGACCTCGGAGCTGCGCGCCTCGCTGGGGCCGGGCTACGACCGCGAGCTGGTCCACCGCGACGACCTCGTCCTGGTGCGCGAGCGCCGCTGACGCCGTAACGTCCGTGGGGCTGCGCGCCACGGCGCGCGCTCGCTCGTGCGTGCCGGCAACCCGGCACCGAGCCGCCCCTCGAACTCGCTGGAAGGTCACCCATGTCGCTGCGCTGGACGTATCTGGACACCCCGGACGTCGTGGCCTGGTCGGAGTTGACCAACCTGCTGGCCACGGTCGACCGCACCGAGGAGTTCTACGCACCGGAGGACCTCGCGGAGGAGCTCGAGGAGCAGGACTTCGACCGTGTGCGGGACAGCATCGCGGTGTGGGACGGGGACCGGCTCGTCGGCTACGGCCAACTCCGCCTGAGCGCGGCGCTCACGGCCGAGGGCTACGTGCGCGCCAACCTCGACGGCGGTGTCCACCCGCAGTGGCGTGCGCGGGGGATCGGCACCGAGCTGATGGACCGGATGGAGCCGCGCGCCCGCGAGCTGTCCGCGCAGCGGCACCCGGGTGCGCCGCTCCAGCTGCGCTCGAGCGGCCGGCTCGAGGGCGACCCGGTGCGGCCGTTGCTCGAGCACCGGGGGTACTCGGTCGTGCGGTACTTCACCGAGATGGCCAGGCCCCTTCCCGGGACGCCGATCGCGGCGACGGACCCGCGGGTGGAGCCGTACCGGCCCGATCTGGCCGACGCCGTCCGGCTGGCCCACAACGACGCGTTCGCGACGCACTGGGGCTCGACGGCGCAGACCGTCGAGCAGTGGACCCACATGGTGACCTCACGCTCCTTCCGGCCGGAGACCTCCCGGATCGTCCGGGACGGCGACGTGGTCCTCGCGTACGTCCTGACGGCCCAGTGGGTCCCGCGCGAGCTGTACGTGAGCCTGGTCGGGACCCGACAGTCCGCCCGGGGCGGGGGACTTGCCCGCGCGTGCCTCGCGGGGACGGTCGCGGCGGCCGCCGCCTCGGGCGACTACGACGTCGTCGAGCTCGAGGTCGACTCGGTGAACCCGACCGGGGCGGGAGAGATGTACGCCTCGCTCGGCTTCGTCGAGACCAGGACGACGGCGACCTACGCGAAGGTGGAGCAGCTCGACTGACGGGTCGTGCCGCCTGCATGGGGCCCAGGTCTACCCTGGTCCGATGACGACGTCGCTCGACCAGCAGGTGCAGACGGACGTGACCGCACAGGTCCGCGCCGTGGCGGAGCGGGCCAAGACCGCGTCCCGGCGGCTCGCCACCGCCACCCGTGCCACCAAGGACGCGGCGCTGCACGCGATGGCGGACGCCCTCGTCGTCGCGACGCCCGAGATCGTCGCCGCCAACGCGCTGGACCTGGAGCGAGGTCGCGCCGCCGGCACGTCGCCCGGCCTGCTGGACCGGCTGGAGCTCACCCCGGAGCGCATCGTGGCCATCGCGGGCGCCCTGCGCGAGCTGGCCGCGCTGCCGGACCCCGTCGGGGAGGTCGTGCGCGGCCAGACCCTCCCCAACGGTCTGCGGATGCGCCAGGTGCGCGTGCCGATGGGCGTCGTCGGCATGATCTACGAGGCCCGGCCCAACGTGACCGTGGACGCCGCGGGGCTCGCGCTCAAGAGCGGGAACGCGGTCATCCTGCGGGGCGGCTCGGCCGCGGCGGCGACCAACGAGGTCATCGTGGACGTCCTGTCCGGGGCGCTCGTCGCCCAGCGGCTCCCGGGCACGCTCGTGCAGTCGATCGACGCCTGGGGGCGCGAGGGTGCAGTGGCGCTCATGCACGCCCGCGGGCTCGTGGACGTGCTCGTCCCGCGCGGCGGGGCGGACCTCATCCAGACCGTCGTGCGCGAGTCCACCGTGCCGGTGGTCGAGACGGGCGTCGGCAACGTGCACGTCTACGTCGACGAGACGGCGGACCTGGCGGTCGCCGTCGCCATCCTGCTGAACTCCAAGACGCAGCGCGTCGGGGTCTGCAACGCCGCCGAGACGCTCCTGGTGCACGAGGCGGTCGCCGACGAGTTCCTGCCCGTCGCCCTGGCGATGCTGGCCGACGAGGGCGTGACCATCCACGGCGACGAGGCGACGCTCGCGCTCGCGCCGGAGGAGGCGGCCTGCGAGCCGGCCACCGACGACGACTGGGCGCGCGAGTACCTGTCGCTCGACCTCGCCGTCCGGGTGGTCGACTCGCTCGACGACGCACTGGAGCACATCCGCGTGTGGAGCTCCGGGCACACGGAGGCGATCGTCACGCGGGACCTGGCGGCGTCCGAGCGGTTCGTCGCCGAGGTCGACTCCGCGGCGGTCATGGTCAACGCCTCGACGCGGTTCACCGACGGCGGCCAGCTGGGGCTCGGCGCGGAGATCGGCATCTCCACGCAGAAGCTGCACGCCCGCGGCCCGATGGGGCTCGGTGAGCTGACGACGACCAAGTGGATCGTGCACGGCGACGGGCACGTCCGACCCTGAGGGCCCAGTCCGCCGTGCGACACTGATCCCCCCGATCACCCCCTGGAGGAACGACGTGCATGCTGCCCTGATCGCCGCTGCTGAGGCCGCCGAGCACGGCATCGAGCTGCCCTTCCCGCCGGTCGTCTTCGGTGCCGGTGCGTTCGTCGGCCTCGTCGCGCTCCTGCTGATCACGTTCGCCTTCCGCAACGTCTGGACGCGCCACTGACCGACGCATCGAGGGGCACCGGATCGATGACGCAGCGGCAGCGCAGGACACGCCTGGGAGTGATGGGTGGCACGTTCGACCCCATCCACCACGGCCACCTCGTTGCCGCCAGCGAGGTCGCCTCGCGGTTCGACCTCGACGAGGTCGTGTTCGTGCCGACGGGTCACCCGGCGTTCAAGGTCGACCACGGCGTCACCGCGGCGGAGCACCGCTACCTGATGACGGTCATCGCCACGGCATCGAACCCCCGGTTCACGGTGAGCCGGGTGGATGTGGACCGATCGGGTGTGACGTACACCGTCGACACCCTCCGGGACCTCAAGGCCGCGCGTCCGGACGCCGAACTTCTCTTCATCACGGGTGCGGACGCCATCGCTCAGATCCTCACGTGGAAGGATGCCGAGGAGCTCTTCGCGATGGCGCAGTTCGTGGCGGTCACCCGCCCCGGGCACGCGCTGACGGTCGACGGGCTTCCCGGTGATCGCGTCCACGTCCTGGAGGTCCCTGCCATGGCGATCTCCTCGACCGACGTCCGTGCACGTGAACGGGCCGGACAGCCGGTCTGGTACCTCGTCCCCGACGGGGTCGTCCAGTACATCGCCAAGCACAGGTTGTATCGAGGTCAGTCATGAGTGAACCGGAGCGGCGCCGACGTCGCGACCTCCACCGCAACCCCGAGACGGGTTCCGTCCCGGGGCCTGCACCCGAGCCCGGGGCCCCGGCCGGTCAGGCGGCCACGGCCCCCCGTGCCGACGGCCCGGTGTCCCGCCGCGCGATGCGTGGCCAGGGTGGTGCCGACGAGACGCCCCCGCGCGGGACGGCTGCCTCGACGTCCGCCAGCGACGGCGGGCGCTCCCGCCGGTCGATCCGTGACACGGCGCTCGACCCCACGAGCGCCCGCCCGGCGTCGGCGGGCACCGGCACCCCGGCGTGGACCGCACCCGCGGCGACCCGGCCGGCCGCGCCGCCGCGCCAGGGCGGTACCGGCTCCGCCGCGACCTCGCACCCGAACGGTCCGTCCTCGGCCGGGCGTGGGCCCGCTGCGCCGGGAGCCCAGCGCCCGACTACCCCGAGCGCCCAGCGCCCGGCCGCCCCGGATGCCCAGCGCCCCGCTGCCCCGGGAACGTCCCGCCCCGCCACCCCGGGCGCCGAGCGGCCCGCGTCACGTCCAGCCCCGGCAGCCCCGCAGAGCGCGGCATCGCGCCCGGGGGCCGCCGCGCCCGTCGAACCCGCCGTCCGACCCGCACCCGGGTCCCCGACGCCGTGGGGTCAGCGCGGGACCGACCAGACCGGCTCCGCCACCGGTGGGGGCTGGGCTCCGACGCCCGCGACCCGTGCTGCGTCGCCGGAGCGGTCGACGGACGCCTCGCAGCCCGGCGCCACGCCGCCGACCGTGCGCCGCGACGGCCCCAGCTGGGCCGCCGCCGCAGCAGCCGGTCCCGCCCGCACGGCCCAGCCCGGCTCCCCGCGGCCACCGGCAGCCCCGCAGCAGCCCGCACCTGCGTCCGCCACCGCCGCGCCGTCGTGGCAGCCCACACCGGCGCGGACCTCCGCGGGCCCGGTGACGAGCCGGCCCGACGCGCCGGCCCAGCGCAGCTGGACCGCCGCGCCGACGCCCGCGGCCGAGCCGGCTGCCCCTGCGGCGTGGGCTCCCACCGGCCTGTCAGCCGGCGAGCTGCCTGCCCCGCGAGGCGGCGAACCGGTCGCGGTGGCCCCCGACCGGCCGGGCCGTCCGGCCGCCGAGCCCCGGGACGACGAGTACGACGACGACGAGGACGACGACTACGACGACGAGCGGCCTCGCCACCCGTACACGTGGCTGCACCTCATCGTGCTGGCCCTGGTGGCATTCGTGCTCGGCTTCCTCATCGTGCTGCTGCTGAACAACGGCTCGGACGACGACCCGGGCTCCACTGCCGCGCAGTCGTCCACGACCCCCACGGCGTCGGGCCTGCCCGTCGGCCCCTCCTGACCTGCTCGACCCTGACCTGAACCTGACCCGAACCTAGGAGACCTGTGGCTGCGACCGAACGTGCGATCGAGCTGGCCCTGGCGGCGGCTCGTGCCGCTTCCGACATCAAGGCCGAGGAGATCATCGCGCTGGACGTCAGCGAGCAGCTCGTGCTCACCGACGTCTTCCTGATCGCCTCCGGCACCAACGAGCGCCAGGTCGGCGCGATCGTCGACGCGGTCGAGGAGGCGCTGTTCCACCTCGGCGCCAAGCCGATCCGCCGCGAGGGCAAGGCCGCAGGCCGTTGGGTGCTGGTGGACTTCGGCGACGTCGTGGTGCACGTGCAGCACGCGGAGGACCGCGTCTACTACGCCCTCGAGCGGTTGTGGAAGGACTGCCCTGTCATCGAGCTGCCCGCCGACGCGCGGGGGACCGACGAGGGCACCGAGGCGTGACCGCCGGCCGTCTGCTGCTGGTCCGCCACGGCCGCACCGCGTACAACTCGGAGGCGCGGCTCCAGGGCCAGGTGGACATCCCGCTCGACGCGGTCGGCCGCTGGCAGGCGCGCACCGCCGCCGCGCACCTGCTCTCGCGGCACGAGCCCACCGTGATCGTCACGTCGGACCTGAGCCGCGCGCACGAGACCGCGAGCTTCCTCGGCCGCGCTGCCGGGCTCGACCTCGTGGTCGACCCCCGGCTGCGCGAGCGGGCGTTCGGTGTCTGGGAAGGGCTGACGGGGGAGGACCTCCGGCGCGACTGGCCCGACGAGTTCGCCGTCTGGCGGGCCGGCGGCCAGCCCGAGGGGGTCGGTGCCGAGACGCGCGCGGAGGTCGCCCGGCGGGTGCGTGAGGGCATCCTCGAGCACGCCGCCGCGCTCGGCCCGGGGGACACCCTGGTCGTCGTCTCGCACGGCTCCGCGATCAGCTGCGGCGTCGGGGACCTGCTCGGCATGCCGACCGACTGGCACGGCTTCTCGGGCATGCTCAACGCGCACTGGACCGAGCTCGTGGCCACGCGCGGCGCCTACGCGCCGTCGTGGCGGATGGTCAGCTACAACATCGGCCCGACCGACGCGTCGACCGACTGGAACGCCGGACCGGACACGACGCACGACTCCGACGCCGACTCCGAGACGCGCGACCCCGATTAGCGTTTGGGCCCGCGTTCGATCTAGACTCGCCGAGCGCCTACGGGCGTAAGTGGTTCCCTCCGGGGGGCTGCGGGGCTGTGGCGCAGCTGGTAGCGCACCTGCATGGCATGCAGGGGGTCAGGGGTTCGAATCCCCTCAGCTCCACCGAATGTGCTGGTCAGAGGCCACGCCGGGATCCTGAACATGGGAGCCTGACGTGGCCATCGCCATGTCGTCGGCGATCACCTGTCCGAGACCGCGGCCACCTGTCGGTAGGCCCCAAGCGGCGCGGCCTGCGCCCCGGCCGCACGGCCCCGGTCAGCGTGTCGGATCGACACGTGCGGTTCCGCCACGCGGCGATCGAGACGTGGCCGGCTCGTGTGCCCCGGGGGGTAGCCCTTGACCCAGGACCGGGAGTGTACTGAGAGGCGGTACGACGACCTGGGGGGACGTGGGACCGATGGACGAGATCATGAACGAGGAGCCGGAGCCGGTCGCGTCGACGACCCGCAAGCTCAAGCTGCGCCGAGAGACGTTGCGCAACCTGACCGAGGACATCCTCTCGACCGCCGGCGAGAGCCTCTGGACGTGCCCGGGCCTCGATCCACGGGAAGACCCGGAGCCCACCTTCGTGCAGATCGACGCGGTTCGTGTCGAGGTGCACGTGGAGGTCCGACCCCCCGACAGGCGGCCGGAGTAGGTGCACCTGGACGCCGTCCCCCGGGTCGACCGGAACGACTTCCGCGTTCCGCGGCTCGGTGGCGAGCCGCGCGTCGTCGTCGGGAACGTGGCCGGTTGGCCGGCGCTCGAGCGCTGGGACAGCGACTACCTGCGGGCGGTCGCCGGAGGCGTCGAGGTGGTGGTCCGGGAGCGGAACGGTCCGCCCAACAACATGTACCAGCACCTGGCACAGGGCGGAGCGGTCCCGTTCGGCGACTACCTGGACTGGGTACTGGCGACGGCCGGAGACCTGCAGCCGGTCACCGCTGACCTGACGGACCCACGGCAGATCACCGGGCTGGTCGCAGCGTCGCGCCTGGACGTCTCCTACTACCTGGACGCCAACCTCGTCCGGCTGTCGCCGACGCTGACGTCCGATGCGCCGGATCCGCAGTGGTTTCGGCGGCCGGCCCCGGACGTCAACTTCTGGTGCGGCGTGCAGGGCACGTCCTCGGGCCTGCACTGCGACGTGTCGCCGAACTGCAACGTCCAGGTGGTCGGCAGCAAGCACTTCTCGTTGTTCCCGCCGTCAAGCGCGCGCAGGCTCGGGCGGATCGGGCACGGGACGCACTGCCGCGTCGACCCGAACGCGCTCGACCTCCGGAGGTTCCCGCGGGCTGCGGATGTCCGCGGCTTCGAGACGACCCTCGGCCCGGGGGAGTCGCTCTACATCCCGGTCGGCTGGTTCCACCAGGTCACTGTCACCTCGGCGTGGGCCGTCAATGTCAACTTCTTCTGGCCACGGCCGTTCCCGCAAGGTCTCGCGGTGCCGATGCTCTGGGGGTTCCTGCTGCGTCGGGGGCGTGCGCGACTGGCGCGAACCTTGGGTGGCGGATGACGACGCGGGCGTCCGGCGCGTGGCAGGTCGCCGACTTCTTCGTCGCGCGCATGCCTGCCCTGCATCTCGACGCGCTCGAGCACCTGGGCGCCGACGCCGAAGCGCCGGGGGCGCCGGATGACCCGCCCGCGGCCGAGCGCGACAGAGTTCGCTCGCGAGCGATGCTGCGCGAGCTGGCTTCACGGCCGGACGTACGAGAGGCGCTGTTCCTCGCCTCTCCGGGGCTGGCGGGCCGGGTCGACGCCTGGCTTCTCGACGCGGGATCGGGTCAGAGACGCGTGGAGCGGGCGCTCCTGCGGTACCTGTCACGGATGGCTGGCCGGACGACACCCTTCGGGCTGTTCGCCGGCTGGTCGCTCGGCATGGTCGGCGGAGCGTCGACCCACCTCGACCTGAGCCGTGCCAGCCGTACGTCGGCCCTCGACGCGGGCTACCTGCTCGAGCTGTCCCGCGTCCTCGAGGACGCCCCGGGAATGCGTGAGCGGCTGCGCTATCACCCCAACCCGACCCTCTACGAGGCCGCGGGTCGGATCCGCTATGTCGAGTCCCGAGGAGCCGTCCACGATCTCGTGGTCGTCGAGCCGACAGTCGTCCTGCGCGCGGTGCTGGCGAGAGCGGCGGCCGGGGCTCGGCTAGACGAGCTGGTCGACCAGGTTGCGGAGATCGAACCGACCGTCGAGCGGCCGGAGGCAGCGGAGTTCGTCAACGAGCTGATCGATGCCCAGGTGCTGGTGAGCGAGCTGGTCCCGCTGATTACCGGCTCCGACCCGGCCGACGGAATGGTGCATGCTCTCGAGGACGTCGGTGCGCACGCGTTCGCGTTGCCGCTCCGCGACGCGCAGGTCGAGCTCGACCGGATCGACGCACAGCCACCGGGCGTGGAGCTCGATCGATACCATCGGGTGTCCGATGCGCTCTCGCCGTTGCCGGTCGCCGCGGATCCGGCGCGGTTGTTCCGCACGGACCTGCGTCTCGATGGTGACCTCCGCCTGGGCGACGGCGTCATCGCAGAGCTCCAACGCGGGATCGAGGTGCTGAGCCGCGTCGGCGGTGGCATCTACGTCGACGGTTTCGCCGACTTCCGGAACGCATTCACGTCGCGGTACGGCGACCGTGAGGTCCCCTTGCTGGAGGCACTCGACGACGAGTGCGGCGTCGGTCTCAGGGCCGGCGGCGGTCGGCCCGTGCCGGCGCCCCCGCTCTTCGACGGGTTCTCGAGCGGCGAGCGGGTGGCGCCGACCAGGCCGGGCCCGACTCCCCGCGACGACGTGCTGGCTCGGCTGGTGGGGGAGGCGCAGCGGGCGAGGGACCCCGAGGTACAGCTCGCTGCGTCCGACCTCGAGCAGCTGGCACGTGCTCAGGGCGAGCCGACTCCGATCGCCGACGCCGTGGCCGTGATGGCTACCGTCCTCGCCGGCTCGTCGGAGGCGGTCGCCCGCGGTGACTTCCGCCTGCACCTCGCGGGAATCACCGGGCCGTCGGGCGCGACCCTGCTCGGTCGGTTCTGTGCCGGTGACGCCGTACTGACCGAGCACGTGCGCCGGTATCTCCAGGCGGAGCAGGAGCTGCAGCCCGACGCATTGCTTGCCGAGGTCGTGCACCGGCCAACTCCACGTTCGGGCAACGTCGTGTCTCGTCCGGTGCTCCGGCAGTACGAGATCCCTGTGATCGGGCGCTCCGGCGCGCCCAGGGAGGACCAGATCGATCTCGACGACCTGGTCGTCGCCGTCCGGCAGGGGCGAGTAGTGCTCCGGTCGCGCCGGCGTGGCCGGGTGGTCGTCCCTCGCCTCGGCGTCGCCCACGACTTCCGTGGCCCGCGCAACCTCGGTGTGTACCGGTTCTTGGCCGCGCTGCAGTACCAGGACGCGGCGTCGGCCGTGCGCTTCGTGCTGGGACCACTGTCGGACGCGCGCTACGTGCCGCGCCTGACGGCCGGGCGGCTCGTGCTGAGTCGGGCTCGCTGGAACCTCACTGCGGCCGACCTGGCGCCTCTGGTGACGGCCCCTGACCGTGCGCGCTTCGGCGCGCTGTCGGCGATCCGCGAGGAGTTCGCGCTGCCACGTTGGGTGGCCGTCGCCGACGGCGACAGCGTGCTACCCGTCGACCTGGACGACGTCCTGCTGGTGGACGCCGCCGCCGCGATGCTTCGGCGCCGGTCCGGGGTCACGCTCGTCGAGGTGTTCCACGGGCGGGACGACGTGTTGGCGCGCGGGCCGGGCGGTCGGTACGTGCATGAGCTCGTGGTTCCGTTCCTGCGCACCGCGGCGCCGCACCGCCCGACCCGGGTGGTCCACCCCGCAGAGGGCGCCCGTCGATTCCCGCCGGGGTCGGGGTGGCTGTACGTCAAGCTCTACACCGGCACGATCGGGGACGACGTCGTGCTGCGTGACCTGGTCCGGCCGGTCGTGCGCGACGCGATGGCCGCCCAGGAGGCGGTCCGCTGGTTCTTCGTCCGCTACGGCGACCCGGAGTGGCATCTGCGGCTGCGCCTGCAGGGTGACCCTGTCCGCCTGCTGCACGGCGTGCTGCCACGCGTGCTCGAGGCCGCGGCACCACACCTGGCCTCCGGGTTGATCTGGCGCGCCCAGGTCGACACCTACGAACGGGAGGTTGTGCGCTACGGGGGAGCGCGCGGGATCGACCTCGCCGAGCAGGTGTTCGCGGCGGACAGTGACGCGGTCCTCGATCTGCTCGACCTTCCGCAGGACCGCTGGCGGGCCTGCGTCCAGGGGTTCGACGCGCTCCTGCGCGACGCGGGGCTCGGCCTCTCAGCACGGCATCGGCTCGTGCGCGACCGGCGAGCCGACGCACTCTCGGCCCACGGCGCCCCTGACGCTCTGGCGCGACGTCTCGGCGCGTTGTACCGCAGGGAGCGGCCCCTGGTGGACCGGCTGCTCGACGGCCCGGACAGCGCCGACGAGGCTGCGTGTGCGATCTTCGCCCGGCGCAGCGAGACCGTGCGCCCGCTGCTCGCTGAGCTGGGCGCTGTCGTGGCGCCGAACGACATGCCGGGCGTCCTGAGCAGCCTGCTGCACATGCACGCGAACCGGTTGCTGGGCGCCGATGTGCGCCGCCAGGAGCTCGTCGTCCTGGACTTCCTGCACCGCTCCTACGCGTCCCGGACGGCCCGCGGCATCGAGCTGTAGTCCGGCGTGTGCAGCCGAGCCTGGACGACGACGTCTCCCAGCGGCCCAGGAGCCTCGACGCCGTTTTCGGCACGGCCGCTTTCAGAACAGAAGCACCGGACCGATCTGGTCGCACGCACGGGCTTCGCGCATCCACCAGGTACCTGTTCGCTGACCGATGTCGCTGCAGTGATTCAGGGGGTCACGGACCGGCAGGTCCGCGTTGTGCGTGCGGGTGCCCGGCCGCCCGGTCCACGCCGGGCTGGAGCACGGCCCGCGCCGACCTGAGGGTCCGCGCCAGGTGCTCCAGATCGTGCGCGGGGAGGAGCGCCCCCAGGGCGTCGGCCGCAGCCGCCTCGAACACCGGGGCGGCCTGGTCGACAGCCGCGGAGCCGAGCGTGGTCAGCGACAGGACGGAGGACCGCCGGTCGTCCGGGTCCACGGTGCGCCGGCACCAGCCCTGCTCCTGGAGACGGTCGACAGCCTTGCTCGCCGCGCCGACGGTGATGGAGATGGTGAGGGAGACGTCCAGGACGCGGCAGCCCGGCACGTCGCGGATGACGCTCAGCACCTCGAGCTGCGGCAGCGTCAGCCCGCCCGCGTCCTTGAGGCGCGCGTCGACCGTGTTGTACAGGACCGTCTCGACGCGGACGAGGTCGATCAGCACCGCCCCGGCGCCGGCTGGCATACGACCTCCTGGACAAGATGTATTCCAAGGAATGCATCATGCGCTGTGATGGTTGTCACGGAATCCATCTCGGACGCTACCAGGAGGTCGTCATGTCGCAGGCCCAGCTCATCGCCATCGATGCCGCGCTGCGCGGCGGGCAGCGCGAGCCCCAGACCCTCGCCGAGCAGCGCGCCGGCTTCGAGGAGTTCGCTGCTCGTCCCGTCGAGCGCGACGTCACGGTCGACGAGGTCCTGCTCGGGGGCGTGCCGGCGCTGCGGCTCACGCCCCCGGGAGCGGCCCGGACCGCACTGCTGTACCTGCACGGCGGGGGCTACGTCATCGGGTCCGCGCGATCGGGCGCCGGCCTGGCGACCGCCCTCGCCCGCCGTGCGAACGCGGTCGCGTACTCGCTGGACTACCGGCTCGCGCCGGAGCACCCGTTCCCCGCCGCCGCGGAGGACGGCCTCGCCGCCTACCGCGCCCTCCTCGCCGACGGTCACGAGCCGGGGGAGATCGTCCTCGCGGGGGACTCCGCCGGCGGCGGCCTCGCGCTCGCACTGCTCCTGGCCGCACGGGACGCCGGGCTGCCGCAGCCGGCGGCCGTCGTGGTCATGTCGCCGTGGGGCGACCTGACGCTGAGCGGGGAGAGCCTGCGCACCAAGGAGGCGGACGACGCCATCTTCGACGCGGCGGACGTCGCCGAGTACGCGGCGCGGTACCTCGGGGACCACGACCCCGCCGACCCGCTCGCCAGCCCGGTCCTCGCCGATCTCGACGGGCTGCCGCCCCTGCTCGTCCAGGTGGGCACGAACGAGGTCCTGCTCGACGACGCGACCCGGCTCGCCGCCCGAGCAGCCGCGGCCCACGTGGCCGTGACGCTCGAGGTCGTGGCCCGTGCGCCGCACGTGTTCCAGCACTTCGCCGGCCGGCTGGACGAGGCCGACCTCGCGATCGACCGCGCCGGGTGCTTCCTCGCGGGCCACCTGGCGACCTCGCCGGCAGGGCGTCAGCGCACACCCGCGCGCTGACGGTGTCTGCCGTGGCCGCGGTGTCGTTTGTCGACACGGGTCGGCCCGGGTGAGACTCGGTGCCGCGAGTCGCGGCCGACGGCCGACGACGACCGAGCCGCCGTCGCGGGAACGACCCGCGCCACACCCGCCCGATCACGGGCAGAGACGAGACGTCCGTGACCGACCTGTTCACCGTCGACGGGACCACCCTGCGCTGGAGCGGCGGCGGCGAGACCCTGGTGATCGAGCCCTGGGGTCGGGACAGCGTCCGCGTGCGTTCCGCGCTGGGCGACGTCGTCGACGCGGACTGGGCCCTCATCCGGCAGGACCCGGCGGTGCACGGCGGGACCACCGTCTCGGTCGACGGTGCGACGGCCACCCTGACCAACGGCCGGATCACCGTCGTCGCGACGGCCTGGAGCGGGCTGGACTGGCAGACCGGTGCCCTGTCCCACGACTGCCGGCTCGCGTTCCACGACGCGGACGGGCGGCTCCTGTTCTCCGAGTCCGCGTCCGGCGGTGCGCTGAAGCTGCGCTCCCGCACCTACCGGCCCCTGGCCGGCGGCGGCGTCAGCGCGGAGCTGTCGCTCGACACTCCGGCGGGTGAGCACCTCGCGGGCATGGGCCAGTACCAGCAGGACCTCGTGGACCTCAAGGGCTGCACGCTCGAGCTGGCGCACCGCAACTCCCAGGCCAGCGTCCCGTTCGTGCTGTCGAGCGAGGGCTACGGCTTCCTGTGGCACAACCCGGCGATCGGTCGGGCGACCTTCGCGAGCAACCGCACCGAGTGGTCAGCGCAGAGCTGCCGGCAGCTGGACTACTGGGTCACCGCGGGGCCGACGCCCGCGGCGATCAGCGCGCGGTACGCCGAGGCCACGGGGCACGCGCCGATGATGCCCGAGCACGGCCTCGGGTTCTGGCAGTGCAAGCTGCGCTACTCCAGCCAGGAGGAGCTGCTCGAGGTGGCGCGCGAGCACGTCCGCCGAGGGCTGCCGCTGGACGTGATCGTCGCGGACTTCTTCCACTGGCCCCACATGGGCGACTTCCGGTTCGAGGAGGAGTTCTGGCCGGACCCCGCCGCGATGGTTGCCGAGCTCGCAGACCTCGGGGTGGAGCTCATGGTGTCAGTCTGGCCGCAGGTCTCGCTGGAGTCGGAGAACTTCGCGGAGATGTCCCGCCGGAACCTGCTGGTGAGCAGCAACCGCGGCATCGACGTCCAGATGTGGTTCGGGGGGCCCAGCCGCTTCGTCGACGTGACCAACCCCGAGGCGCGGGCCTTCCTGTGGGACCGGTGCCGCGAGGGCTACGGGCAGTACGGGATCCGGCTGTTCTGGCTCGACGAGGCCGAGCCCGAGTACGGGGTGTACGACCACGACGCGTACCGCTACCACGCCGGCCAGGGCACGGAGGTCGGCAACCTCTACCCCCAGGCGTTCTCCCGCGCGTTCTTCGACGGGCTGACCGCGCAGGGGCAGGGGTCCGTGGTCAACCTGGTGCGCTGCGCGTGGGCCGGGTCCCAGCGGTACGGCGCCCTCGTGTGGTCGGGGGACATCCACTCCGACTTCCCGACCCTGCGGCGGCAGATCGTCGCGGGGGTGCACCTGGGGGTGGCTGGTATCCCGTGGTTCACCACTGACATCGGCGGCTTCGGCGGCGGGCGCACCGACGACCTGGACTTCCACGAGCTCCTGGTCAGGTGGTTCCAGGTGGGCACGTTCCTGCCGGTCATGCGCCTGCACGGCGACCGCGGACCGTCCCACGAGGTGCGCGCGGCGGACGGGTCACCGCGACAGCCCAGCGGCGCGGCCAACGAGCTGTGGTCCTTCGGGCCGGCGGTGTACGACGTGCTCGAGCGGTACGTCCACCTGCGCGAAGACCTGCGGGACTACACGCGGGAGCTCATGGCCGCCGCGCACACCGACGGTCAGCCGGTCATGCGAGGGCTGTTCCACGAGTTCCCGGACGACCCGATCGGGTGGACGGTCGCCGACCAGTACCTGTACGGGCCCTCGCTGCTCGTCGCGCCGGTCCTGGAGGCCGGCGCGACCTCGCGACGGGTGTACCTGCCCGACGGTGCGACGTGGACCTGCCTGAGCTCGGGCGCGGTCCATGAGGGCGGCCGCTGGGTCGACGTGGACGCCCCGCTGACGGTCATCCCGGTGTTCGCGCGGGACGGGGCGCTGGACCGGCTCGTGGGTCGTCTCGCTCCCGCCTGAGGAGGGCGGTTTTCCCTCGTGCACTGACGTGCGCAGGGACGCGGGAGGTGCGGCCGAGCCCGCAGGCCGTGGGCTAACCCGAACACCGGTCTCGGGACGTCCTGGGCGTCGACGACACCACGCACGCCCGCCGCGCGTCCGGCCGCGGGCGGACGCCCGCTCACCGGGCGTGTGACCGGTGCGGCTCAGGCCGCCCGGGTGAGGACGTCCGCGGGGCGCCCGGACAGGGCCCGCCGGGTGGCGGCGGCGGTGATGGGCAGCGTGATGAGCGCGACGGCGAGACCGCCGGCCGCGAGGGCCGCCAGGGCGAGCGGGCCGAGGAGGTCGGCTCCCACGACGACGGCGGTGGGGGCCACGGCGGCGCACGCCACCACCAGGCCCGCACCGAGGCCCGCGACGGCGGCGATCCCGGTCTCGGTGAGCAGGAGCGTGCGCACCTGCCGGCGGGTCGCCCCCGCGAGACGCAGCAACGCGAGCTCCCGGCGACGGCCGAGGGTGGACACCGCGACCGTGTTGACGACCGCGACCATGGCGTAGGCGAGGACGACGAGCAGCATGAGCGTGTTGATCAGCGCGTTGACGCCGAGCCCCTCCTGGAGGGCGTGCTCCAGGTCGTCGCGGTCGCCGACGACGACGGCGGGATGGTCGGCGACGACGTCGTCCAGCGCGGTCGCGAGCCGGTCGGCAGACGTGCCGTCGTCGGCGCTGACCAGGAGCGTGCCGGGCGTCCGGGCTGTGGTGTGCGCAGCGAGCAGGTCCGCGGGCAGGAGGAGGTTCTCGTAGCCGGGCAGGTCGTCGTACGTCGCGACGACGCGCAGCTCGGCCCCGGCGCCGTCGCCGAACCGGAAGTCGACCGTGTCCCCGGTGCGCACGCCGAGAGCCTCGGCGGTCCGGGCGGGCAGCGCGATGGACCGGCCCGTGAGAGCGGCGAGCCCGCCGTCGACGAGCCGGTTGCTGAGCACCCGCTCGGCCTGCGCGCCGTCCAGCCCGCGCACCGGCCACGGCCGGTCGCGGTGGGACCGGTCGTACGGGCGCTCGATCCATCCGCCCGAGGCGACGAACGGCGTGACCGCGCCGACCTCGGGCAGGGCGGCGATCTCCGCGGCGAGCTCGACGCCTGTGCCCGCGGGGCCACGGACGACGGCCTGCGCCGTGATCGTCTCCACCTGGGCTCGACCGGCGGCGGTGGTGAGCATGGTCTGGGAGACGAGGTTGCCGACGCCGATGCCGACCACCAGGGCGGCGGCACCCGTCACCGTGGACAGGGCTGCGACCCGGGACCGGACGTTGACCCGGGCGAGCTCGCCGCGGCGCTCGCCGAGGAGCGGCCGCAGCAGGACCAGACCGAGACGCAGGTGGGCCGGGGCGAGGAGCACCGCGGAGATCCCGCCGGCGAGCACCGCGGGACCCGCGGTGGCGGAGACGAGGGCCGGCTCCATGGCGGTCGTGATGACGGCCAGCGCGACGGCGCCGAGCCCGGCCAGGACGCCCAGCAGGCCCCGGACGAACCCGAGCCGCGCGGGAGGCAGGTCGGCCTCCCGCAGGGCGTCGATGGCGCGCGAGCGGCGTGCCGGGCGTGCCGCGATCCGGGCGGCCAGCCACACCACGAGGCCGCAGGTCGCCACGGCGACGGCGAAGGGGACGAGTCCCGCGCGCAGCGCGAGCCCGTCCGGGACGACGCCGCCCGCGCGCATCGCGTCGAACAGCGCGTGGGCGAGCGGGACGCCGAGCGCGAGCCCGAGCACTGCGCCCACGATGCCGGCGATCGACGCCTCGCCCACGAGCAGGGCGCCGGCCTGGCGCCCGGTGGCGCCGGTGGCACGCAGCAGGCTGATCTCGCGGCCGCGCTGGCGGACCGACAGGGACACGATCCCGGAGGTGACGGTGGCCAGCACGGTGAGCACGATGCCGCCGAAGACGGCGCCGATGACGATCGTCGGGGTGCGGGAGGCCGAGATCGCCGGATCCTCGGCCGCGCCCCGGTGGTCGCCGGCCAGCACGCGCACCGGGCCGAGACGGCCCAGGGCGTCACGCACGGCGGCGTCGTCGGCCCCGGCCGCGAGGGTCACGCCGAGCGCGTCGATCCGCCCTGCGCCGCGTGTTGCATCGTCCGCATCGTCCGCTTCGCCCGCCGCGACGCCGGGCGCCACGTCGGCGAGGAACACGGTCGCCGGGCCGCCGGTCCCGCCGAGAACGCCCAGGACCTCGACGGTGCTGGTCCGGCCGGCCACGGTCAGGGTGAGGCTGTCACCGGGGGCGACGCCGAGCGTCGCGGCGGCCGGGGCCGTGAGCACGACCTCGTCGGGCCCCGGGGCCGGTCCCTCGGGCACGGTCAGGCCGCTCATGCTCGCCGATGCCCAGTTCTGGCCGGTGAGCGTGGCCGCTCGCAGACCGCTCCGGGCGAAGGTCTCGACCAGCTGGACGGGCACGGCCCGGTCGACGCCCTCGATCCCGATGGCCTCCCGGACGACGGTGTCGCTCAGGCGGTGCCGCTCGGGCAACGGCCGGTGGTCGGTGGTCTGGCCACCCTCTCGGTCCAGCATGGTGTAGCCGGGGTCGCCGATGACGACCAGGTCGGCGCCGCTGACGCGCTCGGGCGGTGCGACCAGCCGGATGCCGGTCTCGAACATGGCCCCGCTGAGCACGATGAGTGCCGAGCCGAGGCCGGCGGCGACGACGATCGACAGGAGGGCGGCTGCGCGATGGCGCAGGCCCGCGAGGATCAGGATCAGCATCGCGGCTCACGCTCCCCGGTCGCCGGGCAGCCGCGACAGCCGGGCAGCCACCTGCTCGGCCGAGGGCGCGGTCATCCGCTCCACGATGCGGCCGTCGACCAGGAAGATCACGGTGTCGGCGTAGGCGGCGGCCACCGGGTCGTGCGTGGTCATCATGATGGTCTGCCGGTCCTCGGCGCCGGCCGTCCGGAGCAGCTCCAGGATGCGTGCGGCCGTGCCGGTGTCCAGTGCCCCGGTCGGCTCGTCGGCGAACAGGACCGCGGCCTTCACCGCCAGCGCCCGGGCGATCGCCACGCGCTGCTGCTGGCCCCCCGACAGCTCGCCCGGGCGGTGGGCGCGACGGTCACCCAGCCCGACCCGCGCCAGGGCGCGGTCGGTGCTGCGAGGGTCCCGCCCGCGTCCGGCCAGAAGTCCCGGAAGCTCGACGTTCTGCGCCGCGGTCAGGGTGGGGATCAGGTTGAACGCCTGGAACACGAAGGCGACCCGGTCGCGCCGCAGCCGCGTGAGAGCGTCCTCGGACATGCCCGTCAGGTCGTGACCGGCGAGCACCGCCCGGCCCGTGGTCGGTGCGTCCAGGCCCGCCGCGCAGTGCAGCAGCGTGCTCTTGCCCGATCCGGACGGGCCCATCACCGCGGTGAAGGACCCCTCCGGCAGCTCCAGGGTCACATCGTCGAGCGCGCGCACCGTCGCGGCGCTCGAGCCGGTGCCGCCGTAGGTCTTCGTCACGTGCTCCAGCACCACGGGGGCGACATCTGTCGTCACGCGCCTGGTCGAGATTGCGGTCACGGCCTGCCTCCAGTCTGTGCACGGTACGAACAGTTACGAACGTACACAGATGCGCGCGCGAGCGACAGGGATTACCTCAGGTGGATCCAGGCGAGGGCTTGAGTGTCGCGGTCGGTGTCAGTGCCCGGGCCGGTCGGCGAGCTGTCGAAGACCGGTGAGGATGCTCGCGAGGCCGAACTCGAAGTCCTCGTCGGCGAGAGCCTGCGGTTCCCGGTACAGGCCGGACGAGATCAGCGACGCGACCCGAGGCAGCCGGGCCGCGAGCTGGTCGGCGCCGACCAGCTCGACCAGCGCGCCGGGATCGGTGGTGCCGCCGGGACGGACCAGGTCGCGCACCGCGGCGGCGCGGCTGCGCACGTACCCGTCGAGCACACCCGCCGCCTGGAGCGCCCGGCGCTCGCCGAGCCCGCTGGGCTCGAGGCGTTCCAGCAGGTTCTCGAGCCAGGCCAGGGAGTTCGGCGCGAACGGGACGCGGACACGCATGTCGCTCAGCCACGGGTGGCGGACATACCGGTCACGCAGGGCGCGGCACCAGGCGGCGGCAGCATCCCCCCAGTCCTCGCCGGCGCGGATCCCGGTCGGTGCGCCGAGGGCGTGGTCGTGGACGATGACGTCCAGGTCGTCACGCGAGTCGACGTAGCGGTACAGGGCGTTCGGGGTCACGCCGAGACGCTCCGCGATCCGCCCGAGCGAGAGGGCCGCGGCGCCTTCCGCGTCCGCCAGGGCGGTCGCGGAGGCCGCGATCCCGGGGATGCTCAGCATCGCCTTCGGGCCGGGCCTGCCGGGCGCCGCATCCCGCCCCCACGCCTGGCGCACACCCCGCGGCAAGCCGCTCCGCTCCTCCACGCGTGCACCCTACCGCGGCTCCCGCACGGCGGTGCATGGCGTGAACTGTTCACGCTCGGCACAGCCAGGCGCCGACGGTGGAAGCCCCGCCGCGGCCCGGATGGCCGGTTCAGGCGAGCGACTCCCTCAGGACGTCGGCGGCGACCGTGGAGCCCGGACCGGCTCCCGTGGCAGCGGCCTGCCGTGCCCTGCGCTGCAGCACCGCGTTCACCGGCGTCGGTACCCCGTGCAGCCGACCGAGCAGCACGATCTCGCCGTTCAGGTAGTCGGACTCGATCGACCCGGTGCCGCGGGCCAGCGACTGCCACGACGAGCCGCCGCCGGCCTGCCCGGGCAGGCGCGCCACGTGGAAGCCCGCGCGCGCGGCATCGTGCACCGCCTCGTCGAGGACGCGGATCCCGGCGGCGCGCAGGACCGTCCGACCCTCCTCGTCGGCGCGGGC
This sequence comes from Cellulomonas fengjieae, assembly GCF_018388465.1. Lineage (NCBI taxonomy): Bacteria > Bacillati > Actinomycetota > Actinomycetes > Micrococcales > Cellulomonadaceae > Cellulomonas > Cellulomonas fengjieae. The sequence continues at coordinate 2,467,264 of NZ_CP074404.1, read as the reverse complement.
CACCAGCTCGGCAGCGCCGTCGTCGCGGGTGGTCCCGCACAGCGCCTCGACCGCGTTCGCCAGGTTGGACAGCAGCTTGCGGTACTTCCACGCCATGACGTCGCCGGTCACGGGGGCGGCGAACCCTGCGCCGGCCAGGTCCTCGGCGTAGGCGGTGAGCGCAGCGTCGGTGACGGACGACGCCGCGGCCGGGCCGACGGTGAGCACGCCGGGGACCGGGGTGCCGCCCGCGCTGACGCGGCCCGGCTCCAGGAAGGTGGCGGGCAGCCACACGCACATCGCCACGACGGTGCGGAACCGGCGCAGTGCCGCACGCTCGTTGGCCACGCCGTTCTGCGCGCACACCACGGCGAGCCGCTCGGCGGCGCTCCCGCCGCCGGCGACGGGTCGGTCGGCCCACGCGTCGAGGGCGGCCACAGTGTCCTGGCTCTTCACGGCGAGCACGAGCACGTCGTCCGGACGCAGGTCCACGTCGGGCGGCCCCGCGGCGACCGCGGGGTGCACGCGCACGCTCCCCGCCGGCGTCGTGACCTCGAGTCCGTCGGCGCGCAGCGCGTCGAGCTGACGCCCCCGGGCGACGAGCACGACGTCGCTGCCCGCGCCGGCCAGCAGCCCGCCGATCACGCCGCCGACCGCACCTGTCCCGATGATGATGTGCCGCACGGGGGACACCGTCGCACGGTGCGCGGGCCGGGCGCACGGTGGTCCGTGGACCACGTCACACTGCCCACCGCCTGGACTGCGGGGACCCGAAGGCGCCGGGTGGCCTAGTTTTGGCTTCGTGAGTGCACCCCAGATCCCGAGCGAGACCGTGCAGACTTCTGCGACGAGGTCGGTGAACCACGAGGTACCCGAACCCCTGCGCAACGACGTACGGGTGCTGGGGGAGTTCCTCGGCCGCGTGCTGCGCGAGACGGGCGGCGAGGACCTGCTCGCCGACGTCGAGCACCTTCGCGAGCTCGCCATCCGGTCGCACAACGGCCCCGACGACGACGCGCTCGCCCAGGCCGAGGAGCTCGTCGCCGGCTTCAGCCTGTCCCGGGCGGAGGAGGTCGCCCGCGCCTTCACGTGCTACTTCCACCTCGCCAACACCGCGGAGGAGTACCACCGGGTGCGCGTCCTGCGGGACCGCGAGGCCAACCTCCTGCCCCACCACCTGGCACCGGACGACTCGCTGCCGGCGGCCGTCGCGCAGCTCGCCGAGGAGGTGGGCGAGGACGTGGCCCGCCAGCGGCTGGCGGAGCTCGAGTTCCGCCCGGTGTTCACGGCGCACCCCACCGAGGCGCGCCGTCGGGCCGTGTCCGCGTCCATCCGGCGCATCGCCGAGCTCGTCGCCGAGCGCGACCTGCGCTACACGGGTGGGATGTCGCTGGCGGAGAACGACCGCCGCCTGCTCAGCGAGATCGACACCCTCTGGCGCACCGCCCCCCTGCGCGAGGCCAAGCCGTCGGTGCTCGACGAGGTCCGCACCGTGATCAACGTGTTCGAGTCGACGCTGGCGGACGTGCTGCCAGCCGTCTACCGCCGCCTCGACGACTGGCTGCTGGCCGACGCCGCGGGCACCACCGCGCCCGCCGTGCGCTCGTTCGCGCGGCTCGGCACGTGGATCGGCGGGGACCGCGACGGCAACCCCAACGTCACCGCGGACATCACCGAGACCGCCGCGGCGATGGCGTCCGAGCACGCGCTGCTGGAGCTCGAGAGGTCGGCGCGCTCGGTCGCGCACGGGCTCACGCTCGACGCGTCGGGCACGCCCGCCTCCGGCGAGCTCACCGCGCTCTGGCAGAAGCAGCGGGGCCTCGCCGCGACGCTCGCCGCCCGCATCGCCGTCGACGCCCCCAACGAGCCGCACCGGCGGGTCGTCTACTTCCTGGCCGAGCGCATCGCCGCCACCCGGACCCGGAACGCGGACCTCGGGTACGTCGCGGCGTCCGAGCTCGAGGACGACCTCGGCGTCGTGCAGCGCTCCCTGGCCGAGGCCGGCGCCACCCGTGCGGCGTACGGCGACCTGCAGCGCCTGATCTGGCAGGTGCAGACCTTCGGGTTCCACCTGGCCGAGCTGGAGGTGCGCCAGCACTCGCAGGTGCACGAGGCAGCCCTCGCCGACCTGGCCGCCAACGGTGTGGACGGGAGCCTCGAGCCCCGGACGCTGGAGGTGCTGGACACCTTCCGCGCCATCGGCGCCGTGCAGCGCCGGTACGGCGTCCTGGCGGCACGCCGCTACATCGTGTCGTTCACGCAGTCGTCGGAGCACCTGGCGGCCGTGTACCAGCTGGCCGAGTACGCGTTCGCGGGCATGGACACGCCCGTCATCGACGCGGTGCCGCTGTTCGAGACGTTCGCCGACCTCGAGGCGTCGATCGACATCCTCGAGGGCTCGCTCGCGCTCCCGCAGGTGCAGCGCCGGCTCGCGGAGAACGGCCGCCGGATGGAGGTCATGCTCGGGTACTCCGACTCGTCCAAGGACGTGGGTCCGGTCTCGGCGACCCTGACGCTGGACACGGCGCAGCGACGGATCACCGACTGGGCACGCCGCCACGACATCGAGCTGACGCTGTTCCACGGCCGCGGCGGAGCGCTGGGACGCGGCGGGGGCCCGGCCAACCGTGCGCTGCTCGCGCAGCCCCCCGGGTCCGTCGACGGGCGCTTCAAGCTGACGGAGCAGGGCGAGGTCATCTTCGCCCGCTACGGCGACCCGGTGATCGCTGCGCGCCACATCGAGCAGGTCGCGGCGGCGACGCTCCTGGCCGGTGCGCCGTCGGTCGAGCGGCGCAACTCCGCCGCCACCGAGCGGTTCGCCCCGCTCGCCGCGCAGCTGGACCAGGCGTCCCGGGTCCGGTTCCACGAGCTGGTGAAGGCCCCGGGGTTCCCGCAGTGGTTCGCCGAGGTGACGCCGCTGGAGGAGGTGGGCCTGCTGCCGATCGGTTCGCGGCCCGCCCGGCGCGGGCTGTCGGTCGAGTCGCTGGAGGACCTGCGCGCGATCCCGTGGGTGTTCAGCTGGTCCCAGGCGCGGATCAACCTGGCCGGCTGGTACGGGCTGGGCACCGCGCTGGCGGCGACGGCCGACCTCACCGAGCTGCGCGAGGCGTACGCCCAGTGGCCGCTGTTCACCACCATGATCGACAACGTCGAGATGTCCCTGGCCAAGACCGACGAGCGCATCGCGCAGCGGTACCTGGCGCTCGGCGACCGCGACGACCTGGCGCAGCTGATCGTCGACGAGATGGCCCTGACCCGGCGCTGGGTGCTGGACATCACGCAGAGCGAGGCGATCCTGTCCCGCCGGCGGATCCTCGGCCGCGCGGTGCAGCTGCGCAGCCCCTACGTGGACGCGTTGTCGTTGCTCCAGCTGCGCGCCCTGCGCGGCCTGCGCACGGGCGACGCCCCCGAGCAGGCCGACGACCTGCGCCGGCTCCTGCTGCTCACCGTCAACGGCGTCGCCGCGGGGCTCCAGAACACCGGGTGACCGCACCCGGCACCGCACGGAGGGACTCGGCCTGTGCCGGGTCCCTCCGTCGTTCACGGGCCGGTGGGTCCGAAGCGCTCGGTGCGGATCCGTTCCGGATCGTGGCCGAGGTCGACCAGGAGGTCCGCCGCGACCTCGACGAACGGCGTCGGCCCGCACACGAAGACGTGGGCGCGTTCGTCGGGCGGGAAGCAGACGTCCCGCAGCAGCCCGGCGTCGATCCGGCCGATCCGACCGGTCCACCCGTCGGGCCCGCGACGGGTCCACACCCGGGTGATCCGGACGTCGGTACCGAGCGCCTCGAGCTCGTCGGCGTACAGCGCGTCCTGCGGCGTCCGGACCGAGACGACCAGGCGGAACGGCGCCACGCTCCGGGCGAGCCGGCGTGTGCGGAGCATCGACATGAGCGGCACGAGGCCCGAGCCCCCCGCGATCAGCTGGACCGGGTGCGGATCGGTGGGGTGCCACACGAACCAGTGCCCGACGGGTCCGCGCAGCTCGAGCTGGTCGCCCACCTGCAGGTCCTGGGTCAGGTACGGCGACACCTCGCCGTCCTCCACGATCTGCACCGTGAGCGCGATGCGGCTGTCGTGGGCGGCGGGATCGGGCGGCACGCCGGGCAGTCCCATCGTCCCGGGCGAGGCCAGCGAGTAGGAGCGCTGCGTGGAGTAGCCGTCCTCCGCGGTGAGGCGGACGTCGACGTGCTGCCCGGCCAGGGCGCCGCGCCAGCCGGGCACGTCGATCAGGAGGGTCGCGGCGGTAGGGGTCTCGGCGGTGCGGCTGACGACCGTGCCCACCATCCACGGCAGGGCGTACAGCTCGGTGTCGGTCTCGTTGTCAGCGGAGGGCACGCTCAGTCGCCCCAATACCGCTGCTCCTTCCACGGGTCGCCGTACGCGTGGTACCCGAGCCGCTCCCAGAAGCCCCAGGCGTCCTCCGTCATCAGGTCGAGCGAGCGCACCCACTTCGCGGACTTCCAGAAGTACAGGTGGGGGATGAGCAGCCGCGCGGGGCCTCCGTGCTCCGGGGCCAGCGGGGCGCCGTCGTACTGGTACGCGATCCACGCCTTCCCGCCGCGCAGGTCCGCCAGCGGCACGTTCGTCGTGTAGCCGCCGTCGCAGTGCGCCATCACGTACTGCTCCTCGGGGCCCACCTCGACACCGTCCAGCAGGGTGTCCAGGGACACGCCCCGCCAGGCCGAGTCCAGCTTGCTCCACTTGGTCACGCAGTGGATGTCCTTGACGACGTCCTCGTGGGGCAGGTGCGTGAGCTCGGACCACGTCCACCGGGCACGCGGCACGCCGCCCGCGGTGATCGAGAACGTCCAGGTGGCCAGGTCCGCGCGCGGCGTCGGTCCGGCGGACAGCACCGGGAAGCCGCGTTCGAGGTACTGACCGGGCGGGATGCGCGGGTCGACCTCGCGCCGGCCGCGGAACCCGCGGGAGACGATCGCCATCACAGGTCCGTGGGGTTCGGCATGGTGCCTCCCGGGGTCGACGTGCGCCCCATCATGGCGCTCCCTGCCGCAGACATGCCAGAGGCCGGCCCGAGAATTCGGACCGGCCCCTGAACTGCGGGTTCGTTCAGCCGCGCGAGTAGACCACGCGCGGACCGCCGGACGTCGCGCCGCCGGTGCCCGTGCCGCGACCGCTGCCGCCACGACGACGACGCTGACCGGTCCCGCCGGCGGGGGCCGCTGCCGGCGCGCCGCCGCGACCGCGACCGCGGCCACGACCGCCGCCACCACCACCACCACCGGTGCTGGGCGCAGCGGGCGGCGCGACATAGGTGACGGGTGCCGCAACCTCGCCGACGAGGCGCGAGAGCGTCGCGTCGCCGGGGAAGACGGGCTTCGGCGTCGCCGTGATCTTGGCGGCACGCGTCAGGGCGCGGACGTCACCGCGCTGCTCGGGCAGGACGATCGTGACGACGTCACCACCCGAGCCGGCACGCGCGGTGCGGCCGGAGCGGTGCAGGTACGCCTTGTGCTCGGCCGGCGGGTCGACGTGCACGACGAGCTCGATGTCGTCGACGTGGATGCCGCGCGCGGCGATGTCCGTGGCGACGAGCACCCGGACGGCACCGGAGGAGAACGCCTCGAGGTTCCGCTCGCGGGCGCCCTGCGCCAGGTTGCCGTGCAGGTCCACGGCGGGGATGCCGTCCATGGTCAGCTGCTTGGCCAGCTTCTTGGCCTGGTGCTTGGTGCGCATGAACAGCACGCGACGGCCGGTGCCGGAGGCCAGGTGGTGCACGACCTGCTTCTTGGCGTCGGCGTCGCGGACCTCGAAGAGGTGGTGGGTCATGGCGGAGACGGGCGACTCGGCGCTGTCCACGGAGTGCTCGACCGGCGAGGTCAGGTACCGCTTGACCAGCTGGTCGACGCCCTTGTCCAGCGTGGCCGAGAACAGCAGGCGCTGACCGACCTTCGGGGTCTTGTCCATGATGCGCTTGACGCCCGGCAGGAAGCCCAGGTCGGCCATGTGGTCGGCCTCGTCGAGCACCGTGATCTGGACGTCGTCGAGCGACAGTGCCTTCTGGTTGAGGAGGTCCTCGAGGCGGCCCGGGCACGCGATGACGATGTCGATGCCGCCGTTGAGCGCCGACGTCTGCTTTCCCTGCGACACGCCACCGAAGATGACGGTCGTGTTCAGGCCCATCACCTTGGCGAGGGGGGCGATGGTGGCGTCGATCTGCGAGGCCAGCTCACGCGTCGGGGCCAGCACGAGAGCGCGCGGCCGGCGAGCGGTCTTGCCCTTGCCCGCGGTGGCGGCGAGCCGCACGACGAGCGGGAGGGCGAACGCGAGGGTCTTGCCGGAGCCGGTGCGGCCGCGGCCCAGCACGTCACGGCCGGCCAGGGAGTCGGGCAGCGTGGCGGTCTGGATGGGGAACGGGGCGGTGATGCCCTGGGCCGTCAGCGCGATGGACAGCGCAGAGGGCACGCCGAGTTCGACGAAAGAAGTCACAGATAGAGCCTCTCGGGGCTTGGTCGGGGTCCGCCGCCAGAGCAACCAGAGCGAGTGCTCCGGGGGACCTCCACGACGCGGGGCGCGCAGGTTCGCGCAGCCCTTGATGTCCCCAGCCTCTCACACCCGACCCGATGCTCGGGCTCGCGGTGGTGAGTGTCACAAGGGACGATCGGCTCAGAGAGCCTCTCTGACGAGGAGGAATGCGCGCATGGACACCGCCGCGGCGCCGACGCCGATCGCCTCTGCCCGCGACCTGGTCAAGGTCTACGGGGCGGGGACGACGGCCGTCCGGGCGCTCGACGGGGTCGACGTCGACCTGGCCCGTGGCGAGCTCACGGCGATCATGGGCCCGTCGGGCTCGGGCAAGTCGACGCTCATGCACTGCCTGGCCGGGCTCGACCGGCCGACGTCCGGCTCCGTGGTCGTCGACGGGGCGATCGTGAGCAGCATGTCGGAGCGGCGGCTGACCGCGCTGCGCCGGACCCGGGTCGGGTTCGTGTTCCAGGCCTACAACCTCGTGCCCACCCTCACGGCGCTCGAGAACATCACCCTGCCGCTCGACATCGCCCGCCGGAAGGTCGACCGGGCACACCTCGACCTCGTGGTCGGGACGCTCGGCCTGACCGACCGGCTCGGGCACAAGCCGAGCGAGCTGTCCGGCGGCCAGCAGCAGCGGGTGGCGTGCGCGCGGGCGCTCGTGGCGCGGCCGGCCGTGGTGTTCGCGGACGAGCCGACCGGGAACCTCGACAGCGCGTCGGCCGCCGAGGTGCTCGGCTTCCTGCGCGACAGCGTCGACGAGCTGGGGCAGTCCGTCGTCATGGTGACGCACGACCCGACGTCCGCGGGGTACGCGCACCGGGTGCTGTTCCTGGGCGACGGTCGGCTGGTCGGCGAGCTCCGGGACCCGACCCCGGAGTCGGTGCTCGGTGCGCTGGCGGCCCTGACGGTGTCCCGGACCGGAACCGGCTGATGGTCCGGGTCGCCCTGCGGGGCGTGCGGGCGCACCTGGTGCGGTTCTGCCTCTCGGTGCTCGCGGTGGCCCTCGGGGTCGCGTTCGTCGCGGGGACATTCGCCCTGCGGACGATGCTCGGCTCCACGTTCACCGACATCGTCGCGACGACGACGCTCGGCGACGCCTACGTCCGCGGTGCCGAGTCGGCCGGCGGCACCGGCGGGCCGGACCGGATCAGCGCGGAGGTGCGCAACCCGGTCCCGGTGAGCCTCGTCGCGGACCTGGAGGCGGTGGACGGCGTGGCCGCGGCGCTGCCGGACGCCCAGGGCCCGCTCGTGCTGGTGGGCGCGGACGGCACCGCGGTGCAGAGCACCCAGGCGCCGAGCTTCGGGTTCGCGTACGACCCGCGGGACCGGGCGGTGGACGTCGTGGCGGGGAGGGCGCCCGAGCGTCCCGACGAGATCGCCGTGGAGTCGGCGACGCTGCGTGCCTCGGGCCTGGCGCTCGGCGACGCGACGAGCGTGGTGGTCGGTGGCGAGGTGCGGCCCGTGACCGTCGTCGGGGAGATCGGGCTGGGCTCGGCGCTCGCCGGGGCGACCGTGGTGTTCCTCGACGCGGCGACCGCGCAGGCGGCGTTCGCCCCCGACGGCACGGTGGCGACCATCTCCGTCCTGGCGGACGACGGGCTGAGCGAGCAGCAGCTGGTGGACCGGATCGCGCCCGTGGTCGCCGCCGCGTCGACCCCGGCGGAGGCGGTCACCGGGGACAGCCTGCGCGAGGAGGCCACCGAGAACATCCTGTCGATCCTCGGGTTCATCACGACGTTCCTGCTGGTGTTCGCGGGGATCTCGCTGTTCGTCGGCGCCTTCATCATCGCCAACACCTTCTCGATGTGGGTGCGCCAGCGGACCCGCGAGCTCGCGCTGCTGCGTGCGGTGGGTGCCTCGCCGCTGCAGGTGTTCAGCTCGATCGTGCTGCAGGCGGCGATGGTCGGGCTGGTCGGGGCGGCGCTCGGCGTGGCCGGCGGGCTCGGTCTCGTCGTCGTGCTGCGCGAGGTCCTGGGCGCCGTGGGCATGCAGCTGACGGGTCGCGTGCCCGTGGACGGTTTCACGCTGGCCGTGTCGGTGCTGGTCGGGACGCTGGTCAGCGTGCTCGCCGCGGCCCTGCCCGCCCGGCGGGCCGCGCTGGTCCCGCCCGTGGAGGCGCTGCGCGACGAGGTCACGCTGCCCGAGCGCTCCCTGTGGCGGCGGGCCGTGGCAGGTGCGTCGCTCGTCGTGCTGGGGGTCGCCGCGCTCGTGGCCGCGCTGCTGGACCCGACCGCGGACCACGCGGACGTGCTCCTGGGCTGCGGCGCGGGGGCGGTCGTGCTCGGCGTGCTCGCGGCGTCACCGGTGCTGGCGCGCGGGTTCCTGCGCGCGGTCTCGGTACCGGTCGCCCGATGGCGGCCCGTCGGACCGCTGGCGCGGGGCAACGTCACCCGCAACCCGCGGCGGACGGCGAACACGGCCGGCGCCCTCATGATCGGGATGGCACTCGTCGGTGCCGCCGCGGTCATCGCCGCCACCACGCAGGCGTCGACCAGCGCGATCGTGGCGCGGGAGGCGACCACCGACTACATCCTGCGCGGCGCCGCGCAGGGGACCGTGCCGGTGCAGGCGGTCGCCGACGTGCGGGCGCTGCCGGGCGTGCGCGCCGCCGACACGTTCTCGACCGCCTCGGTGCTCGTCGACGGGACGCCGTTCGCCGTGACCGGCATCGACCCGACGGCCGTCGGGCGCAGCATCCGCACGCAGGAGGTGGCCGGCTCGTTCGTCGGCGCGCTCGACTCGGGGCAGGTGGCGGTGCAGCGGACCACCATGGACGACGAGGACTGGTCCCTCGGGCAGGAGCTCGTGCTGGTCGGGTCGACCGGGAGGCGGACCGCGACGATCGGCGCGGTCATCGACTCCCCGGCGTTCGGGGTGCCGCTCGTCGTCGGGCAGGAGCTGCTCGACGCCCTCCTACCGCCGGACGAGCAACGGGTGACCACCGTCTTCGTCACGGCGGCCGCCGTGACGGACGCGGCGGCGCTGCGCGCGGAGCTCACCGACGCGGTCCGCCCGTACGTCGTGGTGTCGGTGATGGACAGCGAGCAGTTCGTCTCCGACCTGGCGGAGCAGGTGGACCGGGTGCTCGTCATCCTCTATGCGCTGCTGGGCCTGTCGATCGTCATCGCGGTGCTCGGCATCGTGAACACGCTGGCGCTCTCGGTGATCGAGCGCACCCGCGAGATCGGGCTGCTGCGCGCGGTCGGGCTGGGCCGGCTCCAGCTCGGGACGACGATCACGCTGGAGTCGGTGCTCACGGCTCTCTTCGGCACCACGGTGGGCCTGGTGCTGGGAGTCGCGCTCGCGTCGACCCTGCCCACCGTGTTCGCCGACGTGGGACTGCGGACGCTCGCGATCCCGTGGGCGAGCCTCGCGCTCATGCTGGCGCTCGCGGTGGTCGTCGGCATGGTCGCCGCGCTGTGGCCGGCGGTCCGGGCGGCGCGGCTGCCGGTGCTGGACGCGGTGAGCACCGAGTAGCGAGCGTCCACCCGCGCGGTGACCTCGACGGATACGCTCGCAGGGTGAGCGACACCGGGTACGGGGACTTCGAGTTCGAGCGTCGGTTCTGGGCGCGCGACGTGCCCGCCGAGCTCCTCGACGCGTCGCCCGCCCTCATCGTGCAGAGCTACGTCCTGGCCGACGCCGGGTTCGCCATCCGCGTCCGCGTGCAGGCCACCGTGCCCGGCCTGGTCCTCGAGCCGGACCTCGACGAGCTCGCGATCCTCGACCGGTTCGCCGACCGCATGGACTTCTGCGCCATCACGGTCAAGGGTCCGATGAACGAGGGGACCCGGTACGAGGCCGAGCGCGAGCTCGACGTCTCGGTGGGACTGGAGCTGGTGCGCCGCGGTGGTGCCAGGGTGGCCAAGACCCGGCACTCCGTGTGGCTCGGGGACGACGGCTGGGTGGTGGACACCTTCGCGGGCGGCAACGCGCCGCTGGTCATCGCCGAGGTGGAGCGCGGGGGACCGGTCACGGACCTGACCATCCCCGAGTTCTGCGTCACGGAGGTGACCAGCGACCCCCGGTTCTCCAACGACGCGCTCGCGGGCACCCCGTACGGCTCCTGGGCTGCCGCGTACGAGGCCGAGCTGGCCGCCGTCGGACCCCGGTTCCTGCGCAGCCTGGGCCACAACCACCGCGCCGGCGAGCACGGGAGCGACTAGCTCATCCAGCGGCGGTGGCCCCATCGTGTGGCGCGCCGCACCGGCCGCTCGGCCGCCGACTCCGCGGCGTCGCCCGCCGCCTGCTCGAGGGCGTGCAGACGGCCGTAGGTGAACGTGCTCTCGCCGTCCAGGTCCGCCAGGTGGGCGAGCCGCCGCAGCGTCTCCCGCCGGACGACCGTGTCGTGCAGGTCCCCGAGCACCTCCTGCACCCGGTGCGCCCTCGCCGCGCTGCGCCGCGCGGGCTCGCCGACCACCGCCTCCACGACCTCGCTGGCGTACCGCGCGCGGCGCGCGGCCTTGCGCACCTCGTGCAGGGCCTCGTCGCGCTCGTTCCCGGGCACCACCTGGGCCGCCACGGCCACCGCGTCGTCCAGGCGCTCCCAGGCCCGACGGGCTCGGCGGGGAAGGTACCCGGCCGCCGCACGTCCCGCGCGGGGGCCGGCGGGCAGGGGTTGGGAGAGCGCGGCCGCCAGTGCCTCGAAGCGTGGCGACGTGAGCCAGGCCTCGAGGCGGTCCTGGGCGAGCAGTCGCGCGGCGGCGCGGTCCTCCTGGATGCGTTGCTCGACCGGCCCGACGACGGTCGCGGGGTCCTCGAGCGTCAGCCGGTCCTCGAGCGCGCGTCGCTCCACGTGGGCGTCGCGGGCGTCGCCGAGCACGTGCCCGAGCTCGGTGAGCTGGTCCCGGACCGGGTCGCAGCCCGAACGGTCGAGGACGGGGCGGTAGACGGACAGAGCCGCGCGCAGCCGCCGGGTGGCCACGCGCGCGTCGTGCACGGCGTCGTCGTCCCCGGAGCGCAGGGCCGGGACCGCGCCGAGCAACCGCTCGACCTGGACCGTGACGTACTCCTGCACGACCTCGCCCGCGGTTCCCATGGTCCGAGGTTGGCACGGCGACGCCGGGCACGCGCGGTACGTCAGACCGTGCTCCACGTCCGGAGCACGCCGGCCCGCCACGACGCCAGGACGACGAGCCCGCACACGCTCAGCACCACGACCGCGAAGACGGCGTCGCGCCGGTCCAGCGCCACCGGCCGGTGCACCGTTCGCGGCCCGGAGCCCAGCCCGCGGGTCTCCATCGCGATCGCCATCCGCTCGCCCTGCCGCAGCGCCACCACGAGCAGCGCGAACGCGGCGCGGGCGAGCGAGGCGGGATCCCGCGGCAGCCGGCCGGCCCGATGCCGGGGGTCGCGGACCGACTGGGCCTGCCGGATGGTGGTCCACCGCTGTGGCAGGTCCTCGAGCACCCGGTAGCCCGCCAGGACCGCGAAGGTCGGGCGCGCGCCGAGCCGGGCGTGCTGGTGCAGGCTCGTCATGAGCCGGGCACCGTCGGTCGTGAGGCTGAACGCCACGGCGAGGGTGCCCACGAGCACCGTGCGCAGCGCCAGCGCGACGCCGATCGCCAGCCCCGTGCTGGTGGCCTGCAGACCGGCGACGTCGGCCACCACCGGCCCGTCGCGCGTCACGGCGTTGACCGCCAGGAGCGAGCAGGCGAACGGGCCGAACAGGAGCGCCGCGCGGCCCAGTACCGGGAGCGGGATGCGCCCGGCGCAGGCCACGGCGGGGAGGGCCAGCAGGAGCAGCGCGAGCGGGGTCCACGGGTCGACCGGCACGAGCAGGACGAGCGAGACGACGAGGAAGACGGCGAGCTTGACCGTGGGGTTGCGCCGGTGCAGGACGGAGTCATGGGGGAGTGCCTGTCCGAGGCCGGTCATGCCGGCACCGCCAGCCCGGCCCGACGGAGCGCCTGCAGGGTGGCGCGCACCGGGTGCCCGGTCCTGCGCCACGCCGCGAGGACCGGCGGTAGAGGAAGTCCGGCGCCGCGCAGCACGGCGTCGTCGGCGAGGACCGCGTCGACGGGTCCGTGCGCGAGGGCGCGGCCCGCGTGCAGCACGAGCACGTCGTCGGCGACCTCGCCCACCAGCCGCAGGTCGTGCGTGACCAGCACGACGCCGCGCCCCTCGTCGGCCAGCGCGCGCAGGGCCTCGGCGCACGCCACCGACGTCGCCCGGTCCTGCCCGAACGTGGGCTCGTCGGCCAGGAGAACGTCGTGGCCGCACACCGCCATCGCGGCGAGCGAGAGCCTGCGCTGCTGCCCGCCCGAGAGCCGGAACGGGTCACGGTCCTCGAACCCGGTGAGCCGGTAGGACTCGAGCGCGCCGGACACGCGCTCGTCGACGCCTCCCAGTCGGGCGCGTCGCGGTCCCCACGCCACCTCGTCGCGCACGGTCCGCGCGAGGAGCTGGTGCTCCGGGTGCTGGAACACCAACCCCACCGAGCCGCCCCGCACGGTGCCCTCGACCGGCAGCAGGCCGGCGAGGCCCAGCAGCAGCGAGCTCTTCCCGGACCCGTTGAGCCCGACGACCGCGGTCACCCGGCCCGCCCGCACGTCGAGGTCGAGGCCGTCCACCACGGTCCGACCGTCCCGCCGGACGCGCAGCGCGCGGGCGCTCAGCACGGTCGGGCCCGCGGGTGCCCTCGGAGTGGCCGTGACCGTGAGGTCGCCGATCCGGTCGACCCCCGCCGCGACCAGCTCGGCCGAGAGGGGGAGCCAGGTGCCCAGGCGCGCCAGCGCGGGCGCGTCCTCGTGCAGCACCTGGAGCGTCGGGCCGGTGGCGCGCACCCGGCCGTCCGGGTCGAGCACCAGGACCCGACCGGGCAGCTGCCCGAGCTCGTCGAGCCGGTGCTCCACCAGGACCGCCGACCGGCCCGAGCCCGCTGCTGCCCGGACCGCCCCCGCGACGGCGCGCGCCGCCGCGGGGTCCAGCAGGGCGGTCGGCTCGTCGAGGAGCAGCACCTTCGGGTCGGCCACCAGCGCGGCGGCGAGGGCGACGCGCTGGCCCTCGCCGCCCGAGAGCTCGGCGGTCCGGCGGTCCCGCAGGTGCGCGGCGCCGACCGCGGACAGGGTGCGGTCGACGGCCGGGCCGATGAGCGCCGGGTCGACCCCGCGGTTCTCGAGTGCGAACGCGACCTCGTCGAGGACGGTCGGCAGGCAGAGCTGGTCGGTCGGGTCCTGGGTGAGGGTCGCGACGTGCCGGGCCAGGTCCGCGGTCGGGGTCGTCGTGGCGTCCAGCCCGGCCACCCGGACGCGACCGGTGACGTGCGCGTCGACGACCTGCGGCACGATGCCTGCCAGCACGCGCAGGAGCGTGCTCTTGCCCGCGCCGGACCCGGCCAGCACCAGCACCTGCTCGCCCGGCGGGACGTCCAGGTCGACATCGCGGAGCACCGGCGCGACGCCGCCCGGGAACGTGACACCCAGACCGCGGACCTCGATCACGGCACAGGCGCCGGCGTCGCGGGGTCCTGGCGGCGGGCCCGGCCGAGCGCCGTGTTGTCCAGCACACCGGTGCGCGCGAGCGCGTCGCCGATCACCTTGGCCGCGATGCCGCACAGCAGGATGCCGCTGGCCACCTGCAGGCCCAGCCGCCAGGCGAACCAGTCCTGGGTGAGCCAGCCGAAGCGCACCATGCCGAGCACGGTGCTGGCCAGCCCGGCGAGCGCGCCCGACAGCACGAAGACGGACCAGTCGTACCGGCGGTACCGGGTCAGGGCGAACCCGAGCTCGGCGCCCGCACCCTGCACGAGGCCGACGACCAGCAGCATGGGACCGACCGGCGAGGCGAGGAAGGCCACCTCCACCAGGGCGGCCACGAGCTCCACCACGATCCCGGCCCCCGGTCGCCGCACGATGTACAGCGCGAGCGGAGCGGCGACCATCCAGCCGCCGATGAGCACGTTCTGCGCGAGGTCACCGAACGGTCCCATCGCGATCTGCAGCGCGATCCACGCCTGCACGAGGGCCCAGTAGACGAAGCCGGAGACCACGGCGAGGACGGCCAGCAGGACGAGCTCGGACAGCGAGATCCGACGGCGGTTCACCGGGGGCCGCCCGAGGGCGAGTGCATCGAGACGGTGACGTGCGTGACGACGTGCCGGACGTGGCGCGCGGCCTCCAGCCACCCCGCCGCGACCGCGGTGAGGACGTCGGACAGGTCTCCGTCGAGGCGGGTGACGAAGTGCTCCGGGGAGGCCGTCGCCCGTGATCCGGCGGTACCGATGGCCTCCATGATCTGGGCCAGGTGGTCGGTCCCGCTGTCGTCCAGCGGGTAGAGGGCCCAGTGGGCGCTCGCCGACAGCCCGGTCGGTGGAAGCTCCGGCACGCCGACCGCGTCCAGCAGCACGTCGTCGGGCAGCTCGCAGGCCACCTCGCCCGGGCAGCCGCGGGACAGCAGCACGTGCGCGACGACGTGCCACCGGGTCCCGCCCGCGGCGGCGAGGGCCGCATGCACGTAGCGGATGACGTCCGCCTCCTCGCCGCGCACGAACGTCGAGACGTCGTCCGTGCGCACGTCGACACGCGTGGCGTCGGCGGCGGCGAGCGCGCTGGTGATCACCTCGACGTAGTCGTCGCAGTGCGGGTGCAGGGAGAAGCGTGCGCCGACGCCGAGGTCGGTCAGGCGTCGGACGGACTGGGGTCGGGTCTCGGTGCTCATCGGGTCCTCCGGTGTCGCGGCGGGACCCCCGGGCAGCCGCACGAGGTCACCTGCGGTGCGTCCCGGCCGCTCCGCCAGGAGGGCGCGCCGCGGCGCGACCTGCCCGGAGGACCGGCCGCCGGCACGCCGCCGACGACAGTGCCCTGCTCCCTACGCTGGTGTGAACCAGATCAGGTTCCACGGGTCTGCGGGTGGGACGTGGTGTCCGGCCGCACTCTCAGCGCTCCTGCGCTCCCCGGGGGCTTGTCGTCGTCGAACCTAGCCCGCGCGCCCCGGTGGGGGAACCCCCGGTCCGGGTGCTGGGCCCTCGTATGCTTGCCCGCCGACCGCCAGGAGGTAGTGCCGTGCCGATGCGCCGACGACGCGCCGGCCTCGCCGTCGCGTGCGTGACCCTGTTCGCGCTCGCGGGCTGCACCGACGACGCCTCGCCCGTCGAGCCCACACCGACCACCTCGGGCGCCAGCACCCCGACCCCCACGCCGACTCCCACGCCGACCGTCTCCGCCCAGGTCGGGGCACCGGCCGAGGCGGCCACGGTGATCGAGGCGGCCACCGCCGAGCAGGCCGCCCTGGACGTCTCCCGTGCCCTCTTCGTGACGGCTCCCGTGGTCGTCGTCGTGGGTGCGCAGGACGTCGCGGGCCAGCTCACCGCGGCATCCGCGGCGGTCGCGCTGGGCGCGCCGGTGCTGCTGACGAGCCCGGGCGGCGACCCGGCGCCCGTGCTGGCCGAGCTCGCGAGGCTCGACACGCGGGCCGTGCTCGCGGTCGGTGCGGTGACGCTGGTACCGCCGAGCCCGGTCGACGTCGTCCCCGTTCCCGCGGGCGCTGACGGCGACGTCCTGCGCGCGGCGACCGGGGCGACGTTCGGTCCCCCGACGGAGGTGCCAGCCGGGCAGGAGGTCGCGAGCGTTCGCGCCCTGGCCGCGCCCGGTCCGTCCGTGCTCGTCGTCGCGGGTGCGCCCGCTGTCGCGCAGCCGCCTGCCGCGCCCACTCCCGCGTCGACACCGTCGGCGAGCCGGTCGCCGGTCCCGGTCCTGCCCGCGACGGCCCCGCCGGAGCCGGTTGCCGGCACGGTGGCGCTGACCGGCGTCGGTGTGGACCCGCTCGCCGCGTTCGCGACGATCCGAGCCGCGGGTGTGCCCGTGCTCGACGTGCCCGGCGGTGACCCGCGCGCCACGACGGCCGGCGTGCAGGCCCTCGCCGCTGCTGCGCCGGAACACACCATCGCGCTCGGGTCCGCGTTCGGCCCGGCGGACCGGCTGGCCCGCCGGGTCGCCGCGGCGCGCACCGGCACGCTTTTGGGGGGCGGTGGCCAGCTCGTGTTCCCGCAGGTCCCGGGCGTCCCCGGCAAGAAGTACGTCGCCCTGTACGGCACCCCGGGATCCGGGGCGCTCGGCGTGCTGGGGGAGCAGGGGGTGCCGGAGACGCTGGCCAGGGCGGACGCCGTCGCGGCGCCGTACCGGGCCCTGACCACCGACGCCGTCGTGCCGGCCGTCGAGATCATCGCGACGATCGCGTCGGCCGGTCCCGGCGACGACGGCAACTACTCCCAGGAGCGGTCGGTCGAGCAGCTGCGCCCGCTGGTCGAGGCGGCCGGCGCGGCGGGCATGGCCGTCGTGCTGGACCTGCAGCCCGGGCGCACGGACTTCCTGACCCAGGCGCAGCAGTTCCAGGAGCTGCTCGCGCTGCCGTACGTCGGCCTCGCGCTCGACCCGGAGTGGCGCCTGGCGCCCGACCAGGTGCACCTGCGGCAGATCGGGTCCGTCGGCATCGACGAGGTCAACGCCGTCGTCGCCTGGCTCTCCGACTTCACAGCGCAGCGCGCGCTGCCGCAGAAGATGCTCGTGCTGCACCAGTTCTCCGGCCGGATGATCCAGGAGCGCGCACGGCTCGACACGTCACGCGACGAGATCGCGGTGGTCATCCACGTCGATGGTCAGGGGTCGCAGGAGGCCAAGGCGGGCACGTGGAACGCCCTGCGGGCGGATGCGCCGAGCGTGCACTGGGGCTGGAAGAACTTCTACGACGAGGACGTCCCGGTGCTCGACCCCGTGCAGACCTACCGGGTGCAGCCGGTGCCGGACCTGGTCACCTACCAGTAGCGGGGCGCTCGACCAGGAACGACCGGCCGTTCGCGTCGACCACCCGGTCGAACTGCTGCTGCAGCTCGGCGTCGCGGGCGCGCTCGTCGTCGGTGAGGTCCTTGCGGGGTCCGCGGATGTTGCCGACCTGCGCCGGTCCGAGGTAGGTGAGCCACCACTCGGTCATGTCGCGTCGGTGCTTCTTCGGCACGGCCCACCCCCACTCGTTCGTGCCCTCACTATATGCGCGCGAACTATCATCGGCGGATGGACGATCCGCTCGCCGTCGAGGCCCAGGTCTGCCTCACCGTGTCCGCCGCCGCGCGCAGCCTCGTCGCGTTCTACCGTCCGCTGCTCGAGCCGCTCGGCCTGACCCACCCCCAGTACCTGGCCATGCTCGCGCTCTGGCAGTACGAGCGGCTCTCGCTCAAGGACCTGGCGGCGCTGCTGCATCTCGAGCCCGCCACGGCGTCGCCGCTGGTCAAGCGCCTGGAGGCGATGGGCCTCGTCCGCCGCGAGAGGGCGAGCGGCGACGAGCGCGCGCTCGAGATCGTGGTCACCGAGGACGGCCGCTCGATGCGTGCGTCGGCGGTGGGCATCCCCGCGGCGATGGTGGCCGGGCTCGGCCTGAGCACCGAGCAGGTCGAGCAGATCCGCAGCGCGGCCCAGCTCCTGATCTCGGCGGCGACCCCTACCCGCGGTTGAGCTGCTGCACCGCCCACCGGTTTCCGTCGGGGTCCGCGAAGAACGTGAAGCGACCCCACGGGAACTCGACCACCGGCTCGGCCGCGACCCCGCGGCCGACCAGGTGCGCGTAGGCCGCGTCGGCGTCGTCGACCACCACCTGCAGGCCCTGCTGGGTGCCCGCCGGCATCGACGTCATGTCCACGTCGAGCACGATCGAGCACGCGGAGCCGGGTGGAGTCAGCTGGACGAACCGCAACGAGTCGTCGACCGGGATGTCGTGGTCGGCGACGAACCCCACCTGGTCCACGTAGAACGCCTTGGCCCGGTCGATGTCGGTCACGGGAACGGAGACGAGCTCGAGCCTCATGTCCATCGGTCACTCCTCACTGAGGTCGGGGTACCAGCATCGGACCCGAAGCGGTCAGATCCCGACCTCTTTCCGTCTGCCCGGTCGCGCGCTTCTCCGTAGTCTCGACCCATGACGCATCCCATCCGCATCGGAGTCCAGCTCCAGCCGCAGCACGCCGACTACCCCCAGATCCGCGACGCCGTGCGCCGGGCGGAGGACCTCGGCGTCGACGTCATCTTCAACTGGGACCACTTCTTCCCGCTCTCCGGTGACCCGGACGGAAAGCACTTCGAGTGCTGGACCATGCTCGGCGCCTGGGCGGAGCAGACCAGCCGCGTGCAGATCGGCGCGCTGGTGAGCTGCAACTCGTACCGCAACCCGGAGCTCCTCGCGGACATGGCCCGCACGGTCGACCACATCAGCGGCGGTCGCCTGATCCTCGGGATCGGCGCGGGCTGGTTCGAGAAGGACTACGACCAGTTCGGCTACGAGTTCGGCACCGCGGGGTCCCGGATCGCCGACCTCGCGCAGGCGATGCCGCGGATCAAGGCGCGCTGGGCGGCCTCGAACCCGGCGCCGACGCGTGACATCCCCGTCCTGATCGGCGGCGGGGGAGAGCGCAAGACGCTGCGGGTCGTGGCGGAGCACGCGGACGTGTGGCACTCGTTCGGGGACGTCGACACGCTGCGGCGCAAGAGCGCGATCCTGGACGAGCACGGCGCCGCGGTCGGTCGGGACACCGCCTCGGCGGTCGAACGGTCGGTCGCCGTCGAGGCGCCCCCGCACGAGGTCGCCGACGCGCTCGTCGCCGCGGGTGCCACCCTGCTGACGGTCGGCGCGAGCGGGCCGGACTACGACCTGTCGCTGGCGGCGCAGTGGGTGGCCTGGCGGGACGCGCAGGGCTGACCAGCGCGTACCCGCATAGGCTCGGGCGCGATGAGCCACCCGAGCAGTCCGGACACGGGCGACGAGCACCGCTGGTGGCCGCGTGCCCTCCTGCTCCTCGGTGCTGTCCTCGTCGCACTCACGTTCGGGGTCACCACCGCCTCGGTCGAGAGCGGCTTCGGCCCGCACGAGGCCAGGTACGACGTCACCACCGACGACACCATCACCGTCGACCTCGGTCCGCTGGGGACGCTGCAGATCGACTCCCCGCTGCCGCTGACGCTCGGTGCGCGCGTCACGGTGCAGGAGATCCCCGCGACGGTCACCGAGCTCGACCAGTCGCGCACGCTGGCCGCGCTGAGCGGCGACCTGCAGAGCTACCTGCAGTTCTTCTCCGGCCCGCAGGCGACCGTGCAGGACGTGGTTCGCGCCCTGGCGGTGCAGGCGCTCCAGCGCACGGTGCTCGCGCTCGTGGTGCTCGTCGGAGCCTGGTACCTGGTCCGGTTCCTCGTGGGCCCGGCGCGTCGGGCCGAGCTGCGCGCGCGGGTGCGCCCGCACCTGCGGGCCGCCGTCGCCGGAGCGGTCGTCGTCGCGCTCGCGGCCACCGTCCTCACGTCGAGCCTGTCGCACCGTGACCGGCCGTCGGTGTCGCAACCGGCCTCCTCCGTGTTCGACGGGACGCCGCTGGAGGGGGCGCGCGTGACCGGCCGGCTCGGCGGTGTCATCAACACCTACGGCGGTCAGGTGGTGGCCGAGCTGCGCAAGAACGAGGAGTTCTACGCGGCGGCGGACGCGTCGTTGCGGGCCGCCTGGGACGAGCGTCAGGAGCTGATCGAGGCGGGCGCGCAGGGCACCGAGGCCGAGATCGCGGCGCAGGCCGGTGCGCGGGCCGGTGCCGACCTCGTGACCGAGCCGGCGCCGACCGAGGCGGGGCCGGGCGAGGGGACGCCGAGCGAGAGCCCGACACCGAGCCCGACACCGAGCCCGAGCCTCGACGAGTCGAGCCTCGTGACGATCGTCGTCGTCTCCGACCTGCACTGCAACGTCGGCATGGCGCCGCTGATCCGCACGCTGACCGAGCGCTCCGGCGCCGACATCGTGCTGGACGCCGGCGACACGACGATCAACGGCACGTCCGTCGAGAAGTACTGCGTCACCACGTTCGCGCGCGCCGTCCCCGACGGTGTCGAGCTCGTGACGTCGCCGGGCAACCACGACTCCCGGGACACCTCCAAGGACTACGCACGAGCCGGTGCCACGGTGCTCGACGGCTCGGTGATCGAGGTGGACGGGCTGCGGATCCTCGGGGACAGCGACCCCAACGAGACGCGCGTCGGCGGCGGGGGGACCGCCCAGGCCGGGGACGAGTCCACGACGGATGCCGCGCAGCGGCTCGCCGAGGTCGCGTGCGACGACGACAAGGGCGTCGACCTGCTCCTGGTCCACACCCCGGCCGTCGGCCAGTCCGCGCTGGAGGAGGGGTGTGTTCCCGCGCAGGTCTCGGGCCACCTCCACCGGCGCGCCGGCCCCGAGCTCGAGGGCCGCGGCGTGCGCTACATCAGCTCGAGCACGGCGGGGGCGATCCTCGGGCAGGCCACCGTCGGACCGCTCAACGGCATCGCGGAGATGACGGTGCTCCGGTGGGACCCACAGTCCCGGCGGATGGTCGACTACCAGCTGGTCCAGGTGCAGCCGGACACCACGGTCACCGTCTCGCCACGCGTTCGATGGCCCGCCACGCCGGCCGTCCCCACCCTGTCCGGCAACCGCGCCACCCCTTCACCCGTGTGATCGCGGCCACATCGGCTTAGTGTGGGAAACGCGCGGGTCCGACCGGTCGTCGGCTCCGCGCATGCGAGGGGGGGGTCTATGACCCGGGGGGCTCAGTCGGTCGTCGGTCGGGAGCGGGGTGCGCGCGCGCACCTCGCCGTCCGTGCCGTCGTGACCAGCGCCTGCGTGATCGTCGCCACCCTCGGGCTGGCACCGTGGGCGTCCGCAGCGCCCGGTGAGGGTGAGCTGCGACCGGGGGAGGTCCTCGCGTCCGGGGAGGCGCTGGTCTCCGCGGACGGGTCCCAGACGCTCGTGGTGCAGCCGGACGGCGTCCTCGCCCTGTTCGGCGCCGAGCCCGAGCCGCGCTGGGTGGCCGGCCCCACGGTCCCCGGATCGCGGCTCGTGGTCGGGGAGAACGGTGACGTGGCGTTGACCGCCGCGGACGGCACGGTCGTCTGGCGTCCGGAGGCGACGGGCGGCCCGGGGTCCCGGCTCGTCCTGCAGGACGACGGTGACGTCGTGGTGCTCGACCCGCAGGGCACCCAGGTGTGGGAGTCCGGCACGGCCGTCCGGCCGTCGATCCTGCCGGCCGGGGGCGTCCTGGGACCGGGAGACGCGCTCGCCTCACCCGACGGCCGGCACGCGCTGCTCCTGCGAGACGACGGACAGCTCGCACTGCTCGGCCCGGACGCGGCGACCCGCTGGTCACCCGGCACCGACCAGCCGGGAGCCGGTCTGACCCTGCGCGAGGACGGCGACCTGGTGGTCACCGACGCCGCCGGGGAGGTCCTCTGGCGCAGCCGGACCGCCGGTCATCCGGGTGCGTCGCTCGTGCTGCAGGACGACGGTGACCTCGCGCTGTACGACGCCGCCGGAGCGGCTGTCTGGAGCACCGGCACCGTGGTCGGGCCACCGTCCCTGGCGGCGGGCGTCCCCCTCGCCGTCGGTCAGGTGCTCGGCTCGCCGGACGGCCACGTGCGGCTCGTGCTCGGGACCGACGGCCTCACCCTGGCCTACGACGACACGGTGGTCTGGACGGCGGGCGCTGCCGGCGCGGCGGCACTCACGGTGCAGGACGACGGCAACGTCGTGCTGACCGGTGCCGACGGTGCCGTCCTGTGGGCTGCGATGACCCAGGGCCACCCCGGGGCGACGGTCCAGCTCGAGGAGAGCGGTCTGCTGGTGCGGGCGTCGACCGGCCAGGAGCTGTGGCGCGTCGACGTCCCGACCGACCTGGTGACCCGGGAGCCCGTGGCCACCGACTGCACCGAGGTGACGGGCCCCGTGCCGCAGGACGACACGGTGGTGACCGAGTCCGGTGTCCGCGTCCACTCCTGCCTCGCCGAGGCCGTCGATGCGCTCATGAGCGCCGCCCGTGAGGACGGGATCGAGCTGCACGCGGGTGGCTGGCGCAGCGCGAGCCAGCAGATCGCGCTGCGCGCCAAGAACTGCGGCCCCGCGGCGTCGGACCCCACCGTGGTCGCCTGCCGGCCGCCGACCGCACCGCCCGGGACCTCCCGGCACGAGCGCGGCCTGGCGCTGGACTTCACGATCGGCGGGTCGGTGCTGCGGGCCGGCTCACCGGCGTTCCTGTGGCTCGCCGAGCACGCCGCCGACTACGGCCTGGAGAACCTGCCCGGCGAGCCGTGGCACTGGAGCGTCGACGGCTGGTGACCGGTCGCGGCCTACGCTGGATGCCGTGAGCACGCCGACGACCCCCGAGCTGAGCAACGTCACGCAGGACTATCTCAAGGTCGTCTGGTCGGCGCGTGAGTGGTCCGAGCAGCCCGTCACCACGAAGATGCTGGCCACGCGCCTCGGGGTGGGCGCGTCCACGGTGTCGGAGACGGTCCGGCGGCTGGCCGACAGCGGACTGGTCACCCACCAGCCGTACGGAGCCGTCGAGCTCACTGCGGAGGGCGAGCGCCACGCCCTGGCGGTGGTGCGCCGCCACCGCCTGATCGAGACGTTCCTGGTGGAGATGCTCGGGTACGGCTGGGACGAGGTCCACGACGAGGCCGAGGTGCTGGAGCACGCGGTCTCCGACCTGTTCGTCGAGCGCCTGTCGGCACGGCTCGGCCATCCGACCCGGGACCCGCACGGGGACCCGATCCCCGGCGCGGACGGCGCCCTCGACACACCTGCGGCGAGCGTCCTGTGGGACGCGGAGCCGGGGGACTGGGCGGTCGCACGGATCTCCGACGCCGACCCGGGTCTGCTGCGCTACCTCGAGTCGGTCGGCCTCGTCCTGGACGCGCCGGTCGAGGTGGCCGAGCGACGCACGGTCGCGGGGGTGATCTGCGTGCGGACGGCGGACCGCACCGTCGACCTCGGCGAGGTGGCCGCCCGCGCGATCTGGCTGGTCCCCGCCTCCTGACGGCTCCGTCCGGCGGGCGGAGCGGAGCCCCTGGGTACGGCGGCCCGACGGTCGGTCGGTAAACTCGCCGGGTGACCTCGCCGGACGCCCCCACAGCCACCGCCACCGACGACGTGCCGTTCCGGTACACGCCTGAGCTCGCGCGGCAGATCGAGCTGCGCTGGCAGGACGAGTGGGCCGAGCGCGGCACGTTCTTCGCCGCCAACCCCAGCGGTGACCTGACGGACGGCGAGGGCCGCCACGCCGACCCCGCGCAGCCGTCGTTCTTCGTGATGGACATGTTCCCGTACCCCTCCGGGGCCGGGCTGCACGTCGGTCACCCGCTCGGGTACATCGCCACCGACGTGGTCGGCCGGTTCCGTCGGATGCAGGGGGACAACGTCCTGCACGCGCTGGGCTTCGACGCGTTCGGCCTGCCCGCCGAGCAGTACGCGGTGCAGACCGGGCAGCACCCGCGCACGACCACCGAGGCGAACATCGAGATCATGCAGCGCCAGCTGCGCCGCCTGGGCCTGGCGCACGACCCGCGCCGCTCGTTCGCGACGATCGACCCCGGCTACGTGCGCTGGACGCAGTGGATCTTCCTGCAGATCTTCGAGTCCTGGTACGACGAGACGGCCCCGCGCCCCGACGGCGGCGTCGGACGGGCGCGCCCGATCGCGGAGCTCGTCGCCGAGTACGACTCGGGCTCGCGCGGCGCCGAGTGGGCCACGCTGGACGCCGTCGAGCGCCGTCGCGTGCTGGACACCCACCGTCTGGCCTACGTCTCGGAGACGCCGGTCAACTGGTGCCCCGGCCTGGGCACCGTGCTGGCCAACGAGGAGGTCACCGCCGACGGCCGCTCCGAGCGCGGCAATTTCCCGGTGTTCCAGCGCAGCCTGCGCCAGTGGAACATGCGGATCACGGCCTACGCCGACCGTCTGGTCGACGACCTGGAGCTCATCGACTGGCCCGAGAAGGTCAAGGCGATGCAGCGCAACTGGATCGGTCGCTCGTCGGGCGCGCGCGTCCGGTTCGCGGTCCAGGGCGGCGAGCAGGTCGAGGTGTTCACCACGCGCCCGGACACGCTCTTCGGTGCCACGTTCGTGGTCGTCGCGCCCGAGCACCCCCTGCTGGACGACGTCCCTGCGGAGTGGCCCGACGGCACGAAGGACGTGTGGACCGGCGGGCACCGCACACCGGCCGACGCGGTCGCGTCCTACCGCGCCGACACAGCGGCCAAGACCGCCGTCGAGCGTCAGGCGGACGCCGGGCGCAAGACGGGCGTGTTCACCGGCCACCTCGCGACCAACCCCGTCAACGGCGAGCTGCTGCCCGTGTTCACGGCCGACTACGTGCTGATGGGCTACGGGACCGGCGCCATCATGGCCGTCCCGGGCGGCGACACGCGCGACTACGCGTTCGCCGAGGCCTTCGACCTGCCGATCATCTACACGGTCGACGCACCGGAGGGCACCGAGCCCGGCGCCCGCATCGGCGACGGCATCGCGATCAACTCCGCCAACGACGAGATCAGCCTCGACGGCATGGACGTCGCCGAGGCCAAGGCGGCGATCATCGACTGGCTGACCGCCAAGGGCGTCGGGGAGGGCACGATCACGTACCGCCTGCGCGACTGGCTCTTCAGCCGGCAGCGCTACTGGGGCGAGCCGTTCCCGATCGTCTACGACGAGCACGACCTGCCCCTGGCCGTCCCGGACTCCGCCCTGCCGGTGGACCTGCCCGACGTGCCGGACTACTCGCCGCGCACGTTCGACCCCGACGACGCGCACTCCACACCCGAGCCGCCCCTGGGGCGCAACGACGACTGGGTCAACGTCACCCTCGACCTGGGCGACGGCCCGAAGCAGTACCGCCGGGACACCAACACGATGCCCAACTGGGCCGGCTCCTGCTGGTACCACCTGCGCTACCTGGACCCGACGAACGACGCGGTGCTGGTGGACCCCGCGCTCGAGCGCTACTGGATCGGCCCCGGCCACGGCGAGCAGGCACCGGACTCGGTCGGCGGCGTCGACCTGTACGTCGGCGGCGTCGAGCACGCCGTCCTGCACCTGCTGTACGCGCGCTTCTGGCACAAGGTGCTGCACGACCTGGGCCACGTCTCCAGCGGTGAGCCGTTCCAGAAGCTGTTCAACCAGGGGTACATCCAGGCGTACGCGTACACCGATGCCCGTGGCGTGCACGTCCCCGCGGACGAGGTCATCGAGGACGCCGCTGCGGAGACGGGCTTCACCTGGCGCGGCGAACCGGTCCACCGTGAGTACGGGAAGATGGGCAAGTCGCTCAAGAACATGGTGACGCCCGACGACATGTACGCCGAGTACGGGGCCGACACCCTGCGCGTGTACGAGATGTCGATGGGCCCGCTGGACCTGTCGCGGCCGTGGGAGACCCGCGCCGTCGTCGGCTCGCAGCGCTTCCTGCAGCGGCTGTGGCGCAACGTCGTCGACGAGGCCACCGGGCAGACCGTCGTGTCCGACGCTGCGCCCTCGCAGGAGACGCTGCGGGTGCTGCACCGTGCCATCACGGACACCACCGCGGACATGGCGGCGATGCGGCTGAACACCGCGATCTCCCGGCTGATCGTCCTGAACAACCACCTGACCACCCTGCCGACGGCCCCGAGGGCTGCCGTCGAGGCCCTCGTCCTGATGACGGCTCCCGTCGCTCCGCACGTCGCGGAGGAGCTGTGGTCGAGGCTGGGCCACGACCGCTCGCTGGCGCACGAGCCGTTCCCGGTGGCCGACCCGGCGTACCTGGTGGAGGACACGGTCACGTGCATCTTCCAGGTGCAGGGGAAGGTGCGCGGGCGGGCCGACGTCGCGCCCGACGTCTCCGACGACGACCTGCGCGCGCTGGCGCTGGCCGACCCGGGGGTCCAGCGGGCGCTCGACGGTCGGGATGTCCGCACGGTCATCGTCCGGGCGCCCAAGCTCGTCAACGTCGTCCCGGCCTGATCGGATGGTCGGCCGACGTCCGCCCGAGCAGCCGTCCGTCGCGATCGTCACCGACTCGACGGCGTCGCTGCCCGAGGGCGCGGCGGAGCGGTGGGGCATCGGCGTCGTGCCGCTGGACGTCGTGGTCGACGGAGAACGGCACGTCGAGGGTGTCGACCTGGCACCGGCCGAGCTGCTCGAGGCCCTCACGGCCGGGGCGAAGGTCTCGACGTCCCAGCCTCCGCCCGCGGCGTTCGCGGCGGCCTACGCGCGTGCGGCGGCCTCCGGTGCCACGGAGATCGTCTCGCTGCACCTGTCGGGGGAGCTCTCCGGCACGGTCCGGGCCGCCCGGCTGGCGGCCGAGACCGCAAGCGTCCCGGTCCACGTGGTGGACTCCCGGGCGGTGGCGATGGCCCTCGGCTTCGCCGTCCTCGACGCCGCTCGCTTCTCCGTCGGCCCGTCGGCGGCCGGGGCGCCCGCGCCGTCGGCCGGGCCGCTCGGTTCGGCGCGTTCCTGGTGGCGTGGGCGCGGTCGGGCCGCACCCGGGCTGCCCACCGGCACGGACGTGGCCGAGCGCGGACGCGCGGTCGCGGAGTCGGCGCGCGTCTGGTTCCTCGTCGACTCCCTCGACCACCTGCGCCGGGGCGGCCGGCTGAGCATGTCGGCCGCGGCGATCGGCATCGTGCTGGGGCTGCGTCCGATCCTCACGCTCCAGGACGGGGGCATCGACGTCGTCGAGAAGGTCCGCACCCGGCGGGCCGCCCGGGACCGGTTGGTGGCGCTCGCCGTCGAGGACGTCGCGCGTCGCCCTGCCGCCCGCGTCGCCGTGCACCACCTCGGGCAGCCCGACCTCGCGAACGCGCTGGCGGCCGAGCTCACCGCCGCGACGGGTGCGCAGATCGTCGAGGTGGCGGTCTGCGAGTCGAGCGCGGTGCTGGCCGCGCACGCCGGTCCCGGCCTGCTGGCGATCGTCGTCGCCGGCTGACGCCCCCAGCCGCCCACAGCCCGCGGGTGGCCGGCCCGCGGGCGGCGTCGTCCACAGCAGCTCCGGCGTGGCGGTGCGTCGCTCCTAGGTTCGCCGGGTGCCACGCCGTGACCGCGACCTCGCCCGGATCGCCCGGCACCGGCTGAGCGCCCTCGCGGCGCCCCGTGCCCCGGCCGCGCCGGCCGACCCGGCGGCGGCGCCCGGCACGGCACCCGCCGGTGCGGCGCCGCGCCCGGGTGCGCAGGCGCCGACGGGCTGGACCCCCCGGCTCGTCACGGCGCCGACCGCCGGCACGTCGCCCGCGCGCGGCCGGCACCTCGTCGCACCGCAACCGCCCGAGCCGCCTCGACCACCTGAGCCGCCGTTCCCGGCCGAACCGCCGCTGCGGCCCGAGCCGCCGTCGCCCGAGCCCCCGACCACCGCCGCGCTGCGCATCGCCGCCCACGGGTACACGGCGACGCACGGGGATCCGCACGCCCCGACGCCCAGGCGTCGCATCCGCTGGGCCGTGTCGCGGCGTCTCGCGACGGCCGCCGCGGGCGTGCTGCTCCTGGTGGCCGTTGCCGTCGGCGTGCGCGCGGCGTCCCTCGCGCCGGGTCCCGCGGTGAGCCTGCCGACGCCTGCCCCGAGCGGCCCCGTGCCGGCGGCCACCACGCCGACGCCCGTCGTCGTGGACGTCGCCGGGGCCGTCGTCACGCCCGGGGTCGTCCGGCTCGCGGCGGGCTCCCGGGTGGTCGATGCCCTGGCTGCCGCCGGGGGTGCCACCGCGGAGGCGGAGCTCGGTGCGCTCAACCTCGCCCGCGTGCTCCTCGACGGCGAGCAGATCGTGGTGCCGCTGCAGGGGGAGTCGCCGGCAGCCGCGGCGGCAGCGCCCGACGACGGCGGGCTGGTCGACCTCAACACCGCGGACACAGCCGCCCTGGACGAGCTGCCCGGCATCGGTCCGGTGCTCGCCGAGCGGATCGCGGCGCACCGGCAGGATCGGCCCTTCACGTCGGTCGACGAGCTCGCCGACGTCGCCGGCATCGGGCCCACCCTGCTGGAGCGCCTCCGCGACCTGGTGCGGGTATGACGCGCTCCGGGCCGTCCCCGACAACCGCAGGGGACTCCCCGCCCGACGACTCCGACCCGCCGATCACCGTGGACGTGCGCCTGCTGCCGGCCGCTGCGGCTGCGTGGGTGGCGGCGCTGGTGGTGGCGCGGGTGGCGCCGGCGGGTGCCGCGTTGGCAGCGGCCCTGTGCCTCGCCGTGGGGATCACGGTGCTCGTGCGGTCCGGGCCCGCCACCGCGGGTTCGCCGGCGTCGCGGCGCGCGGTCGGACCGGTGGTCGCCCTCGCCCTCGTCGCCGGGTCGGCGGTGCTGGGGGCGGGGGCGACCCAGGTGGCAGCCCGTGGACTAGGGCTGCTGCCCGACCTCGTCCGCGAGAGGGCGGTCGGTCGGGTCGAGGGGGTGGTCGTCGCCGAGCCGACGGTCCTTGCACCCGCGTGGCCGGGCGCGCCCGAGCGCGTCCGGTGCCTGCTCGCGGTCGACCGCGTGACCGCCCGCGGCCGGTCGTCCGCCGCCACGGGCCAGGTGCTCGTGGTCGGGCCGTCGTCGTGGGCGGAACTGCCCCGCGGTGCCCACGTCGCGGCCTCCGGGCGGCTCCGGCCGGGGGAGCCGGGCCGGCGGACGGTCGCCGTGCTGCTGAGCAGCGCACCGCCGGACGTGCGCCGACCACCGTCGACGGCCGACTCCGCGGCGGCCCGCTTCCGGGGCGGTGTGCGGGACCTCGCGGCGGCGCTGCCCGGCGATGCCGGTGCGCTGCTCGCCGGCGTGACGATCGGCGACACGGGTGCGGTCCCGGACGACCTCGAGGCGGCGCTGCGCACGGCGGGCCTCACGCACGTGACGGCCGTGTCCGGCGCGCACTTCTCGCTGGTCGCGGCGCTCGTCCTCGCGCTGGCCTCGGCGATGCGGCTGCCGCGGGCGGCGAGGGCCGGTCTGACCGTCCTGGCGATGGCGGCGATGGTGCTCGTCGTGCACCCGTCCGCCAGCGTGCTCCGCGCCGCCGCGATGGGGCTGGTCGCCGTGCTCGGCATCCTGCTCGGCCGTCCGCACCGCGCACCGGCGGCACTCGCCGCGACCGTCGTCGTGCTGCTCGTCGCGGACCCGTGGCTGGCCGGTGAGCTCGGCTTCGTCCTCTCCGTCCTGGCGACCGGCGCCCTGGTCCTCCTGGGCGGGCCGCTCGCCGAGCGGTGGGCCACGGCGTTCGGCCGCCCCGTCGCGACCGCCCTCGCGCTGCCGGTCGCGGCCCAGCTGGTCTGCGCCCCGGTGATCCTGCTGCTCACGCCGGCGGTCTCCCTCTACGCCGTGCCGGCCAACGTCCTGGTCGCGCCCGCCGTGGCGCCCGCGACCGTGCTCGGCCTGGCGGCGGGCTGCGTGGCGCCGTGGTGGACCCACGGCGCGCAGGTCCTGGCCCTGGGGGCCGGCGCGGCGTGCTGGTGGATCGGGGCGGTCGGCCGCGTCGCAGCCGCCGCGCCGGCCTCCGAGGTCGCGTGGCTGCCGGGATGGGCCGGCTTCGCGGTCCTCGCGGCGGCCGGCGGGTGCCTGTTCCGCGTGCTGCTCGTCCACCGGACGCGGGAGCGTCGGTGAGGTCTGGCAGGCTGTGCCCGTGCCTCCTTCCTCCCGCCGCCCCGCCGCCCGCACCGCTCGGGGCACGGTGGGCGTGTCGTGGGAGGCGGTCGAGCTGGCGCCGGTGATCCTGGTGAGCGGTGCCGAGGCGCTGCTCGCGGACCGGGCCGTCGACCGGGTCGTGTCCCTGGCGCGCGCCGCGGACCCGGACGTCGAGGTCACCCGGCTCGACGCCGGCGAGTACGCCGCGGGGACGCTCGGCGTGGTCACCAGCCCGTCGTTGTTCGCGGAGGACAAGGTCGTCGTGGTCGACGGGCTGGAACGTGCGGGGGAGGAGCTGATCGACGACGTCACCGCCTACCTCGCCGCACCGCCCGGTGACGTCGTCCTCGTCGTGCGGCACGCCGGTGGGCAGCGCGGCAAGAAGCTGCTCGACGCCCTGCGCGCCTCCGGCGCCCCGACGGTGGCGTGCGACGTCATCAAGTCCGACGCGGACAAGAGCGCGTTCGTCTCCGCCGAGCTGCGGCGAGCCGGCCGCCGGGCGGACGGGCAGGCGGTCAGAGCACTCGTCGACGCCGTGGGCAGCGACCTGCGCGAGCTCGCCTCTTCCTGCGCGCAGCTCGTCGCCGACACCACCGGGCTGATCGGTCCCGACGTCGTCGAGCGGTACTACGGAGGGCGCATCGAGGCGACCGGGTTCCGGGTCGCCGACGCCGCGGTCGCCGGTCAGTCCGGCCAGGCGGTGGCGCTGCTGCGGCACGCCCTTGCCACCGGTGTGGACCCCGTGCCGATCGTCGCCGCCCTGGCGGCGAAGCTGCGGGTACTGGCCAAGGTGGCGGCGGTACGCGGCCGCGGGGCCGGCGCCGTGCGGGACCTGGGGCTGGCGCCGTGGCAGACGGACCGGGCGATGTCGGACCTGCGCCGATGGACGCCGGAGGGCCTCGCGAGCGCGATCAGCGCCGTGGCCCAGGCGGATGCCGAGGTCAAGGGCGAGGGGCGCGACCCGCGGTTCGCGGTCGAGCGCGCCGTGCTCCGCGTCGCGGGGGCGGTCGGGGCCTGACGGTCGGGCCCGTGCGCGGATCGGGCTAGGAGCGCTCGGTCACGGCGGGACCGAGCAGGTCGCCCTGCATGAAGTCGAAGCCCCAGGCGCGGCACTCCTCGACCAGGAGCGAGTCGGAGACCCGCTCGGCCACGAGCCGAGCACCGTGACGGCGCGCCAGCTGCACGAGGCCCGCGCCCTGCCGCCGCACGTCGCGGCAGTCGAGCTTGACGAAGTCGGCGTACGGCATCATCTTCACCTGGTCCGCGTCGCCGACGAAGTCGTCGATCGCGATGCGGTACCCCCGCTGCCGCAGGCGCTGCAGTCCGGCCAGCACGGCGTCGTCTGCCCTGACGGACTCGACGACCTCGAGCACGAGGCGGCCGGGGTGCGCGGGCAGGGGACGGTCGTTCACCAGGAACGAGCGGGTGATGTTCACGAACGCGAAGGTGGTGTCGGCGGGAGGCCCGTCGCCGAAGAGGACGTCGAGCACCATCGCCGTGGCCACGTCCTGGCGGTCGGAACGCCACCGGTCGACCTGCGCGGGGAGGCCGTCGCGGGACCGGTAGAGGAACTCGTTGCCGAAGAGCTGGCCGTCCATTGTCCAGATGGGCTGGCGCGCGATGGGCAGTCGGGCGGGCGCGGCTGGGGCGACGACGGGCGGGGTCACACCGGATGAGAGGGGCACGTGAGCGATCCATGACGCCCGTTCACCCGAGTGGCGCAATGGGCTGTGACGGTGTGGGCGCGGAGCGGGCGGCTACAGGCTGACACGACGCGCACTCGCCCGGTCGAGCACCCCGGCGCGCTCGAGCAGGTTTCCCTGGAACAGGGTGAAGCCGAGGTCGCGGGCGTGGCGCAGGGTGTCGGTGCTCTCGACGTACTCGGCGACGAGCAGCGCGCCGTACGACCGCGCGAGGTGCACCACCGGTGGGCCCTCGACGTCGAGGTCCCGGACGTCGATCTTGACGAAGTCCGCGTGCGGCAGCAGGCGCCGCTGGTTCGGGTTGCTCACGAAGGACGGGACGGCGACGCGGAACCCCTCCTCGCGCAGCCGGCGGATGCCGGACAGCACCGCCGAGTCGACCGTGACCGCGTCGTTCACCTCGATGACCAGGCGGTCCGGCCGGCGCGGGATGGGCAGCTCGCCCACCAGGTACGCCCGCGGGCACCGGACGAACAGGAGCCGGCCGTGCGCCACGTGCTCCAGGTCGGCCCGGCCGAACGTGGCTCCGAACACGTGCGCGGTGGCCCGTTCGTGCTGGTGGGAGCTCCACGAGACGGCGGCCGCGGTGTGCTGGTCCGGGGACCGGAACGACAGCTGGTAGGCGAACGGACGGCCGTGCTCGGAGAAGATCCCCTGCCGGGCGACGAGCACGGGCTCGTGGGAGATGCGCTGCGCCCACTCCTGCCGCAGGGCAGCGGGGATGGCGTCCTCCACCGCGGCTGCAAGCTGTGCGAGCCGCCCGTCGGCGTCGTCGGGTGTCATGGGATCTATGACACCACACGTTGCAATCTGTGAACGAACCTGGCGCGGGTGGAATTTTTGGGACCCCGTAGCGCCCCGGCTCGTCGTAGAGTGCCTCCCGCACGGTCCATTCACTCGTTCGGTCACGGACTGGTGGGTAAGCGCAGACAGGATGCAGCCGTGCGCGCCATCATGGGCACCAACCTGAACCTCGGCATGACTGACAAGGAGCCCCTCCCATGCGCAAGTCCCTCAAGTCCGCGTTCGTCGTCCTCACCGTGCTCGGCTCGCTGGCGGTCCTGCCCAGCTCGGCGCTCGCCGACGGCGGCATCTCCGTGTTCTCCGGCGGCGCCTCCGGCTGCTGCAAGACGATCAACTGACACTTCACCCATTCGCGGCGGACACGCCGATTTGTGGGGGTGGCGCAACGGGGGGGCGTCACACATAGAATGACTGACCATGACCACGATTGCTGACCGGGTGCGTGACGCCCGGCTCGCTGCTGGGCTCTCCCAGACCTCGCTCGCGGGATCTGCCTTCTCGCCCAGCTACATCTCCTTGATCGAGGCGGGTCACCGGGAACCGACCGACTCCGCGCTCGCCGTGCTGGCTACCCGCCTGGGCACGACACTCGAGTACCTGAAGCACGGCGAGGACGGTCCCAACGAGGCGCGTACGCGGCTCGAGATCGACTACGCGAAGCTGGACATGTCCCAGGGCGACGCCGCCGGGGCCAGGAACCGGCTCGAATCACTCGATCTCGAGATCGTCTCCCCGGCGGTGCGGGTCGATGCGCTGACCACGCTGGCGCACGCCTTCGAGGTGCTCGGTGACCTGGAGGCGGCAGTCGCGATCCTCGAGCCGCTGCTGGCGGACGCGCGGGGTCGCTCGCACCACGTCGAGTCCGCCAAGATCGCGAACGCTCTCGTGGCGGCGTACCTCGAGGCCGGCGACCTGCACCGCAGCATCGAGGTCGGCGAGCGCACGCTCGACGAGCTCGAGGCGGCCGACCTCAGCGGCACCGACGAGCACCTGCGCCTCGCCTCGACGGTCCTGTGGGCCTACGTCGAGCGTGGCGACCTCCTGTACGCGACGCACCGGGCGGCCGAGCTGGTCCGTCTCGCGGAGTCGCTGGGGACGCCCCGCGGGCGGGGGAGCGTCTACTGGAACGCCGGGCTCGTCGCTGAGCAGCGGCGGGACTACGAGCTCGCGCAGCGGTACACGGAGCGCGCGCTCGCACTGCTGTCGGAAGGGCAGGCCGACCGCGACCTGCCCCGGCTCCGCCTGAACTACGCGTGGCTCCTGCTGCGCTCCGACCCGGTGGACCCGCGGGCCGCGCTGGACCAGATCGAGCTCGCGACCCCCGGCCTGAAGGTCTTCGGCTCCGAGCACGACCTCGCGCGGGTCGACGTCGAGAGCTCGCGCGCGCACCTCCTGCTCGGAGACGTGGATGCGGCGGAGCGCTTCGCGCTGTCGGCGCTCGAGCGGCTCGGCGACCCGCCGCGACTCGAGACGGCGTTCGCCCAGCTGTCGCGCGGCGACGCGCTGCACGCCCGGGGTGACGTCGTGGGCGCGGCTCAGGCGTACGAGTCGGCCGCGGACCTGCTCGGGATGATGTCGGCGTCGCGTCCGTCGGCCTCGGCCTGGCGCGACCTGGGCGACCGGTACGCGATGCACGGCGACAGCGCCGCGGCGGCCCAGGCGTACGACCGGGCACTGCGGGAGGCGGGCTTCCGTCCGACGATCCCGCTCAGCTCGTGGGAGACCTGGTCGCTGATCTGACCGAGCGAGCTGATCCGACCGACCGAACAGCGAAGGCGTCACCCCTCTGGGGTGGCGCCTTCGCTGTTGTCCGGCTGCCCGCGTCGGGATGCGGGCCGCGGACGACGAAAGGCGTCACCCGAGGGTGACGCCTTTCGTCGATGCTTCGTACGCCTCATGCGGTCACGGCGGGCCGTGACGCGCTAGCGGCTGGTCAGAGCGCGCCGACCGACTTCGCCAGCGCCGACTTCTTGTTGGCGGCCTGGTTCTCGTGGATGACGCCCTTGGAGACGGCCTTGTCGAGCTTGCGCGACGCGGCGACGAGAGCCGTCGAAGCGGCCTCCTTGTCGCCACCGGCGACGGCCTCGCGGACACGACGGATGTGCGTCTTGAGCTCGGACTTCACCGCCTTGTTGCGCAGGCGCGCCTTCTCGTTGGTGGTGATGCGCTTGATCTGAGACTTGATGTTGGCCACGTGTGGACTCTCTTGTGCGTTCGCCGAAGCGATCTGACAGGTCTAGAGGGCGCGCACAGCTCCGGGACTAGGGCGTGGGGGTACCCGTGGAGAGGAGCTGGGCTTGTGCCCGCCGACCCGGGCGGACACGCGAATGGCAATGCTATCAGGCGAGAGGCCGCCGACCGAACCCCAGATCGCGTCACCATCCCTGGGCGCGCCGCAGCGCCACGGCGACGGTGTCGAACAGCTGCCGGTCCACACGTGCGCCCTCGCGGCGGACGGCGGACGGGTGCAGCCGGAGCACCCGGTCGAGGCGCACCTCGCTGGGACGCCGCCGCGAGTCCCACGCGCCGGTGCCGATGTCCATCCACACCCGGCCGTGGCGGGCCTCGAGGGCCGCGTCGCGCGAGTGGTCCTTGCTCGTGAGCATCAGGGCCAGGAGGTCCGCGGACGCCCGGCCGATGACGAGCGCCGGCCGGTCCTTTCCCTTGCTCGGGTCGTCCTCGAACGGCACCCAGGCCCAGACGATCTCCCCGGGATCGGCGTCGCCGTCCGGTGCGGGGGCGTACTCGAGCTGAACGGGTTCTCGATGGTCCGGCAGCACTGTCCGGTCCGGCAGCACAGTCCGGTCCGGCAAGGTCCGGTCCGGCGCCGGTCGGGTCGGGCGGGCGAGGTGGGCGACGCGGTCGCGAAACGCGCGCCGCACGCGGGTCCAGCGGCTGGTCGTCACGGGGGCGACGGTACCGGGAGTGCAGGTGGGCGGCCCGACCCGCCGGTGCGTCGCTACGTAACGCGGCGTTATCACCGGGCGGATACTGTCCGGATCATGGCCCACCTGTTCGACGACTATCCCACCGGTCCGGCGTGGGACGAGATGATGGATCCCGACAGTGGCGGCTCCCTCCCGGCGTACTCGGGACTGCACCGCGCCCTGGCGAAGCTGAGTGCCGGCGAGCTGCGTGCGCGCGCCGAGACCCTTGCCCGGTCGTACCTGGCGCAGGGCGTCACGTTCGACTTCGCGGGTGAGGAGCGGCCGTTCCCGCTCGACGTCGTCCCGCGCGTGCTGGCCGGTGACGAGTGGGAGCACGTGGCGCCCGGGGTCGCGCAGCGGGTGCGGGCGCTCGAGGCGTTCCTGGCCGATGTCTACGGTCCGCAGCGGGCCATCGCGGACGGGGTGATCCCGCGCCGCGTCGTCGTCTCGTCGACCAACTTCCTGCGCGCCGCCCGCGGCATCAACCCGCCGAACGGCGTGCGCGTCCACGTGTCGGGCATCGACCTGGTCCGCGACAGCCTCGGCGGGTGGCGCGTGCTCGAGGACAACGTGCGCGTGCCCAGCGGGGTGAGCTACGTCCTGTCCAACAGGCGGGCGATGGCGCAGACCTTCCCCGAGCTGTTCGCCGCACTGCGGATCCGCCCCGTCGCGGACTACCCGCGGCGGCTGCTCTCCGCGCTGACCGCGGCGGCGCCGGCGGGCGTCGACGAGCCGACCGTCGTCGTGCTCACGCCGGGCGTCTTCAACAGCGCGTACTACGAGCACTCGCTGCTGGCCCGGATGATGGGCGTCGAGCTGGTCGAGGGCCGTGACCTGTCCTGCTCGGGCGGTCGCGTCTGGATGCGGACCACGCAGGGCCGCCGACGGGTCGACGTCATCTACCGACGGGTCGACGACGACTTCCTCGATCCCGTGGTCTTCCGCAACGACTCCTACCTCGGCAGCCCCGGGCTCATGACCTGCGCGCGCAACGGCACCGTGACCATCGCGAACGCCGTGGGCAACGGCGTCGCCGACGACAAGCTGGTCTACACGTACGTGCCCGACCTCATCCGGTACTACCTGAGCGAGCAGCCGATCCTGCGCAACGTCGACACCTGGCGGCTCGAGGAGCCGGACGCGCTCGAGGAGGTGCTGGACCGGCTCGACGAGCTCGTCGTCAAGCCGGTCGACGGGTCGGGGGGCAAGGGGCTGGTCGTGGGCCCCAAGGCCTCTGCGGCCGAGCTCGCGACGCTCAAGGTCCGGCTCCGCGACGACCCCCGCGGGTGGATCGCGCAGCCGGTCGTGCAGCTGTCGACCATTCCCACCCTGGTGGAGGACGGCCTGCGGCCGCGGCACACCGACCTGCGTCCGTTCGCGGTGAACGACGGGGAGTCGGTGTTCGTCCTGCCCGGCGGGCTGACCCGGGTGGCGCTGCCGGAGGGGGAGCTGGTCGTCAACTCCTCCCAGGGCGGCGGGTCCAAGGACACGTGGGTGCTCGGCGGCGCGGTGCCCCGCCGGGCGGTGCGTCACGAGTCCGACCTGCCCAAGGCCGTCGCGCAGGATGCCGCCGTGCCCATCGAGTCCAACCCCAACGACGTGCGCGCCCAGGTGATGCAGCAGCAGCAGGGCCGCACGGTCACCACCACTGCCACGACCGACGGAGGTGTCGCGTGCTGAGCCGCATCGCCGAGTCGCTGTTCTGGATCGGCCGGTACGTCGAGCGGGCGGACGACACCGCGCGGCTGCTCGACGTGCACGTTCAGATCCTGCTCGAGGACCCGTGGGCGGAGGAAGACCTCGCCTGCCGGTCGCTGCTGTCCGTGATGGACCGCGCCGCTCCGCCGGCGGACGTCCTGGTGGGCCGGGAGTCCGTGCTCGACATGCTGGCGTACGACCGGTTCGCGCCGTCGTCCATCGCCGGGTCGCTGGTCTCCGCGCGCGAGAACGCCCGACGGGCCAGGGAGATCATCTCGACCGAGCTGTGGGAGTGCCTGAACGCCACCTGGAACCAGCTCCCGTCGCACATGCGGCCCGCGCGGCCGCACGACTACTTCACCTGGGTGCGGGAGCGCGCAGCGATCGTCGCCGGGATCATGGACTCGGCGACGCCCCGCGACGACACGTGGAACTTCATGGTGCTCGGGCGCTCGATCGAGCGGGCGGACATGACCGCTCGCCTGCTCACCACCCGCGCGCTCGCGGGGTCGGCGGGACCGAGCTGGACCACGCTGCTGCGGTCCTGCGGTGCCCACGAGGCGTTCCTTCGGATGTACCGCGGTGCGGCGTCCGACGAGCGTGCCGCCGGCTTCCTGCTGACGGACCGGCTGTTCCCGCGGTCCATCGTGTTCGCGCTCAACCAGGCGGAGGCCTGCCTCGCCAACCTGGAGGGGACCTCCGACCGTGCGGCGGTGGACGACGCGCGGCGGCACATCGGCTACGTGCGGACCAACCTGGAGTACCGACCGCTGATCGAGGTGCTCGACACGCTCCCCAAGGAGATGGAGCGGGTGCAGCGCGCCTGCTCGGCGGCCTCGGACGCGATCCGGGGGCGGTACTTCCCGAGCGCGTCGTCGACCAACTGGGTGGGGGAGGCGCTGTGAGCCGGCTGCGGGTGGTGCACACGTCGACGTTCCGGTACGGGAGCGCGGTGGTGGCGTCGTACAACGAGGCGCGCATGACGCCGTACTCCCAGCAGGGGCAGACGGTGCTGGAGACGAAGCTCGACGTCCAGCCGAGCACGGGGTGGCACGAGTACCGCGACTACTGGGGGACGGCGGTCACCGCGTTCGAGGTGCTCACCCCGCACGAGTCCATGGTGATCACGGCCGAGCACCTGGTCGAGGTGGCCGAGCGCGGCCCGGTGCGGTCGCCGGCCGGGTGGGAGACGCTGCGCGGCGCCGAGCTGCGTGACCGGCTGGCCGAGTTCCTCGCCGACACGCCCACGACCGCGCCGCCCGAGGAGGTGGCCGAGCTGGCCCGGCGCGCGGCGGACGGCCTGGATCCGGCCGATGCGGCGCTCGCGGTCTCCACCGCCCTGCGCGACGAGATGGAGTACATCCCCGGCGTCACCACCGTGCACTCGCCGGCGTCGGAGGCGTGGGCCGCGCGGGCGGGGGTGTGCCAGGACCTCGCTCACGTCGTCGTGGGTGCCTTGCGGTCGATCGGGATCCCCGCGCGGTACGTCTCCGGCTACCTGCACCCCGACCGGGAGGCGGAGGTCGGCACGACGGTCGTGGGCGACTCGCACGCCTGGGTCGAGTGGTGGGTGGGCGAGTGGTTCGCGTACGACGTCACCAACCGCGTCGTC
Source organism: Cellulomonas fengjieae (assembly GCF_018388465.1). Taxonomy (NCBI): domain Bacteria; kingdom Bacillati; phylum Actinomycetota; class Actinomycetes; order Micrococcales; family Cellulomonadaceae; genus Cellulomonas; species Cellulomonas fengjieae. The sequence goes on along the minus strand of NZ_CP074404.1, from coordinate 2,428,666 downwards.
GCCGGCGACCACCACGTGGTGCTGGCCCGGGGACGGTGCTACGACGACGTGCCGCCGTTGCGCGGGATCTACGCCGGTGCGGGCACGCAGGCGGCGGAGGTCCAGGTGCGGATCACGCGGGAGGCCTGACGGGTCAGGGCGTCAGCCGTCGGCCCAGCGCCTCACGCAGGGCCGCGCCGTCGCCCGTCGTGCTCAGGCGGTCGTCCTGCGGCGTGGTGCGCCCCCACAGCAGCAGCGCCAGGGCTGCCGCGGGGCCGCTGACCGTCACAGCCGGGTCGACCCGGCTCGTCGCGCCCAGCAGCCACGTCCGGTCGACGTCCGGCGCCACCAGGGCGACGGGTGCGGGCAGCGCGTCCATGCGGCCCATCCGCTCCTGGCGGGGCTGCAGCACCGTGACGACCTCGTCGACGGTGTCGGCCCACAGCGTCGGCGCCGCCGCGAGGTCCAGGCGGCCCGCCGTGCGCAGGTCCCACAGGTGCACGAGCGTCTCGTGCGTCTGGCGGCGATGCCAGAACGACGCCGTCCCGGTGTCGTCGAGGGTCCACGCGGGTGTGTCCGGGCCGAGCGCCGTCAGGGTGTCGTGCAGCTCGGCGGCGCAGGTGGCGTAGAGGTCCTCGAGGTCGAACGGGCCGCGGCCCAGCGGCGTCTCCTGCCTGCGGCGGGCCTGCCCTGCGGCCCAGTGGTGGATGCGGGCGAGGTGGACGACCAGGTTCCGCACGCGCCAGCGGCCGCACCACGGGACGGGGGTGGTGGGGTCGACGAGCGGGATCGTGGCGAGGAAGTCCGCCTGCAGGGCGCCGAGCACCGACAGGAGGTCGGGCGGCGCATCGGCCCGGTCCGTGGTCATGGGACCATGGTGGGATAGACCACCGACGGCCGACAGGCAGTCACCGGTCACCGTTCGTCGGGAAGGCGCCAGCACGTGCGCTGCCCGACTCCGACGCCCAGGAGCAGTTCGCTTGTCCCCGATCCCGAGTGCAGCCGCGTCGTCGCGCATCCACCCCGCGGCCACCGCGCCCGAGCTGCTGCGCAACTTCTGCATCATCGCGCACATCGACCACGGCAAGTCGACGCTGGCCGACCGCATGCTGCAGCTCACCGGCGTGGTCGACTCGCGCGCCATGCGTGCGCAGTACCTGGACCGGATGGACATCGAGCGCGAGCGCGGCATCACCATCAAGTCGCAGGCCGTCCGCATGCCGTGGGGCGTCGGCGAGGACGCCTTCGCGCTGAACATGATCGACACCCCCGGGCACGTCGACTTCACCTACGAGGTGTCCCGGTCGCTGGCCGCCTGCGAGGGCGCCGTGCTGCTGGTCGACGCCGCGCAGGGCATCGAGGCCCAGACGCTGGCCAACCTGTACCTCGCCCTGGAGAACGACCTGACGGTCATCCCGGTGCTGAACAAGATCGACCTGCCAGCCGCTCAGCCCGAGCGGTACGCGGAGGAGCTGGCCAAGCTCATCGGCGGCGACCCGGAGGACTGCCTGCGGGTCTCCGGCAAGACCGGTGCCGGCGTCGAGCAGCTGCTGGACCGCATCGTCGAGCTCGTCCCGCCGCCCACGGGTGACGCGGACGCCCCCGCCCGCGCCATGATCTTCGACTCCGTGTACGACACCTACCGCGGCGTCGTCACCTACGTGCGGGTGGTCGACGGCAACCTGAACCCGCGCGAGAAGATCGTCATGATGTCGACGCGCGCGACCCACGAGCTGCTCGAGATCGGCGTCATCTCCCCGGAGCCGGTGCCCACCAAGGGGCTCGGTGTCGGCGAGGTCGGCTACCTGATCACGGGCGTGAAGGACGTGCGCCAGTCGAAGGTCGGTGACACGGTCACCAACGCCAGCAAGCCGGCCGCTTCGGCGCTGGGCGGGTACTCCGACCCCAAGCCGATGGTGTTCTCCGGCCTGTACCCGATCGACGGCACCGACTACCCGATCCTGCGCGACGCCCTCGACAAGCTGAAGCTCAACGACGCGGCGCTGAACTACGAGCCCGAGACCTCCGTCGCGCTGGGCTTCGGGTTCCGCGTCGGCTTCCTGGGCCTGCTGCACCTCGAGATCATCCGCGAGCGGCTGGAGCGCGAGTTCGACCTCGCCCTGATCTCGACCGCCCCGAACGTGGTCTACGAGGTCACGCTCGAGGACAAGAGCGTCGTCACGGTCACCAACCCGAGCGAGTTCCCCACGGGCAAGATCGGTGAGGTCCGTGAGCCGGTGGTCAAGGCCACGATCCTGGCGCCCAGCGAGTTCATCGGCGCGATCATGGAGCTGTGCCAGACCAAGCGCGGCGACCTGCAGGGCATGGACTACCTGTCCGAGGACCGCGTCGAGCTGCGCTACCTGCTGCCCATGGCCGAGATCGTGTTCGACTTCTTCGACCAGCTGAAGTCCAAGACCCGCGGGTACGCGAGCCTCGACTACGAGCGCGTCGGTGACCAGGTCGCGGACCTGGTGAAGGTCGACATCCTGCTGCAGGGCGAGACGGTCGACGCGTTCAGCGCGATCGTGCACCGCGACAAGGCCTACGCGTACGGCGTCATGATGACCGCCAAGCTCAAGGAGCTCATCCCGCGCCAGCAGTTCGAGGTGCCGATCCAGGCGGCCATCGGCGCCCGGATCATCGCCCGCGAGACCATCCGGGCCATCCGCAAGGACGTCCTGGCCAAGTGCTACGGCGGCGACATCACGCGTAAGCGCAAGCTGCTGGAGAAGCAGAAGGAGGGCAAGAAGCGCATGAAGACGATCGGCCGGGTCGACGTGCCGCAGGAGGCCTTCATCGCCGCGCTCTCCAGCGAGCCCGCGGGGTCGGCCGGCGGCAAGGACGCGAAGAAGAAGTGACCTGAGCATGGCAGCCCTGCCCGACGGCGACGCCGCTCCCGACGACGGCCGCCTGCCAGGCTCGGTGCGCGCGGGCGTCGCCGAGCGGGCGTTCGGCGTCTACCTGCACGTGCCGTTCTGCCGGGTGCGCTGCGGGTACTGCGACTTCAACACCTACACCGCGACCGAGCTGGGCGGCGGGGCGAACCAGCACGCCTACGCGGACACCGCGCTGCGGGAGATCGCCCTGGCGGCCGACGTCCTCGCGGACCTGCCGAGGCGGCCGGTGAGCACGGTCTTCGTCGGCGGCGGCACCCCCACCGTGCTGTCGGTGCCCGACCTGGCGCGGATGCTCGGCGGGGTCCGGGACGCGTGGGGCTTCGCCGACGACGTCGAGGTGACCACCGAGGCCAACCCCGACTCGGTCACGCCGCAGTCGCTGCAGGCGTTGGCCGACGCCGGCTTCACCCGCGTCTCCTTCGGCATGCAGTCGGCCGTCCCGCACGTCCTGGCGACCCTGGACCGCACCCACGACCCCCGACGGATCCCCGACGTCGTGCGCTGGGCGCGCGAGGCGGGGCTGGCGGTCTCGCTGGACCTCATCTACGGCACGCCGGGGGAGTCGCTCGACGACTGGCGCACCAGCGTCGAGGCGGCGCTCGCGACGGGCGTCGACCACGTGTCCGCCTACGCGCTCGTGGTCGAGCCCGGCACCCGGATGGCCGTGCAGGTGCGCCGCGGCGAGCTCGAGCTGCCGGACGGCGACGACCAGGCGGCCAAGTACGAGCTGGCGGACGACCTGTTCGAGGCGGCCGGCCTGCACTGGTACGAGGTCAGCAACTGGGCGCGGACGCCCGCGGACGCCTGCCGGCACAACCTCGCGTACTGGCGCGGCGACGACTGGTGGGGCGTCGGTCCCGGGGCGCACAGCCACGTGGGCGGCGTGCGCTGGTGGAACGTCAAGCACCCGCGCGCGTACGCCGACCGGCTCGACCGGGGGCTGAGCCCGGCGGCCGGGCGGGAGACGGTCAGCGGCGAGGGGGCTGTGCTCGAGCGGCTGATGCTCGGCCTGCGCCTGGCCGGGGGCCTGGCGCTCGACGACCTCCCGGTGCGGGCGCGCCCGGCGGTGGCCGGACTCGTCGCCGACGAGCTGGTGGACGGCCGCGCGGCGATCGGCGGGCGCGTCGTGCTGACCCGCCGCGGTCGGCTGCTCGCGGACGCGGTGGTCCGGGACCTGGCCGGCTGACGAGTCCTCGGGGCACCTCCACCCTGAGGTAGGCCGGTCTCCGTCCGACGGGGGTGTTGCAGCGAGCCGTCGGCCGCGACGATGCCGTTCATGGACCCCGCCTCGCCGCCCGCGCCCGCGTCGCGCGCGCGGCCCCGGATCCTGGCGTTCGTGCTGCTGGTCACCGCGCCCGTGTGCGCGGAGTACCTGCAGGCCTACGACCCGGCGAGCACCGGGGACCCCGCGGCGCTGCTCGTCGGCCTGCTCGTGCTGGCGCCGCTGTACGGGGCCCCCGCCCTGCTGATCCGGGAGATCGCCGCACGTGCGCGCCTGCACTGGACCGGGATCCTGGCGCTGGCGGCCGCGGCCGGGACCCTGCAGGCCGGCGTCGTCGACCAGTCCCTGTTCGCCACCACCTACGCCGGCTACGACGACTGGGCCGAGCAGCTGCGTCCCACGTTCGTCGCTCCGCTCGGGCTGAGCGCCGCGACGGCGCTGAACTTCCTCGTCGGACACGCCGTCTGGAGCTTCGCGGCGCCGATCGCGCTGGTCGAGGGCCTCGACCGGCCCGGACCGCGGCGCTCGTGGCTTCGAGCCCCCGGGCTGGTCGCTGCGACGGTGCTGTACGCCGCCGCTGCCGCGCTCGTCTGGTCCGACGTCAGGAGCGCGGGCAGCGACCGGGCTTCGGCCGCGCAGCTGGTCGGCGCGCTGCTGGTCGTCGGCGTCCTGGTCGGGGCCGCGTTCACGTTCGGCCGCCGGACCCTGCCGACGCCGACGGGAGCACGGGTGCCGCCACCGGTGGCGGTGCTCTGCCTCGTGCTCACCGCGGCCGTCGGGTACGTCCTCGTGCCGCCGACCTGGTTCGGCGTCGCCGTCGGCGTGGGCGTCCTCGGGGTGGCGGGCGCCGTGGTCGTGCACTGGTCGCGGTCGGCCGCCTGGGACCCGAGGCGGGTGGCGGCCGTCGGCGGCGCGGCCGTCGTCGCGCGGGCGCTGGTCGGCTTCGCGTCGGTCACCGAGATGACGCCCCGCCCGTCGGGCGGGTACGGGCAGAACATCGTCCTGCTCGCCCTGGCGCTCGTCCTCGTGCGGGCCGCGACGCACACGGGCCGCGACCGCTAGGTCCGCCGGTCAGCTCACCATGCGGAGGCTGACCGGGTACCGGTACCACTCGAACCGCGAGGCGGCGACCCCTCCGAGGATCGGGAACACCAGCTGGACGAGCCCGAGGACCGGCACGAGCACCAGGGCGGCCAGGCCGAAGGTCGCGAGGGTGACGGCCACCACCGCGACGACGGCCAGCAGCAGCGTGAGCTGGAAGTTCAGCGACTCCTTGGCCTGGTCCTCCACATAGCGTCCGCGTCCGCGGAACGCGAGCAGGATCACCAGCGGGGCCACCCAGCCGCCCAGCAGCGCCAGCAGGTGGGCCAGCATCGCCCAGTTGCGCTCCTCGTCGGGTCGCAGCGGGGGTGGCCCGTAGACGGGACCGGTCCAGGGTGCGGTCATCGGACCAGCTCGATGCTGTACGGGTAGCGGTAGGTGCCACCGCGCTGGACGGCGAGCGCCGCCACGACGCTCAGCACCAGGCTCGCGATGCTGATCGCGATGAACCCGATCCGGCCGATCACACCCAGCACGGGCACGGAGCGCAGGATGGTGCACACGACGAGCCCGATGAGGACCGTGAGCTGGAAGTTGAGTGCGACGCGGGCCTCGGCGACGGCGAGGGTGCTCTTCTCGCGGTTGACCAACCAGACGACGAGCGCGGGAAGCCAGCCGATCCAGAAGTACGCCAGGATCCCTCCGAGGTGCGCCAGCATCGCCCAGGTGCGGGCCTGGTCCGCGCCGCTCGAGGCAGGGCGGTGGTCGTCGTAGGACATGGGTCGTCGCTCCTCGGGTCGGCCGTGCGCTCACGGCACGCGCAGCCTACCGAGGGCGCCTGGCCAGCGCGTGCCGACGGGACGCAGCCGCCGAGGGGCGACCAGCGGCCGCGTTCCTTGACACGCCAGGTCCGCCGCGGGTTCCCTGGCAGAGGGCGACGACCGCCCTGTGACCAGGGAGGCCACGCATGAGCGAGAACCCGGGCGGCACTGCGCCGCGCGACGACGACCACCCGGCCCAGCCGGACCCGACCGGCCCCGCCGACCCGGGGACGGGGTCGCCGGCACCGTCCCGTCCGACCGAGCCGGACGCACCGGAACCCGCCCCGGGCTCAAGCCCGGACACACCCTCCACACCGCCTACCCCGCCGGTCGAGCCGGCGGCGCCACCGGTCGCCCCGTCTCCCGCACCCCCCGTCGCGCCTTCGGCGCCGCCGACACCTCAGGCACCGCCGACACCTCAGGCGCCGCCGACACCTCAGGCGCCGCCGACACCTCAGGCGCCGCCGGCACCGCCGTACGGGCAGCCGTCGACCGGTTCGCCCTACGGCCAGCCGCCGGCCGGCTCCCCGCCGTACGGCCAGCCTCCGTACGGGCAGCCGCCCGCAGGCTCGCCGCCGTACGGGCAGCCGTCGGCCGCCGGGTACCCGCCCGGCTACGCCGAGCCCGGGGCGTTCCCGCCACCGGCGGCCGGCTACGGCCAAGCCGTGCCGCCGTCGCCCATCGGGGAGTCGTTCTCCTACGGCTGGAAGAAGTTCACGCAGTTCGGCGGCATCTTCGTCGGCGCCGCGCTGGTGTGGCTGGTCGGGGCCGCGATCGTGCTGGTGGTCCTCTCGCTGATCTTCGGCGGCTTCGGTGCCCTGCTCGACCCGGACGGTCGCGGCATGCGACCCACCCTCAGCATCGTCGCGTCGCTGGGCGCGTTCGTCGTCTCGGCGGCGGCGTTCCTGATCGGCTACCTGGTCCAGGCGGCGTTCATCCGGGCGGCGCTCGACGTGACGGACGGCCGGCGGATCTCGTTCGGCGACTTCTTCAAGTTCCCGGACCCGGGTCCCGTCCTGCTGACCGCGCTGCTGCTGGCCGCGATCAACATCGTGCTCAACCTCGTGCCGTTCTTCGGCCAGCTGCTCTCGTTCGTGGCCGGCTTCCTGCTGCTGTTCACCTTCTGGTTCGTGATCGACAAGCACCTGAGCCCGGTCGACGCGATCAAGGCGAGCTACCAGCTCATCGTGGCGAACCTGTCGACGACGATCCTGTTCTACCTGTTGTCCGTGGTCGTCGTCTTCGCCGGTGCGATCGTGTGCGGCGTCGGCCTCTTGGTGGCGCTCCCCGTCGTGCTCGTGGCGACCGCGTTCCTGTTCAAGCGGCTCCTGGGCGACCCGATCTCCGCCTGACGGACGTCGCACCAGCCCGACCGACGGGCGACGTCCGGACGGTGCCCGGTCCGCCTCGGCGGCCGGGCACCGTCATGCGGTGACGAAGTCGATGAGCTCCTCGACGCGGCCGAGCAGGCTGGGCTCCAGGTCGGCGTAGCTGCGCACGGAGCGCAGGATCCGCTGCCACGCGCGCGCCACGTCCGCCTGCTCGTCGGCCGGCCAGCCGAGCTCGCGCAGGATGCCCCGCTTCCACTCCGTGCCGCGCTCGATGACCGGCCAGGCATCCAGGCCGACGCGCTCGGGACGCACCGCCTGCCAGACGTCGACGTACGGGTGCCCGAGCACGAGCACCGAGCCGGCGGGCATCCCGCGGACGGCCTCGTCGGCGATCCGGGTCTCCTTGGACCCGGGGACCAGGTGGTCGACGAGGACGCCGACGCGGCGACCGGGCCCGGGTGCGAAGTCGCGCAGCGCCGCCGCGAGGTTGTCGACGCCGTCCAGCAGCTCGACCACGACCCCCTCGAGCCGCAGGTCGTCACCCCAGACCTTCTCCACGAGCTCGGCGTCGTGCTTGCCCTCGACCCAGATCCGGCTGCCCCGGGCGACGCGGGCGCGGGCGTCGTGCACCGCCACCGAGCCGGACGCCGTGCGGGTGGGGCGGGCCGGCGCGGAGGCTCGCACGGGTGCGGTCAGCGCGACGGGCTCGCCGTCGACCCAGAAGCCGCGACCGAGCGGGAACGTGCGCGTGCGGCCGCGGCGGTCCTCGAGCACGACCACGTGCTGGCCGCCGGACTTCTCCACCCGGACCACCGCACCGACCCACCCGGTGGTGACCTCCTCGACGACGAGGCCGGTCTCGGCGGCCTGCGGGCGACTGGTGCGGGCAGGCCGGTGGTGCGTCTGCCCGGAGCCCCCGAGCACGTCCGAGCCGTAGCGGTCCTCGTTCACCCGGGCAGCCTAGAGGTCCGTGCCGGCGTGACGGTCGAGGCACGCGGCGGACGCCCCGTGGGTGTCGGGTGCGCGGCGTAGGATTGGCACTCGACGAGCACGAGTGCTACCCACGAGATCGGGCGAAGGAGGCGGCATGAGCGAGGACAGGCGGCTGGACGTGCTGCGCGCGATCGTCGAGGACTACGTCGCGACCAAGGAACCGGTGGGCTCGCGCGCCCTCGTCGAGCGGCACTCGCTCGGGGTGTCGCCCGCGACCATCCGCAACGACATGGCGGCGCTCGAGGAGGGCGGGTACATCGCCCAGCCGCACACCTCCGCAGGCCGGGTCCCGACCGACAAGGGCTACCGCCTGTTCGTCGACCGGCTCTCGACCATCAAGCCGCTGTCGAGCCCGGAGCGCCGGGCGATCGGCGCGTTCCTGGAGAGCGCGCAGGACCTCGACGACGTCGTGGACCGTGCGGTGCGGCTCATCGCCCAGCTCACGCAGCAGGTCGCCGTCGTGCAGTACCCGTCGCTGCGGCGCTCGGCGCTGCGGCACGTGGAGCTGGTGCCGGTGGGCGCGCGTCACCTGCTGGTGGTCATCATCACCGACACCGGCCGCGTGGAGCAGCGCACCCTCGAGCTCGTCTCGGACCTCGACGAGTCGGTCGTCGCGCGCCTGCGGACCCGGCTCAACGTCAGCGCGGCGGGGCGCCGTCTGTCCGAGCTGCCCGTCGTGCTGAGCGAGCTGACCGAGGCCTTCGCGCCGGACGACCACCCGCTGGTGCACGCGGCCGTGGGCGTCGTCGAGGAGACGCTGGCCCAGGAGAGCGAGGAGCGTGTCGTGCTGGCGGGGACCGCCAACCTCGCGCGCGCAGGCAGCTCCGACGTCCGCGCCATCGGGCCGGTCCTGGAGGCGCTCGAGGAGCAGGTGGTGCTCCTGCGCCTGCTCTCGGAGATGGCCGAGGACTCCGCGGCCGTGGCGGTGCGGATCGGCCGGGAGACGCAGCACGAGGGGCTGGTCGAGACGAGCTTCGTCACCACCGGCTACGGCGACGAGGGTGGTGGCTCGGTCGCGCGCATCGGCTCCATCGGGCCGCTGCGGATGGACTACCCCGGCACGATGTCCGCGGTGCGGGCGGTGGCCAGGTACCTGACCCGCATCCTCGCCCAGTGACAGGCCCGACGACCCCCGCGACGACCCCGACCGAGACCCCTGCAGAGACCCCCGCAGCGACACACCCGACGACGAACGCTGGAAGCGAGCAGACCCTCCTGTGACCGACTACTACGAGATCCTCGGTGTGCCGCGTGACGCGACGCCGGAGCAGATCAAGAAGGCGTACCGCAAGCTCGCGCGCGAGCACCACCCCGACGTGGCGGGCACGGACGCCGGCTCCGACGACAGGTTCAAGGACGTCTCGCGCGCCTACGACGTGCTCGGCAACCCCGAGAAGCGCCGCGCGTACGACCTGGGCGGCGACCCGTCGTCCCCCGGGGGCGGCATGGGCGGCGGGTTCGGCTTCCAGGACATCTTCGAGACGTTCTTCGGTGCCGCCACCGGCGCCGCCGCGCAGCGTGGCCCGATCCCGCGCGCCCGGCGCGGTCAGGACGCCCTCGTGCGGCTCGACCTGGACCTCGCGGACGTCACCTTCGGTGTGCACAAGGACGTGCCCGTCGACACGGCCGTGCTGTGCCCGACGTGCAACGGCTCATGCTGCCGGCCCGGCACCTCGCCCCGGACCTGCGAGGTCTGCGGCGGGCGCGGCTCGGTCCAGCGGGTGGCCCGGTCGTTCCTCGGTCAGGTCATGACGACGCAGCCCTGCGCGGCGTGCCACGGGTTCGGCACGGTCATCCCCGAGCCGTGCACCGAGTGCTCGGGCGAGGGCCGCGTGCGCTCGCGCCGGACGCTCAGCGTCGACGTCCCGGCCGGCGTGGACACGGGCACGCGGATCAAGCTCACCGGCCAGGGCGAGGTCGGTCCCGCCGGCGGTCCCGCGGGCGACGTCTACCTCGAGGTGCGCGAGCGCAAGCACGACACCTTCGTGCGCCGCGGTGACGACCTGCACGCCACGCTCGAGGTGCCGATGACCGCCGCCGCCCTGGGCACGGTGCTCACGCTCGACACGCTGGACGGTCCGCGCGACGTCGACCTGCGTCCCGGTACCCAGCCGTCCCAGATCGTGTCGATCAAGGGCCTGGGCGTCGGTCACCTGCACGCCCCCGGCCGCGGCGACCTGCACGTCCACGTCGAGGTGCACGTCCCGACGGCGCTGGACGAGGAGCAGGCCGAGCTGCTGCGACGGCTCGCGGCGCTGCGCGGCGAGGAGCGCCCCGAGTCCCGGCTCGCGGCCTCCAGCTCCGGCGTGTTCGCCAAGCTGCGCGACAAGCTCTCCGGCCGGTGAGCGTGCCGGCGCCGGGCGCGGCATGAGCGCGCCCGTCTTCCTGGCCGACCCCGGCACGCTCGACGCGGTCACCGACGGTGGCACCTACCTGCTCGAGGGGGCCGAGGGACGGCACGCCGGCGTCGTGCAGCGGCGCGGCCCCGGGGAGCGGGTCGACGTCGTGGACGGCGCGGGGGTGCGCCTGCGCGGGGTGGTGGGCGCGGTGAGCGGTGACGGCGTGCTGGTGCACGTGCAGCAGCGGGTCGTCGAGGAGCGTCCCGCGGTGGTGCTCGTGCTCGTGCAGGCGCTCGCCAAGGGCGACCGCGACGAGCTGGCGATCGAGGCCGCGACCGAGGTGGGTGTCGACGCGGTCGTCCCCTGGCAGGCCGAGCGCTCGATCGTGGTGTGGCGCGGGGACCGGGCGGCCAAGAGCCGTGCCCGCTGGCTGGGCACCGTGCGGGCGGCCACCAAGCAGTCGCGGCGGGCACGGGTGCCCGAGGTCGAGACCGCGCTCGACTCGCGCGGGCTGGTCGAGCGCGTCCGCGCCGTCGCGGACGGCGGCGGCGCGGCTCTCGTCCTGCACGAGGCCGCGACGCAGTCCCTCGCGTCGGCCCCGCTGCCGGAGTCGGGCGAGTGCCTCGTCGTCGTGGGGCCGGAGGGCGGCATCGGCGACGGTGAGCTCGGTCGCCTGGTCGAGGCGGGGGCACGAGCCGTGCGCCTCGGCCCGCACGTGATGCGCACGTCCACCGCCGGACCCGTGGCGCTCGCCCTCCTGGCGGAGCGACTCGGTCGCTGGAGCTGAACCGCCGCAGTGGGGGAATCCTGTGGGTGCCTCCTCGTAGACTGGCGACCGTCGCACCCGCGGCACCGATCCGCACGCACCTGCATGCAACCTGCACCGACCTAAGGAGCGCACGGCGCACGCCGAGCACATGACCGAGTTCACATCAGACGCCCGCGCCTCCGGCGCGCCCGCGCGCGTCGAGCACCGGATCAGCGTCCCGTCCGAGGTCTCGATGGTCGAGCTGCTCGGCCTGCGGGACGAGGTGCTGCGGACCATCGAGTCCGGGTTCACCGGTGTCGACATCCACGTCCGTGGCAACGAGGTCACCCTCTCCGGCCCGGTCGGCGACGTCGCCCTCGTGTCCCGGCTCATCGACGAGCTCGTCGAGATGGCGGCCGGCGGCACCCCGCTGACCCCCGACGTGGTGACCCGCTCCGTGGCGATGCTCACGGCGGCCTCGAGCGCCCGCCCGGCGGACGTCCTGTCGTTCAATATCCTCACGGGTCGTGGCCGGACGATCCGCGCCAAGACCTCGGGCCAGAAGGACTACGTCGACGCGATCGACCGCCACACGGTCACGTTCGGCATCGGGCCTGCCGGAACCGGGAAGACCTACCTGGCGATGGCCAAGGCCGTGCAGGCGCTGCAGGACCGCAAGGTGCACCGCATCGTGCTCACCCGGCCGGCGGTCGAGGCGGGGGAGCGGCTCGGGTTCCTGCCCGGCAACCTCTCCGACAAGATCGACCCGTACCTGCGCCCCCTGTACGACGCGCTGCACGACATGGTGGACGCCGAGTCCATCCCGCGGCTCATGGAGGCGGGGACCATCGAGGTGGCGCCGCTGGCGTACATGCGTGGGCGCACCCTGAACGACGCCTTCATCATCCTCGACGAGGCGCAGAACACCTCCGTCGAGCAGATGAAGATGTTCCTCACCCGGCTCGGCTTCGGCTCCAAGGTCGTCGTGACGGGTGACATCACCCAGGTCGACCTCCCGGCGTCACAGGCGTCCGGTCTGCGCGTGGTCGAGCAGATCCTGCACGGGGTGGACGACGTGGCCTTCTGCCGCCTGACGTCCTCCGACGTCGTCAGGCACCGCCTGGTCAGCGACATCATCGACGCGTACGCGCGCTGGGACAGGAGCTGAGGCGGCCGTGAGCGTCGAGGTCAACAACGAGTCCGGGTACGACGTCGACGAGGCGGAGTTCGCCGCGCTCGCGCGCTACGTGCTGGACGCGATGCACGTGCACCCGCAGACGGACGTCTCGATCCTGCTCGTCGGGACCGACGTGATGACCGACCTGCACGTGAAGTGGATGGATGAGCCCGGGCCGACCGACGTGCTGTCGTTCCCCATGGACGAGCTGCGGCCCGGCCGCGAGGGCGACCCCACGCCGGCGGGCCTGCTCGGTGACGTCGTGCTGTGCCCCGAGGTCGCCGCGCAGCAGGCCCGCGCCGCCGGGCACTCGACCGCCGAGGAGCTCCTGCTCCTGACCACCCACGGGATCCTGCACCTGCTCGGGTACGACCACGCGGAGCCGGAGGAGGAGAAGGAGATGTTCGCCCTCCAGCGTCAGCTGTTGCTGACGTTCCTGGCGGCCCGATGACGGACGTCCCCGTCGCCCTCCTCGTCCTGGTCGCCGTGATCGGCATCTCGTCCGCCGCGGCGCTGTCGGCGGGCGAGGTGGCGGTCGTGCGCGTCTCGCGCGCCGCCGTGACCGAGCTGTTCGCCGAGCGGTCCCCGTCCGCCGAGCGGGTGCGCCGGCTGACCGAGCACCCCGCACGGGTCGCCGCAGCCGCCGCGTTCGTGCGGCTGCTCGCCGAGATGACGGGCACCGTCTGCATCGCGCTCGTCGTGGTCGCCACGGGCCTGGCGTGGTGGGCCGTGCTCCTGGTCTCGGTGGCGGTGTGCGCCCTGGTGGCGTTCCTGCTGGTGCGCGCGAGCCCGCGCACGATCGGCAGGCGGCACCCCGTCGCCGTCCTGACGCGCCTGTCGCGGCTCCTGGCGGCCGTCAACGCGGTCGCGGGCCGGCTCGGTGCGGCCAGCCACCCCGGCGCCGGGTCGGCGGCCGAGGACGAGGACGAGCTGCGGGACATGGTCCAGCGCGTGAGCGAGTCGGACGTCATCGAGGACGAGGAGCGCGAGATGTTCCGCTCCGTCCTCGAGCTGGGCGAGACGCTCACCCGCGAGGTCATGGTGCCGCGCACGGACATGGTGACCGCCCCGGAGAGCACGCCGCTGCGCAAGGCGCTCGCCCTGCTGCTGCGCTCGGGGTTCTCCCGGATCCCCCTGGTCGGGGACTCGGTGGACGACCTGCGCGGCGTCCTCTACCTCAAGGACGTGGTCGGGCGGCTGCCGATCGCCCCGGCGGGGCCGTCGGACCGCCGGACGCAGGAAGCCATGCTCGACGCACCGGCCTCCTCCCTGGCGCGGCCCGCGGTGTTCGTGCCGGAGTCCAAGCCGGTCGACGAGCTGCTGCGCGAGCTGCAGAGCGGGTCCTCGCACATGGCGATGGTGGTCGACGAGTACGGCGGGATCGCCGGTCTGGTGACCATCGAGGACGCGCTCGAGGAGATCGTCGGCGAGCTCACGGACGAGCACGACCGGACCGCGCCCGTGGTCGAGGACCTCGGTGACGGCGTGTACCGGGTTCCCGCACGCCTCGGTCGCGACGAGCTCGGCGAGCTGTTCGACCTCGACGTGGAGGACGAGGACGTCGACACGGTCGGCGGGTTGCTGGCCAAGGCGCTCGGCAAGGTGCCGCTGCCGGGCTCGGCCGGCGACATCCACGGGCTGCACCTCGTCGCAGACCGGGCCGAGGGCCGACGCCGCCAGCTCGCCACCGTGCTCGTCAGCATGGTCGACAGCACCGACCGACCCACGGACACCACCACCCCGGGCCGCGCCCCGACCGACAACCACGGAGCCACCCGATGACCTTCCACTCCGGATTCGCCTGCTTCGTGGGCCGACCCAACGCCGGCAAGTCCACGCTGACCAACGCCCTCGTGGGCCAGAAGGTCGCCATCACGTCCGGGCGTCCGCAGACCACCCGGCACACCGTCCGGGGGATCGTGCACCGGCCCGACGCGCAGCTGATCCTGGTCGACACCCCCGGTCTGCACCGGCCGCGCACGCTGCTCGGGGAGCGGCTCAACGCCCTCGTCAAGGACACGCTCACCGAGGTCGACGTGGTCGGCTTCTGCCTGCCCGCCGATCAGCGGGTGGGGCCCGGTGACCGGTTCATCGCCGAGCAGATGACCGAGCTCGCCCGCGACGGGCGCGGCACCCCGGTGGTCGCCGTCGTGACCAAGGCCGACCTCGTGGGCAAGGGCAAGCTCGCCGAGCACCTCATGGCGGTGCAGGCGCTGGGGGACTGGACCGACATCGTGCCGGTCTCGGCGACGTCCGGGTACAACGTCGACGTGCTCGAGGACGTGCTGATCGGGCACCTGCCGGAGGGCACGCCGCTGTACGCCGACGGCGAGCTCACCGACGAGCCCGAGGCCGTCATGGTCGCGGAGCTGGTGCGCGAGGCCGCGCTGGAGGGGGTGCGCGACGAGCTCCCGCACTCGCTCGCGGTGGTGGTCGACGAGATCGTGGCGCGCGACGAGCCGGCCGCGAACGGCGTGCCCATGCTCGACGTCCGGGTGAACCTGTTCGTCGAGCGGGACAGCCAGAAGGCCATCATCATCGGCAAGGGCGGCGCGCGGCTGCGCGACGTCGGCAGCCAGGCGCGCCGTGAGATCGAGGCGCTCCTGGGCGCTCGCGTGTACCTCGACCTGCACGTCAAGGTGGCCAAGGACTGGCAGCGGGACCCCAAGCAGCTCGGCAAGCTGGGCTTCTGAGGATGCTGAGGGCAGGCGAACGGGACCCGGCCGGGCAGACGGTGACGACCGAGGACGGGCGCGGCGGCGCCTACCGGCTGGTGGCGAGCACGGCGCTGGGCGTCGTGGTCCTCGCGATCCTCGGTGCCGTGATGGGACCCCAGTGGGACCCGGTCCCGCTGGTCGACCCGCTCGTCGTCGAGTCGTCGTCGACGGCGATCGGCGGTGCGGAGCCGGTCCCTACGTACGACGTGCGCACCTCGATCGTCACGGTGGAACTCGACGGCGCGACCGTGGAGGCCCAGATCAGCGAGCCCGTCGGCCTCGACGGGCCGAAGCGCGGCGTGGTCTTCGTGCACGGTGCGGGCACCGGCCGCTACGACACCGCGTTCATCGCCCAGGCGCGCGCACTGGCCTCCTCGGGGGTCGTCGCGATGGTGCCGAACAAGCGCCTCGACACCTACACCACCCGGCACCGCGACTACGTGCAGATGGCGGCGGACTACGACGCCTCGGTCGAGGTCCTGCAGGCCCACCCGGGTGTCGACCCGGAGCAGGTGGGGCTCTACGCGGAGAGCGAGGGTGGCTGGATCGCACCGGTCATGGCCGCGAAGGACCGGTCGATCGCGTTCGTCGTGCTGGTGTCCTCGCCCGTGGTGCCCCCCCGCGAGCAGGCCGCCTTCGCGGTCGACTCCTACCTGCGCAACACCGGGGTGCCCGGCGGGGTGTTCCGCGCGATCCCACGCGCCGTCGGCATGTCGGTGCCCGGCGGCGGCTTCGAGTACGCCGACTTCGACGTCACCCCGTACCAGCGCGAGATGCACCAGCCCGTGCTCGTGGTCTACGGCACGGGTGACGCGTCGATGCCCGTGATCCAGGGCGCGGAGCTGGTGCTGCGGGACACGGCCGTCGGCGGGAACCACGACGTCACCGTCCGCTACTACGAGGACGCCAACCACGGCATCCGCGTGCACGGCGAGGTGGATCCCGTGTTCCTGGACGACCTGGCCGGCTGGGTGCGCGGCCTGCCCGCCACAGGGGACGCCGCGCCCCGCATCGCCGGCGCGCAGCCCGTGCAGACGTACATGGCGGCGCCCGTGCCGGAGCCCCGGTGGTTCGGCGACGGCAACGTCGTCGTGGCGCTCGTGGTGGCGGCGGTGGGGCTCATCCTGCTCGGCCCGCTGGCGCTGCTCATGGCGCGAGGCGTGGAGGAGGCCAGGGACCGGGTCCGGCGCCAGCGCGGGGCAGCGGCGCTCGAGGGGCCACGGTTCGCGCCGGGGGTCCTGCCGCGGCTGCTCGCCCTGGGCGTGGGCGCGATCGGCACCGTCGTGTGCCTGGTCTGGTACATCGTCGCGGTGGCGCGGCTGGCCCTCGACTACCAGCGTGACGACCTCGTCGTCCAGGGCGGCTGGATCGCCGTGCGCGTCCTGGGCATCGCGGTGGTCGTGGCCGGCCTCCTGCTGCTGCGCCGCTGCCGCCGGGTGCGCCTCGCCGGCGGCACCCCCTTCCCCGGGATCGTGCGGACCGCCGTGCTGTGGGCCGGCGTCGTAGGCTCCGTCGTGCTGCTCGTGGTCCTGGCCTACTGGGGGATCTTCCAGCTCGGGATCTGACCTCGGCAGCGGTCGCGTTGTGTACCAGGCGCTCACGTACGGCACGATGTGCGCCGATGAACTGAACGGACCGTCAGGACCGTTCTGTGGACGAGGGGGTCGCGTGCGCACGTCGTGGGGTTCGGCCACCGATCGGGGCCTCGTGCGCGAGGTCAACGAGGATGCGCTGCTCGCGTACCCGCCCGTGTTCCTCGTGGCCGACGGCATGGGCGGCCACGACGCGGGCGACCTCGCCAGCCGGATCGCCGTCGAGGAGTTCGCGCAGCTCGCCGGTCAGGCCGCGGCCACCGCGGACGACGTGCACGCGTGCTTCGACCGGACGGCCGCGCGGATCCGCTCGGAGTTCACCGGCGGACGCCAGGGCGGTACGACCGTGGCCGGTGTCGCCGTGACCGAGCACGACGGCGGCTCCTACTGGCTCGTCTTCAACGTCGGTGACTCCCGGGTGTACCTCTGGTCCGGTGACGAGCTCGTCCAGGTGAGCGTCGACCACTCGGTGGTGCAGGAGCTGCTCGACCTCGGTGAGATCGACCGGACCGAGGCGACGACGCACCCGGAGCGGCACGTCCTGACCCGCGCGCTCGGCACCGGGGACGCGCCGGAGCCCGAGTACTGGCTGTTGCCCGCCGGTCTGAACGACCGCCTGCTGATCTGCACCGACGGGTTGACCCGCGAGCTCGGCGACGAGGCCCTGGCGCGTGTCCTGGCCGAGACGGGCGACCCGCAGGACGCCGCGACGCACCTCGTCCGGCTCGCCCTCGAGCACGGCGCCCGGGACAACGTGAGCGCGGTCGTCGTCGATGTCGCCACCGCTGCCGGTGCCCACGACGACGTGCACATCACCGTGCCGCGCACGGGTGCCGAGCTGGGTCCGCACGTGTGGGACGAGATGCTCAACGGTGTCACCGTCCCGCGTCGCTCCCGTCCGGGCACCGGTACGGAGCCCATCCGGCGGGTCCCACCCGCTCCGCGCGTACCCAACCCGTCTCCATCGATCGAGGAGCTCCCGTCATGAGCGTGCCCGAGTACTCCGCCGGCGAGTGGACCGCGGTCGTCCGGCCCGGCTTCGTGGCGCTGCTCGGACCGGCTGCAGCCGAGTCGACCGTCCGTGCGCTGTGGCAGGACGCCGGGGAGGGCGTGTTCGCGGCCCTGGCGCTGCTCGCGCGCGACGGGTTCGGTGGTCTGCCCCCGTTCGCCGTGGTGTCCGTCGAGGGTCAGCGCGTGCACGCCGCCCTGCGCGGCGACGTCGAGGTCGTCGTCGAGGTGGGCGGCCGGTCGGACGTGTGGCGGTCGGGCGAGGTGAGCACCTGGACCGAGCGCGTGCTCGACGGTGTGTCCGACGTGGTCGTGCAGGTGGGTGGCGCGGACCTCGGCGGCGGCAGCCTGCCGCTCGTCGACGGGATCGCGAGCGCCTCGCGCGTCCGCGTGGGGTTGAGCGTGCGCGACGGCGGGGACGGCGTCGCAGGACCGGCCGCCGCCGCGGTCGCGACAGCCCCCGTCGCGGTGCAGACGCCGGCCCCCCAGGTCACGGCCCACGAGCCCGAGATGCCAGTCGCCGACGCCGGCGAGCAGGTCGACGCGCCCCAGGCCGAGAAGCAGGCCGAGACGCAGGACGAGACGCAGGACGAGACCCGGGGCGCGACCGAGGACGAGGCCCAGGGCGAGAGCCACGACGAGGGCCCGGGCGAGAGCCACGACGAGGGCCCGGGCGAGAGCCACGACGAGGGCCCGGACGCGAGCCACGACGAGGCCCAGGGCGAGAGCCAGCGTGAGGTCCCGGCCGTGTTCCGGGCCGAGCCGGTCGTGCTGCCCGCGTGGCCGGTCCAGCCCGCCGCGTCGCCGGCTGCGGCCGTCGACCTCGAGGCCGCGGCGCACTCGTCGGCGACGTTCGACTCGGTGACGTGGGACGAGCCGACCGAGGTCGAGCTCGTTCCCGTGGCTGCCGACCGGCCGGGCCGCGACGACGACGTCGACGACCGCGACCGCCGCGACCGGCTCGAGGACCCGACGGGCGTCGTGGCGGTCGCCGAGTCGTTCCTGACCCCGCCCGCGGGCACGAGCCCGGTGCCGGTGGGCGGCGCGTCGCTGGACGACCACGACGGTCTGACGATCTTGTCGACCGACCTGGCGGAGATCCGCGACCAGCTGCCGTCCTGGGCCGCGGACGAGGTGCCCGGGCCGTTCCGGGTACCGGCGCGGGACAGCAGCCCCGCGCGGCTGGTCCTGTCCACCGGGCTCGTCGTGCCGCTCGACCGGGCCGTGCTCCTGGGCCGCGCGCCCCAGGTCGCCCGGGTCACCAACCGGGAGCTGCCGCGGCTGATCACCGTGCCGAGCCCGCAGCAGGACATCTCCCGCACGCACGCCGAGGTGCGCGTGGACGGCGAGCACGTCGTGGTGACGGACCTCGACTCCACCAACGGCATCCACGTGGCGCGTGCCGGCGAGGGCGCCCGGCGGCTGCACCCGGGCGAGCCGAGCGTCGTCGGTGCCGACGAGGTGGTCGACCTCGGTGACGGGGTGACGTTCTCGGTGGAGCGGGGTTCGTGACCGCACGTCGCGAAGCATCGACGCCGCCCCGGCTGCCGGGGTACGAGTTCCTCCGTGTCCTCGGCCTGGGCGGTTTCGCCGACGTCTTCCTGTACCAGCAGGAGCTTCCGCGCCGTGAGGTCGCGGTCAAGGTGCTGCTGGCGGGCAGCCTGGACGACGAGGTGCGCCGGCGGTTCCAGCAGGAGGCCAACCACATGGCCCAGCTGTCGCACCACCCGTCGATCGTCACGATCTACCACGCGGCCATCGCCGCCGACGGACGTCCGTTCCTGGTCATGGAGTACTGCTCCCGGCCCGGTCTGGCGGAGCGGTACCGGCAGGAGCGGATCTCCGTCGCCGAGTCCCTGCGGATCGGCATCCGGCTGGCGTCGGCGGTGGAGACCGCCCACCGCGCAGGGATCCTGCACCGCGACATCAAGCCCGCGAACGTGCTCACCACCGACTTCGGGTGGCCGGCGCTGACCGACTTCGGCATCGCCGCGACCACCGGTCACGGCGGGGGCGCCACGGTGGGCATGTCGATCCCGTGGTCGCCGCCCGAGCTGCTCGGTGACCACCCCTCGGGGGACGAGCGCTCGGACGTCTACTCCCTGGCCGCCACGATCTACTCGCTGCTCGCCGGACGGACCCCGTTCGAGATCCCGGGCGGGCAGAACACCGCGCAGCAGCTCGTCGCTCGCATCGAGCGCGCGCCGCTGCCGCTCACCGGGCGCGACGACGTGCCACCGGGCCTGCAGGAGGTCCTCGAGCGGGCGATGGCCAAGCACCCCGCCCGCCGCTTCGCCTCGGCGGCAGCCGTCGCGCGGGCCCTCCAGCAGGTCGAGGCCGACCTCCGCCTGCCCATCACGCCGCTGGAGCTCACCGACGCCCCCGACGCGGGCCTGGACCGCGCCGTCCCCGTGCCGTCCCCGGACGGGGGTCGTGAGGACGCGACCCGCCTGCGCTCCATCGTGAGCGTGGCGCCGGGCGTCGACGCCGAACCGGCACCGGCCGGCGCGGACGATCCGACCCGCCTGCGGGGCGTGACGTCGGTCGCCCCGCACGCGGCGCGGCCCGTGCCGGTGTTCGTCGCGCCGCCGGAGCCGGTCGTCGACGAGCAGGACGAGGTCGGTGGGCGGGGCCGTCCCCGCGTGCTCGCGGGCATCGTGTCGGGCGTGATCGTGCTGGCCGCGGTCGCCGCGATCGGCGCCGCCGCGATCCGGGGCGGGGCCGAGCCGGGGGACCGGCCCACGACGACGGCCGACTTCACCCAGGACGCCGAGCCCACGCGGATCACCGACGCCGTCCCGTCGCCGCACTCCCTGCTGGGCACCCGCCAGGCGGACGGGTCCGTGGTGTTCACCTGGGAGAACCCGGACCCGCAGCAGGGCGACCAGTACCTGTGGGGCGTCCGGCAGGCGACGGGTGAGCCCGAGCTGGCGCTGGTCGAGGCGGCCACCGTGACCGTCCCGGCCGACCCGTCGGCGGGGCAGGTCTGCGTCGAGGTGGCGATCGTGCGTGCCGACCGCCGGGTCTCGGCTGCTCCGGCGCAGGGGTGCGCCCCGTGATGTGGAGCTCGGTGCGTCACCGCGCCACGACCGCCGCGGCCGTCGTCACCGTGCCCGTGCTCGTTCTCGTCCTCGCGGTGCTCGACCAGGGCTTCCCGCTCGCGCGCCTGGACCTGAACGACGGCGGCGTGTGGCTGACGGCGACGAGCAAGCTGCAGCTGGGCCGCTACAACGCCCAGGTGGAGGAGCTCAACGGCGGCCTCGCGGCCTCGGGCAGCACCTTCGACGTGCTCCAGGACGAGGGGGATGTCCTCCTGGTCGAGCCGGGCTCCGTCGCCGTCGTGGACCCGGCCTCGGTCACGCTCACGACACAGGTCGCGGTGCCCGGCGCCGAGGTGACGATGGCGGCCGGTGTGGTCGCCGTGGTCGACCCGGACGGGAACGCCTGGGTCCGGCCGATCGCCGAGCTCGACTCGCTGCGCATCGCGACGGACGCGCCGGACGTCGAGCTGGGCGACGGGGGAGCGGCGGTCGTGGCGCGCAGCGGTGCGGTCCTGGCGGTGGCGGCGCAGGACGGCGCCGTGACCAGGATCGACGTGGTCGACGGCGTCCGGCAGACGACCCCCCTCGGCACGCTCGGCGCCGGTGAGATCGACCGGCTGAGCGCCGTGGGCGACGAGCCCGTCGTCCTGTCCGGCGGAACCGTGCGCACCCTCGCCGGTGCGGTGGAGGTCGAGGGTGACGAGCTCGCCCTGCAGCAGCCCGGTCCCGAGTCGTCGCGCGCCCTCGTGGCCAGCCGGACCGCGCTCCTGGAGGTCCCGCTCGACGGCGGCACCGTCGTCAGCCACCCCACCGAGGGGTCGGGTGTGCCCGCCGCGCCGGTCCGGGTGGACCGGTGCGCCCACGGCGCCTGGGCGTCCGCCATCGGCTCCTACCTGCAGCTGTGCGACGGCGGCGACGCCGAGGTCAGCAACCTCGAGGAGATGTCGAGCGCGGACGTGCTCGCGTTCCGGGTGAACCGCCAGGTGGTCGTCCTGAACGACACACTGCGCGGCCGGCTGTGGATGCCGCTGCAGGACACCGACCTGCGAGTGCCTGAGTGGACGCAGATCGAGCCGGAGGAGGAACCGGACGAGGCCGAGGAGGAGACGGAGACCTCCGACACGACCCAGGACCTCGTCACCGAGTGCTCCGCGGAACCGGCACCCCCGACAGCCGCCGACGACGAGTTCGGCGTGCGGCCGGGACGCACCACGATCCTGCCGGTCATCGACAACGACTCCTCGTCGGACTGCGGGATCCTCGTCGTCTCCGAGCACGACCCCCTGCCCGCCGAGTTCGGCCGGGTCGAGGCGATCCACGGCGGCCGGTCGCTCCAGGTGGCCGTCGCCGCGGACGCCACCGGGACCGCCGAGCTCACGTACACGATCACCGACGGTCAGGGGACGACCGCCCCGTCGACGGCACGCGTCAGGCTGACCGTGCGGGACGGGTCGCTCGACTCGCCGCCGGTCCAGCTGCGGACCGGTGCCGTGCGGGTCGAGCAGGGCGGGCAGACGGACCACCAGGCGCTGGCCGACTTCGCCGACCCCGACGGGGACGACCTCGTGCTCGTGGGCGCGACCGCCGACCCGGCCGCGGGATCGGTGCGCTTCCGCCAGGACGGCTCCGTGACCTTCCGCGCGGACGGGGGCCGGCTGGGTCGGACCACCGTGACGCTCCTCGTCTCCGACGGCACGTCCACCACGGAGGGGCTGCTGGACGTCGACGTGCGTCCGGCGGGCTCGCTCCCGCCGCAGATCGACCCGGTGCACGCCGTCACGTACGTCGACCAGCCGGTGACGCTGCGCCCGCTCGACGCGGTGCGCAGCTCGTCGGCCGAGCCGGCCCGCCTCGCCGGCGTCGACGAGGTGGTCGGGGCGACCATCACGACCGACCTGCAGGGCGGCACCTTCACGTTCAGCTCGGCCCGCCCGGGCAGTCACTACGTGCGGTTCCTCGTCTCCGCCCCGCCGCAGCAGGCGACGGGTCTCGCCCGCGTCGACGTGCGCCCCTGGCCGGAGACGCCGGAGCCGCCCGTGGCTGTCCGCGACCGCGCGTTCCTGCCGGCCGGCGGCGAGGTCACGGTCGACCCGCTGGCGAACGACAGCGACCCCGCAGGCAAGGTGCTGGTCCTGCAGTCGGTCGACGTCCCACCGGGCTCCGGTCTGCGGGTCGCGATCCTGGAGCACCACCTCGTCCAGGTCACCGCGGAGCGGACCCTCGAGGGCCCCGTGGCGCTCCCGTACACCGTGTCCAACGGACAGTCGAGCGCGGTCGGCGAGATCGTCGTGCACCCGGTCCCTCCGTCGTCGACGTCGCAGCCCCCAGTGGTCAAGAACGTCGAGGTCAGCGTCCGGACCGGGGGAGTCGTGACGATCCCCGTGCTGGAGGACGCGTACGACCCCGACGGTGACCGTCTGACGCTGGTGCCCGAGCTGGCCGAGCCGCTCGGCGAGGGGGAGGGCCTGCTGTTCGTCTCCGGCGACGTGCTGCGGTACCAGGCGCCCGCGAACGCCCTGACCGCGCACGCCACGTTCGCGGTCCGGGACGCGACCGGCAACGAGACGGCGGCGACACTCACCGTCCGCGTGCACCAGTCCGACCCGAGCGCCAAGCCCCCGCCCCGGCCCGTGGACCTGGTCGCCCGGGTGTTCGAGGGGGACACCGTCCGGATCCCGGTGCCGCTCGTGGGGATCGACGCCGACGGGGACGGCGTGACCCTGCTGGGGATCGCGACGTCGCCCGAGATGGGGCGCATCACCGCGGTCGGACCGGACTGGCTCGAGTACCAGGCGCTTCCCGGCGAGCGCGACACCGACGAGTTCACCTACGCGGTCGAGGACTGGGTCGGCCAGCGGGCCGTCGCCACGATCCGGGTGGGGATCAGCCCTCGCCCGACCGGTGCGGCGCCCGTCGTGGCCCGCGACGACGAGGTCACCGTGCGGCCCGGGCAGCGCGTCGAGGTGCGGGTGCTCGCCAACGACGTCGACTCCAGCGGCGGCGACCTGACGCTGGACCGCGTGCTCGAGCCGTCCGGGGCGGGCGCCGAGGTCTCCGGCCGCCGCATCATCGTGCAGGCCCCGGAGGCGCCGACGGTGCTCCAGTACGCGTACACCGTCTCCAACAGCCGGGGCGGGCGGGACACCGGCGTGCTCACGGTGCACGTGGTCTCCGACGCGCCCGTGCTGGCGCCCATCGCGCGCGACGTCGTGGTGTCCGCGCTGGACACGCTGGGCCGCACGGAGGTGTCCGTCAACGTCCTCGCGGTCGCCCAGAACCCGAGCGGCCCGCTCAGCGACCTCGAGGTCTCGGTCCCGGGGTCGCAGTCCGACGTGGCCAGGGTGACCCCGCGCGGCGACGTGGTGGTGACCCTCGTGGACCACGCCCAGACCGTGCCGTACCTGCTGACCAACAGGACGGCGACCTCGGCGTCGTCGTACGCGTTCATCACCGTGCCCGCACTCGGCTTCTTCCCGCCGACCCCGCGTCCCAAGGCCCCCGAGCTGCGCGTGGCGTCGGGCGAGCAGCTGCTCATCCCGCTCGACGAGCAGGTGCAGGTGGCGCCGGGGCGCACGGCGTCCATCGCCGACCCCCTGGCCGTCTCGGCGACGAAGTCGGACCTCTCCGACCCCGTCAGGGACGCGACGACGCTGCAGTTCCGGTCCGCCCCCGGCTACGCGGGCCCGGCGTCGATCACCGTCCCCGTGACGGACGCCTCCGGCCCGGGCGACACGTCGGGCCGGACCGCGGTCATCACCCTGCAGATCACCGTCTACGCCGTCGACGACCACCCGCCGACGTTCACGCCGTCCGTCATCGACGTGGCACCCGGTGAGGCGCCGCTGTCGGTGGACCTGCGCGCGTTCACCACGGGTCCCGAGGGCGCGAGCCCCACCAGCGGCCGCTACGCCTACACGCTGACCGCGGCCGTCCCGGCGGGCTTCTCGGGGGGCATCAGCAACGGCGTCCTGAGCATCGCGGCCGACGAGACCACGCCCAAGGGGCGCACCGACACGCTCTCCGTACGGATCGGCTACGGCCGCACGGGGTCGATCGACACGACGATCGACCTGCGCGTCATCGCGAGCACCCGGCCCACGATCCGGCTGGTCGACCGGACGATCACCGACGGCGTCGAGGGTAGGCAGAGCACCGTCGCGGTGCTCGAGGGTGCGTTCAACCCCTTCCCCGACTCGCCCATGACCGTCGTCGGCGCCACGGTCGAGACCCCGGGCGCGGGCACCGCCGGCGCGTCGGCCGACACCGTGAGCGTGCGACCCGCGCAGGGCTTCATCGGGCAGATGGTCACGCGCTACCGCGTCCGGGACGTCACGGGCGACCCCGACCGCGAGGTCGAGGGGCGGGTCGTCGTGGTCGTGCGCGGCAAGCCCGCGACGCCGACCGCCCCCCGGGTCGGCGAGGTCCGGGACCGCACCGTCGTGCTGTCCTGGGACGCACCCGACAACCGCGGCGCCCCGATCACGGGCTACCGCGTGGTCGCGAGCCCCGGGAACATCGTGCGCCCGTGCGCGAGCACCACGTGCACCATCGACGGCCTCACCAACGACGTCGAGTACACCTTCACGGTGGCGGCGCAGAACGACGTCGACTGGTCGGAGCCGAGCGCGCCGTCGGCGGGCGCCCGGCCCGACGCCATGCCCGATGCGCCCGTCGCGCCGACGCTCGACTTCGGCGACGGCTCCGTCCGCGCGACGTGGGCGGCGCCGGCCTCGGCCGGCTCGCCCATCTCCAGCTACACCGTCGAGATCTCCCCGGCACCGCCCGCCGGTCCGGCGTCGGTCACGGCGCTCACCACCAGCTACACCTTCAGCGGCCTGAGGAACGGCACGGCCTACTCCGTGCGGGTCCGTGCGCACAACAAGGCACCGGAGCCCAGCGGCTGGTCGCCGTCCTCGGCACCGATGGTCCCGGCGCGCGCGCCGGAGCCGCCGCAGGTCAGCGCGACGCCGACCGACTCGACCGTCGGGCGGCTGATCGCGATCGCGTGGAGCGTGCCCGGCGACAACGGGGACGCCGTCGCCCAGTACGAGGTCGTGGTGGACGGACCCGGCGGGGACACGTACCCGGTCCCGGCCGGGACGCAGCAGATGACGTTCGACCGCGCGCAGACGAAGTACCCGTACCGGGTGTCGGTGCGTGCCAGGAACAAGGCCGGCTGGGGCGCGGCGGGCAGCGCCACGGCGTCCACGTTCGGGCTGCCGACCGCTCCGACGACCGTGTCGGCGACCGCGGTCGCCGGGACCGGTCGGATCGACCTGCGGTGGTCCGGGGCGGACGACAACGGCACGCCGATCCAGTCCTACGTGGTCCGGCTGCCCGACGGCGGCGAGCTCGACGTGGGCGGTCGCACGTCCTACACCTTCGAGAACCTCACCGGCGGAGCCAGCTACGCCTACCAGGTGCGCACGGTGAACGGGGCCGGGTCCAGCGGGTGGAGCGCAGCGGCGTCCGCGACGGCGACCACCGCACCGGGTCGTCCGACGGTGGGCGTCGCGGTCTCCGGCAACGCCACGGGTGGCCGCCCCACACAGATCACGATCGACCGGGGATCGGACGTCGCAGACGGCGGCGGTGGCACGGTGACGTACACCTGGGTGCTCAGCAGCGACCGCGGGGACAGCGCGTCGGGGACGTTCAGCGGCCGGTCGGCACAGGTCGACGTCTCCGGCTGGAACCTGCCCTTCCGTGGCGCCCGGGTCACCGCGACGGTCACGGCACGAACGGCCATCGGCGCGACCGAGGGCACCGCGGCCGCCGAGGTGTCGTGGGGGCAGGCACCGGGCGCCGTGCAGGGCCTGACGATCACGTCGGACGACCCGGCGTCGCCGGAGCGGGTCTCCGTCGCATGGTCGGTCCCCGCCAGCGACGGCGGCATCGGCGTGGACTCCTACCGGGTGTGCTGGTCGGTCAACGGCGTCGAGCAGACGTGCGACACCGTCGTGGGGACGACCGCCGACAAGCGGCTCGACCGCATCGGGCTGCCCGACCCGCAACCGAACGACACCGTCACCGTCACGGTGACGGCGCAGAACTACCGCGGCGCCGGACAGTCGACCCCCGCGACCTACACGGTCGTCGCGCCATGACGCACCCGCACCCGAGGGGCGCCACGCCCCGACACCGAAGGAGAAGTGCCCGATGACCCCCGAGCAGAGCATCTGGTTCGCCGAGACGTTCGACGCGCTCGTCGCCAACGTCGGGCTGGCGCTGCTCGGCAAGGACCACGCCGTCCGCCTGGCGCTCACCGCGATGGTCGCGGAGGGCCACCTCCTGCTCGAGGACGCGCCGGGGACCGGCAAGACGTCGCTGGCCAAGGCGTTGGCGGCGACGGTCCAGGGCAGCCACCATCGGATCCAGTTCACGCCCGACCTCCTGCCGTCCGACGTCACGGGCGTGACCATCTACGACCAGAGCACCCACCGGTTCGAGTTCCACCCGGGTCCGATCTTCGCGTCGGTGGTCCTGGCCGACGAGATCAACCGCGCCTCGCCGAAGACGCAGGCCGCGCTGCTGGAGGTCATGGAGGAGGGCCACATCACCGTCGACGGCGTGACCCACCCGGTGGGCCGGCCGTTCATGGTGATCGCCACGCAGAACCCCATCGAGCAGGCCGGCACGTACCGCCTGCCCGAGGCGCAGCTGGACCGGTTCCTCATCAAGACCTCGCTCGGCTACCCGGACCGCGCCTCGACCATCCAGATCCTCGCCGGCGCCAAGGACCGCACGACCGTCCTGACCCCCCGGATCACCACGCAGGCGGTCGCCGCGATGGCGGACCTGGCGCAGACGGTGCACATCGACGACGTCGTCCTCGACTACGTCGCCCGGCTCACCGAGGCCACCCGCGACGACTCGCAGACCGCGATCGGCGCGAGCGTGCGCGGCGGGCTCGCACTCGTGCGGACCGCCAAGGTGTGGGCCGCGGCGGCCGGTCGCGAGTACGTCATCCCCGACGACGTGAAGGACCTCGCCCAGCCGGTGCTGGCGCACCGCCTCCTGCTCGACACCGAGGCCGAGTTCGCGGGCGTCACGGCGACGCAGATCCTCGCGCGGATCCTCGAGACGACGGCACCGCCGGCGCTGCGGGTGGTCTGACCGTGGGTCTTCGGGTCTCACCGCTCGGGTGGGGGGTCGCCGTGCTGGCGGCCCTCGGCCTCGTGCTGGGCCGGTGGTTCGGCTGGCTCGAGCTCGCGGCGCTCGGTGCCGCGCTCGGTGCGGTGCTCCTGGTGGCCCTCCTGATGACCGCGGGCCGCGCCCGCTACGCCGTCACCCTCGACATGGCCGACCGCCGCGTCAAGGTGGGGGAGCGCGCGCTCGGCCGCGTCGAGGTACGCAACGTCGCTCGTCGACGGTCGCTGCCGTCGCGCATCGAGCTGCCGGTCGGCTCGGCGGTCGCGGAGATCCCCGTGCCGCCGCTCGCCCCGGGCGCCGAGCACGACGACCTGTTCGCGATCCCGACCGTCCGGCGTGCGGTCATCGTCGTCGGCCCGGTGCGCTCGGTGCGCGGCGACCCGCTCGGCATCGCCCGCCGCAGCGTGCGCTGGACCCGTCCCGTCGAGGTGTTCGTGCACCCGCTGCTCGTCTCGCTCGCGGGCGCGAGCGCCGGCCTGCTGCGTGACCTGGAGGGTCAGGCCACGCGCGACCTGTCCGACTCGGACCTGTCCTTCCACGCGCTGCGCGACTACGTGGCGGGCGACGACCGCCGGTACATCCACTGGCGGACGACCGCCCGTCGCGGCAGC
Source organism: Cellulomonas fengjieae (assembly GCF_018388465.1). Classification (NCBI taxonomy): domain Bacteria; kingdom Bacillati; phylum Actinomycetota; class Actinomycetes; order Micrococcales; family Cellulomonadaceae; genus Cellulomonas; species Cellulomonas fengjieae. Next base: position 2,399,994 of record NZ_CP074404.1, on the reverse strand, counting down.
CTCATGGTCAAGCAGTTCGAGGACACTCGCCGCACCACGACGGCGGTCGCGCTGGCCACGGACCCGCGTGACTACGGCGACGACGACGAGCTCGAGCTGGCGGTGTCGGTGGTCGCCTCGGTCGGCGTCCAGACCCTGCGCGAGGAGCGCGACCTCGTCGTCCTGGCCGGACCGGGCCGGCTGCGGGTCGAGACGCCGCCGCTGCTGCTCGACGACTGCTCGGGGATCGCGCTGGCGCCCGGCGGAGCCGGGATCGCGCTCCTCGGTCGCCGCATCGTGCGGGAAGCCGCGGACGCGTCCGTCGCGATGCTCGTGACCGGCTCCGTGCCGAGCGACGCGGACCGTCGCCTCGGTGCGCGGCACGTCCCGACGGGCACACGGACGGTCGTGGTGCGGTGCGAGCGCGGCGCCGAGGTGTCGGTGCGCACGCAGGGCTCGCTCAGCCTGGCGACCATCGGCCGGCTCGACGACCTGCCGCGGCTGCTCCGGCGCGTGACCGCGTGACCGCGCGACCGGCCCGCAGGGCGGCCGTCGACCTCGTGTGCCTGGTGGGCACTCTCGCGCTGGTCCTGGTGCCGTTGCTCGAGGTCTACGGCGGCCCGTCCGCACTGGTGGTCCTGGTGGCCGGCCTGCTGCTGGGCACGGCGACCGCGGTCGTGGGCGCGGTGCGGCGCTGGTCGGCGATCACCGTGGTCGCCACCGTGGTGGTGGTGTTCGTGCTGGCAGGCGGACCCCTGGCCGCGCCCGCCACGACGGTCGCCGGGGTGGTGCCGACGCCGCAGACGGTGCTCGACCTGGCGCGCGGGACCGCGTCCACGTGGAAGCAGGTGCTCACGCTCCAGCCGCCGGTCGGGGCGGACGGCACGCTCCTGGTGGCGGCGTGGTTCCTCTCGCTCGTCGGCTCGGCCGTCGCGGTGTCCGTCGCCCTGCGTGCCCGCGGCGGGGCGGCCGCCGCGGGCGCGCTGGTGCCGGTCGCCGTCGCGGTCATGGTGATCGTCCTGGGCACGCGCCGGCCGACGGTACCCCCGGTGCTGACGGGGTTGGTCCTGGCGGTCGTGCTGCTGCCGTGGGCGGCCTGGCGGGCCGGGTTGCTGCGCGCCCGGCGCGTGGTCGCCACAGGGGTGCTCGTGGCGGCGGCGCTGGCGGCGGGCCTCCTCGCCGCGCCCGTGGTGGCGGGGGCGGACCGCTTCGTCGTGCGGGACGAGCTGGTGCCCCCGTTCGACCCCCGGGACTACCGCAGCCCGCTGTCCGCGTTCCGCCAGTACCTGAAGGAGGACGCCCCGCTGTTCACCGTGACCGGGCTGCCGGAGGGTGCCCGCGTCCGGTTGGCGACGATGGACCGCTACGACGGTGTGGTCTGGAACGTCGCGGGGGACGGCTCCGCGCAGGCGTCGGGCGAGTTCCGGCGGGTCGGCGCGCAGATCGAGACCAGCGCGCGGGGCGAGCGGGTCCGCGTCGAGTTCACCATCGACGAGCTCGCGGGTGTGTGGCTGCCGACCGTCGGCCAGGCGACGGCGTTCGACGTCGACGACGCCGACGCGGCCGACGGGCTGCGGTTCAACGACGCGACGGGTGCCGCGGTGCTCACCGGCGGTGTCCGCGACGGCCTGCGGTACACCGTCGAGGCCGTGGTCCCGCGGGTGCCGGAGGACGGCGAGGTGGGGCGGGCGCCGGCGTCGGACCTGGTCCAGCCGCCGCAAGCGGGCGTGCCGGACGTGGTCCTGGTCACCGCCGCGGACGTGGCGCGTGACGCCGGCAGCCCCGTGCAGATCAGCCGTGCGCTCGCCACCTGGTTGGCAGAGGAGGGCTACTTCAGCCACGGGTTCGACATCTCCAGGACGGAGTCCCTCTCCGGCCACGGCGCGGACCGGATCACGACCCTGCTGGGCGGGGACCTCATGGTGGGCGACGGCGAGCAGTACGCCGCCGCGATGGCGCTCATGGTGCGCGAGATGGGGCTGCCTGCCCGCGTGGTCCTGGGCTTCGTGCCGGAGCCGGGCGGCGCCGAGGGGCCCGTCGAGGTGACCGGCGCGGACGTGCAGGCGTGGGTCGAGGTGGCGTTCCAGGGCTACGGCTGGGTGCCGTTCGATGCGACGCCGCCCCCCGAGCAGACCCCGCAGCAGGAGGACCAGGAGAAGCCGTCGGAACCCAACCCGCAGGTGGTGCAGCCGCCGCCGCCGCCCCCGGGTGCCGTCACACCGCCGGACGAGGACACCGAGCAGCCGCAGACGGAGGACCCCGACGCGCAGGACGACGACGGCGCGCTCTGGCGGATCCTGCGCACGGCCGGTCTCGTGGCGCTCCCCCTGCTGGTGCTGGCGACGCCGCTGCTGGTGGTCGTCGCGCTCAAGGCGCGTCGCCGGCGCCGGCGGAGTCGGGCCCCCGACACCGTCGCCCGGGTCGCGGGGGGCTGGGACGAGGTGCTGGACACCGCGCGCGACCTGCGCCGACCGGCCGGCCGGCTGGCCACGCGGAACGAGTCGGCGCGCGAGCTGGCGACGGCGTTCGCGGACACGCCCGGCGGCGGGGTCGTCGCCGCCCGCGTCGGCGCGCTCGCGAGGTCGGCCGACCAGGCGGTCTTCGGGCCGGGGGAGCCCAGCCGCGAGCACGCGACGGCATACTGGGCGGACGTCCAGGAGACCGTCCACGCCATGGCCCACAGCGTCGGCTGGCGTCGACGGATGCGGGCACGAATGTCGACGGCGTCCCTGAAGGATCGCCGCCACCGACGCCCGAAGGGCACGTCATGACATATCAGGCAGTCCGGCCGGAACCGCGGCTCGCACTCGCGCACGATCTCCCACCCGCCACGGCGGCGCGTCGCCTGTCCGCGGGCCTGCTCGACCTCGCGCTGCTCCTCGCGCTGGGCGGGTGGCTCGTGATCCTCGGCCTGGTGCTGGCCGAGCCCCGCATGGTCGCCGTCGGCGGTGCCGGCCTGGTGATGGTCTCGGTGGTCCAGTGGGTCCTGCACGGCCGGGCCGGCTGGACCCTCGGGCGGCGGGCGGTCGGTATCCGCACGCTCGACGTGGAGTCGCGCCGCCCGATCGGTGTGCTGCGAGTGCTGCTGCGCGGCCTCGTCGTCGCGGCCGGCTCGCTCGCGGCCGTGGTCGGGCTGCTCGTCGTCCTGGCGTCGCCGGCGTTCGACAGGACCGGCCGCAGGCGGGGCTGGCACGACCTGGCCGCTGGCGACGAGGTCCTGGACGTCCGTGCCGCGCGGGGACCGGTGCCGGCCGCCGCTGTGCCACCGCGCCGCCAGCAGGAGGTCGCCCCGCCGCGTCCGGAGCGCCGCGCGGTGAGCGTCCCGGACTGGGCGCTCGCGGAGCTCCCGCCCACCACCGGCCAGAACGCGGTCGTTCCGGGTGGCGCGCGGTCCGGCCTCGTGCTGGCGCCTCTCTCGCCGCAGCGCAGCGGACCGGACCTGGACACCCGGGCCATGCCCGTGGTGCGCCAGGTCGGCCTCAGCTACGGCCTCGCTCCCGAGCTCGAGATGACCCGCCCTGCCGGCCCGCGCGACGACCTGGTCCAGCCGGCCGACCCCGTCCCGGTCGACAGCGCGGCCGCCGAGATCGAGCTCGCCGACGGTCGCCGCATCACGGTCGCCCGCACCGCCCTGGTCGGCCGCAACCCGGCGTCCGACGCCGACGTGCAGCTCGTGCGGGTGATCGACCCGGGGCGGTCGGTGTCCAAGACCCACCTGCAGATCGGCGTCGAGCCGGGCGGTGTCTGGGTGGCGGACCGTGGCTCCACCAACGGCACCGTGGTGACGCTGCCCGACGGTGCCCAGGTGGTCTGCCAGGTGGACCAGCAGGTGCGTCTTCGTGCGGGTTCGACGGTGTCGTTCGGCGACTGCTCGCTGCGGCTCGTCCGCGCCCCCGGCCGCAACGGGTGACCTAGAGTCGGTCCATGGCGGATCGGCGCACCGGTGCGCGGATGCAGCTCGTGGAGGTCGACGATGCCCCGAGCGTGACGACCGGTGCGCAGCCGACGCCCCCGCACGGGGCGGCACCGGATGCCCGGGCCGGACGCCCGCGGGGCACGCTGCGCCGCTGGTGGCCCGTCGCCGCGCTCGCCGTGCTCGTGCTGACCGGTGCCACGGTCGTGGTGTCGGCGCGCAACGGCGCGTTCGTCGCGCGCGTCGCGGCGGTGCCGGGACTGGTGCGGCCCCTGGACGCCGCGCCGGAGCCCCTGTGGCAGACCCGTGCCTCGATCGCACCCGGCACGGTGCTGGCCGCCGACGGGGGCCTCGTCGTGCTCGTCGAGGGCGCGGAGGCGTGGACCGTGACCTCGCACGACCCCGTGTCGGGAGCACCGCGCTGGACGGCCGACGTCGCGCCTGTCTCGCGCAGCGGCTTCGAGTCCACGGACGTCATCTGCCCGGCGTCGCGCGCCGACCTCGGCAGCCTCCTCGTGTGCCTCGTCCGCGAGCCGCAGGTCCTCTACTCCGGTGACGTGTCCAACCAGGAGCCGCCGCGGCTCGCGGTGGTCCCGCTCAGCGCGCGCGACGGTGCTCGGCTGGGTGGGTGGGAGGTCCGCGGCGACGTCGTGGGGATCGACAGGGTCGGCGACGACATCGTGGTCGGCACGCTCGACGACGACCGTCACCTCCTGGTGCAGCGGCGCGACGCCCGCACGGGCGATGTCGTCTGGTCGATGGTCACGCCGGAGGTGATGGAGGCACCCGAGCAGATCGTGACCGCGTCCCTGCACGTGCGGCCGCCGGTCGTCGTGCTGCACGGCGGGCAGACGCTCGTCCTCGACGTCCGGGACGGCCGCACGCTCGTCACGGGCGCGCGGTTCGGTGCCCTCCAGGTCTCCGCGCTCGGCGAGCGGTTCGCCACCTGGGCGCCGTCCGGCGGTGGGCACGTGCACGCGATCGACGGCTCCGAGCTCTACCCCGTCGAGGGCCTGCCGGCCGAGCTGACGGCGGACGACGGCTCGCTGCCGGACGGGGTGATCATCGACGAGGGGTCGCAGCTCACCGCCGTCCACGAGGCGACGGGCGCGCCGCTGTGGAGGACGCAGTCCTCGCTCGATCCGCGGCTGCTCGTCTCGCGCCGGCTGGTCGCCTCGGGCGCGAGCACGTACGGAGTCATCGACGCCACCGACGGCACGGAGCTGTGGGAGATCGACACGGGTACCGCCCTGCCGTGGTACCCGACCTCCGACGGGACGCTCGTGCTCGGCCCGGGCAGCTCACCCGGGGGAGGCCCCGAGCTGTGGGGCAGAGGGCTGCAGGACGGCGTCCGGTACTGGTCGGTGGCGCTCCCCGAGGGCGTGCGGCGGGTGGACGCGGTCGGCGGGGTCCTCGTCGTGCGCACGGAGAAGGAGCTCGTGGTCTACGGCTGAGCGCGGGTGGTCGTCGGGTCAGCACGTCTCGGGCGGCGGTGCGGTTGCGGATGGTCGGGACTTTAGGAGTACGGTGACGTGGTGCTCGCAGTCACCCTCCTTCTTCGCTGCCGCGACGAGGCCCTCTAGGCCGCAACCTCGTCGCGGTGTCGTGTGTGCCGGCTGACTCCCCGCCGATCCACCCGAAGGACGAGAAGACCATGACCTACCTGGAGACGAGCGCACAGCAGCCGTCGACGATGCCGGTGCACAAGTACCGCCCGTTCCACGAGCAGATCCGCGTCGACCTGCCCGACCGGCGGTGGCCCGACACCCGCGTCACGCAGGCGCCTCGCTGGTGCGCGGTCGACCTGCGCGACGGCAACCAGGCCCTGATCGAGCCGATGAACCCGGCCCGCAAGCTCGAGATGTTCGAGCTGCTGGTGCAGATGGGCTTCAAGGAGATCGAGGTCGGCTTCCCGTCGGCCTCGCAGACCGACTTCGACTTCGTGCGGATGCTCATCGAGGAGAACCGCATCCCCGACGACGTCGTCATCCAGGTGCTGACGCAGGCGCGCGAGCACCTGATCGAGCGGACGTACGAGGCGATCGCGGGGGCCAAGCAGGCCATCGTGCACCTCTACAACTCGACGTCGACGCTGCAGCGCGAGGTCGTGTTCCGCTCCGACGAGGACGGCATCGTCGACATCGCGGTCTCCGGGGCGCGGTTCTGCAAGAAGTACGAGGAGCTCGTCCCGGACACCGACGTGTTCTACGAGTACTCGCCGGAGTCCTACACGGGCACCGAGCTCGAGTTCGCGCTGCGGATCTGCAACGCCGTGCTGGATGTCCTGGAGCCGACGCCGGACCGCAAGGTGATCATCAACCTGCCGGCGACGGTCGAGATGGCCACCCCGAACGTCTACGCCGACTCGATCGAGTGGATGAGCCGCAACCTGCGCTACCGCGAGAGCGTCGTGCTGTCGCTGCACCCGCACAACGACCGCGGCACCGCGGTCGCCGCCGCCGAGCTGGGCTACCTGGCCGGTGCGGACCGCATCGAGGGCTGCCTGTTCGGCAACGGCGAGCGCACGGGCAACGTTTGCTTGGTGACGCTCGGCATGAACCTGTTCAGCCAGGGCGTCGACCCCCAGCTCGACTTCTCCGACATCGACCACATCCGGCGCACGGTCGAGCGCTGCAACCAGCTGCCGGTCAACGAGCGGCACCCGTACGGCGGGGACCTGGTGTTCACGGCGTTCTCCGGGTCGCACCAGGACGCCATCAAGAAGGGCCTGACCGCCCTCGAGGGGGCGGCCGAGCGTCAGGGCAAGACCGTCGACGACGTCGTGTGGGCCGTGCCGTACCTGCCGATCGACCCGAAGGACGTGGGTCGCTCGTACGAGGCGATCATCCGCGTGAACTCGCAGTCCGGTAAGGGCGGCATCTCCTACCTGATGAAGTCCGAGAAGGACCTGGACCTGCCGCGCCGGCTGCAGATCGAGTTCTCCCAGGTGGTGCAGCGGCACACCGACCAGCACGGCACGGAGGTCACGGCCGACGAGCTGTGGCACATCTTCAACGACGAGTACCTGCCGGTCGAGCCGGGCAGCCCGTTCGCGCCGTGGGGGCGGTTCTCGCTGCGGGGCACGCGCGGCACCAGCGCCGAGGACGGGCCCGACACCCTCGAGGTCGACCTCGTCGACCGCGGGGTCGACCGGACGCTGCAGGGCTCCGGCAACGGCCCGGTGGCGGCGTTCGTCGCGGCGGTCAAGACCCTCGGCGTCGACGTCGCGGTCCTGGACTACGCCGAGCACGCGCTGTCCGCAGGCGGGGACGCCACCGCGGCGGCCTACGTCGAGTGCGCGATCGGCGACGAGATCCTGTGGGGCGTCGGCATCGACCCGTCGATCACGACCGCCTCCCTGAAGGCGATCATCTCGGCCGTCAACCGGCACGAGCGCTGACCGCACCCACCCAGAGCCACCGTCCGGGCGGTCGACCCCGGCTGGACGGTGTACCCGGGGAGGGGCTGTGCTCGGCAAACCCGAGCGTGTCCCTCCCCGGGGTCAGCACTGCCCGGCGGGTTCGGCACCGTGCGGCGGCCGCGAGATCGTGGGTTTCGCACGAGCTCGTGCCTGTGAACACCCGATCTGGCGCCGAACCCACGATCTCGCCGCCACCGATGCCGGTCGTCCCCGCGCGCCGACGCGGACTGTGGGCGGCGCGGGGGAGAATGGTCCGGTGAGCCTCTACCGCGACGAGGCGATCGTCCTGCGCACCCACAAGCTGGGGGAGGCCGACCGCATCGTCACCCTCCTGACCCGGTCGCACGGGAAGGTCCGTGCCGTCGGCAAGGGGGTGCGCCGCACGTCCTCGAAGTTCGGCTCCCGGCTCGAGCCCTTCATGTACGTCGACCTGCAGCTGAGCACCGGCCGCAACCTCGACATCGTCACGCAGGCGGAGACGCTCGGACCGTTCGGGCGCCGGATCTGCGAGGACTACACGCTGTACACCGCCGGCACGGTCATGCTCGAGACCGCCGACCGGCTGGTCGAGGCCGAGCACGAGCCGGCCCTGCAGCAGTACTGGCTCCTGGTCGGCGCCGTGAAGGCGTTGGCCTACCGCGACCACGCCCCGGGACTGGTGCTCGACTCCTACCTGCTGCGGGCGCTCGCCATGGCGGGCTGGGCGCCCAGCTTCACCGACTGCGCGCGGTGCGGGGCCACGGGTCCGCACTCGGCGTTCGCCGTGGCGTCGGGCGGCGCCGTCTGCCGCGCGTGCCGGCCGCCCGGCGCCGCCGCGCCGGCGCCCGAGACGTTCGCGCTGCTCGCGTCGCTGCTCGAGGGAGACTGGTCCGTCGCCGACGCCAGCGCCGAGCGGCACCGCGGCGAGGGCAACGGCCTGGTCGCCGCGTTCTGCCAGTTCCACCTCGAGCGCCAGCTGCGCTCGCTGCCGATGGTCGAGAGGGTCTGAATGCCCGTCCCACCCCCGCCGCACCCGAGCGGCGAGCGCGCGCCCGCCATCCCCAAGGAGTTCGTCCCCCGGCACGTGGCCGTCGTCATGGACGGCAACGGTCGGTGGGCGAACGCCCGCGGGCTGCCGCGCACGGCCGGCCACGCCGCCGGAGAGGCGTCGCTGCTCGACGTGGTGGCCGGTGCCATCGAGGTCGGCGTGGAGTACGTCTCGGCGTACGCGTTCTCCACGGAGAACTGGTCGCGCTCACCCGACGAGGTGCGCTTCCTCATGGGGTTCAACCGGGACGTGCTGCGCCGCCGGCGAGACCTGATGGACTCGTGGGGCGTCCGGGTGCGCTGGGCGGGCAGGCGGCCGCGGCTGTGGCGCTCGGTCATCACCGAGCTGGAGACGGCCGAGGAGCAGACCAGGAACAACTCCACGGTCACGCTGACGATGTGCGTCAACTACGGCGGTCGCGCGGAGATCGCCGACGCGGCGCAGGCGATCGCGCGGGAGGCCGCGGCCGGTCGCCTGAAGCCGGAGAAGGTCAACGAGAAGGTCTTCGCCCGGTACCTCGACGAGCCGGACCTGCCGGACGTGGACCTGTTCCTGCGCTCGTCGGGTGAGCAGCGGACGTCGAACTTCATGATCTGGCAGGCCGCCTACGCCGAGCTGGTCTTCCTGGACGAGCCGTGGCCCGACGTCGACCGGCGGCACCTGTGGCGGGCGGTGGAGACGTACGCGCGTCGGGACCGCCGGTACGGGGGAGCGGTCGACAAGCCGGGTCAGACCTCCGCCTGAACCTCCGCGGCAGCGCCCTGGTCCGCGCGACGCCGCGCCCGGCGCCGCAGGAGCCAGGCGACGAGGATGCCGACGACCACCAGCGCGCCGGCGAGCGCCCAGGGAGACGTGGTGAACAGGGCGAACGCGGCCCACAGGGCGCCGAAGCCGATCGTCGCCCAGACGACGGCCCAGGCCACCGCGCCCGGCAGCGAGGCGAGGAAGAACCGGGGGTAGGGCATCCGGATCAACCCGGCGGCCGCGAAGACCGCGGTCTGCACGCCGACGGTCAGGTACGCGAGCGTGACGCCGATCGCGCCCCAGCGACGCACCAGGTCGAGGCCCCGTTGGGCGCTGCGGGTGTCCGTCCAGGCCTCGAGCCGGCGGATGGTCGCGTGCCACCACTCGGGTGCGCCCTCGTGCTCATGGACCACCTGGGCGCCACGGACCACGCCGCGGCCGGCCCAGTAGGTGGCGTGCGAGCGGGCCATCACGATGACGAACAGCCCGGCGACGGCGACCGCGAGGGGCACGGTGCCGAGCTGGTAGGCGTCGCGGGGGTCCACCCGGTGATTCTACGGCGACGGGACGGGCCGACCCGTGGCCCCGTCGTCGTCGCGCACGTCGTCCACCAGCAGGACGTCGTCCACCATGTCGGGGTGCGGGTCCCGCGGTGGCGGAGGACGGCGCACCAAGGGCTCGAGGGTGGCGGTGACGGCGTAGACCAGGATCGCGAGGACGACGATGGTGGCGCCGGGCGGGATGTCCTGCCAGTAGGTGAGCGAGAGGCCCACGACGCTGACGGCGACGCCGATCACGCTGGCCATGATCATGGTCCGGCTGAACGACCGCGCGAACAGCTGCGCGACGGCCACCGGCACGATCATCAGGGCGCTGACCAGCAGGAGCCCCACCACCCGCATCGCGATGGTGACCGTCAGCGCCGCGAGGGTCGCGACGACCATCGACAGCAGCCGCACGGGCAGCCCGCTCGCGCGGGCGAACTCCTCGTCGTGGCTGACGGCGAACAGGGCCGTGCGCAGCCCGATCCCGACACCGAGCACCAGCAGGGCGAGGCCGCCCGTCCACCACAGGTCCGCGGTCGACACGGTCGAGATGGAGCCGAACAGGTAGCTGATGAGGTTGGCGTTGGTGCCGCCGGCGATCTTGATGAGCAGGACGCCGCCGGCGATGCCGCCGTAGAACATCAGGGCGAGCGCGAGGTCACCGCTGGTCCGGCCGCGCTCCCGCACGAGCTCGATGACCACCGAGCCGACGACCGCCGCGACCACCGCGCCGGGCAGGGCCAGAGTGTCCTGCGGCACCAGGCCGGCCCAGCTGCCGACGAGCCAGCCGAGTGCGACGCCGGTGAGGGCGACGTGCCCGATCCCGTCACCCATCAGGGCCATGCGGCGCTGCACGAGGAAGGTGCCGACGACGGGGGCGGCGGCGCCGACCAGGATCGCGGCGATGAGGGCGCGCTGCATGAGGGGCGAGCTCAGTAGCTCGAGGACCTGGTCCCACGGGCTCACGGGTTCACCTCCACGGACAGGGACGGGCCGGTGCGCGGCGGCTCGGGGTCCGGGTGCGCGTGCGTGTGGACGTGGTCGGCGCCGGCGTGCTCACCGCGGGCACGGGGTGGCGCCCCGTCGTGCGCGATCCTGCCGTGCCGCAGCACGACGGCGCGGTCGATGAGCGGGGCGAACGGACCGAGCTCGTGCAGGATCACCACCACGGTGGTCCCCGCGTCGTGCAGGCGGCTGACGGTGTCGACGAAGGTGGCCTGCGTGGGGATGTCGATGCCCGACGTGGGCTCGTCGAGCACCAGCAGGTCGGGGTCGCGCACCAGGGCCCGGGCGATGAGCACGCGCTGCTGCTGGCCGCCGGACATCTCCTGCACGCGCTGGAACGCCCGGTCGGCCAGGCCGACGTCGGCCAGTGCGGAGAGAACGCGGTGCCTGCGCCCGCGCGCGGGCCGCAGCGTGCGGCCGTGCAGCAGTCCCGACGTCACGACCTCGTAGGCGGTGGCCGGTACACCTGCCGCCGCGGGCAGCCGCTGCGGGACGTAACCGATGCGGTCCCACGGTGCCGACGGGCCCAGGGGGGCGCCGAAAAGCTGGACCGTGCCGGACGTGCGGGGCACCACGCCGAGCAGCGTGCGCACCAGGGTGGACTTGCCGGAGCCGTTTGCGCCGAGCAGGGCGAGGACCTCGCCCGCGGGAACGGTGAGGTCGATGCCGTCGAGGATCGGCTGGCCGCCCAGCGTCACACCGAGCCCGGCTGCCTCGATCACGGGTGTGCTCACGAGCAGGACAATGCCATGCGCAGGGCGTCGAGGTTCGCCTCGGCGACCGAGAAGTAGTCGGCGTCGGGCTCCGTGACCCCCTCGAGCGGGTCGAGCACGGCGGCGTCGATCCCGAGGTCGGCGGCCAGCGTCTGGGCGACCTTGGGGCTCACCAGGCTCTCGAAGAAGATGGTGCTCACGCCCTCGTCGCGCACGATGTCCTTCACCTCGGCGAGCCGGGCGGGCGACGGCTCGGCGTCCGGGTCGATGCCGGAGATGCCGACCTGGTCCAGGTCGTACCGGTCCGCCAGGTACCCGAACGCGTCGTGCGAGGTGACGAAGGTCCGCGACCCGCACTGCTGGAGCCCTGCGGCGTACGCCGCGTCGAGGTCCTCGAACCGCTGGTTGAGCGCAGCCGCGTTGGCGGCGTACGTGTCCGCGCCCTCGGGGTCGATCTCGCTGAGTGCCGTCGCGACGTCGTCGACGACGGCCGGCATCCGGCTGGGGTCGAGCCAGAAGTGCGGGTCGAGCTCCCCGTGGTCGTGCTCCTGGTGCTCCTCGGCAGTCTCGTCCTCGTGGTGCTCGTCAGCTGCCAGCAGCGTGGTGTCGGAGGCCGCGTCGACCACGTGCCCGGGCGACGTCTGCGCGACCGCGTCATCGACCGCGGGCTGGAAGCCGGACAGGTAGAGCATCAGGTCCGCACCGTCGATCCGTGCGACCTGCGCGGGGGAGAGCTCGACGTCGTGCGGCTCGGCCCCCGGCGGCGTCACGGACCGCACGTCCACCCGGTCGCCGCCCACCTGCTCGGCGATGAACTCCAGGGGGTAGAACGACGCCATCACGTCGACGGTCCCGTCCTCGGTACCGGAATCGCTGGTGCAGCCGCTGACGAGGAGCGGCAGGGCGGCCAGCGGGGCCAGCAGAGCGAGACGACGAGCGTTGTACATGACGATCATTCTCAGTTAGGCGAGAACGGTTGTCAAAACGCTCGGGCCGGGCGACCGGTAGCCTGGGCTGCACTCATCTGCTCAACCGCGGCGGTCCCCGCTGCGGTCCATCCGTCCGCGGCACCCAGCCGCGGGCGCCACCACCCTGGAGTGATCGATCGTGGCTGCACCCTCCCGCCTGGACTCCGTCGTCTCCCTCGCCAAGCGGCGCGGCTTCGTCTTCCCGAGCGGTGAGATCTACGGCGGTACCCGGTCCGCGTGGGACTACGGACCGCTGGGCGTCGAGCTCAAAGAGAACATCAAGCGCCAGTGGTGGCGCACGATGGTCACCAGCCGCGACGACATCGTCGGCCTGGACTCCTCGGTGATCCTGCCCCGCCAGGTCTGGGTGGCCTCCGGTCACGTCGGCGTCTTCACCGACCCGCTCACCGAGTGCCTCTCCTGCCACAAGCGGTTCCGCGAGGACCACATGCTCGAGCAGTTCGAGGAGAAGAAGGGCCGCGCCCCCGAGCACGGCCTCGCCGACATCTCGTGCCCGAACTGCGGCACCCGCGGCCAGTGGACCGAGCCGCGCGACTTCAACATGATGCTCAAGACCTACCTCGGCCCGGTCGAGGACGAGTCCGGCCTGCACTACCTGCGGCCCGAGACCGCGCAGGGCATCTTCGTGAACTTCGCCAACGTGAGCACGACGAGCCGCAAGAAGCCGCCGTTCGGCATCGGCCAGATCGGCAAGTCGTTCCGCAACGAGATCACGCCGGGCAACTTCATCTTCCGCACGCGCGAGTTCGAGCAGATGGAGATGGAGTTCTTCGTCGAGCCCGGCACCGACGAGACCTGGCACCAGTACTGGATCGACCAGCGCACCGACTGGTACACCGACCTGGGCATCGCGCGCGAGAACCTGCGGCACTACGAGCACCCGAAGGAGAAGCTGTCGCACTACTCGAAGCGCACCGTCGACATCGAGTACCGCTTCGGCTTCCAGGGCAGCGAGTGGGGCGAGCTCGAGGGCATCGCCAACCGCACCGACTTCGACCTCAAGACGCACACCGAGCACTCGGGCCAGGACCTGTCGTACTTCGACCAGGCGACGAACACCCGGTACGTGCCGTACGTCATCGAGCCCGCCGCCGGTCTCACCCGCTCGCTCATGGCCTTCCTCGTCGAGTCGTACACCGAGGACGAGGCGCCCAACACCAAGGGCGGCGTCGACACCCGCGTGGTGCTCAAGCTCGACCCGCGCCTGGCGCCGGTCAAGGCCGCGGTGCTCCCGCTGTCCCGCAACGAGTCGCTGTCGCCCAAGGCCCGCGACCTGTCCGCCGAGCTGCGCAAGAACTGGAACGTCGACTTCGACGACGCCGGCGCCATCGGCCGTCGCTACCGCCGGCAGGACGAGATCGGCACGCCGTTCTGCATCACGGTCGACTTCGAGACGCTCGACGACCAGGCCGTCACCATCCGGCACCGCGACGACATGACGCAGGAGCGCGTGGCCCTGGACAAGGTCACCGGCTACCTGGCGCAGCACCTCGTCGGCGCCTGACCTCGCACGTCCCGCAGGCCCGGAGCGCTGCTCCGGGCCTGCGGTGCGTCTAGGGCTGGACGCGCGCGAGGACCTGATCGGCGGTGAGCTCGCAGGCGTCGAGCCTGCCGCAGCCCTCGCCCGCGACGGTCGCGCCGTCCGCGCCGACGAACGTCGTGAACGGTGGAGCGGAGCCCTGCAACTCGATGAAGTTGGCCACCGTGGTGTTCTCGCGGACCGCGAAGAGGAGTCTGTCGGAGCCCGGTGCCCGGAAGGTGGGGACCTCGAAGGTCGCTCCCGTCTGCGCGATGACGTCGTCGCCGTCGACGTCCTCGTTGACGCCCACGGGGTACGTGACGAAGACGCGCGGGTTCTCGAGCCCGGGCGGTACGTCGCCCACGAGGATCACGACGGTGCTCCGCCAGTCGCTGCTGGCGCTCTCGGGTGGCAAGAAGGTGGCCCGCCGTGCCGCCGGGTACAGCGCACCGCGGTCCAGGGTTCTGTCGGTGCTCCACGTGACCGTGGCGGCCGTGCCGAGCGATGAGCCGTCCCCGCCGTCGTACCCGTCCCGAGCGGCGACCGTGACGCCGGCGCGGCCGTCGGGAAGGTCGCCGAGGGCCTGCACCCCGACCGCGTAGATCCGCCCACCGGTGGGACTCCGGCTGTCGACCTCGACGGACAGGTTCAGGTCCAGCCAGCTGCCGTCCGGCCCGTCTCGCAGGACCGGCACGTTGGCCGCCCACATGTTCTGCGCCACCTCGACCGAGGGGTCGGTGCCGAGCATCCGTGGCGCTTGGGTGCCGACCGGCGTGCGGTGCGGAAGGGGGATGGCGCCGACGGCCCCGCCGGCCACGAGGGCGAGCGCCGCGACGGCCGACACCGAGCCACCGATCGCACGCTGACGGCGCCGCCGACGACCCGCGGCGACGGTCTCGCCGGGGTCGAGGGTCATCGTCGGCAGCGCGACGTCGGCGCGGGTGCGCAGGGCTCGGACGAGGTCCTCGTCGGACAGCATGGAGGTCACGGGGTGCTCCGGTCTGTGGAGGTCAGGGCCGTGCGCAGGGTCGCCAGGCCGCGGGACGACGTGGACTTCACGGTGCCGACGCTGACGCCGAGCTCGGCGGCCACCTCGGCCTCCGGGAGCCCGACGAAGTGCCGCAGCACGACGATCCGGCGCTGGCGCGCAGAGAGCAGGGCGAGCGCACGGACTAGCTGGTCGCGGTCGTCGGAAGGGCCCAGAGTGCCCCCGGCGGCGTTCTCGGGCAGGTGCTCCGGCGCGGACAGCACCTCGCGACGTCGTCGTCGCCAGGTGTCGATGCGCAGGTTCACCAGGGTTCGTCGGGTGTACGCCAGCGGGTCGTCGCGCCGGGCGCGGGACCAGGACGCGTAGGTGCGCACCAGCGCGTGCTGGACCAGCTCCTCGGCGCGGTGCGCTTCACCGACCAGCAGCCACGCGGTGCGTAGCAGGTCGGCGCTGTGGGCGGCCATGAACTCGGTGAACTCGGCGTCGGTGTCGACCGTCGTCGCAGGTCCCGACGGCAGCACACGCGTCAACTCGGCGCCGACGTCGTCGTCGGCCGGGGCGGGTAGCTGCGGCGCCTGCGGCATGGGGGTCACACCGTAGAAGACGCAGCAGCATCCCGGAAGGTTGAGTGCCGTGGACGCCGGGTTGCCCGGCTGAGGGACAATGGCTGCGTGACCACGATGACTCCTGCGGTTCCGGCGCGCCCCGGTGCCGTCCTGCCGCCGCTGCGCATCGGCCCGCTGACCATCGACACCCCCGTCGTGCTGGCGCCCATGGCCGGCGTCACCAACGCCGCGTTCCGCCGGCTGTGCCGCGAGTCCGGCGCCGGTCTGTACGTGGCCGAGATGGTCACGTCGCGTGCGCTGGTCGAGCGTGGCGAGGAGTCGATGCGGATTATCTCGCACGAGCCGGACGAGCGACCGCGCTCCGTGCAGGTGTACGGCGTCGACCCCGCGACCGTCGGCGCCGCGGTCCGGCTCATCGCGAGCGAGGACCGCGCCGACCACGTCGACCTCAACTTCGGCTGCCCGGTGCCCAAGGTCACGCGCCGCGGCGGGGGAGCGGTGCTGCCCTGGAAGCGGGATCTGTTCCGGGCGATCATCACGGCCGCGGTCGACGCGGCCAGCCCCTACGGCGTCCCGGTCACCGTGAAGATGCGCAAGGGCATCGACGACGACCACCTGACCTACCTCGAGGCCGGCCTGGTCGCGCAGGAGGTCGGTGTCGCGGCGGTCGCGCTGCACGCCCGCACCGCCGCCGACTACTACTCCGGCACGGCCGACTGGGACGCGATCGCCCAGCTCAAGCAGACCGTGACCGACATCCCGGTGCTGGGCAACGGCGACATCTGGTCCGCGGAGGACGCCCTGGAGATGGTCGCGCAGACCGGCTGCGACGGCGTCGTCGTCGGTCGCGGCTGCCAGGGCCGTCCGTGGCTGTTCGCCGACCTCGCGGCCGCGTTCGCCGGGTCCGACGAGCGCATCCGGCCGGGCCTCGGCTACGTCGCGTCGATCGTGCGCCGGCACGCCGAGCTGATGGTCGAGCACTTCGGCGACGAGGGCAAGGCGCTGCGTGAGATGCGCAAGCACATGGCCTGGTACTTCAAGGGCTACGTCGTCGGTGGGGAGACCCGGGCCGCCCTCGGGCTGGTCTCGACCATGGCCGAGCTCGACGAGCGGCTGGCCCGCCTCGACCTCGACCAGGGCTACCCGGGCGCGGGTGCCGAGGGACAGCGGGGACGCGCCGGATCGCCCAAGCGACCGCTCCTGCCGTACGGCTGGCTGGACTCGCGCGACCTGTCGCCGGAGTTCGCCGCCGCGCTGCACGAGGCCGAGCTGAGCGTGTCGGGCGGCTGATGCTCGACTCGATGCTGTGGGACCACCCCGCGCGTTAGGGTGTGCCGTCCTGCACGTTGCTGCAACGCGTTGCGGCCCACTCCCGAGGTGACGATGTCGCACCTGCGCGCCCGCACGACCGTCCTGGTCGGCGCCCTGGCAGTCCTGGCCGCGTGCAGCGGTCCGTCCGAGCCGGCCGTGACCCAGACGCGTGACGTCGGGGTGCAGCTGTTCCAGTGGACGTGGGACGCCGTGGCGACCGAGTGCACGGAGGCCCTGGGTCCCGCCGGCTACGCGTGGGTGCTGACCGGCCCGCCGCAGGAGCACATCGTGGGGGAGCAGTGGTGGACGGCCTACCAGCCGGTCAGCCACCGGGTGGAGTCGCGCCTGGGCACGCGCGAGCAGTACGCGGCCATGGTGGAGACGTGCCACGAGGCCGGGGTCGACGTGTGGGCCGACGCCGTGGTCAACCACATGACCGGCCAGGACGCGCCGGGCACCGGGTGGGCGGGGTCGCCGTACGCGCACTACGAGTACCCCGGGCTGTACTCCGAGGCCGACTTCCACCACTGCGGCCTGACGCCGAACGACGACATCGCCCTCTACCAGGACGCGCACCAGGTGCAGACGTGCGAGCTGGTCAACCTGGCCGACCTGGCCACGGGGACCGCGCACGTGCGGGCCACGGTCGTCGCCTACCTGGAGGACCTGCTGTCCCTCGGCGTCGACGGGTTCCGGATCGACGCGGCCAAGCACATGGCCCCGCAGGACGTCGCGGCCATCGTCGCGGAGCTGCCCGAGGGCACGGGCATCGCGCAGGAGGTCATCCGAGGCTCCGGCGAGCCGGTGACGCCCGAGCAGTACGTGGGCAACGGCAAGGTCTACGAGTTCGCGTACGGCAGGGAGCTGCAGGGCGTGCTCGCGGGGGCGCCCGGGCGCGCGCTCGAGCTGGGGACGTCCTCGCAGGTCCTGCCGACGGATGACGCGGTGGTGTTCGTCGACAACCACGACACCGAGCGCAACGGGTCGACGCTCAGCTACGCCGACGCGGAGCAGTACGCGCTCGCGAACGTCCTGATGCTCGCCGGGACGTACGGGACGCCGGCGGTGTACAGCGGCTACGCGTTCTCCGACCGTGACGCCGGTCCGCCGCAGGACGCCGACGGCCGCGTGCTGGACGCGTCGTGCCGCGAGGCGGGGCCGCGGGTGGACCTCGCCGACGGCGACTGGGTGTGCCAGCACCGCTGGACGCCGATCGCCGGCATGGTGGGCTGGCGCAACGTCGTCGGGGACGCGCCGATGGTGGACGCCTGGTCCGACGGTGACGCGGTCGCCGTCGGCCGCGGCGAGCGGGGCCTGGTGGTGGTCAACCTCGGCGACGAGCCGCTCGACACGACGCTGTCGACGAGCCTGCCCGACGGCCGCTACTGCGACGTGCTCGGGCTGCCGGTCGCGGCCGGTGAGGCGTGCCCGGGCGCCGCGATCCGCGTCGAGGACGGCAGCGTCGCGGTCGTGGTGCCGCCGCTGAGCGCCCAGGCGTTCCACGTCGCAGCCCGCCCCTGACACCCGGACGGCCCCGCCGAGCAGGCTCGGCGGGGCCGTCCTCGTGCAGCTCAGGCGGTGTGGCGCGCCCAGACGGTGGCATCCGAGGGAACCAGCACGTCACCGTCGGCGCCGACCGGCAGGTCGATCGAGGCGAGCAGCACCTCGGTGCCCGCCGGCAGCGCGACGGCGTCGGCCCCGAGGTTGGCGACAACCAGCACGTCACGGTTCACGAACGCGATCACGTCGTCGCCGAGCCCGTGCAGCCACTCCATCCCGCCGGAGCCGAGGCGCGACTCCCGGCGCTGCCGGAGCGCCGCCCGGTACGTCTCGTACGTCGACCCGGCGGCGCCGCGCTGGGCGTCGAGCGCGTACGAGGCCCACTCGGCGGGCTGGGGCAGCCACGTCACGCCGGTCGGGGAGAACCCGAACCCGGCCTCGCCCGCCGCCCAGGGGAGGGGGACGCGGCACCCGTCGCGACCGCGCTCGGCGCCGCCGGTCCGGAAGAACGCGGGGTCCTGGCGCAGGCCGTCGTCGAGCGAGGTGTGGTCCGGCAGGCCGAGCTCCTCGCCCTGGTACAGGTACGCGGAGCCCGGCAGGCCGAGCATGAGCAGGGAGGCGCAACGCGCACGACGCAGCCCAAGGACCTCGTCGGGCTGCTCGTCGCCGTGGCCGATCCCGTTGGGGCGCGAGCCCGGCTCGGCCAGGCCGAGGCGCGAGGCGTGGCGGACGACGTCGTGGTTGGACAGCACCCAGGTGGTCGGGGCGCCCACGGCGTCCGACGCACGGTAGGAGGCCTCGACGACGGACCGCAGCGCCGGCGCGTCCCAGTGCGTGCTCAGGAACGCGAAGTTGAACGCCTGCTGCATCTCGTCCGGGCGCACGTACCGGCTCAGGCGCGACAGCGGCTCCACCCAGGCCTCGGCGACGAGCGCGCGGTCACCGGGGTACTCGGCGAGCACCTTGTTCCAGGAGCGGTAGATGTCGTGCACGCCGTCCTGGTCGAACATCGGACCCTGGTTGCCCGAGCCGGAGACGGCGTCGGTCGGGTCGACGTCGGTGGGCGCGACGCCCTCCGAGCCCTCGATCATGGAGACGTGCCCGTCCCAGTCGGGCAGCCCCGGCGCCTTGACCATGCCGTGCGCGACGTCGATGCGGAAGCCGTCGACACCACGGTCCAGCCAGAACCGCAGGACGTCCTCGAACTCGGACCGGACCTCGGGGTGCTCCCAGTCGAGGTCGGGCTGACGCGAGTCGAACAGGTGCAGGTACCACTCGCCGGGGGTGCCGTCGGGGTCGGTCGTGCGGGTCCACGCCGGACCGCCGAAGATCGACTGCCAGTTGTTGGGCGGCTCCGACCCGTCGATGCCGCGGCCCGCACGGAACAGGTAGCGGGCGCGCTCGGGCGAACCGGGTCCGGCGGCGAGGGCGGCCTGGAACCAGACGTGCTCGTCCGAGGTGTGGTTGGGCACCAGGTCGACGATCACGCGCAGGCCCAGGCCGTGCGCGCGCTCCAGCATGGTGTCGAAGTCCTCGAGCGTGCCGAACAGGGGGTCCACGTCGCGGTAGTCGGCCACGTCGTAGCCGGCGTCGGCCTGCGGTGACCGGTAGAACGGGGAGAGCCAGACGGCGTCCACCCCCAGCTCGGCCAGGTGGTCCAGCCGCGAGGTGACGCCCGGCAGGTCGCCGATTCCGTCCCCGGACGCGTCCGCGAACGAGCGCGGGTAGACCTGGTAGATCACGGCATCGCGCCACCACTCGCCGTCGGGCGAGCCGGCGGTGTGCACCAGGGTGCGCAGGGGTCGGGTGTCGATCGTCGTCATGCGGGCATGCCTCACTTCGGGGTGTATCTCGAGGGGGGAGGCGCCGTTGCCGGGCGTGGGTCCACCGGGAACCCGCGGCCGGTCAGGGTACGGCGGGCGCCTCTGGGGTGACAGCGACCGAGGTCAGCGCCGGCGCGGCACCGGTGGAGTCGCGGACGATGAGCTCGGGGTGGAACTTCAGCTCCGTGCGAGACGCGGGGGTTCCGGTGATCTCCGCGACGAGGGCGGAGACGGCGGCGTGCCCCATGGACAGCACGGGCTGGCGGACGGTGGTCAGGGGCGGGTCGGTGAAGGCGATCAGGGGGGAGTCGTCGAAGCCGACGACCGAGAGGTCGCCGGGCACGGTCAGTCCGCGGGAGCGGGCCGCACGGATGGCGCCGAGGGCCATGAGGTCGGACCCGCAGATGATCGCCGTGTGGCCGCCGTCGAGGAGGTCGAGCGCCGCGGCCTGGCCCCCTTCGACCGTGAACAGCGTGGTGACGATGTGCGGGTCGGCGTCGGTGACCCCGAGGTGGCGCTCGAGGTTGATCGCGAACTCGGTGCGCTTGCGCGCGGAGGGCACGAACCTCTCGGGGCCGATGGCCAGACCGATGCTGCGGTGGCCGAGGGAGACCAGGTGGCGGAAGGCGAGGTCGAGGGCGGCGGAGTCGTCGGTGGACACCGAGGGTGCGTCGACCTCGTCGGCGTGGCCGTTGATCAGCACGATCGGCATGCCGCGGCTGCGCAGCCGGTGATAGCGCGACATGTTGGTCGTCGTGTCGGCGTGCAGTCCGGAGACGAAGACGATGCCGTCGACGTTGTGCTCGAGCAGCATCTCGACGTACTGGTCCTCGGTGGTGCCACCGGGGGACTGGGTGCACAGCAGCGGCGTGTAGCCGCGCTCTGTGAGCATCGTCTCGATGACCTGCGCGAAGGCGGGGAACACCGGGTTCGACAGCTCCGGGACCACGAGCCCGACCAGTCCGGCGGAGCGGGTGCGCAGCTTCTCGGGGCGCTCGTACCCGAGCACGTCCAGGGCTGCGAGCACGGCCTGGCGCGCCTGCGCCGACACGCCGTGCTTGCCGTTGAGGACCCGCGACACCGTCGCCGTGCTGACCCCGGCCTGCTCGGCAAGATCCGTCAGGCGGGTTCGCGCGATGGGCACGGTGGGGACCACGACACTCCTTTGTCCGGGTAGCAGCCACCGCTGTCAGAGGACCGGAGGATCCTCCGAGTCACGCTTCTGCAACGGTTCGCCGCAACTTACCGTAACGAGTTGCAGCCGCGGACACAACGAGGTTACCGTCGCGTCATCACGCCAACGCTGGTCGATCGTAGGGATCTGCCGCTGCGGCTCACTACCTCGATCTAGGAGATACACGATGCGACGGAGCATCCCCCTTACCGCTGCGGCCCTGGGCATCACGCTCGCCCTGGCCGCCTGTTCCGGCTCGTCGGACCCGGCCGACACGGAGTCCAGCGCACCCGCCGAGCAGGCTGGCGGCACGCTGACGATGTGGGTGGACGACACCCGCATCGACGAGATGAAGCCGGTCGTCGAGGAGTTCACGGCCGAGACCGACATCAAGGTCGACCTGGTCCAGAAGGCCTCGGGCGACATCGGCAAGGACTTCGTCGCGCAGGTCCCGACCGGCGAGGGCCCCGACATCATCGTCTCGGCGCACGACGGCCTGGGCGAGTGGGTCAACAACGGCGTCGTCGCACCCGTGGAGCTCGGCGACAAGGCCGCCGACTTCTCCGAGTCGGCCCTCGCCGGTGTCACGTACGACGGCAAGACCTACGGTGTCCCGATCTCGATCGAGAACATCGCCCTGGTGCGCAACAACGCGCTCCTCACGGAGACGCCGGCCGCGACGTTCGACGAGCTGGTCGCGCAGGCCAAGGGCACGGGCACCCCGTTCTCGGTCCTCGTCCAGCAGGGCGACGCGTCCGACCCGTACCACCTGTACCCGCTGCAGACCTCGTTCGGCGCCCCCGTCTTCGAGCAGAGCGCGGACGGTTCCTACACCGACACGCTCGCGCTCGGCGGCCCGGCCGGCGACGCGTTCGCCGCGTACCTGGCCAAGCTCGGCCAGGAGCAGGTCCTCCAGCTCGCGATCGACGGCGAGAAGGCCAAGCAGGCGTTCCTCGACGGCCAGGCGCCGTACATGATCACCGGGCCGTGGAACACCTCGGCCTTCGAGGAGGCGGGCATGGACATCACCGTGCTCCCCGTCCCGAGCGCCGGTGGGCAGCCCGCGCAGCCGTTCGTGGGCGTCCAGGGCGTCTTCATCTCGGCCAAGTCGGAGAACCCGGTCCTCGCCAACGAGCTCGTGGTCAACTACCTGTCCACCGAGGCCGCGCAGGACCGTCTGTACGAGGAGGGTGGCCGCATGCCCGCCAACTCCGCTGCCGCCGCGAAGGTCGAGAACCCGATCCTTCAGGGCTTCAACGAGGCCGGCGCGACCGGTGCCCCGATGCCGGCGATCCCCGCGATGAGCACCGTGTGGGCCTTCTGGGGCGCCACGGAGGCACAGATCATCGGCGGACAGGCCGAGCCGGCCGGTGCATGGAACACCATGGTGACCAACATCCAGGACGCCATCGACAAGGCGTGATGGCTTCGTGAACGTCCCGCCGGGCGGCATGCTGCCCGGCGGGACGTTCTCGCTCCCGCCGCCCCAGCCCGGCGATCCCCGCAGCAGTGACCCGTGTCCGGAGGACCTCGCATGACCGACCAGCAGACCGTGGCGCCCCCGGCGCCCCCGGAAGAGCCCGGCGCGAGGTCCCGGCGCCGCTCGCGCGGCGACGGCTCCCACGCCCGGAACATGTCCCCGGGCTTCTTCGCGAAGCTCATCCTCATCGCCCTGGTCGACGCGCTGGGCGTCTACGGGGTCCTCACCGCCTGGGCGGTGCAGTCATGGGGGATCGTGGCGTTCCTCGTCGTGGCGCTGCTCGTCGCGAACTGGGTCTACTTCTCCAAGCGCGCCGTCCCCGCCAAGTACCTGGTCCCGGGCCTGCTCTTCCTGCTCGTCTACCAGATCTTCGTCATGGCCTACACCGGGTACGTGGCGTTCACGAACTACGGCGACGGGCACAACTCCACCAAGGCCGACGCGATCGAGTCGATCTCGATCCAGAACGAGACCCGCGTCGAGGGCTCGCCCACGCTGCCGCTGACGATCGTGGCGCGCGATGGCGAGCTCGGGTTCGCGATCGTGCAGGACGGCGACGCCGAGGTCGGCACGGCCGAGGAGCCGTTCACGACCGTGGACGACGCCACCGTCGAGGGCGACCGCGTCACGGCCCTCCCGGGCTGGGAGGTCCTGGGCTTCGCCCAGATCGCCCAGGACCAGGCGGCGATCACCGAGCTGCGGGTCCCGTTCTCCGACGACCCGGCCGAGGGCTCGGTGCGCACGCAGGACGGTTCGACCGGCTACGTGTACCAGCCCACGCTCGCGTACGACGAGGCCAGCGACACGTTCGTCGACACGGCCACGGGCGAGACCTTCAGCCCGGCGGACACCGGCAACTTCGTGTCGGAGGACGGCGACCGCCTGACCCCCGGGTGGCGCGTCGGTGTCGGCTTCGACAACTTCACGCGGGTCTTCACCGACTCCCGGCTCACGGGCCCATTCCTGCAGATCACCGCCTGGACGTTCGCCTTCGCGGCGCTCTCGGTGGCCTCGACGTTCGCGCTCGGGCTCTTCCTGGCGATCGTGTTCAACGACCCCCGGATCCGCGGCCGCAAGATCTACCGCTCGCTGCTCATCCTCCCGTACGCGTTCCCCGGCTTCCTGTCCGCGCTCGTCTGGCGCGGCATGCTGAACGAGAAGTTCGGGTACGTGAACGAGGTCCTGCTCGGCGGCGCGAGCATCCCATGGCTCTCCGACCCCTGGCTGGCCAAGCTCTCGATCCTGCTGGTCAACCTCTGGCTCGGCTTCCCGTACATGTTCCTGGTCTGCACCGGGGCGCTGCAGTCCATCCCCGCGGACACCATCGAGGCCGCGCGGATCGACGGCGCGGGCCCGTGGCGCATCTTCAAGTCCATGACGCTCCCGCTGCTCATGGTCTCGGTGGCGCCGCTGCTCATCTCGTCGTTCGCGTTCAACTTCAACAACTTCTCGCTCATCTTCATGCTCACCGGTGGTGGTCCCAACTTCGTGGGCTCCCCGGTCGTGGTGGGCCACACCGACCTCCTCATCTCGATGGTCTACTCCGTGGCCTTCGAGAGCGGGACCAAGCAGTACGGACTGGCGAGCGCGCTGTCGATCCTCATCTTCATCGTGGTCGGAGTCATCGCCTACCTCGCCTTCCGTCGTACGCGCACCCTCGAGGAGATCTGAGATGGCCGACACACTCGTGGATCGGACCGACACCTTCGTGGAGCGCGACATGTCCCTCCGCGGGCGCCGCTGGTGGATCGAGATCGGCTGGCGGCACGTCATCGGCCTCGTGATGATCGTCGTCTGCGTCCTGCCGCTGGTGTACGTGCTGTCGGCGTCGCTGAACCCCGGCGGCACGCTGACCGGCTCGAACGACCTGTTCCGCACGGTCGACCTGCAGAACTACGGGGAACTGTGGGGCCGCGGGTACGGGAGCTGGTTCGCGAACTCCCTCATCATCTGCACGGTGACCGCCGTGGGCACCGTGCTCATGGGAGGTGCCGCCGCGTATGCGTTCTCGCGGTTCCGGTTCAAGGGCCGCCGCGGTGGCCTGACCACCCTGCTGATCATCCAGATCTTCCCGCAGATGCTGGCGTTCGTCGCGATCTTCCTCGTCCTGCTCTCCATCGGGGAGGTGTTCCCCGCGCTCGGGCTCAACAGCCGGTACGGGCTCATCGCGGTCTACCTCGGCGGCGCCCTCGGGGTGAACACGTTCCTCATGTACGGGTTCTTCAACACCGTGCCCCGTGAGCTGGACGAGGCCGCGAAGATCGACGGCGCCAGCCACGCGCAGATCTTCTGGACCATCATCCTGCGGCTCGTCGCACCGATCCTCGCGGTCGTCGGGTTCCTGTCGTTCATCGGCACGTTCGGCGAGTTCATCATCGCCAAGGTGGTCCTGCAGAGGCCCGAGGAGTACACGCTCGCGCTCGGTCTCTTCTTCTGGGCGGCCGACGAGCGCACCGCGCAGTGGGGCCTGTTCGCCGCGGGCGCGGTGCTCGCGGCCCTCCCCGTGATGCTGCTGTTCCTGTTCCTGCAGAAGTACATCGTCTCCGGCCTGACGGCTGGTGCGGTCAAGGGATGACGGCGATGCGAGGCCCCGTCGCGCACCTTCTCGACACCCCGCACCACGACGGGTCACCGCTGTACGCACCGGCCGGGGCCGCGCTCGGCGAGCGCGTCCCGGTCCGGGTCCGGGTCCCGGCCTCCGGCACGGAGCGTGCCGTCTGGCTGCGCACGATCCGCGACGGCGAGCCTCGGCTCGAGCCGGCGCGGCTCGACCAGGAGACCGAGCACGAGCGGTGGTACGTCGCCGACGTCCTGGTGCACAACCCGCTCACCAGCTACCGGTTCCTGCTGGACGAACCGGGCGGCTACCGGTGGCTCAACGGGCGCGGGGCGCACCAGCGTGACGTCCCGGACGCCGCCGACTTCAGGCTGTCGGCGCACGACCCGGCGCCCGCGTGGCTGGACACGGCGTTCGTGTACCAGGTGTTCCCGGACCGGTTCGCCCGGTCGAGCGGCCACCACGGCGAACCCGCCGGGCCGCTGCCGGACTGGGCGCAGCCGGTGGCCTGGGGCACGGAGCCTGCGGCCCTCGGCCGGGACACCTCGACCCAGCTGTTCGGCGGTGACCTGCCCGGCATCCAGTCGCGGCTCGACCACCTGCAGAGACTGGGGGTCGACACGCTCTACCTGACCCCGATCTTCCCCGCCCGGTCCAACCACCGCTACGACGCGAGCACGTTCGACCGCGTCGACCCGCTGCTGGGCGGCGACCAGGCGCTGGCGTCGCTGTCGAGCGAGCTGCACGCGCGGGGGATGCGCCTGGTCGGGGACCTCACGACCAACCACACCGGGGCGGGCCACGAGTGGTTCGTGACCGCGCAGGCCGACCCCTCCAGCGAGGAGGCGCGGTTCTACTACCCCTCCGACGAGCCGCCGGGCTACGTCGGCTGGCTCGAGCACGCCTCCCTGCCCAAGCTGGACTGGTCGGCACCCGGCCTGGCCGGCCGGATGGTCGAGGGACCGGAGTCGGTCATCGCGCGGTGGCTGCGTCCGCCCTACGGCCTGGACGGCTGGCGTATCGACGTCGCCAACATGACCGGCCGCTACGGGGGGCAGGACCAGACGCACGAGGTCGCGCGGATGATCCGGTCGACGATGCGGGCGCACAACCGCGACGCGGTCCTGGTCTCCGAGCACTTCCACGACGCCGGCGCGGACATGGGCGTCGGCGGCTGGCACGTCAACATGAACTACTCGGCGTTCACGCGCCCCGTGTGGTCGTGGCTGGTCGAGCCGGGCAGCACCCTGCCGTTCATCGGCATGCCGGTCGTCGTCCCGCGCCGCAGCGGCCGGACGATGGTCGAGACCATGCGCGACTTCGACGCCGCCGTGCCGTGGTCCGTCACGCGGCACCAGTGGAACATGCTGGCGTCCCACGACACGGCGCGGCTGCGCACGGTCGTCGGCAGCCGCGAGCGTGCCGAGGTGGCCGCGGCCATGCTGTTCACCTATCCCGGCACGCCGGTCGTGTTCGCGGGCGACGAGGGCGGCATGACCGGCGAGAACGGCGAGCACGCGCGGGCGAGCATGCCGTGGGACGAGATCGACGCCGGCGGTGGCCCGCACTGGGACGCCACGACGTTCGAGACGTACCGCCGGCTCGCCGCCCTGCGCCGCTCGTCGGTCGCGCTGCGTACCGGAGGCCTGCGCTGGGCCGTGGTGACCGACGACGCCGTGGCCTTCCTGCGCGAGACCGCCGACGAGCGCGTGCTGGTCCTGCTCGCGCGCGGCCCGTGGAGCGGTGCCCTGCTGCCGGGCCACCTGCTGGCGCCCGGCGAACGCGCGCAGAACCTGTACGGCGGCGGTGACCTGCGGCTCGTGGACGGGGCGCTGGTGCTCCCGGGTGACGGGCCGGGCGTCCAGGTCTGGCGGCTCGCGTAGTCGCGTCGTGGCGGCTCGTTAGGCTGGGGGCGTGACCGCACTGGACCAGTCCCTGGACGTCGACGGGTACGTCGACGCCGACCGGGAGCGCTGGGTCACCGAGCCGGTGAAGTCGCGTGAGCGGACGGCCTTCGAGCGCGACCGGGCGCGGCTCGTGCACTCCTCGGCGCTGCGCCGCCTCGGCGCCAAGACGCAGGTGCTCGGGCCGTCGTCGGACGACTTCGTCCGCACGCGGCTCACGCACACCCTCGAGGTCGCGCAGGTGGGCCGGGAGATCGGCAAGGCGCTGGGCTGCGACCCGGACATCGTCGACACCGCCTGCCTGGCGCACGACCTGGGGCACCCCCCGTTCGGGCACAACGGCGAGCGTGCGCTGGCCGAGCTGGCGAAGGGGATCGGCGGCTTCGAGGGCAACGCCCAGACGCTGCGGCTGCTGACCCGGCTGGAGCCCAAGGTCGTCGCCCCCGACGGTCGCGCGGTGGGGCTCAACCTGACCCGCGCCAGCCTCGACGCCTCGGTCAAGTACCCGTGGCGGCACGGGCAGGGGCCGGTGAGCGCGGCCAGCGGCCGGCCGACGCACAAGTTCGGCGTGTACGAGGACGACCTGCCGGTGTTCGAGTGGCTCCGTGAGCCGGCCCCGGACGCGCGCAAGTGCCTCGAGGCGCAGGTGATGGACCTGGCCGACGACATCTCCTACTCGGTGCACGACGTCGAGGACGCGGTCGTCGGCGGGCGGCTGGACCTGGAGGTGCTCGGCGTCGCGACCGAGCGCGACCGCGTGGTCGAGGCGGTGCACACCTGGTACGGGGACGCGGTGAGCGAGCAAGGGCTGCAGGACGCGATCGACCGGCTGGTCCGTGCGCGGCTGTGGCGCCCGGGGTTCGACGGCTCCCGTGCTGCGCTGGCGTCGCTCAAGGACGCCACGAGCCAGCTGATCGGCAGGTTCGCCAAGGCCTCGCAGCTGGCCACGCGCGAGGAGTACGGCCCCGGGCCGCTCACCCGCTACGCGGCCGACCTGATCGTCCCGCACGAGACGCTCGCCGAGATCCTGGTGCTCAAGGGCCTGGCCGTCACCTACGTCATGGCGCCGCGCGAGCTGGAGCCGCTGTACCACCGGCAGCGCGAGGTGCTCGTCGACCTGGTGCACGTGCTGTCGGAGCGTGCACCGATCGCCCTGGAGCCGCCGTTCGCCGCGGACTGGGCGCAGGCCGGAGACGACGCCGCGCGCCTGCGCGTGGTGATCGACCAGGTGGCCTCGCTCACCGACGTCTCCGCGGCCGAGCTGCACGCGCGCCTGGTCCACCCGCCGCGGCACGGCGGACCGGCCGTCCTCGTGTGACGCCTAGACTCCTCGCGTGGCAGGACGCATCCGGCGGGAGGACGTGGAGGCAGTCCGCGAGCGTGCCCACATCGAGGAGATCGTCGGCCAGCACGTCACGCTGAGGTCCGCGGGCGTCGGGTCGATGAAGGGCCTGTGCCCGTTCCACGACGAGCGGTCCCCGTCCTTCCACGTGCGGCCCCAGGTCGGGCGCTACCACTGCTTCGGCTGCGGCGAGGGTGGCGACGTCATCGACTTCGTGCAGAAGGTCGACGGGCTCGGGTTCTCCGAGGCCGTCGAGTACCTGGCCGGCAAGGTGGGCCTGCAGCTGCGGTACGAGGAGGGCGGCGCCCCCCGGCCCGGCGAGGAGCCCGGCAAGCGGCGTCGGCTCATCGAGGCGCACAAGGTGGCCGAGGAGTTCTACCGCGAGCAGCTGAGCACGCCGGCCGCCGCCGCGGGACGGCAGTTCCTCGCCGAGCGCGGCTTCGATCGGAGCGCCGCCGCAGACTTCGGCGTCGGGTTCGCGCCGCAGGGCTGGGACTCCCTCCTGCGGCACCTGCGCGGCCGGGGCTTCACGGAGGCCGAGCTCACCCTCTCCGGGCTCGTCAGCCAGGGGCAGCGGGGCATCTACGACCGCTTCCGGGGCCGCCTCGTGTGGCCCATCCGCGAGCTGACGGGCGAGACCATCGGCTTCGGTGCGCGGCACCTGTTCGAGCAGGACCAGGGGCCCAAGTACCTGAACACGCCCGAGACGCCGCTCTACAAGAAGTCGCAGGTGCTCTACGGGATCGACCTGGCCAAGCGGGACCTGCAGCGCGAGAAGCGCGTGGTCGTCGTCGAGGGCTACACCGACGTGATGGCCATGCACCTGTCCGGCGTCGGCACGGCCGTGGCCACCTGCGGCACCGCGTTCGGGTCCGACCACGCCCGGATCGTGCGGCGGCTGATCGGCGACTCGGGGTCCTCGGGGGGTGTCCAGCTGGCATCCGGCGCCTCGGTCGGCGGCGAGATCATCTTCACGTTCGACGGTGACGCCGCAGGTCAGAAGGCGGCGCTGCGCGCGTTCGGGGAGGACCAGTCGTTCTCGGCCCAGACGTTCGTGGCCGTCGAGAAGTCCGGCATGGACCCCTGCGAGCTGCGGCAGGCCAGGGGTCCGGACGCCGTCCGGGCGCTCGTGGCCGGCCGGACGCCGCTGTACGAGTTCGTCATCCGGTCGACCCTCGCGTCCTACGACCTGCGCACCGCGGAGGGCCGGATCGGTGCGCTGCGTGCCGCCGCCCCGATCGTGGCCGGGATCCGCGACGCGGGTCTGCGTCCCGAGTACACCCGGATGCTGTCCGGCTGGCTCGGCATCGACGACCCCGACGCCGTGCGCCGGGCCGTGCACGGTGCGTCGACGAGGCCGCAGACGACGCGCGGCGAGCGGCCCTCGGCATCGACGTCGGCGTCGGCGGAGCCCGTGCGGGTCCCGATCGTGCGCATGCCCGTCCCGGACCGCCGTGACCCCGTCGCGCAGATCGAGCGGACCGCCCTCGAGGTGGTGCTCCAGCGCCCCGACCTGGTGGCGTCGGACTTCGACGAGCTTCCGACCGACGCGTTCGGCGCCCCGGCGTACCGGGCGGTGCACGAGGCCATCCGCGCGGCCGGTGGGCTGAGCGCCGCGCGACCCCTGGTGCAGGCCTCGGGCGGATCCACCGGATGGGTGGGTGCCGTCATCGAGCAGGCCGCGGAACCCGTCCGGCCCCTCGTCACCGAGCTCGCCGTCGCGCCCCTGCCCGAGGACCGCCCCGAGTCCCTCGAGGGCTACGTCAAGGGCGTGGTCCTCCGTCTCGTGGAGATCGGGTTCACCCGGCACATCGCGGACCTGCGCGGACGCCTGCAGCGCATGGACGCCGAGGCCGACCCGGCCGCGTACCAGGCCGCGTTCGCCGAGCTCGTCGAGGTCGAAGGCCGTCGTCGCAACCTGCGCGAGAGCGCCTCGGCCTAGGCCAGGCGGTCCTGCATCGTCGCAGGTCAGGGCAGCCTTTGCTTCGGTGACACGGCCGGCCGACCGGCCTACCGTGGACAGATGACCGTCCTGTCCGCACGCCGATCCCCGGCCCCAGGGCGCCGCCGCGAGGTGACGACGTCCAGCCTCAACTGGCTGCGCGCCGGGGTGCTCGGGGCCAACGACGGGATCGTCTCCATCGCCGCCACCGTGCTCGGCGTGGCGGGAGCGTCGACCCCGGTCCGGACCATCGCGGTCGCCGGCATCGCCGCGCTCGTCGCGGGGGCGCTGTCCATGGCCGCGGGGGAGTACGTGTCGGTGAGCAGCCAGCGCGACGCGGAGCGGGCCGCCGTCCGTCGGGGCCGCGTGCTGCCGACGCTCGTGGTCCGGGGCGGTGAGGAGCTCACCAACCCGTGGCACGCCGCCGTCGCCTCGCTCGGCGCCTTCGTCGCGGGAGGTCTCATCCCGCTCGTGGTCGTCCTCGCACCCTGGGGCGCGGCCCGCGTCCCCGCGACGTTCGCCGCCGTCGTCGTCGCGCTGGCCCTCACCGGCCTGGTGGCGGCACGGTTCAGCGGGGCCGAGCCGCGGCGGGCGGTGCTGCGCAACATCGTCGGCGGGTCCGTCGCGATGGCCGTGACGTTCGCCGTCGGCGCGTTCGTCGGGGTCGCGCTCTAACGTCGGCCGACAGCGCAGCCGTGGGCCGTCAGCGCAGCGCGACGAGCCGCGTGACGTCGTCGTCGCGTGTGCCGTGCACCGCGGCCGTCACGGTCATTGCCCGGATCGAGAGCTGGCCACCGTAGTACGACAGGAACGCCGTGTCGGTGGCGTCGCGACCCGTGGCGATGCGGACGAGCGACTCACGCCGGGCCAGCCCGGTCGCGTCCACCACGCGCCAGGCACCCTCGACGTAGGCCTCGGCCACCGCGTGGAAGTCCATCGGCTTGAGCCCGGGGGCGTACACCGAGACGAGGCGGGCGGGCACGTCCCTGGCCCGCAGCAGGGCGACCACGAGGTGCGCGAAGTCCCGGCACACGCCCCGTCGCTTGAGCAGCGTGTCCGTGGCGCCGTCCGTCGGAAGGCTGGCACCCGACAGGTAGGTGACGTGGCCGGCGACCCAGGCGACGACCGCGTCGAGCAGCTCGGCATCCCGCAGCTCGCGGAACTGGTCCCTGGCGAAGGCCAGCAGGCGGTCCGAGTCGGCGTAGCGGCTGGGCCGCAGGTACTCGACGAGGTCGACGTCGTCGATGGCGGGCGGGTCGGCCAGGCCGGTCACCGTGGCCTGGTAGTCCACCACCAGGCGGCCCGCGGGGGACAGCACGCGGTGCATGCGACCGCCGTGGGCCATCTTGATCTCGGCCACGTCCAGGGGCCCGTCCTCGTGGCGCACGGACAGGATCTCGGAGCGGTCGTGGGCGCCGTCCGCGACGGCGACGCTGAGCAGGATCTCGAGCGGTGAGCGCACGTCCAGGGACAGGTGCGAGGTGACGGTGCGCAGCACGGCCGAGAGTCCTTTCCCGACCATCGGCGGCCGGACCAAGCAGGGGGGCAGGCGCAAGTGTGGGGCTCGCGCGGCCGCGCGTCCAGCCGGTGTTCGCGGACGGCTGAGCGGTCCGGGAAACCTCCTGGGGACTCGGTCGTTATGTCATGCGAGAACAGCAGCTGAGGAGAGGTATGTCGCGGCGGATCAAGGGTCTGGTGGAGTTCGAGGACGACCGTGGTGCGGTGATGCGGTACATCCCGCACGCGAACGGTGGCGGCCTGGTCGCACCCGGGGCGCGCGTGCACGAGGACGCCTGGCTGG
Source organism: Cellulomonas fengjieae (assembly GCF_018388465.1). NCBI lineage: Bacteria > Bacillati > Actinomycetota > Actinomycetes > Micrococcales > Cellulomonadaceae > Cellulomonas > Cellulomonas fengjieae. The sequence goes on along the minus strand of NZ_CP074404.1, from coordinate 2,367,751 downwards.
ACCGCACGGCGTACGTGGAGGCGGGCGCCGTCGTCGGGCCGGGTGCGCGCGTCGGGGCCGGCAGCTGGGTCGACGTGGACGTCGTGCTCGGCCCCGGGGTCCAGATCGGGAGCAACGTGCACCTGGGCGCACGGACGCGCGTGGGCGCCCGTGCGCGGGTCGGCGCCAACGCGCGCGTCGGGCAGCGGGTGTCGATCGAGCAGGGCGCCATCGTGGAGGCCGACGGGGTGGTGCGGGACGGTGCCGTCGTCGAGAGCGCCGGCCGGACGCGCCGCGCAGGGTACGGGCAGGCCGCCTAGCGAGCGTGCCCAGGCGTCCAGGCGTGCACCGGCGGTGCCGCGGCCTCACGTAGTCTCCGGGCCATGAGCACCCTGGATGAGGTCGGCCGGCGCGACGGATGGCGATGCTGGCTGTGCGACGAGCCCGTCGACCCCGATGCGTCCGTCAACGCCGACCGCGGCCCGAGCATCGACGGGGGTGCGACGCCGAAGGGCAAGAAGCCGACCGCGGGGTCCGAGCGGCTCGCACATCGCGCCTGCAACACCCGCAAGGGTGCCGTGAAGCCCGTCGTCGCCTGGTCGCCCGACCTGTTCGTCGTCGACCCGGCACCGATCGTCGGCACGGTCGAGCGGCTGACCCGCAAGGGCGGCCGCGAGATGGTGGCGCGGTGCCCCACGCGCGCCGACGCCGAGGAGGCCGCGGCGTGGCTGGTGGACCGGCTCTCCCGGTTCGCACCCGACCTGCGCGTCACGGCGGACGTGGAGCCCGGTGGCGGCCAGTACCTGCTGGTGCTGCGCGCGGCCTGACGGCTACGGCGTCAGCTCCGTCAGGAGGGTCGGCAGCTCGTCGGGCAGCTCGCGGGCCAGGTAGCCGAGGCGGCCGACCCGCGTCGCCAGCCGGTCACCGGCCGCCGCGTGCAGGTGCGTCGCCCAGCAGGCGGCCTGGTCCGGCGGCGCCCCGCGGGCGAGGATCCCGACGAGGGCACCCGCGAGGACGTCTCCGCTGCCGGAGGTGGCCAGCCCGGCGAGACCGGTCGCGACCTCCCACTGCGAGCCGTCGGGAGCCGCGATCCGGCCCTGACAGCTGACCACGGCACCGTACGTCGCGGCGATGCGCGCGGCCGACCGGTCGTCGATCTCCTCGACCCCGAGCAGCAGGGCCGCCTCCTTGGCGTTCGGGGTCAGGACGAGCCGCCCCTGGAGCCGCTCGGCGACCTCGGGGACGCGGGGGAGCACCCCCAGTGCAAAGGCGTCGAGGAGCACCGCGGCCTCGTCGGGGATGCCGTCGATCATCGACGTCAGCAGGTCGACGGTCCGGTCGGGGTCGTCCAGGCCCGGCCCCACGAGCACCGCGTCCGCGCTCGACAGGTCACCCATGAGCTGGTCGACGCCGGTCCCGTCCGGGGACCCCGTCTCGGTCTCCGGGAGCCCCACGACCCCGGCCTCTGGCAGGGCGATCGCCATGGGCACCGCGACGGACCGCGCCACGGCGAGCGTCAACCGGCCTGCTCCGACGCGCAAGGCCGAGACCCCGGCCAGGAGCACCGCCCCGGGGGTGGTCCGCGCCCCTCCGACGGCTACGACCTGCCCGCGGCTGTACTTGGAGTCCGCGTCGGCCGGCAGCGGCCAGTCCCGCAGCAGGGCGGGCGTGACCTGTTCAGTGCGGGAGGGCATCGCGGTCTCCTGCGTGGGTGGTCGTGGCGGCGCCCTCGCGCTCCAGGTGGTAGTCGTGGTTGAACGCGGTCAGCGTCCACGCCCCCGCCGGCGTCCGCGCCAGCCGGGTCACGGTGGCGTTGCGGACCGGGTCCCGCCGGCCGAGCTCGAGCACCTCGTGCTCGGTCAGCGCCTCACAGACGTAGCGGATCGTCATGATCACGGCGTCGTGCGCCACGAGCAGCACGCGCCTGCCGCTCTCGACACGGTCGAGGTCGGCCAGGAAGGCGCGCACGCGAAGCGCGAGATCCGCCCACGACTCGCCGCCCGGCGGGCGGTAGTAGAACTTGCCCAGGTGCCGTCGCCGGGCCGCCTCCTGCGGGTAGCGCGCCTCGACGCCGGTCCGGGTGAGCAGGTCCAGGATGCCGAGCTCGCGGTCGCGCAGCCGCTCGTCGAGCCGCACGTCGAGGGTCGCGCCGGCGGCCGCCAGGGCGATCGTCGCCGTCTGTTCCGCCCGCACGTACGGCGAGCACCAGACGACCTCGGGACCGGCGCCCGGCGACTGCTCGTGCAGCCACGTGCCCAGCGCCTCGGCCTGCTCGGCGCCCCGCGCCGACAGCGGGGTGTCGGCGTCACGCGTCTCCAGGTCGATCACCTCGAGGCCGGCGCGTTCCGCCGCGGTCGCGGCGACGTTCCCGACGCTCTCACCGTGGCGGACCAGCATGAGCTCGGTGACACCGGCGATGCCGGGGGACGTGGTGCTCACTCGGGCTCGGCCCCCGTGGGGTCGCTGGGATAGATCTTCTCGACGGCCACGTCCTGGTTGTCGCCCTCCTCCGGCTGTCCGTGGTCCGGGGTCGACTCCGGCAGTGCGGGCGTGTCGTCCGCCGACTGGCTGCTCAGCTCGCTCATCGTCTCTCCCTCGTCGTCAATCTGTGCGGCACCACTGTCGCCCTGCTCGCCCGTCGGTGCATCCCGTACCGCTGGATCCGCTCATCACATGGTGCATTCAGGACCTATGGCCCTGGGCGGCGGTTGTCCGCGGCGCGGATCCTGGAGTGGTCCAACCGCTCGACGAGGACGGTGAGTGCAGTGCGTGCCCTGGTGATCTATGAGTCGTGGTTCGGGAGCACCGCCAACATCGCGCGGGCGGTGTGGGAGGGCATGTGCACCCGGGTGCCGGACACGTCGGTGATGGAGGTCGGCGCGGCGCCTGTGGGCCTCCCCGGCGACCTCGAGCTGCTGGTGGTCGGCGGTCCGACGCAGGCGTTCGGCATGAGCCGGGCGTCGACGCGCGCCGACGCGCGGCAGTGGGCCGGTATGGCCGACAACGGTCCGACGGTCGGCGTCCGGGAGTGGCTCGCGTCGTTGAAGCCACCTGCTCGGCAGGTCCATGCCGCGACGTTCGACACGCGCATCCACAGCCCGCACGTGCCCGGCTCCGCGGCCGTCGGTGCGTGGCGCGCCCTGCGGCGGGCGGGGTTCGACGTCTCGGCCGAGGCGGAGTCGTTCTGGGTGCTGGGCACCACCGGGCCGTTGCGCGACGGCGAGCTCGAGCGCGCGCGTTCGTGGGGCGTGTCGATCACGAGCCTGCTGCCCGGGCCGCGACCGCTCGACCCGGGCGCGCGCTCCGTCGCGGGGTGATCCGCGGCGTGCGGTAGCGGCGGCCGGTGCCTCAGGTCGCCTCGGGGTCCAGCCCTAGCGCGGCACGGCCGCCGTCCACCGGCAGGACCGCGCCGCTCACGAACGACGCGGCGTCGGAGAGCAGGTAGGCCACCGTCGCCGCCACCTCCTGCGCGCGCCCCACCCGCCCGAGCGGATGGAGCCGGCGCATCTGCTCCTCGATGTCGCGAGCGTGCACGGGCCCGCTCGCGTCGAGCAGCGCGTCGTAGCGCGCGGTCGAGATCGAGCCCAGTGCGACCGCGTTCACCCGGACCTGCCGCGCCCCGTGCTCGACGGCGGCGGCGCGGGTGAGACCCTCGACCGCCGCCTTCGCCGTCGCGTAGGGGAGCGAGCCGCGGACGGGCCGTTGCGCCTGGTGCGAGGACACGTTGACCACGGAACTCGGACCGCGGAACCGTCCGGCCGCGACAGTCGTCCCCACGAGCGCGGGCGCGCCTTGGCCGTTCGCCCTGTTCGCATTCATAAGAGCCCCGCTCAACCATCCGATCGCTCGCCACGACGTATCTCGAAGACGGCCACTTTGTCGCTGGCCGCAGCGAAGGCGGCGGGATCGCCGCTGCTGACTAGTCCGATGCGGATGAAGAACTGGACCCCGTGGGGTACTTCAGTGGGGAAGGCGGTCATGACCTGTCTGCGCGTCGCGGGATCTGTGACCTCGATGAGGTCGATGACCTCGTGACCGCGGCCTTTGCTGAGCCTCCCGTGGCCGGCGGCGCGGGCGTTCTCGGCCCAGTTGGAGTTCGCGAGTCCGGCGATCACGTACCGGCGTCCGTTGACGGTCAGGGGGGAGACGGGCGTCGATCGGGGCTCGCCGGTGGCACGGCCAGGAATCGTGATGAGGTGGATGGTCCCGAGGGGCACACCGAGGCGGTGCAGCAACTTCACGACGCGGTTTGCTGGCTTGAGCCATCCGGGCAGTGTTCCCATGTCGGACATGTGTGTGCTCCTTCGCGGTGTTATCGGTCCGGCTAGTCGGTGACGGTGAGCCCGTCCACGGCTCTGGCGATGACGAGCGTGTCGTGGTCCGGGCTGGTGGGCGCGGTGTTGCGGTAGCCGCGTCCGATCGCGCCGAGTTTCGCCGTCGCTGTGGATGCAATGCGCTCCGCCGCCGATGCGGACTCCGACGGGGACGCCGGACGGGCGGCGCAGGCGGAGGTTGCGGACTGGCCCTTCGATGCGCCCACCACAGCGACACCGAGACCGGAGGGCTCCTCCCGCTACGATTTCGAAGACGGGAACATCCCACCATGACTCAATCCCCATCTGGGATAGTCCCGTATCGGGAAGAATATCCATGGAGGTGTGAGGTGTCCAGTCCGAACGGCGCGCGAATTCAGCGGGCGCTCCGGGGCGCGTTGGTCAACGCGGTGCTCGGTAACGAGCGCATCGCGCGCGAGTTCGACCTGCTCGTCACCGACCTCCAGACGCTGCACCTGCTCGTCCTGCGCGACGACGTACGCACACCCAAGCAGCTCAGTCAGACGACGGGCCTACCCACGAGCACCATCACGCGCGTCCTCGACCGACTCGAGGCAGCCGGTTACCTGCGGCGCGCGCATGACCCACAGGACCGACGCCGCATCAACATCGAACTGATCCCCGAGAAGATCGCGCCGATCATCAACCGCTACGGCCAGTACACCGACACGCTCGACCGGACCAACGCCGAGTTCACCGAAGAAGAACTCGGCCTTGTCGCCCGCTACCTCGAACAGGCCAGCTCCACCTTCTGAACGCTCACGGTCTCTCCTGGTATCTGTTCGGCGTTGTCCCCGACGGCGCGAGCGCTGTGCCAGCCGGCTACCAGACTTGCGATAGCTACCGTTCATGGCCCGGCTTCGACGCTGAGACCATGATTCGTGCGGGGGCTAGCCCGAGAGCGCGGGGGTTCCTGCGGCGATCAGCGCGGCAAGCACCGGTGACCAGCCAGCAGGAGTAGCGCCAAGCCCCACCAACCCGGCGAGAGCGGGGCCGCCAGCACAACCGAAAGCGCCCTGCCCAGACGCGCGGGGATGGCTGCGACATTCGACGGTTGCTCGGACCGGCGGGCGATCCTCGATCAGTTCGCTCCGAGGAGTGCGAAGCGGGTCGATGCGGGGGTACGGAGGCACCCGGCTCTGGGGGCTCGCCTCCGAATACTTGTCGAGTCGACGTCGATCGCACGCCCAAGGGGGAAAGACGAACGGCCGCTGCCAGGGTTTAAAACCCCAGGTCAGCGGCCCTTTCGTTGCTCCCTCGACTGGACTCGAACCAGTAACCGTCCGATTAACAGTCGGATGCTCTGCCAATTGAGCTACGAGGGATCGTGCGGGAAGAACTCTAGCAGCCGGTCAGGGGTGCCCAGGACCGGTCAGCGGGGCAGCCCGACGGCGTCGCGGACCTCGTCCTCGGCCGCGTCGACCGCAGCCGCGACGGCGGCATCGGTCAGGTCGATGGCCGCATCGCCCAGAACCTGGGTGAACAGCTTTCCGTCCTCGTCGCGGCGCAGCACCACCCGGGCCCGCTTCCCACCGGGCAGCGAGACCGCCGCGGCGTGGACGACCGACTGCTGCACGCGTTCGCGGAACGTCTGGGAGAACGCGAACGACCCCGGCGCCTCCGAGAAGGTCAGCCGCTCGGAGTCGCCCCAGACCCAGCGCAGGGTCATCGTGCGGGTCTCCGGGTCCAGCGAGCCGTGGTCGACGTCCGACCAGGGGTGCCGTGCGGCCGGGCCGTCGGGAGGGACGAGGTGCAGCGCGCGACGGGAGGCCACGGCCCACCGGCCGTCGGACAGCTCGGTGCTCACCAGCACGGTGTCGCCCGGCCGCAGGTCCAGACGGGCGCGGACGGCAGCGGGGAGACGACGACGGAACAGGGGCACCGCATCACGGTACCCGCGGCGCGCGTGACGGACGCACGCGCACGCCCCTCGGTAGGGTGAGGCTGCTTCGGGGCAGTAGCTCAGCCGGTCAGAGCAGCGGACTCATAATCCGTCGGTCGTGGGTTCAAGCCCCACCTGCCCCACGATGTCGGAGCTCTCGGGTCGCCGTCCCATCCCAGTGCTGCCACCATCGGCGCCACGGGGGGCCCGAGACGGAGGAGATGTCACCGTGACGACAAGTAGCACGGTCAATGCGCAGAGGTCCTGGGAGCTGGCGGCACGGGCGGGATACGCAGTCAGCGGAGTGCTCCATGTGCTGATCGGTGTGCTGGCCCTGCGGGTTGCGTTCGGCAGCGGCGGCGAGCAGGCGGACCAGTCCGGGGCGCTCAGCGCCATCGCCGCCACCCCCTTCGGTGCCGCCATCCTGTGGTTCTCGGTCGTGGCGTTCGTCGCGCTCGGTGCCTGGCAGGTGGCGCGGGCGTTCCACTCCCGCGAGACCGGGGACCGCGCCAAGTCGGCGGGGCGCGCGGTCGTCTACATCGCCCTCGCGTTCGCGGCGCTCAGCTTCGCGCGTGGCGGCGGGTCCGCCGCGTCCACCCAGACCGCGGACCTGACCGCCACGCTCATGAGCGCTCCTGGCGGGCGGGTCCTCGTGGCAGCCGTCGGGCTCGGGATCATCGCCGTCGGCGTCTACCACGTCTACAAGGGCTGGAAGAAGAAGTTCCTGCAGGACCTGAACCGGCTGCCCTCGGGCACGGCCGGCTCCGTCGTGCTGCGGCTCGGCGTGCTCGGGTACGTGGCCAAGGGCGTGGCGCTCGGCATCGTCGGCGCGCTCTTCGTCCAGGCGGCGGTGACGTCGGACCCGTCGAGCTCCACGGGACTCGACGGCGCCCTGCACACCCTGCGCGACCAGCCCGCTGGCGTGCTGCTCCTGGTGATCGTCGCGGCGGGGTTCGTGGCGTTCGGTGCCTACTCGTTCGTTCGCGCCCGATATGGCCGCATCTAAATCACCCGTTTGCCCCGCGAATCGTGCGCGGAGGTTGTTGCACAAGCGTCCAGATTCGGGCATAGTTCCTGTTGTCAGCGACAACGGCAAACCCGCCGCAAGGCGGGGACGCAAAGCCACGGGGCCCACAGGGCCAGCCGAGCTACCGAACGACAGGAGAACCACCATGGCCACGACCACCGACGCCCCCCTCTCGCAGGGCGCACTGCTTACTCCCGGCGAGGTCGCGGTGCTGTTCCGCGTCGACCCGAAGACGGTCACCCGCTGGGCCCAGGCCGGCAAGCTGTCGGCCGTCCGTACGCTCGGCGGCCACCGCCGTTTCCACGAGGCCGAGGTGCGTTCGCTCCTCACGGGTGTTCCCACGCAGCGCGGCGAGTGAATTCTCGCTGAACGTCAAGAAAGCCCCCGAGCTCGATGAGCTCGGGGGTTTTCTGCATTCCTGCGTCCGCACGAACGTGCCGGCGACGGTGATAGCTGGCCCTGCCGGAAAGACGGGGACCGGCGACCGTCGCGGTCCGGCGCGCGGGACGGCCACGGGATGTCACGCTGCTCACACTCACCGGCCTCCGGGGCCTCGCGGGCGTCGTGTGCGCCTCCTCGAACCGCGCGCCGTGCGAGGATCTGCGCATGGCGATGCGAGAGATCCGGACTGTCGGGGACCCCGTCCTGCGCACCCCCTGCGACCCGATCACGACCATCGACGACCGCGTGCGCGGCCTCGTCGAGGACCTGCTCGAGACCGTGGACACGGACGGCCGCGCGGGCCTGGCTGCGAACCAGATCGGCGTCAGCCTGCGGGCGTTCTCCTGGAACATCGACGACGAGGTCGGCTACGTGCTGAACCCCGTGATCGTCGAGCTGTCCGAGGACGAGTACCAGGACGGTGACGAGGGCTGCCTGTCGGTCCCCGGCCTCTGGTTCCCCACGCACCGGTCCTGGTACGCACGCGTCGTCGGCACCGACCTGGACGGCAAGGAGGTCGTCGTCGAGGGCGTCGAGCTCATGGCGCGGTGCCTGCAGCACGAGGTCGACCACCTGGACGGGATGTTGTACCTCGACCGCCTCGAGCGGTCGGTGCGCAAGAAGGCGATGCGCGCGATCCGCGACACGCTGTAGCCGTTCCTGCCCAAGGGCTGGCGCCCTGCGGATCCGTCCGGCATGCTGTCCCCAGCACGCCGCGCGTGCTGTCTGCACATCATCCGTGAGTCCTGTGAACGTGACTGAGGTCGTTGGGGAAGGCGAACCTCGAGCCCGTTCAGGAGGACGACATGGCAGGTGCGATCACCCGCGGTGTACTTTTCGTGCACTCTGCACCCCGCGCGCTGTGCCCCCACGTGGAGTGGGCGGCAGGCAACGTGCTGGGCACACGCGCGACGTTCGACTGGACGGCGCAGCCGGCCGGACCGGGCTTCTACCGCGCTGAGCACTCCTGGCAGGGCCCGCAGGGGACCGGCGCCCGACTTGCTTCCGCGCTGCGCGGCTGGGCGCATCTGCGCTACGAGATCACCGAAGAGGCGAGCCACGGCGTCGACGGCTCCCGCTGGAGCCACACGCCCGAGCTCGGGATCTTCCACGCCGCGACCGACGTGCACGGCAACATCGTCGTCCCCGAGGACCGCATCCGCGCCGCCCTCGAGCACGCCGCCGACCCGCTGCGCCTGCGCACCGAGCTCGACCTGGCGCTCGGGCAGGCGTGGGACGACGAGCTCGAGCCCTTCCGGTACGCGGGCGCGGGCGCGCCGGTCCGGTGGCTGCACCGCGTGGGCTGAGGACGACCGTGCCCTGACCTGTGCCACGGCAGCCGTGGGCGTCGGTCAGGGCACGGTCGCGTCGGACCTCAGACGGAGGCGACGACCAGGGCCACGTTGTGGCCACCGAAGCCGAACGAGTTGTTCACCGCGGCGACGTCTCCGTCGCGCAGCGCGCGGGGCTTGTCGCGGACGAGGTCCAGCGGCAGCTCAGGGTCCGGGTTGTCGACGTTGATCGTGGGCGGCGCCTGACGGTCGTGCAGCGCGAGCACAGTGAAGATCGTCTCCAGCGCACCCGCGCCACCGAGCAGGTGCCCGGTCATGGACTTCGTGGCGGAGAGGGCCACGTGGTCCGCCTCGTCGCCGAGCAGCCCACGGATCGACCGCGCCTCGATGAGGTCACCGACGACCGTCGACGTGGCGTGGGCGTTGACGTGCACCACGTCGAGCCGGTCGATCCCCGACTGCTCCAGGGCGGCGCGCATCGCGCGGACCTGCCCGTCGCCCGTGGGCTCCGGTGAGGTGATGTGGTACCCGTCGGCCGACAGGCCGACCCCCGCGATGCGGGCGTAGACGCGGGCGCCACGGGCGGCCGCGTGCTCGGCGCTCTCCAGCACCACCACGCCGGCGCCCTCACCGAGGACGAACCCGTCGCGGTCGACGTCGTACGGGCGCGAGGCGCCCTGCGGGTCGTCGTTGCGCAGCGAGAGGGTGCGCGACGCGGCGAACGCCGCCACCGGCATGGGGTGGATCGAGGCCTCCGTGCCGCCGGCGACGACGACGTCGGCGCGGCCGGTCCGGATCATCTCGACGGCGTACCCGATGGCCTCGGCGCCCGACGCGCAGGCCGAGACCAGGGCGTGCGCACCGGCGCGCGCGCCGAGCTCGAGCGAGACGTAGGCGGTGGGGGAGTTGGGCATGAGCATGGGCACCGTCATCGGCAGGATGCGGCGGGCGCCCTTCTCCTTGAGCGTGTCCCAGGCGTCGAGCGTGGTCCAGATGCCACCGATGCCCGAGGAGACGACGGCACCGAGCCGGTCGCCGTCGACCTCGGGGGCGCCGGCGTCGGCCCACGCCTCCCGCGCCGCGATGACCGCGTACTGCGCGGAGGGGTCCATCTTCTTCATCTCGGGACGGGGCAGCACGTCCTCGGGCCGGACCTTGATGGTCGCCGCGAAGGTGACGGGCAGCCCGTAGGTCTCGACCCAGTCGTTGTCGAACGGCCGTGCGCCGGACTCGCCCGCGAGTGCTGCTGCCCAGGTGCTGGGCACGTCGCCGCCGAGGGGCGTCGTGGCCCCCAGTCCGGTGACGACGACGTCGGGTACGTGGCTCATCGGTGCTCCAGGTCGGCGGTCGAGAGGTGGTGCGAGAGAGGTCGGTCCCGGGCGTTCACTGCCCGGGACCGACCCGGGTTCGGCAGGTTCAGGCCTGCGCGCCCGTGATGAACGAGACGGCGTCGCCGACGGTGGCGAGGTTCTTGACCTCGTCGTCGGGGATGCGGACGTCGAACTTCTCCTCGGCGAGCGTGACGATCGTCATCATCGACAGCGAGTCGATGTCGAGGTCGTCGGTGAAGGACTTCTCGGGCAGGACGGAGTCCGTGGGCAGACCGGTCTCCTCGCTGACGATCTCGGCCAGGCCGGCCAGGATCTCCTGCTCGCTGTACGCCATCGGTGTCTCCTCGTGTCGTGTCGTTCTGGTGGATGGTGCTGGGGGTGGGACGAACCGTACAACCGGCGTCGTGCGCAGGCCGTCAGGGCAGGACGACGACCTGCGCCGCGTAGACGAGGCCCGCGCCGAAGCCGATCTGCAGGGCGACCGCGCCGCTGGGCACCTGGCCCTCCCGCAGCAGCCGCTCGGTCGCCAGCGGGATCGAGGCCGCGGACGTGTTGCCCGTGTCCACGATGTCCCGTCCGACGACGACCGTGTCGGGCAGCTTCAGGGTCTTGACCATCTGGTCGATGATCCGCATGTTCGCCTGGTGGGGGATGAACGCCTCGATCTGGTCGGCGGTGACTCCCGCCGCGTCCATCGCCTTCTGCGCGACCGGCGCCATCTGCCAGACGGCCCACTTGTAGACGCTCGGACCCTCCTGGCGCAGCGTCGGCCAGCCGAGCCCCTCGTCGCGGGTGGCCAGCCACGAGTGGGTCTGCCGGATGGCCTGCGCCTGGCTGCCGTCGGATCCCCAGATCGTCGGGCCGATGCCGGGCGTGTCGGAGGGGCCGACGACGACCGCGCCGGCGCCGTCGCCGAGCAGGAAGGAGATGGAGCGGTCGGTCGGGTCGACGAACTCGCTCATCTTCTCGGCGCCGATGACCAGCACGTTGCGGGCGGAGCCGGCACGGACGAGCGCGTCGGCCTGGCCGATGCCGTAGCAGTAGCCGGCGCAGGCGGCCGAGATGTCGTACGCCGCGGCGGGGATGGCGCCGATGCGCTCGGCGACGATGGCGGCGCCCGCGGGCGTCTGGTGGAAGTACGTGACGGTCGACAGGATCACCACGTCGATGTCGGCGCCGGTCAGGCCCGCGTTCTCCAGGGCGGCCCGGGCGGCGCCTTCGGCGAGGTCCAGCACGTCGGTGCCGGCCTCGGCACGGCGGCGCGTCACGATGCCGGTGCGCTGGCGGATCCACTCGTCGGAGGAGTCGATCGCGGCGACCAGCTCGTCGTTGGGGACGACCCGCTCGCCGCGGACGCCGCCGATGCCCAGGATGCGGGTGTGGGCGGGGCCGGTGGCCTGCGTGAGGGTGGGACGGGTCACGACGGGTTCTCCAGGCTGCTCTCGGGGGCTCCGGTGTGCCGACGCACCAGGTCACGCGCGGCGTCGAGGTCGGCGGGAGTCTTGACGGCGACCGTCTCGACCCCGGGCAGCGTACGCCGCGCCAGACCCGTGAGCACGCCTCCCGGCGCCACCTCGAGCAGGCCGGTGACACCCAGTCGCTGCAGCGTCGACTGGCACAGGTCCCAGCGCACCGGGTTGGCCACCTGGGCGACGATCAGCTCGAGCGCCCGGGCGCCCGACGGTGCGACGCTGCCGTCGGAGTTGGTGAGCAGGGTGATCATCGGCTCGCCCGGCGTCACGGCATCGGCCGCGCTACGCAGCTCGGCCACCGCCGGCGCCATGTGCTCGGTGTGGAACGCGCCGGCCACCTGCAGCGGGACGACGCGGGCGCGCGCCGGCGGAGCGGCAGCGAACGCCGCGAGGGCCTCGAGCGTCCCCGCCGCGACCACCTGGCCGGCACCGTTGACGTTGGCAGGCACCAGACCGTGCTCGGCGAGCGACGCCAGCACCTGGTCCGGGTCGCCGCCCAGCACGGCGCTCATCCCGGTCGGGGTCGTGGTGGCCGCGCGGGCCATCGCCGCGCCACGCACGGTTACGAGTCGCAGGGCCTCGTCGTCCGTCAGTACGCCGGCGACCACCGCCGCGGCGAGCTCACCGACCGAGTGCCCCGCGGTGGCTCCCACGACCTTCTGGGCGGCGATGTCGAGCGCGTCGTCCGGACCGACGTCGAGGACCGCGCGCAGGCTTGCCAGCGCCGTCGCGACGAGCAGCGGCTGCGCCACCGCGGTGTCCCGGATGGTGTCGGCGTCGGACGTGGTGCCGTGGGCGACGAGGTCGAGACCGGTCGTGCGGGAGGCCCGCGCGATCGACTCGGCGACGGTCGGCAGCTCGAGCCACGGGGCGAGCATGCCGGGGGACTGGGCGCCCTGACCGGGGCATACGACGACGAGCATCCGACCACTCTGCCCGGCCCCGGGCGTCTGACCGCCGCACGGCGTGCACCAACCTTGGCGGGTGCCCTTGTGCGACTCCTACAACCCTGGCAGGTCCAATCAGCGGGCGACGTCCGGCGCGGGCGCCGGGGTGTCCAGGCGCCCGAGCGCGAGCGCCGTCTGGAGCACGTACGACTCGCGGGCGTCGAGCGGGTCCCAGCCCGTGACGTCGCAGACCCGGCGCAGGCGGTACCGCACCGTGTTGGGGTGCACGTACAGCGTGCGGGCGGCCGCCTCGAGCGAGCGTCCGGTGCCGAGGTAGGCCGAGAGCGTCTCCAGGAGAGACCCCTGGCTGGCGGCCAGCGGCTCGTACGCCTGTGCCACCAGCATCCGCCGCGCGACGACGTCCCCCACGAGCACGCGCTCGGGCAGGAGCTCGTCGGCCAGCACCGGTCGGGGCGCCCGTTCCCACGCGCGGGCCGCGAGCAGCCCCGACAGCGCTGCGCGTGCCGAGCGGGGCGAGTCCGTCAGGTCACCGACGACCGGGCCGATCACGACGGGGCCGGGCCCGAACCGCGGCAGCAGCGTCTCGGCCGCGGCGCGCAGGTCGCCCTCGCCGCCGAGGAACACCACGAGGCGGTCGCCCTGGACGCCGACGAGCGCGTCGTCGGCGGCGCGCAGGGTGGCGCGCCGGAGCTCGGCACCCCGCACCTCGTCCAGCGCCGCCGTCGTCGTCCCGACCAGCACCAGCGTCGATCCGCGGCCGCTCCACCCGAGCGCCGCGATCCGGGAGCGCAGGGCGTCGTCCACGTCGCCCCGGACGAGGGCGTCGACGACGAGCGCCTCGAGCCGGGCGTCCCACGCGCCGCGGACCTCTGCCGCACGGGCGTAGACCTCGGCGGCGGAGAAGGCGACCTCGCGCGAGTACCGCAGGACGGCCTCCCGGACCTCGCGCTCGTCGCCCGGTGCGGCCAGCCGGTCGCTGTGGGTCTCGACCACGTCCACCACCACGCGGACGAGCTGGAGCGTGTGCTGCAACGAGATGGACCGGGTCAGCTCGGGCGGGGCCGCGGCGAAGATGTCGCCGACCCCGTGCGGCGGCCGGGTCGGCTCGGCGAACCACGTGACGAACGCGGTGATGCCCGCCTGGGCGACCAGGCCGACCCAGGAGCGGTCCTCGGCGGGCAGCACGCGGTACCAGTCGAGGTCGTCGTCCAGGCGCCGCATCGCTGCAGCGGAGAGGAGCCCTGCGCCGTCACGCACCCGGCGCTGCGTCTCGGGTCCACCGCGTGCCTCGAGCACCGGCGGGCGCATCCGAGCCATCGGAGAGCGGCGCACGCGGCCCTGCAACGCCGGGTCCGGCGAGTCGGGCGCGACGGGGCTCGCCGGGTGGAGGGTGCTGGACATGGGGGGAGCATAAGGTTCGCCTTGTGGGAAGTCGACAAACGGCGGTCTCAGGCAACCATCACGGAAATGTGAGGTACGTCCGCGACCAGGTGGGCTCCGTCCCTACCGGATAGGGTCGCGTCATGGCTCTCCTGCCCCGTTTGCGTCAGCTCATGCGAAGGCCGTCCTCGGCCTCGCGGGTCGGTGCGCGCCGTCCCACCAAGGCTGCGCGGCGCGGCGACACGCTCCACGAGGACGCGCTGCGCTCCATGCTCAGCGACGACCCGAACAACGAGCGCGCCTTCGTGGCCCTCGCGGAGATCGTCCGTCGCCGAGCCGCCGACCCCAACTCCGACCAGGACCCGCTCGCTGCGCCGGTCGACGAGACGGAGCGCCAGCGCGCGGCCGACCTCGCCGTCTGGGCCCTCGGCGAGGAGCTCGCCGGCAACCCGCGCGCGTGGTACCCGCTCATCGAGGTCGCCCGGCTGTCTGTGCACGACGACCACGAGGGCACGGTCCGCCGGCTGACCACCGCCGCGGAGCGCGACCCCTCCGGCAAGGCGCTCGCCGCCGCCCTGGGGCTGCTGCGCGAGGCGGGCATGCCCGTCGACGCCCTCGGGCTGGGCGTCGGGCACTGGCGGCCGCGTGAGCACGACCCCGAGGTCGCGCGCCAGCTCGTGCTCGCCTCGATCGAGGCGGGTCGGCCGCTGGAGGCCAAGCAGCACGTCGCCGCGCTGGACCTCTACCCGGACCAGAAGGCCATCGCCGAGCTCAGGAGCGAGCTCGCGCGGGACGTCGCCCACGCGGAACAGACGATCCCCGGCACCTGACGCGGGGCACGACGAAGGCCCGGGCTCAGCAGAGCCCGGGCCTTCGTCGTGCGTGCGTCAGGTCAGCTGTCGCCGCCGGTGTTGCCCGACGTGCCCGCAGTGACGTCGTACAGGCGGTAGCGCTCGATGGCCTGCGCGGGTGCCTCGGCGCTCACCGCTCCGGTGCGGGCGAGCTGCTGCAGCACCCGGACGACCGTCGACGGACCGTCGATCTTGAAGTGGCGACGTGCCGCCGCGCGGGTGTCGGAGAAGCCGAAGCCGTCCGCGCCGAGCGTGGCGTACGTCCCCGGGATCCACGCCCGCACCTGGTCGGCGACCAGGTGGTCGTAGTCCGTGGTCGCGACGAACGGACCCTCGGCACCCTGGAGCTTCTGCGTCAGGTACGGCACGCGCTCCTCCTCGCCCGGGTGCAGGTAGGCCCGCCGGTCCGCGGCCAGTCCGTCGCGACGCAGCTCGTTCCAGCTCGTCACCGACCAGACGCCGGCCTGCACGCCCCAGTCCTCGGCCAGCAGCTTCTTCGCCTCGAGCGCCCACGGCACGGCCACGCCCGACGCCAGGATCTGGGCGCGCGGCCCGTCACCCTCGGCCGGTGCGAGCTGGTAGATGCCGCGCAGGATGCCCTCGACGTCGACGCCGTCGGGCTCCGCCGGCTGGTGCATGGGCTCGTTGTAGACGGTGAGGTAGTAGATGACGTCGCGGTCACGGTCGTGACCCTCGCCGTACATCCGCTCGATGCCGTCCTTGACGATGTGCCGGATCTCGTACCCGTAGGCCGGGTCGTAGTGCACGACGTGCGGCTGGGTCCCCGCCAGGAGCGGCGAGTGCCCGTCGGCGTGCTGCAGGCCCTCGCCCGTGAGGGTCGTGCGGCCTGCGGTGGCGCCGATGAGGAAGCCACGGGTCATCTGGTCGCCGGCGGCCCAGAACTGGTCGCCGGTGCGCTGGAACCCGAACATCGAGTAGTAGAAGTAGAACGGGATGAGCGGCTCGCCGTGCGTCGCGTACGACGTGCCGACGGCCTGGAAGGCCGACGCCGACCCCGCCTCGTTGATGCCCGTGTGCATGATCTGACCGGACTCGGACTCCTTGTAGGAGAGCATGAGCTCGCGGTCGACGGCCATGTAGTTCTGGCCGTTCGTGTTGAAGATCTTGGCGCTCGGGAAGATCGAGTCGAGACCGAACGTGCGGGCCTCGTCGGGGATGATCGGCACCAGGCGGTGGCCGAACTCCTTGTCCCGCACCAGGTCCTTGAACAGGCGCACGAGCGCCATGGTCGTGGCGACCTCCTGCTGGCCCGAGCCCTTGGCCAGGCCCTCGTAGACCTTGTCCGAGGGCAGGGTCAGCGGCTTGTGCGCCGTGCGACGCTCGGGCACGAAGCCGCCGAGCTGCCGGCGACGCTCGAGCATGTACTTGATGCCCTCGTCCTCCGCGCCCGGGTGGAAGTACGGCGGGACGTACGGGTTCTCGTCGATCTGCTCGTCCGTGATCGGGATGTGCAGCGAGTCGCGCAGCGTCTTCAGGTCGTCCGACTTCAGCTTCTTCATCTGGTGCGTGGCGTTGCGCCCCGCGAAGCCGGAGCCCAGGCCGTAGCCCTTGATGGTGTGCGCGAGGATGACCGTCGGTTGCCCGGTGTGCTCACGCGCCGACTTGTAGGCCGCGTAGATCTTGCGGTAGTCGTGCCCGCCGCGCTTGAGCGCCCAGATCTCGTCGTCCGTCATCTTCTCGACGAGCTGCTTGGTCCGCGGGTCGCGGCCGAAGAAGTTCTCGCGGATGAAGGCGCCGCTCTCGGCGCGGTACGTCTGGAAGTCGCCGTCCGGCGTCGTGTTCATCAGGTTGACGAGCGCGCGGTCCTTGTCGGCGTTGAGCAGGGCGTCCCACTCACGCCCCCAGACGACCTTGATGACGTTCCAGCCGGCGCCGCGGAACTGCGCCTCGAGCTCCTGGATGATCTTGCCGTTGCCGCGGACGGGGCCGTCGAGGCGCTGCAGGTTGCAGTTCACGACGAACGTCAGGTTGTCCAGACCCTGCTGGCCGGCCAGCTGGAGCATGCCGCGGGACTCGGGCTCGTCCATCTCGCCGTCGCCCAGGAACGCCCAGACGTCCTGCTGGCTGGTGTCCTTGATTCCCCGCAGGTGCAGGTAGCGGTTGGTCCAGGCCTGGTAGATGGCCGACGACGGACCCAGGCCCATCGACACCGTGGGGAACTCCCACAGCTCGGGCGCCAGGCGCGGGTGCGGGTACGACGGAAGCCCGCCGCCCGGGTGCGAGAGCTCCTGGCGGAACCCGTCGAGCTGGTGCGCGGTCAGCCGGCCCTCGAGGAAGGCGCGGGCGTACACGCCGGGGGAGGCGTGACCCTGGAAGTAGACCTGGTCACCGCCGCCCGGGTGGTCCTTGCCGCGGAAGAAGTGGTTGAGGCCCACCTCGGTCAGCGTCGCGACGGACGCGTAGGAGGAGATGTGCCCACCGACCGCGACCCCGGGGCGCTGGGCCCGCGTGACCATGACCGCGGCGTTCCAGCGGATCCAGGACCGGTAGCGGCGCTCGAGGGCCTCGTCGCCGGGGAAGTAGGGCTCGTCGTGCACCGCGATGGTGTTCACGTACGGGGTGGTGAGGGAGGCCGGGATGGCCACGTTCCGCTGGCGGGCGTGCCGCAGCATGCTCAGCAGCACGTACCGGGCGCGGGGTCCGCCCTTGTCGTCGATGAGTCCGTCGAGGGACTCCACCCACTCACCGGTCTCGTCCGGGTCGATGTCCGGCACCTGGCTCAGCAGACCACCGATGAGGGGTCCCGTCTCGTCGATCGAAGCCACCAGCGCTCCTTGCGTCTCGTGCGCGCGCACGAGCCCGGTCGGCGTCGGCGGCGCATCTGGCCCGGCCCGGTCCTGAGCGCCCGGGGGCGGGGAGGGCGGGTGCGGGTAATCCACCTATTGTCTGACCCGAAGGCCCCGAAAGTCACACCGGGGAGCGTGACGTCCACGACAGTCGGGCGTCGGCGGTGGCGACACCCTCGCCCGTGCGGGCCTTGCGTGGGCCTGCTCGGGTGCGGTGGGCTAGCGTGTGCGGCAACGAGCAGGGGCGCCCACGAGGTCGCCATGACGGAAGGGAGCGGTCCGGACGTGTCATCCACCGCGGACGAAGGCGCGTCGCAGGCGGCCAGCCGCCTGGGATTCACCTCGGGCCAGGTCATCCAGGAGTTCGCGTACGACGACGACGTCGACGAGGAGCTCCGCGCCAGCATCGAGGCGATGACCGGCACGGAGCTGGTCGACGAGGAGTTCGACGACGTCACGGACGGTGCGGTGATCTGGTTCCGCGACGGCGACGGGGACCTCACCGACGCGCTCGTGGACGCGATGACCGTGCTCGACGACGGCGGGCCCATCTGGGTGCTGACACCGAAGGCCGGACGCCCCGGTCACGTCTCGCACAGCGACATCGAGGAGGCGGCGACGACCTCCGGGTTGCACGCGATGAGCACGTTCGCGATCGCGCGGGACTGGTCCGCCACGCGGCTCGGCACCCGCGGACGCGGTCGCTGACCGACCTGCTGCACAGCTCGACGAGGGGCCACGACCGGCGCGGTCGCGGCCCCTCGTGGCGTCTCCGGGCGGACCGTGTCGTCCTCGGTTGTTACAGTCCGCGCCATGGCAGACATCGCGCGAACCACCCCCCCGCTCGGTGCCCCGGCGCCGGACTTCTCCCTGCCTGACACCCACGGGACCCCGGTGACCCTGGCCGGTCTGCGGGGCGGGCCGGTGGTCGTCGTGTTCGTGCCGTTCGCGTTCTCCGCCACCTGCACGGGCGAGCTGTGCCAGCTGCGCGACAACATCACGGACTTCGAGAACGCCGGCGCGCACGTGCTCGTCGTGTCCTGCGACCCCGGGCACGCCCTGCGTGCGTGGGCGGCGCAGGAGCACTTCGCGTTCGACCTGCTGTCGGACTTCTGGCCGCACGGCGAGGTGGCCAAGGCCTACGGCGTCTTCGACGAGTCCCGGGGCTTCGCCGTGCGCGGCAGCTTCCTGCTCGACGCCGCCGGCGTGCTGCGGTGGAGCGTCGTCAACCCTCCCGGCAAGCCGCGGGACGTCGCGGCCTACCGCGAGGCCCTCGCGGCTCTGACCGCCTGAACGCCGGTAGGCTGTGCGCCCGTCGAGCCGCCCGCGCGTCGGGCGTCCGTCGGGGCCTGTAGCTCAGCTGGTCAGAGCGCCGCGCTTACACCGCGGAGGTCGCCGGTTCGAAACCGGCCGGGCCCACGTTTCCCCAGGTCGGATGCCCGGTGCGGCGCGTGCGGGCGCGGGCGCCGGTGCCCGCTCGACGGCTCGGAGCAGCGGGCAGCGTCGGAGCCGCCGGTTGCTAGGGTCCGGCCATGCCCCTGACCGCGCCGGTCGTCTCCGCGATGACGGTGTTCCCCGTGAAGTCGTTCGCGGGGACTCCCGTGGAGTCGATGGAGGTGGGCGCCTCCGGCCCGCGCGGTGACCGGCGCTGGATGCTGGTCGACGCCGACGGCGTGACCCTGACGGCGCGCAAGCACCCCCGGATGCTCGCGGCCGTCGCGGCACCCGAGGGTGACCGCGTCCGGCTCTCGGCGCCGGGCATGCCGAGCCTGCTCGTCGACGTCCCCGACGGGCCGCCCGACGTCCCCGTCCGCCTCAGCCGGCTGGATGCGGCGACGAGCGCGGGCGGCGACGCCGACGCCTGGTGCTCGCAGCTGCTGGGACGGTCCGTCCGTCTGGTGCACCTGGACGACCCGGCGCGACGCGGGATGTCGGCCGAGCACGGCGGCTCGCCCGCCGACCCGCTGGCCCTCGTCGACACCGGGCCCGTGCACGTCACGACCACCGCGTCGCTGCGCCGTCTCGACGGCTGGGCCGCCGAGCTCCACGACGAGCGCGTGGAGCGGGCTCTGCGGGCCGGCGAGCCGGCGCCCGAGCCGAGGCGGCCCCTGGACATGCGCAGGTTCCGGCCCAACCTGGTGGTCGACGGCGACCTCGCGCCCTTCGCCGAGGACGGCTGGGGACGGCTCGTGGCCGGCGCGGTCGAGCTCCGGTTCGCGGACCGCTGCGGGCGGTGCGTGATGACGACGATCGACCCGGACACGCAGGTCAAGGGCAGGGAGCCGCTGCTGTCGCTCGCCCGTCACCGACGCGCCGACGGCGAGGTGTGGTTCGGCGTCCAGATGGTTCCGGTACGCACCGGCCGGATCAGGGCGGGCGACCGCGTCGAGACGTCCGACCGGTAGCGTGCGGGACGTGAGTGCGACCACCCTGGCCGACGTCGTCCGACTGCTCGAACGGCGCTACCCCCCGTCCACCGCCGAGTCGTGGGACGCGGTCGGCCTCGTCACGGGCGACCCGTCCCAGCCGGTCCGTCGCGTCCTGTTCGCGGTCGACCCCGTTGCGGTCGTCGCCGACGAGGCAGCGGACTGGGGTGCCGACCTCGTCGTGACGCACCACCCCCTGCTCCTGCGGCCGGTCCACTCGATCGCGGGGACCACCTACAAGGGCGCGCTCCTGCACCGGCTCGTCCGCTCCGGTACCGCCCTGTTCACGGCGCACACCAACGCGGATGCGGCCGCCGGCGGCGTGAACGACGCGCTGGCGGCGGCCCTCGGTCTGGTCGGCACGTCGCCACTGGAACCGGCGGCCTCCGAGGCGCTCGACAAGCACGTGGTCTTCGTCCCGGTCGCCGACGCGGAGCGCCTCGTGGACGCGCTCGCCGCCGCGGGAGCGGGCGCGATCGGCGAGTACACGCGCTGCGCCTGGACCTCGACCGGGGAGGGGACGTTCACACCGACCGACGCGGCCTCACCGACGATCGGCTCCGCGGGAGAGGCGGCGCGCGTGGTGGAGGCCCGCGTGGAGATGGTGGCGCCCCGTCGCCTGCGCGCGTCGGTGGTCGCGGCGCTGCGCTCTGCCCACCCGTACGAGGAGCCGGCGTTCGACGTGCTGGAGCTGGCCTCGTGGCCCGCGGCCACCGGTACGGGCCGTGTCGGGTCGCTGGCGGAGCCGACGACGCTGCGGGCGTTCGCGTCCGCCGTCGCCGCCGCGCTTCCGGCGACCGCGCAGGGCGTGCGGTTCGCGGGGGACCCCGACGGGCGGGTCGAGCGGGTTGCCGTCGTCGGCGGGTCGGGGGACTCGTTCTTCGACGCCGTGCGCGCCTCGGGCGTCGACGCCTACGTGACGGCGGACCTGCGCCACCACCCCTCCTCGGAGCTGCGCGAACGCGCCCGCCACGACGGGTCGCCCGTCGGCTCGGGCACGCCCTACCTCGTGGACGTCGCGCACTTCGCGTCCGAGTGGCCCTGGCTCGAGCTCGCCGCCCGGACCCTTGAGCACGACTGCGCCGCCGCGGGCACTACGGTGGAGACCCGCGTCAGCACGGTGAGCACCGACCCGTGGACGGGTCGCGTCGCGAGCCCGGAACCGAACGCCCCCACAGCACCGCCGGAAGGACACCCGTGACGACTGCCCCCGCAGCGGACCAGCGCCGACTGCTCGACGTCCAGGCTCTCGACACCCGCCTGGACCAGATCGCCCACAAGAAGCGCACGCTGCCGGAGCTTGCCCGGCTCGTCGAGCTCGCGTCCCAGGTGACCGACCTGCACACCGCGCTGGTGACGTCCCAGACGGCGGTGAGCGACCTCCAGCGCGAGCTGCGCAAGGCCGAGGCCGACGTCGAGCAGGTGCGGGTGCGCGCCGCGCGCGACCAGTCGCGGCTCGACTCGGGGCAGGGCAGCCCCAAGGACCTCCAGGCGCTGCAGAGCGAGCTCGTCGCCCTCGGCCGGCGCCAGGCGGAGCTCGAGGAGGTGGAGCTCGACGTGATGGAGCGCCTCGAGGCGCACGAGACGGCGCTCGCCGAGGTCACGACCGCGCACGAGTCGCTGGCGCAGAAGCGTGCGGCCGTGGAGGCGGAGCGCGATGCCGCGTACGCCGCGCTGGACGCCGACGCCGAGTCGGTGCGCGCCGAGCGTGCGGCGGCCGTCGAGGGCCTGGACGCCGGCCTCGTGACGCTCTACGAGCGACTGCGCGCGCAGCTCGGCGGGAAGGGCGCGGGAGCGCTGCGCGGCCGGCGTTGCGAGAGCTGCCGGCTCGAGCTCAACCCGCTCGACGTCGAGGCCATCGTCAAGGCCCCGCAGGACCAGGTGGTGCGGTGCGAGGAGTGCGGCCGCATCCTGGTCCGGCTGCCGGAGCCCGCCCGAGGCTGAGCAGGGGGTCGCGCCCGGGGCGCCCGCGCGCCAGACTGCGAGTCGTGAGCGACGCCGCCGAACCGCTGGACCGCACCACCGCCGACCCTGCCGGGTCCCCGCCCAAGCGGGCGCCGCGGCCGTCCGGGGCGGGCGTGCGGTTCGACGAGGAGCAGCCGGTCACCGTGGTCCTCGTGCGGCACGGTCAGACCACCATGACCGTCTCCCGCGGGTACTCCGGCTCGGGTGAGCCCGGTCCGCCCCTCGACGAGACCGGGCTGCGCCAGGCGCGCGACGCCGCCGACCTGGTCGACCGCGTCGGACGCGACCTGTGGGGCGACATCCCGTACCCGAGCGAGATCATCGCCTCGCCCATGGTCCGCACGCAGCAGACCGGAGAGATCATCGCCCAGCGGCTGGGCCTGCCCCTCCTCACGAACGACACGTTCCAGGAGGCGAACTTCGGCGAGTGGCAAGGGCTGACCGCCGAGCAGATCGAGGAGCGGTGGCCCGGCCAGCTCGAGCCGTGGCACACGAAGGCGGACCTGCGCCCGCCGGGTGGCGAGTCGATCCAGGACGTCGGGCACCGCCTGCAGCGCGGCCTGGACGCGCTGCTGGCCGCCGGGGTCGACCGGACCGTCGTCGTCGTGAGCCACGCGGTCTCCATCCGCGCCGCGCTCGGCGTGACGATGGGCGCGCAGCCCTCGTCGTGGAGCCAGCTGCGGGTCGCCCCCGCGTCGGTGAGCATCGTGCGGCTCTTCGCGGACCGACGCGACGAGATCGCCGTGGTGGGCGTGCCGAGCGAGGGCTGGTCGGCCTGAGCCGCCCTCAGGCCGCGGCGACGAGGGCGAGGGTGGCGGCCACGACCGCCAGCGGCGCCAGCACGAGGCCCTGACGCACGATCGTCCCGGCTGGGATATCGAGCATCAGGGTGCGGCAGCGTTGCCACCACAGGACGGTGGCCAGCGAGCCCCAGGGCGTGATCAGGGGGCCGACACCGGTGCCGACCAGCAAGGCCGCGACCCGCAGCGGCTCGGCGCCCGCCGCCGGCTCCAGCGCCAGGTAGGCGGGCAGGTTGTTCATGCCGTTGGACGCGAGGGCGCCGACCGCGGCGATCCGCAGCAACGACGCGGGCCCGTCCCCGGTGCCCGCTGCCTGGGCGAGCACCTGCCCGAGGCCCTGCGCGTGGGCCGTCGCGACGACCACGAACAGGCCGAGCACCACCACGAGCGTGCGCCACGGCACCAGGTCGCGAGCCGCGACGGGCAGCTTCTGGTGCCGCGCGAGCGTGGCGGCGAGCAGCACGGCGGCGGTGACGACGGCGGTGGGCGCGGGCTCGGCGCCCGCGACGAACACGACCGCGAGGGCGCCGACCGCGAGCGCGCACACCAGCAGGAGGGGCCGGTCGCGCACGGGGTGAGGTGGTTGCGGGTCGAAGCGACCGGCGAGTGCGCGCCGGTCCCGCACGCCGAGGAACGCGACCGTCACGACGATCGCGACGAGGGCCGGCGCCCACATCAGGGCGAGGTACCCGACGCCGGCCGCCCGCAGCGTGTGGTCGGCGAGCAGGTTGGTCAGGTTGGAGACCGGCAGGACGAGGGAGGCCGTGTTGGCCAGGGCGAGCACCGCGAGGGCGAACGGCAGCGGCGAGGTGCGCGTCCGGCGCGCGAGGGCGATGACGACGGGCGTGAGCAGGACCGCGGTCGTGTCGAGCGACAGCACCGCGGTGCTCACGATCGCCAGCACCACCACGAGCGCCCACAGCACCCAGCGCCGCCCACCGGCCAGACGCGCGGCGAGCCCAGCCGCGGCGTCGAACAGCCCGGCGCCGGCGCACAGCTCGGCGACGACCGTGAGGGCCGCCACGAACACGAGGACCGGCAGCGTCCGCTCGGCCAGCTCCCGGGCGTCGTCGGTCGGCAGCGCTCCCGTGACGAGCACGAGAACGGTCACGACGACCGCGACGAGCCACCACGGCACGCGGCGTCGGCGGGCCACTCAGGCCACGACGAGCTCGAGCGTGCGTGCCCCGCGCGCGGGAGGTCCGAGCTCGACGGCCAGCAGCGCGGAGCCGACGAGCTCGCCCGCCACCCGGGCCAGCGACTCGGCATCGTGCGGCGCGCGCCCGCGGCGCGTCAGCAGGTGGCGGGTGAGCACCCCGCGGGTGTGCTTGGCGTTGTGCGACACGACGGACCTCGCGCCGTCGAGCTCGCGCAGGACGCGCACCTGCACCCAGTCGGCCGACCGCGGCGGGTGCCATGCGGCGAGGTAGGCGGCCGACCGGCAGTCCACCACCAGCTCGCCCTCGGCGCGCGCCCCGAGCTCGACGCCGAGCGCCCCCCGCCAGGCCGCGGCGAGGGGGCCGATGCCCGGCAGGTCGGTGCCCATGGAGAGGCGGTAGGCGGGGATCGGGTCGTCCGGCGCGACGAGTCCCCACAGGCCGGACACGATCCGCACGCTCTGCGCGGCCCGGGTGCGTCCGGTCGGGGTGAGCCGGTCGAGTCCCGCGGCCGCGTACAGGACCCCGGTGTACACCTGCTTCGCCGGTGCGGTCGGCGCGGTCCTCAGGTGGACGTTGCGCGCCACCTCGGTGGACAGGCTGGCGCCGACGCCGAGCACCGTCATCGCATCGGGCGACGCACTCACCTCGACCAGCGCGTCGAGGACCTTCTCCCGGACGGGCGTGAGCCCGGGCGAGCAGAGGCTGTCGAGATCGAGCAGGGGGCCGCGGGCGCGCGGTGGCGTCTTGCCCTCGGAGGGCGGCAGGAGCACGAGCACGCCAGAACTGTAGGCTCCCGCGGGACGACGACGCGCATGGAGGTCCGATGGCGCACGTGAAGATCTACGGCCGGCGCGACGTCTGGCAGGACCGCCGCGGCTCGGTCTCCGACGCGGTCCACCGCGCCCTCGTCGGCACCTGGGGACTGCCCGAGGACAAGCGATTCCACCGGTTCCTGCTGCTCGACGGCGACGACCTCGTCGCACCGCGCGGCAGGGACTACCTGGTCGTCGAGATCCTCTGCTTCACCGGGCGCTCGCGCGCGGCCCGTCGCGCCCTGATCGCCGCGTTCTTCGACGACGTCGCGCCGACCCTCGGCCTGTCCACCGACGACCTCGAGGTCGTCATCATCGAGAGCCCGCCGGAGAACTGGGGGATCCGCGGCGCCTCGGGCGACGAGCTGTCCCTGACCTACCGCGTGGACGTCTAGGCTGTCACCGCGGATGAGTCAGTCAGGCGGCCGCGTCGAGCCCCCGGGCTCGCCGAGGAACGTCCGGGCTCCGCAGAGCAGGGTGGTGGGTAACACCCACCCGGGGTGACCCGCGGGACAGTGCCACAGAGAACAGACCGCCCGACCGGTTCGCTGGTCGGGTAAGGGTGAAACGGTGGTGTAAGAGACCACCAGCGTGCCGGGTGACCGGTGCGGCTAGGTAAACCCCACCCGGAGCAAGGTCAGACAGGGAGCGTTCGAGGGCTGCTCGCCCGAGCTCCCGGGTAGGCCGCTGGAGGCGTGCGGCAACGTACGTCGTAGAGGGATGGCCGCCACTCGCGCAGTGCGGGCAACCGCGCGCGAGGACAGAACCCGGCGTATCGACTGACTCATCCGCTCCACCGCGAGTGCCGCTGCGCCGGCCGGCGTCCGCAGGGCACGATGGCTCCATGAGCACCCTCGACCAGCTGACGTCCGACCTGACCACCGCCATGAAGGCCCGCGACACCCTGCGCGTCAGCACGCTGCGCCAGCTGATCGCGGCCGTCCGGTTCGAGGCCAAGGCGGGCAGCGTCGAGAAGGAGCTGTCGGACGACGAGGTGCTCAAGGTCCTGGCGCGCGAGGTGAAGAAGCGCCGCGACTCCGCGCAGATCTACGCGGACGCGGGGGCGCCCGAGCGTGCCGCCACGGAGAGCGCCGAGGCCGACGTGATCGAGACCTACCTGCCCGCGCAGCTGTCCGACGACCAGCTGCAGGCGCTGGTGACCGCGGTGATCGCGGACGTCGGGGCCACGTCCCTGCGCGACATGGGCGCGGTCATGAAGGAGGCGACGGCACGGGCCGGTGCGTCGGCGGACGGCAAGAAGCTCTCGGCGTCGGTGCGCGCGGCCCTCAGCTGACCGGCGCGTCGAGGCGCTGGTAGGCCCGCCCGGGCAGCATCGAGGCGACGTCGGACGTCCAGGGCAGGGGAGGCTCGGGCATCACGACGAGCCAGGAGCCGTCCCGGTCGAAGAACCGCAGGTCGCCGTCGAACGCGTAGGTGTCGCGCACGTGCAGCCCGAGGTCGGTCACGGTGAAGGACAGGTTGAACAGCCACGCGGCGGGATCCTGGACCTGCTCGTCACTGGCCAGGTCATGCGAGGACCACGTGCGCACCCACGTCACGCTGCGCGACTCGCGCGCGGGGATGACGACGGGGTGGCCGGGCAGCAGGTCGAGCTCGCCGCCGGCGGAGTCGAGGATGTCCACCTGTGCGGCTCGGTCCGAGACGTTCTCGAACCAGAGGGTCAGGGCGGTGCGGAAGGCGTAGGCCTGGTCCAGCCCGACGGCGAGGTGCCCCGACAGCGGGCGCCAGGTGCCCTGGCCACCCACCGTGAGCTGGCACGCATCGAGCCGGGGGCGCCCCGGAGCGTCCGAGCCGCTCGGCATGGCCCGTGCGACGACGACGGGCGCGAGCGAGTCGAGTCGCACCTCCTCCAGCATGCGCCGCGTCCGGTCGGTCTCCTGCCGCTGGCGGTCCGCATCGGCGCGTGCGTCGAGGGCTTCCCGGCGGGCGAGCTCGAGCGCCTCACGGGCGATCGCGACCTGCTCGTCGAACGCCTTGGCCTGCCGCAAGGTCGCCTCGCCCTGGCGCGCGACCCGGCGCCCGGCTCGGGCGGCCGAGCCCCACGCGAAGAGCGCGACGACGAGCGTGAGCACCGAGAGGGCGAGCGGCACCCACTCTTCCCAGTCCTGCCACGCGATGTCGCCCAGGACCGGTAGTGCGGCGCTGACCATGCGAGGAACCTACCGACCGATTCGTCCGAATTCGAGCATGTCGGACGACTGTCACCCGGGCGGGCGAGCGGCTCAGGCGCCGGTGGCCTGCTCCGCGTCGGCCGCGTCGGCCGCGGCGGCCTCGTCGGGCGTGCTGCGCAGGAGGCAGAACTCGTTGCCCTCGGGGTCGGCGAGCACGTGCCAGGGGACGTCACCCTGGCCGATGTCCACGCGCGTGGCACCGAGCGCCAGCAGCCGCTCCAGCTCCGTGGCCTGGTCGGAGCCGTTCTGGGGGCGCAGATCGACGTGCAGGCGGTTCTTGCCCGCCTTGGCATCGGCGACCTTGAGGAAGAGCCAGGCAGTCGCGGAGCCGTCGGCCGGCTCGATGCCGACCTCCTCCTCGTCGTCCGCCGGGTCCCAGGCGTGGCGCCACCCGAGCACCTCGTTCCACCACCGGGCGAGGGCGTGCGGGTCGGCGCTGTCGATCGTCAGTTGGGAGACCACGGGTGCCATGCCCGCACGGTAGGGCCGAGCACCCATCCGCGCCAGGTGTTATCCCTCGGCTCCCGGGCCCCTGACGGCCGCGCGTTGCGCCGCGTGCGCGGCAGCGACCCAGGGGAGCGCGCACCGGGGGTCGGCCAGGTCCGTGCCGGAGATGAGTGCGGCGAGGTACGCGCGGTCCGCGTCGAGCCGCCGGCCCACCTCGGCGCCGCGCCCGACGTGCCCGTGCCCCGGCACGACCGTGCGCGCGTCGGCGGACTCGAGGAGCGTCAGCGCCGCCAGGTAGTCGCCGACGGGGTCGGCCGCGGCCAGGTCGAGCAGGGGGACCTCGACGTCGGAGAGCATGTCGCCCGCCAGCAGGACGCCCGCCTCCGGCAGCACGAGCGCGGTGTGCGGACGGGCATGAGCGGTGTGGGTCAGGACGTGGACGGTCGGCCCCGCCCAGTCGAGGACCGTGGCGGTGCGCCGCGGGAAGGGCGTCGCCGCGGCCGCGATGGGCGCCGGGCGCTCGCCGGACGCCGCCAGCTCCGGGTCGGTGTCACGCTCGGCGGCGAGCGTCTCGCGGGCGGTGGCCGGTGCAGCGGCCGCCCAGCGGGGGAGGTGCGCCAGCCCTGGCCCGTCGAGGACGTGGTCCCAGTGGGCATGCGTCGACCAGACGGCCACGGGGGTCCAGCCGCGGTCGCGGATCGCCGCCGCCAGGGCGTCGACCTCGCGCGCGGTCACGGCAGGGTCGACCACCAGGCACGTGCCATGATCTGCGACCACGACGGTCGACGTCGTCGTGTAGACGGTGCTCGTGGCGACGTGGACCCCCGGCGCGACCTCGACGAGGTCGCGCGCAGCCTCAGCCGTGGGCCTGCGCCGCGAGCGCCGCCGCTCCGGCGATGCCCGCCGCGTTGCGCAGCTTCGCCGGGACGATCTTGGTGCGGAGGTCGAGCAGCGGCAGGAAGTCGGAGTGGTGCTTGCTCACGCCACCGCCGACCACGATGAGGTCGGGCCAGAACAGGTTCTCCACCACGGAGAAGTACCGCTGCAGCCGCTCGGCCCACTGGGCCCAGTTGAGGTCCTCGCGGTCGCGCACGCTCTCGGCGGCGCGCGACTCCGCGTCGTACCCGTCGATCTCGAGGTGCCCGAGCTCGGTGTTGGGCACCAGGTGGCCGTCGATGATGAGGGCCGAGCCGATGCCGGTGCCGAGCGTCACGACGAGGACCACGCCGTCGACGCCCTTCGCGGCGCCGTACCGCACCTCGGCGTAGCCGGCGGCGTCGGCGTCGTTGACCGCGAGGACCTTGCGCCCGGTCGCGTCGTGCACCGCCTTCTCGACGTCGGTGCCGATCCACGACTTGTCGACGTTCGCCGCGGACTGCGCCACCCCGTGCAGGATCACGGCCGGGAACGTGACGCCGATCGGGACGTCCCTGCCCAGGTGGAACGAGTCGACGACCTTCGCGACGGTCGCTGCGACGGCGTCCGGCGTCGAGGGCTGGGGCGTCGGGATCCGCACCCGGTCGGCGGCGAACTGCCCGTCGGACAGCGTCACGGGCGCGCCCTTGATGCCGCTCCCGCCGATGTCGATGCCGAACGCTGTGTCGACGGACTTCTTGTGCTTGTGGTCGCTCATGGCAGGGTGAGGATCTCCGCTCCGGTTTCGGTGACCAGCAGGGTGTGCTCGAACTGCGCGCTGCGCCGTCCGTCGGCCGTCAGGACGGTCCAGTCGTCGTCCCACATGACCCAGTCGGGTGTGCCGAGGTTGAGCATGGGCTCGATGGTGAACACCATGCCGGGCTCGATGAGCGCGTCGTACGCGGGTGCGGCGTCGTAGTGGGGGACCACCAGCCCGGTGTGGAACGCCGGGCCGACACCGTGCCCGGTGTAGTCCCGCACGACCCCGTAGCCGAAGCGCGCCGCGTACTTCTCGATGACGCGGCCGATCACGTTGAGCTCGCGCCCCGGGACCACCGCCTTGATCGCGCGGGCGAGCGCCTCCTGCGTGCGCTCCACCAGGAGCCGCGACTCCTCGTCGACGTCCCCCGCCAGGAACGTCGCGTTGTTGTCACCGTGCACCCCGTCGATGTACGCCGTGATGTCGATGTTGACGATGTCGCCGTCCTCGACGACGGTCGAGTCGGGGATGCCGTGGCAGATGACCTCGTTGATCGACGTGCACAGCGACTTGGGGAAGCCGCGGTAGCCGAGCGTCGAGGGGTAGGCGCCGTGGTCGATCAGGAACTCGTGGCCGATCGCGTCGAGCTCGTCCGTGGTGATCCCCGGGGTGACGTGGCTGCCGACCAGCTCGAGGGCCTGCGCCGCGATGCGAGCGGCCCGCCGGATGCGCTCGATCATCTCGGGCTCGAAGACGTCGCTGCCGTCCCACCGCTCCGGTCCGGGCCGATCGACGTACTCGGGCCGGGCGATGGTCGGCGGAACGGCTCGACGAGGGCTGACGATCCCCGGGGCGAGGGCGGATCGTGACGCGTGCACGGGCGACATACCTGGCAGTCTACGGACAGGAGTGCATCGGGGCGGGTCGGCGCCGGTGCAGGTAGGAGGGAGAGCGACGTGGCTGGCAAGTACTGGTTCAACATCGAGACGCACGAGGTCGAGGAGGGCCGCAAGAGCGACTGGACCAAGCTCATGGGCCCGTACGCCACGCGTGACGAGGCCGCGCACGCACTGGACAAGGCGCGCCGGCGGACCGAGGCCTGGGACCTGGAGGACCAGGAGAAGACCGGCCCCTAGGATCACGCCATGGCCGGGCGGGTGAACATCGGCGAGCTGGCTCGGCTCCTGGGGATATCGAAGGCGTCGGTCTCCTACGCCCTGAACGGTCAGCCGGGGGTGAGCGATCAGACGCGTGCCCGGGTGCTGGAGCTGGCCCGGGAGCTGCAGTGGTACCCGAGCTCGTCGGCGCGGGCGCTGTCCGGCGGGCGGGCCGGGGTGGTGGGCGTGGTCCTGGCCCGGGAGCCGGAGGTCATCGGCACCGAGCCGTACTACATGCTCGTCATCTCGGGCATCGAGTCGGTGCTGATCCACTCCGAGTACGCGCTGCTCCTGCGCATGGTGACCGCGGAGCCCGGTCGGGACCTCGCCGTCTACGAGAAGTGGGCCGGTGAGAAGCGCGTGGACGGCGTCATGCTGTTCGACCAGCGCCGGGTCGACCCGCGCATCCCGCTCGTGCAGCTCCTCGGGCTGCCCGCGGTGCTGCACGGCGTGCCCGGCCCCGGTGCGCGGATCAGGGCCGTGGTGCCGGACGAGCGCGGCGACGCCGAGCGTGTCGTCGGGCATCTGCACGCGCTGGGGCACCGGCGCGTCGCTCACCTGACCGGCCCGCTCGACCTCCTGCACGAGGAGCGGCGCGACGAGCTGATGCGGGAGGTCGCCGCGCGGCGCGGCATGCTCGTCGAGACGGTGCCGGCGGACTACACCGTCGACACGGCCGCGCGGCTGGTCGCCCAGCACCTGCGTCGCCGGGGCGGTCCCACGGCGTGGGTCGCGTCCAACGACCTCATGGCGCTGGGTGCGATGCGGGCCGCCGCCGCCGCGGGGGTGGGCGTCCCCGGCCAGGTGTCCGTGCTCAGCTGGGACGACTCGATGCTCTGCGAGGTCGGCGCGCCGCCGATGACCGCGCTGGACCGTCATCCCCGCGAGTACGGCCGCCTGTCCGCGCGAGCCCTGCTGGACGAGATCGCCGGCGTGGCCGACGACGGTGCGGTACCGCAGCCGAGCGAGCTGCGCGTGCGCGCCAGCACCGGACCCGCCGCGCCCTGAGCGCGCTGAGTGCTCTGAGCGCGCTGGGTGCTCTGAGTGCTCTGGGCCGGCGTGCCCAGGCAACCCGCGCTGCCGCGGTGACTTTTGTCCGACACGTTCCCTTCGAGGGGGTTCGGGCGGATACTTGGGCCTGCCAACTGAACCGGTTAGGTTTCCGCGCTCGACAAGGGAGTCACCGTGAAGCTTCGCAACCTCGCAGTCCTCACCGTCGTGCCCGCCCTGCTCGTCGTGTCCGGCTGCTCGGGGGGTGGTGATGGCGGTGGGGAGTCCTCCGGCGACGGGGACGTGACCCTGACCTACTGGGCCAGCAACCAGGGCACCAGCCTCGAGAACGACGAGGAGGTCCTGACCCCCGTCCTCGAGCAGTTCACGGAGGAGACGGGCATCGGCGTCGACCTCGAGGTCATCGGGTGGAACGACCTGCAGACGCGCATCCAGACGGCCGTCACCTCCGGCCAGGCCCCCGACGTGGTCAACATCGGTAACACGTGGGCCGTCTCGCTGCAGGCGACCGGAGCCTTCATGCCGTTCGACGACGAGGCGATGGAGGCGATCGGGGGTGCGGACAAGTTCGTCGAGGCCGCCCTCGCGACCGGCGGGGCAGAGGGCACGGACCCGACGTCGGTGCCGTTGTACGGACTGGCGTACGGGCTGTACTACAACAAGGCGATGTTCGAGGCGGCCGGCCTGCAACCGCCGACCACCTGGGAGGACATGGTCTCGGCCGCGCAGGCGCTCACCGACCCGGCGGCCGGCGTCTACGGCATGTCGCTGGCGGCGGGCAGCTACACCGAGAACAACCACTTCGCGTTCATCAACGCCACGCAGAACGGTGCCGAGCTCTTCGACGACGAGGGCAACCCCACCTTCACCGAGGACGGCGTGGTCGAGGGCATCATGCGCTACCTCGACCTGATGCAGAGCGACGAGGTGGTGAACCCGTCGAACGCCCAGTACGACAACGGGACCCTCGCGGTGGCGGACTTCGCGACCGGGAAGGCGGCGATGATCCTCAACCAGAACAACGCCAACTCCACGATCCAGGCGAACGGCATGACCCCCGACCAGTACGGCGTCGTCCCGTTCCCGGCGCCGTCCGACGCGCCGAGCGACGTCGCCAGCCACGTGGCGGGGATCAACCTCTCCGTGTTCGCCAACACCGAGCACCCGGACGAGGCGCTGCAGTTCGTCGAGTACATGACCAGCGAAGAGGTGCAGACCACGCTCGGCAAGCCGTTCTCGTCGCTGCCGGTGCTCCAGGGCGCCGAGGCGGTCTTCACCGACAACGCGGAGGAGGCGGAGACCTTCACGCAGATCTACAACGAGCGGTCCGCGCCGCTCCCGCTGGTGCCGGCCGAGGACCAGTTCGAGACGACGGTCGGCCAAGCGATGAACACCATGTTCGCCACCATCGCGACGGGCGGGACGGTCACGGCGGACGACGTGAAGGAAGCGATGCAGACCGCGCAGGACCAGGTCCAGGCGTCGGTCGGCTGATCGAGACGGTCGCCGCGTGGTCCGGGCCGACGCCCGGACCACGCGACGGCCGCACCCAGCGGCGGCGCGACGAGGCGCCCGCGCCGCCGGCCCTCCCTGAGCGACCCAGGAGATGCCATGGCCACGACGACGTCCCCCGCCCCGCCCCGTCCCGCGGTCCGCCCGGACACCGGCCGCCGCCGGCGCAAGAGCGGCTGGTGGTTGCCCTACGCGCTGCTCGCGCCTGCGGTCGTGCTGGAGCTGGTCATCCACCTGGTGCCGATGCTCACCGGCATCTGGATGAGCTTCACGCAGCTGACCCGCTTCTTCATCCGTAGCTGGACCAGCGCCCCGTTCGTGGGGCTCGACAACTACCGGGTCGCCCTCGACATCGACGGTGCGGTCGGGCGATCACTGCTCAACTCGTTCGCGATCACGTGCGCCTACACGGTCATCGTCGTCGGGGTGTCGTGGGTGCTGGGCATGGCCGCCGCGGTCGCGCTGCAGCGGCCGTTCCGCAGCCGGTCCGGTTTCCGCACCTTGTTCCTGGTCCCGTACGCCCTGCCGGTCTACGCCGGCATCGTCACGTGGAACTTCATGCTCCAGCGCGACTCGGGGGTGATCAACCACCTGCTCGTGGACAACCTGGGTGTGCTGGAGGAGCGGCCCTTCTGGCTGATCGGCGGCTACGCGTTCATCTCGATCCTGGTGGTCGCCGTCTGGCGGATGTGGCCGTTCGCCTTCCTCATGCTGACCGCGGGCCTGCAGTCGATCCCGAACGACATCTACGAGGCCGCCGCCGTGGACGGGGCGCACGCCTTCCGGTCGTGGCGCTCGATCACCCTCCCGATGCTGCGGCCGGTGAACCTGGTGCTGGTGCTGGTGATGTTCCTGTGGGTGTTCAACGACTTCAACACGCCCTACATCCTGTTCGGCACCGCGCAGCCGGCCGCGGGCGACCTGATCTCGTTCCACATCTACAACGCGTCGTTCCTGACCTGGAACTTCGGCGCCGGTGCTGCGATGTCGGTCCTGCTGCTGCTGTTCCTGCTCCTGGTCACCGGGACCTACCTCATCGTGATGAACCGGAGGTCACGCCGTGCATGACACCCGCGCCTTCAAGACGTTCCGCCTCGTCGTCGTGCTCGTGCTCGGCGTGGTGACGCTGCTGCCGCTGTACATCATGGTCACGTCGTCCCTGAAGCCCCTGCAGGACGTCCGGGGGGCGTTCTCCTGGTGGCCCACCACCATCACGTTCCAGCCGTTCGTCGACATGTGGACCACGGTGCCGCTCGCGCGGTACTTCCTGAACAGCGTCATCGTGGCCACCGCCGCGACGCTCGCGAGCCTGGTGATCGCCATCTTCGCGTCGTACGCCCTGTCTCGGTACCGGTTCCGGGGCCGGTCGGTCTTCTCGACAACCGTGCTGTCGACGCAGATGTTCCCCGGCGTGCTGTTCCTGCTGCCGCTGTTCATCATCTTCGTGAACATCGAGCAGGGCTCCGGCGTGCAGCTCATCGGCACGCGGATCGGGCTCATCATCACGTACCTGACGTTCTCGCTGCCGTTCTCGATCTGGATGCTGGCCGGGTACCTCGACGGCATCCCGCAGGAGCTGGACGAGGCGGCCCGCGTCGACGGCTGCTCCCCGATCGGCGCCCTGCTGCGCGTCGTGCTGCCCGCGGCCCGGCCGGGCGTGATCGCCGTGGCCATCTACGCGTTCATGACGGCGTGGGGCGAGGTCCTGTTCGCGTCGGTGATGACGACGGAGGAGAACCGGACGCTCGCCGTGGGCATCCGGCAGTACTCGACGCAGACGAACGTGTACTGGAACGAGATCATGGCGGCCTCGCTCGTGGTGAGCATCCCCGTGGTGATCGGCTTCCTCCTGCTGCAGCGGCACTTCGTCGCCGGCCTGACGGCGGGAGCCGTGAAGTGAGCTCGCCCAGCCACCCGGAGTGAGGGACCCCCATGCATCGAAGCTTCGACGTCGTCGTCGGGCCGACCGGCCCGGTCTCGTGGCTGGGGGCCAACTTCTGGTCCCGCGCGGGCGGGCCGCTCATGTGGCGCAGCTACGACCCGGACCTGGTGCGTGAGGAGCTCGCCGTCCTCGCGGAGCACGGGCTGGGCATGACCCGGTCGTTCTTCTACTGGCCGGACTTCATGCCGACACCGACGACGGTCGACGAGGAGCTCTGCACGCACTACGCGGACTTCCTCAACGCCCACGCCGAGCTGGGGATGACGACGATCCCGACCTTCCTGGTCGGGCACATGTCGGGGGAGAACTGGGACCCCGTCTGGCGCGGTGGGCGTGACCTCTACACCGACGTGTGGCTGGTCGGCCGGCAGGCCTGGTACGTCGCCACGCTGACCGCCCGGTACGCCGAGCACCCCGCGGTCGCGGGATGGCTGATCTCCAACGAGATGCCGATCTACGGGGGAGAGGGGCGGCGCGAGGACGTGGCTGCCTGGGCGCAGCTCATGGTCCATGCCGTCCGGGCCGGTGGCGGGCACCAGCCGGTGTCGATCGGGGACGGCGCCTGGGGGATCGAGCAGACCGGGCACGACAACGGCTACTCGACGGTGGACCTCGGGCGGTTCGTCGACTTCACCGGCCCGCACGTGTACCGCATGGAGACCGACCAGGTCCGGCAGCACCTCAAGGCGGCGTACGTCTGCGAGCTGGCGGCGGTCGGCGGACGGCCCGTCGTCATGGAGGAGTTCGGGCTGTCGAGCGACTTCGTGTCCCCGGCCGGTGCCGCCGCGTACTACCGCCAGCTCCTGCACACCACGCTCCTGGCGGGCGCCACCGGCTGGATCGCGTGGAACAACACCGACTACGACACCGTGCTGCACCAGCGGCCGTACACCCACCACCCGTTCGAGCTGCACTTCGGCGTCACCACGTCCACCGGTGAGCCCAAGCCGCCGCTGCTCGAGCTCGCGCGCTTCGCCACGACCCTGCGCGAGATCGACGTCCGCACGTGCCGTCGCGCCGAGGCACAGGCCGCGCTCGTCGTCCCGTCCCACCTGGCCGCGGACTACCCGTTCACCAACGAGGTCGAACGTGCGCTGATCGTGCGCACCGGTGAGCAGGCGTACATCGCGGCCCGCGAGGCCGACCTGCCGGTCGGGGTGGTGCGCGAGGCCACGGACGGCGGGCTGCCGGCCGGCTACGACCTGTACCTGCTGCCGTCGGTCAAGCAGCTGACCGGGCCGTCGTGGGTCCAGGTCCTCGAGCTCGCGGAGTCGGGCGCGACCGTCTACGCGTCGTACTGCGCCGGCGAGTCGCCGGTGCAGCGCGGACCCTGGTGGATCCGGACGGAGGAGCTCTTCGGCGTCCTGCCCGAGCTGGCGTACGGGCTGAACGACCCGATCGCCGACGACGAGGTCGTGCTGACCGTCGAGGCCGAGCTCGGGTCCCTGCGCCCGGGCGACGTGCTGCGGTTCCGCGTCGCCGGCACCACCGAGGCGCGTGCCCATCTGCCGGTGACCGTCACGGACGGCACGGTCGTCGCCAGGGACGCGCAGGGCCGGCCGGCGATCGTGGTCAAGGAGCACGGGCCGGGCCGGGCAGTGCTGTGCACCTACCCGGTGGAGTACCTGGCGAGCGCCCAGGGCCGGGTGAACCCGGAGGAGACCTGGCGCCTGTACGACGCGCTCGCCACGCTCGCGGGGATCGGCCGACCCGTGCGGGTGCCCGACGACCCCCGAGTCCTGGCGGACCGGCTGGTCCAGGCGGACGGCCGGGAGGTCGTCGTGCTGGTCAGCGAGCACCCCGACGGCACCACGGTGACGCCGACGGTCACCGGCGGGCTGGAGACGCTCGACGGGACCCGGGTGGAGTCGGTGGACCTGGAGCCGTACGGCGTGGCGGTGCTGCGCCGGACCCGCTGAGCAGCCGGCCGGCGGTCACGCGTCGAACTGGTGCTCCGCGTCCGGGAAGGTGCCGCCCCGCACCTCGTCGGCGTAGGCGGTCGCGGCCGCACGCAGGGCCGCGCCGACCTCGCCGAAGCGCTTGGCGAACCGCGGCGACCAGTCGGTCATCCCGGCCATGTCGACCCACACGAGGACCTGACCGTCGCACTCCGTGCCGGCGCCGATGCCGATGGTGGGGATCTGCAGGATCTCGGTGACGCGGGCGGCCACGGGCGCCGGGACCATCTCGAGCACCACCGCGACGGCACCGGCCTCGGCGATCGCGACGGCGTCCTCCGACAGGAGCTCGGCCGCGAGGTCCCCCCGGCCCTGGACACGGGGACCGCCCAGGAGGTTCTCCGACTGCGGCGTGTAGCCCAGGTGCGCGACGACGGGGATGCCCGCGTCGGTGATCGCGCGGATCTGGGGGACCACTCGCTTGCCGCCCTCGAACTTCACGGCGGAGACGCCGGTCTCCTTCATCATCCGCACGGCGGTCGCGAGCGCCTGCTCGGGACCCGCCTCGTACGACCCGAACGGCAGGTCGGCGACCACGAACGCGCGCCGGGCGGCACCGGCGACGGCACGCGCCGGGGGGATCAGGTCGTCCACGGTCACCGGCAGCGTCGTGGTGTGGCCGTGCATGGTGTTGCCGATCGAGTCGCCGACCAGCAGCATGTCGATGCCCGCCTCGTCGAAGATCCGCGCGGTGACGGCGTCGTACGCGGTGAGCATGGTCAGGCGCTCGCCGCGCTCCTTGGCCTCGCGCAGGTGGTGCACGCGCACGCGCTTCGGGGTGGGGGACATTCGGGGGGCTCCTGTCGGGATGGTCACGGCTCGCGCCAGCGGGTGGTGATGGGCAGTCGACGGTCGCGGCCGAACGCCAGCGCGGTCACCTTGGTGCCCGGCGGGTACTGGCGGCGCTTCCACTCGGCACGGTCGACCAGGGTGAGCACCTTGTCGACGACGTCCGGGTCGAAGCCGCGGGCGAGCAGCTCCGCGCGCCCCTCGGCGTGCTCGACGTACGCGTCGAGGACCTCGTCGAGCAGGTCGTACGGCGGGAGCGAGTCCTGGTCGACCTGCCCCGGTCGCAACTCGGCCGACGGCGGCTTGGTGATGGACGACTCGGGGATCGGCGGGATCTCGTCGGGGCCGAAGACACCGTCGATCGCCGCGTGGTTGCGCCAGCGGGCGAGCGCCCACACCCGAGACTTGTCGACGTCCTTGATCGGCGCGAAGCCGCCGACGGCGTCGCCGTAGATCGTCGAGTAGCCGACCGCGAGCTCGGTCTTGTTCCCGGGAGCGAGCACCAGGTGGCCCTCGGAGTTCGAGAGCGCCATGAGGATCACCCCGCGCATGCGCGCCTGGAGGTTCTCCTCCGCGAGACCGTCCAGGGGAAGCTCGCGCTCGAAGGCCTCGACCATCGCGGAGATCGGCTGGACGCGGTAGTCGGCGCCGATCCGCTCGGCCAGGTCGGCCGCGTCGTCCCGGCTGTGCTGGGAGGAGTACACCGACGGCATCGAGACCCCCACGACGTTCTCACCCCCGATGGCGTCGGCCGCGATCGCGGCGACCAGCGCGGAGTCGATGCCGCCGGACATCCCGAACACCACGGACCGGAAGCCGTTCTTGGACACGTACCCGCGCAGGCCGGTGACCAGGGCGCGGTACACCTCCTCGTCCGGGTCCAGCGGCGGCGCGATCGTGCCGACGGCCGGGGCGTCGTCGTCGCCGAGCAGGTCCCACACCAGCAGGTGCTCCACGAACTGCGGTGCGCGGGCCACGACGGTGCCGTCGGTGGCGATGACGAACGACCCGCCGTCGAACACGAGGTCGTCCTGCGCCCCGACGAGGTTGACGTACGCCACGGGCGCCTCGACCTCGTGCGCCCGGCGGGCGGCGAGCTCGACGCGCTGGTGGCCCTTGCCCTCCTCGTACGGTGACGCGTTGAGCACCACCAGCAGCGAGACCTCGTTCTCGTCCATCTGCGAGACGGGGCCGCCGTCCTGCCAGATGTCCTCGCACACCACGACGCCCACCCGGCGGCCCGCGACGTCGATCACGCACACGTCGTCGCCGGCCGCGAAGATCCGGTACTCGTCGAACACGCCGTAGTTGGGCAGGTGGTGCTTGTCGTAGCGCACCTGCACCTGGCCGTGCTGGAGGAGCACCGCCTGGTTGGTCGGTCGACGCGGCCCCTCGGGCGCGCCCGGCGCGTCCACGGGCGTCACCGACTTCTCGCCGACGGTCCCGACGAGCACGGCCAGGTTCCCGAGGCCCTCGGTGGCCAGCGCCGCGGCCGTGCTCTGCAGCGCGGCCTCGGCACCCCGGCGGAACGACGCCCGGAGCGCCAGGTCCTCGATGGGGTACCCGGTGAGCGTCATCTCCGGGAACACGACCAGGTCGGCGCCCGCCTCCGCGGCCCGGCGGGACCAGTCGAGGACGGCTCGGGCGTTCGCGTCGACGTCGCCCACGCGCGTGTCGATCTGCGCAAGAGCGATGCGGGGAGAAGGCATGTGGCCGAGCCTAACCATCTCGGGCGACCCGCCCCGGACAACGACCCTGCGCCGGGCCGTTCATCAGGCAGGATGTACCGCATGGACAGGCAGCAGGAGTTCGTGCTCCGCACGGTCGAGGAGCGGGACATCCGCTTCATCCGTCTCTGGTTCACCGACGTGCTCGGGATCCTGAAGTCGGTGGCGGTAGCCCCCGCCGAGCTCGAGGCCGCCTTCTCGGAGGGCATCGGCTTCGACGGCAGCGCCATCGAGGGGCTGACCCGGGTCTACGAGGCGGACATGATCGCCAAGCCGGACCCCTCGACGTTCCAGATCCTGCCCTGGCGGGGTGAACGGCACGGCACCGCCCGGATGTTCTGCGACCTCCTGACGCCCGACGGCGAGCCGTCGCTCGCGGACTCGCGCACGGTGCTCAAGCGCGCGCTGTCCAAGGCCGCCGACAAGGGGTTCACGTTCTACACGCACCCCGAGGTCGAGTTCTACCTCTTCGACGCCCCGGCGGACCCGACGCAGCCCCTGGTCCCGGTGGACCAGGGCGGCTACTTCGACCACGTGCCGCGCGGCACGGCGCACGACTTCCGACGCGCGGCGATCACGATGCTCGAGTCCATGGGCATCTCGGTGGAGTTCTCCCACCACGAGGCCGGACCCGGCCAGAACGAGATCGACCTGCGCTACGCCGACGCGCTGACCACGGCCGACAACATCATGACGTTCCGCACGGTGGTCAAGGAGGTCGCGCTCGAGCAGGGCGTCTTCGCCAGCTTCATGCCCAAGCCGCTGGCCGACCAGCCCGGCTCGGGGATGCACACGCACCTGTCGCTGTTCGAGGGCGACCGCAACGCGTTCCACGAGCCCGGCGGACACCTCGAGCTGTCCAAGACTGCGCGCTCGTTCATCGCCGGCCTGCTGCGGCACGCGGCCGAGATCACCGCCGTGACCAACCAGTTCGTGAACTCCTACAAGCGCCTGTGGGGAGGCGCCGAGGCGCCGAGCTACGTGTGCTGGGGCCACAACAACCGCTCCGCGCTGGTGCGCGTGCCGATGTACAAGCCCGGCAAGGGCAACTCCAGCCGCATCGAGTACCGCGCGGTCGACTCGGCCACCAACCCGTACCTCGCCTTCGCGCTCATGCTGGCCGCCGGGCTCAAGGGCGTCGAGGAGGGCTACGAGCTGCCCGAGGGCGCCGAGGACGACGTGTGGGAGCTCACCGACGCCGAGCGCCGGGCACTGGGCATCGAACCTCTGCCGACGTCGCTGGACGCGGCGATCTCGATCATGGAGCGCTCGGAGCTCGTGGCCGAGACCCTGGGCGAGCACGTCTTCGACTACTTCCTGCGCAACAAGCGCCAGGAGTGGGGGGAGTACCGCAAGCAGGTCACGCCGTACGAGCTGCGGCGGTTCCTCCCGGTGCTGTGACGGGGGCCCCGGTGCGCGGCTCCACGCTGGCCGCCCGGCTGACGCGGGTCGGCGTCACCGATGCCCGGCGGGCCGAGCGGCTGCTCGGTGACGCCGCCCTGCTCGAGGTCGTCGAGGAACCCGCGGACGTCCTCATCGCGCCCCTGGCGGACGTCGCGGACCCCGACCAGGCGCTGCTCGCGCTGGCCAAGCTGGCCGGCGCCGTCGTCGGCGACCGCCGGCTGATCGCGATCCTGCGCGAGATCCTCCTGCAGGACGGCCCGCCACGGGCGCGGCTGCTGGCCGTGGTCGGCGCCTCCGTCGCGCTCGGCGACACGCTCGTCGCCCACCCGCAGAACCTGCGGGTCCTGCTCGACGACGCCCCGGGCACCGGGGTCCCCGTGCGTACCGTCCGGGCGGAGCTCCTGGCGGCCGTCGGCGCCGACGCCGACGCGGACGTCCCCGTGGCCACGCTCGCCGGCGCCGCCGGTACGGACGCCATGCGGCTGGCCTACCGGTCGCGGCTGCTGCGGATCGCAGCCACCGACCTGACGTGCACCGACCCGCTCACCCGGATGCCGGCGGTGGCGGCCGCGCTCGCCGACCTGGCCGGTGCCGCGCTCGAGGCGGCGCTCGCGCTGGCCCGTGCGGACCTGGACGACCACGGCCGTGGCGTCCGGCTCGCGGTCATCGGCATGGGCAAGGGCGGCGGCCGTGAGCTGAACTACGTGAGCGACGTCGACGTCGTGTTCGTGGCGGAGCCTGTCGAGGGCGTGGACGAGGCGGAGGCGCTCGCCGCGGGGTCGCGGCTCGCCGCGGGCCTGGCCCGCGCGTGCTCGACGCCGTCGACCGAGCCGGCGCTCTGGCCGGTCGACGCCGCGCTGCGGCCCGAGGGCAAGGACGGCCCCCTGGTCCGCACGCTCGCCAGCCACAAGGCGTACTACGAGCGCTGGGCCAAGACGTGGGAGTTCCAGGCGCTGCTCAAGGCGCGACCGCTCGCGGGCGACGAGGCGCTCGGCCGCGAGTACGTGGCCATGACCCAGCCGTTCGTGTGGAGCGCCGTGACGCGCGAGCACTTCGTCGAGGACTCCCAGGCCATGCGCCGGCGGGTGGAGGGTCATCTCCCCGCCGCCGAGGCGGACCGGGAGCTCAAGCTCGGCGTGGGCGGTCTGCGCGACGTCGAGTTCACCGTGCAGCTGCTCCAGCTGGTGCACGGGCGCGCCGACGAGTCCATCCGCAGCCCGAGCACGCTGACCGCCCTTGCGGCGCTGGCCGCGGGCGGGTACGTCGGCCGTACCGACGCTGCGCAGCTCGCCGTCTGCTACCGCCTGCTGCGCGTGCTCGAGCACCGGATCCAGCTGTACCGGTTGCGCCGCACGCACCTGCTGCCGACGGCCGAGCCCGACCTGCGCCGGCTCGCGCGTTCGATCGGCATGCGGGCCGAGGGCGCCGAGGGCCTGCTCGAGCGCTGGCGGACGACGCGTCGTGAGGTGCGCGGTCTGCACGAGGAGCTGTTCTACCGGCCGCTGCTCCCGGCCACCGCCGAGCTGTCGACCGCCGAGGCGAGCCTCGCGCCGGAGGCCGCCAAGGCGCGGCTGGCGGCCATCGGCTACACGGACCCCGCAGGCGCCATGCGGCACATCGCGGCGCTCACGGAGGGGGTGTCCCGCCGGGCGGCCATCCAGCGCCAGCTGCTCCCGGTCATGCTCGGGTGGTTCGCCGACGGTGCCGATCCCGACGGCGGCCTGCTGGCGTTCCGGCGGCTCTCCGACGAGCTCGGCACGACGCACTGGTACCTCAAGCTCCTGCGGGACTCCGGGACGGCGGCCCGCCGCCTGGCCCAGGTGCTGTCGACGTCGCGCTACGTCGCCGAGGCCCTGACCCGGTCTCCCGAGTCGGTCACGTGGCTGGCGGACGACACCGATCTGCTGCCGCGCTCGGTCGAGCGCCTGACCGCCGAGGCGGACGCCATCCTCACGCGGTCCGACGAGCAGGTCGCGGCCCTCACGGCGCTGCGCGGGCTGCGCCGGCGCGAGCTGGCACGCACCGCCGCCGCCGACGTCCTCGGCGTCGTCACGGGGGAGCGCACGTCCCGGAGCCTGAGCTCTGCGGCGGACGTGGTCGTCGCCGGAGCCCTCCGGGTCGCGGAGTGGGTGGTGCGTGAGGAGAAGGGCCTGGACGCGAGTCCCACGCGTCTGCTCGTGGTCGCCATGGGCCGGTGGGGCGGCGCGGAGATGGGGTACTCCTCGGACGCCGACGTCCTGTTCGTGCACGACCCGCACGAGGGCGCCGACCCGCTGGTGGCCCAGGACTTCGCGCTGCAGGTCACGACTCGGCTGCGGACCCTGCTCGGCTCGGTCGGGCCGGAGCCCGCCCTCGAGGTGGACGCCGACCTGCGCCCCGAGGGACGCAACGGACCGCTGGTCCGCTCGTTCGACTCGTACGCCGAGTACTACGAGCGCTGGGCGTCGCCGTGGGAGAGCCAGGCGCTGCTGCGGGCCCGGCCGGCGGCGGGTGACGACGAGCTCGGCCGACGGTTCGTCGAGCTGATCGACCCGCTGCGCTACCCCGTCGGCGGGGTCGACCCGGCGGTGGAGCGCGAGGTGCGCCGGATCAAGGCACGGGTCGAGGCCGAGCGGCTCCCGCGGGGGGTCGAGCCCGCCCGGCACCTCAAGCTGGGCCGCGGTGGCATCTCCGACGTCGAGTGGACCGCCCAGCTCCTGCAGCTGCGGCACGCGCACGAGGTGCCGACGCTGCGCACGACCGCGACGCTCGAGGCGCTCGAGGCCGCGGCGGACGCGGGACTTCTCGGTGCCGACGACGCCCGCGTGCTCACGGAGGCGTGGCTGCTGGCGAGCCGGCTGCGGGACGCCAACGTCCTGTGGACCGGGCGCGGCGGAGCGCACGCGGACGTGCTGCCCCACGACCGCCAGGCGCTCGCCGGGCTGGCCCGCGTCGTCGGCTACCCCGCCGGCTCGGGCGGCGAGCTGGAGCAGGACTACCTGCGGACCGCACGGCGCTGCCGCGCGGTGGTCGAGCGCGTCTTCTACGGCTGAGCGACCGGGCGCTCGTCCTCGCCGGTGCGGTCACCGGAGCGGTCGCCGGTGCGGTCGTCGGCCGCCTCGGCGTCGCCGTCCTCGTCCTTCGCCGACGCGTCCTTGTCGTCCTCCCGCAACAGCTCGTCGTCGACGAGCTCGTGGCGGCGGATGTACGTGGACGACACCGCCTGGATCGTGGCCGCGACGGGCAGGGCGAGGAACGCGCCGATCGGCCCGAAGACCGCGCCGAACCCGATGACCGCGAGGAACGCGACCGCGGGGTTGATCTCCATGGAGCGGGCCGAGACCTTCGGGGCGAACAGCAGGTTCTCCACCTGCTGGTACCCGACGATGAACGCGAGCGTCAGCAGACCCTTGACGGGCGAGACCGTCAGGGCCACCGCGATGGGCAGAGCGCCGCCGATGTAGGTACCGATCGTGGGCACGAACTGGGAGACCACGCCGGTGAACGCGGCCAGGGGCAGCGCGTACGGGATGCCCAGCACGGTGAGGAAGACGAAGGTGATCGCGGTGGAGAGCGCCGCGAGCACGATCCGCGAGTTGATGAAGTCGGCCACCTTCTCCTGCGAGACCTCCCACAGCCGCAGGATCTCGCGCTGCCGGGCAGGGGCCAGGAGGCGGCAGATGGAGGCGCGGAACCGCGGTCCCGCGCTGGCCATGTAGTAGACGACCAGGAGGACGGACGTGAAGGTGAACAGGCCGCCGACGATCGAGGTGCCGATGCCGAGCAGGCCGGGTGCCAGCTCCTGCCAGTGGTCGCCGAGGTTGACCAGCAGCTCGTCGACCTCGGGCAGCTGGAAGCCGAACGACTCGTCGACCCGGACGACCAGTTGGTCGTAGACGTCGGGCAGCGACTGCGCGAGCGCGATCACCTGGGTGATGAACAACCCGCCGAAGAGGGCGATCACGACGCCGATCAGGACCAGGGCGCCGAGCATGACGATCCCGGTGGCGCGCGTGCGCCGGACGCCGTGCGCGACGAGCCAGCGGATCAGCGGCTCCATCGCCAGGGACAGGAACCACGAGATCACGATGATGAAGATGACGTTGCTGAGCATGCCCAGCGCCCGCCACACGGCCACCGCGACGAACACCGCGAAGGCGGTCATCACGAGCGCGCGCGGCAGCCACAGCGGCGGCTTGCGCGGGTCGGTCGCGGGCAGCACGACCGGTGGGGCGGATCGGTTCGGCATCGGGTCCCTCGGCTCAGGGTGGGCGAGCGGGCTCGCGGGTGTCGGACGTCTCGGGGGGCACCGTACCGGT
Organism: Cellulomonas fengjieae; assembly: GCF_018388465.1. NCBI lineage: Bacteria > Bacillati > Actinomycetota > Actinomycetes > Micrococcales > Cellulomonadaceae > Cellulomonas > Cellulomonas fengjieae. Next base: position 2,322,832 of record NZ_CP074404.1, on the reverse strand, counting down.
CGCACGGGCCGCCGCACGTGATCTCGCCGGGTGACCGGCCACGTCGTCTCGGCAGACCGTCGCGCCGGGACCGAGCGGCTGCCATGCTCGACGAGTCGCAGGCGCGCACGCCGTTCTGGGGAGGGGACCCCGTGGTCGAGAAGAAGCCGTCGTCACGCCCACCGCGCGAGACCCGGCCGGGGCCGACGGCCGCACCCCGGCCCGACGACGCCGAGGCGCAGGACTTGCCGGGCCTGCCCGACCTGCCGGAGACGGCGTCGCGGTCCGTCATCCCGGACGAGAGGACCCCGCAGGACACGGGTCCGGTGGACGCCGTGGACGAGGCCGACACGACCGAGTCCGTCGCCGACGCACAGCAGGACACGGCCGGGCTTCCCGCGTCCATCGACGTCGACGTCCCCGTCTCGTCCCCGACGGAGGAGCGCGCGGTCCTGCTGGCCCGGCTCCAGCTGCTGGAGACCGAGAACGCGCGGCTGCGGGCCCAGGCGGCGGGCGCGGAACCAGGCCCGCGCCCGAATCCCCGGCGCGGGCGCGGCCGGACCTCGGCCACGGTCGCCCTCGTCCTGCTCGGCGCCCTGCTGGCGCCGGTCGCCGTGGTCGGCAGCTGGGCGCGCGAGCTCGTGGTGGACACGGACGCCTACGTCGACACGGTGGCGCCCATCGCGGAGGACCCGCTGGTCCGGTCGGCCGTGGCGGGCCGGATCACCACGGCCGTCGTCGAGGCACTGGACGTCAGGCAGCTGACCACGCAGGCGACGGACGCGGTGGCCTCGCTCGACCTGCCACCGGTCGTCTCCGAGGCGGCCACGTCGCTCCAGACCCCGCTGGAGAACGCGATCACGGGGTTCATCCGCACGAACGTCACCAAGATCGTCAGCTCGGCCGCGTTCGCGGATGCCTGGCAGGAGGCGAACCGGGTCGCGCACGAACAGATCGTGGCCAGCCTGCGGGGTGACCCGGACGCGCTCGCGCAGATCAGCAGCAACGGCGCGCTCACCCTGGACATCACGCCGATCGTGGAGGACGCAAAGGCCTCGCTCGAGCAGTCCGGGTTCACGCTCGCGAGCCGCATCCCGACGGTGAACGTGACCTTCCCGATCGGCTCGAGCGCCGACCTGGTCCGGCTGCAGTCCGCGTACCGGTTCCTCGACGTCGTGGGAGGGGTCCTGCCCTGGTTGGCGCTCGCCCTGCTCGCGGGCGGGGTCCTGGCCGCGCGGCACCGGTCCCGGGCGCTCGTGGTCGCGGGCTTGTCCCTGGCGGCCGGGATGCTGGTCCTCGCGCTCGGGCTGGTGATCGGCCGGTCGCTGTACGCCGGCTCGTTGCCGCCCGGCGTGCAGCGGGTGGACACCGCCGTCGCGATCTACGACCAGGCGGTCTCGCTGCTCCGCCTCCAGCTGCGTGTCGTCCTGGTCCTCGGGCTGGTCGTCGCGTTCGCGGCGTTCCTGGCGGGGGACACGACCGCGGCGCGCCAGCTCCGGGCGTCCGGCTCCCGGGCTGCGGCGTGGATCCGGGATGCGGGTGACCGGCGTTCGATCAGCACCGGTCCGGTCGGGGTGTGGCTCGACGAGCAGCGCGTCCTGGTGCGCGTCGTCGTCATCTCCCTCGCCGGCCTGGCCCTCGTGCTGGCGGACCGGCCGACGCCTGCGTACGTGGTCGGGGTGTTCGTCGTCGCGCTCCTGGTCCTGGGACTGGTGACCCTGGCCGCGCGACCGCGGACCGCGGCTCGGCAGGAGCCCGCCGTCACGGCCTGACGCTCGTCCACCTGTCCCGCCTGCAGGCGGTGCTCGTACCCGGATCCTGGGTGGCCAGCACCTGTGTGGCGCGCTCGCGCCCCAGGTTCCAGTCGGCGAGGCCGGGATCGGGCGGTACGTACGCCGAAGCCAGCAGGCAGGAGCGCAGCGCCGGTTGGCCGCTGATCCGGGCGAAGGCGGGCACGGCGTCGGCCGACAGCCCAGCCAGGTAGTCGACGTCGAGGTCGGTGGCCAGCTCCGCCGTCGTGTTGTGCCGGACGATCTGCGCGTCCGGGTTCACCAGCGCGAGGCCGAGCATCGCGACGGCGACCACCTGCACGGCTGCCCGGGGGAGCCAGCGCCCGCGCCACCGGACGCCGGCGACCAGGAGCAGCACGAAGACGGCCGCGAGGGCGATCTCGACCACCGTGACGAACAGCCGGAGCCGGGTCAGCCCGAAGGCGTCGACGTACAGGTCCATCCGCCGCAATGCGGAGGCGACGACTCCCAGGGTCCCGATGCACAGGGCGCCCAACGCGAGCCGGGACACGAGCTGGTCGGTCGCGGTCGCGCGCGGCGCCCGACGGGCCGCCACTGCGACGACGACCAGCGTGAGCGCGGTGACGACGAGGAGCTGCGCGAACCCCTCGCGCGCGTACTGGGAGTAGCTCAGGCCCGCGGTCGCCAGCACGTGCTGGTGGCCCCCGAGCAGCGCGCCGACCTGCACCATCACGAACAGCAGCACCAGCGCGTCGAGCGCCAGCACGGGGACCAGCCACTCGCCACGGGACGCCGGTCCCCGCGGCGCCAGGCGGGCGTCCGACCAGCTGGGCGGCGCGAGCGCAAGGTGCGCCAGGGCCGCCGCGACGACCGCCACGAGGGTGCCGACCACGACCTGCCCGGGCAGCATGTCGGGCTCGAACCGGGGCATCAGGCTGGCGAAGACCCGGTCGGCGCTCGCGAACAGCAGCCCGAAGACGAGGAGCAGGGCCAGGGTGATGGCCGCGGTCCGCAGCACGACCAGCAGCTGGCCGCGGCGCGACCCCGCGAGGGCGCCCACGCCCTTGGCCACCCACGGCAGTGCCCGGGCGGTCCCGGCCGCCCAGGTCAGCGGGGCGAGCGCCGCGGCCGGCGCCGATCGGGACGACGTCACCGCGACGACACCCGTCCACATCGCGACGAGCGCGCAGAGCACCACCACCCAGCCGGCGTCGCGCACGGCGACCACCGCGAACAGGACGATCGACAGCGCCGCGGTGACCAGGTCGTCGGCGTTGCGGCGGCGCACGAGCGCCGGAGCGGCCGCCGCCCACACCGCCAGCCCGACCAACGCGGCGCCGAGCCCGGGCTGGTGGCCCACCAGCAGCACCCCACCGAGCACGCCGACCACGCCGCTCGCGATCAGCGTGGGGAGGGTGACCGGCCGCCGCCGCTCGGCCCAGAACGGCTCGAGGACCCGCAAGACCCGACCGGGCACCGTCGGGACAGCAGAGCGGCCCGCCACCCAGGTGGGTGGCGGGCCGGGCAGTGCGGGCGGGGACGGGGGCGTCGGCGCTGCGGAGTCGGTCATGAGCGCCACGCTAGACAGCAGCGTCTGCGCACGTCAGGCACTTGCGCGGGGGTCCCGTGCACGTTGTGTGCAGTGCCGGCGACACCCTCCACAACTGACGCATGGTGGGCCCACAGGTGCTCAGCGGCGGACCGTGATCACCCGCTCGCCGGTCGGGGTGCTTCCCGCGTCGTTGCTCAGCACGGCGACGAACCGGTACGTCCCCGGCGCGAGCCCGGACACGTCCGTCCGGACCGTCTGACGTCGGGGCGTGGCGGCGGTGAGCTCCTGCTCGTCGACCACCTGACCGTCGCGGTACAGCGTGTAGTGCGTCGCGTTCGTCCCCCACCACAGGGTGCTGCTCAGCGTGAACGAGCCGTCGCCGTCGCGGTTGTCGTCGCTCAGGACCGCGCGTCCCGGCGCCGCCTCGGACACGACCACGGCGTGCGGGCGCGACATGCTGGTCCCGTACGGGTTGAGCAGCTCGACCACGTAGGAGTACGTCCCGTCGCCCCGGCCCGCGACGGGGAAGCTCACGGTCTGACGGTGCGGCGTCGTGCCCGTGAGCCACCGGGCGTCGACGAGCACGCCGTTCTCGTAGAGCCGGGCGACGGTCGCGTTCTGGCCCCACCAGAGGTTCGCGGTGACCGTGTAGGAGCCGTCGCGCAGGCCGGTGTCCCAGCCGTTGTCGTCGGTGAGCACCGCGACACCGGGCGCGGTGGTGGCCACGGGGGTTCCGGAACGCAGCACGCCGGCGCCCGCCTGAGCGCGGACCAGCGCAGGCACGTCGCGCACGGGATCGAGCGTGTAGTCGTACACGTCGGCCGGGTTCCAGCGTGCCGTCGGTGCCAGCGGCACGGGTGCGGTCGCGTTGAACGCCGCGAGGAGGTCGGTCGGCTGACCGTTCACCGTCGAGCCGCGCTCGAGCAGCTGGCTGCCGCCCCACCGCGTGATGATGCGTCCGGGGTCCACGCCGGGCGCGAGCTCGAACGCGTTGTTCTCCGCGACGATGCTCGACTCGATGCCGGCCCCCCAGTAGTACTGGAACAGGCCCTCGGTGGTCTGCGTGTAGAGGTTGTCGTAGAGGTGCACGTCGCCGAAGCGCACGCGCGGTGCGCGCTGGCCGATGTCGATCCAGTGGTTGTGGTGCAGCGTCACCCGGTGCTGCCCGCGGTCCTGCGGGCGTGAGTCGGAGGAGCCGATCAGCTCGGTCTTGTCGTGGTCCTGGAACCGGTTGTAGGACACGGTCACCAGGTCGGAGCCGTGCGTGAGGTCGAGCAGCCCGTCGTGCACCTCGAAGGGCCGTCCGTACACCGTCGGGAGCGCCGAGTGCGGGTGGTCGCCGTCGTCGAACGTGTTGTGGTCCACCCACACGCTGGTCGAGGTCCACACCGACACGTTGTCGTACGCGGAGTTCCAGTTGCCGGCGGTGCCGTCGGTGGGGTCCCAGGCCGGGAAGCAGTCGTAGGCGTCGGCGATGGTCAGGTTCCGGACGATGACGTTGTGCGCGTCACGGATCCGCAGGCTCGCGCCGACGATCCGCGCGTCGTCGCCGACGCCGACCAACGTGACGTTCGAGCCCACGTGCTGGAGCGTCTGCGCCGCCTGCACGGCGGCGGCGGCGACCCGGGCGTCCTCGAGGGGGCCGCTCGGCTTGACGCGGCCCCACGGCCCGGCCGGCTCGAAGTGTGCGATGTAGTCGGCCATCCGGAAGGGCCGGCCCGTGTCGGACACCGTGACCTGCGCGCCGAACGACTCGCACGCACTCGGCTCGAAGGCCGTGATCGTGCCGTTCACGTAGATGATCCGGGGGACGACGTTGCGGCGGGCGTCGGTCTGGCTGCCGCCCGGCGCACCGGCCAGGGCGTCGCGCAGCTCCTGCCAGGTGTCGACGACGTAGACCTCCGCCGCGGCGGCGTCGGCCCCGCCGGTGGTGCCGGTCGCCACGGTCGGCTTGCCGTCGGGGGCCGTGGGACCCGCGTACGACGCCCATCCGTCGCCCGGCGGCAGCACCTCTCGGCCCAGGTCGACCGGCGCGGGCGAGCCGTGGGCGGTGGTGGCCGGCAGGAGCAGCGCTGCGGCGGCGAGCGTGACGACGGCGGTACGACGAACCCTCATGAGACGTCCTTGTCCCGAGAACTACCAGAAACCGGTTTCCGGAGCGTGCCATAGAATGTCCGGTAAGCGCAATCCCTGCAGTGCCTCTGCCAGGCTGCGTCCATGACGCACTGGCCGACGCACAGCACCACCACCGTCTACGAGAACCCCTGGATCCGCGTGCGCGAGGACGCGGTCGAGCGCCCGGACGGGACGGCAGGGGTCTACGGCGTCGTCGAGCTGCGCCACCCCGCGGTCTTCATCGTCCCGCTGACCGCGGACGACGAGGTGGTGCTCGTCGAGGTCGTGCGGCACACCACCGGGAGGTCGCTCGAGGTGCCCGCCGGCGGCAGCGACGGCGAGGACCTGGTGCTCGCCGCCCAGCGCGAGCTCCGCGAGGAGACCGGCCTCGTGGCGAACCACTGGGAGCACGTGGGGTCGATGTTCGCGCTCAACGGGGTCAGTCACGCCCCGGAGCACGTCTACCTGGCCCGCGGCCTGCGGTCCGCGGACGAGCCGGTCGAGCAGGAGGCCGAGGGCATCACCGCGGTGCGGCGCGAGCCGTGGCCACGGGTGCTGGAGCTCGTCGCGGACGGGTCGATCACCGACGGCGAGACCGTCGCGGCGCTGATGTACGCCGCGATCGCGCTCGGTCGGGTCAGGTGAGCGGGCCGCTCAGGCGGCGCCGAGCGCCCGACCGATGACCGCGGCCGTCGCAAGCCCCAGGGCCGTCCAGCCCACGATGCTGCCCCCGAGGTAGCCCGCGTACCGCGTGTGCTCACGCGTCGAGCTTCCCCAGCGCGGTGCGGGTGCCCACCGGACGGTGGTCGCGAGCTCGCGCACACGCTCCTCGAGCCGGCGGGCGGGACGGACGTCGGGACGGATGGTGGCCATGGGGCGCTCCTGTGGGTGCACGTGGACATACAGCCGGGGTGACCGGCAAGGACCATGGTCCTGCGCGCGGAGGCGGGACGGACGTGTCTTTGGTCCTGGTCGGGTCCGGGACGCTCCCCGCGCCCACGGACCGCAGTTCTGCGACATTGGAGGCGCAGAGGGCTCCAGGGATCAGGGGACCTCCGGGGGAGGGGCCCGTGATGACGATCGAGCAGAGCCGCACCGATCCGCTGGACCTCCCGCCGGAGCAGCCGCCCGAGGGCATCCGGGCCAGGGGCCTGGGGATGCGCGCCGGCGAAGGCTGGGTCTACCGGCACGTCACCGTGAGTGCCTTCCCGGGCGAGGTCCTCGAGGTCCGCGGTGCGGGTGGGACGGGTCGCTCGATGCTGCTGCTCACGCTGGCCGGCAGGGCACGGGCGACGACGGGGACCTTGTGGGTCCTGGGGCACCAGCTCCCGCACGACACCCGTCATGTGCGCGGCCTGGCGTCGGTCGCCCGGCTGGACGACGTCGTCGGCCCGGAGGACCAGCACACGGTCGACCAGGCGTTCCGTGAGCGAGCGCGCTGGGACCGGGTCCATCCTGCCGGTTCCGACGGCACGGGCTACCGGGTCGACGAGGTGCGCGAGCTGACCGCCCTGGGTGCCGCTGGTGGTGAACGGGTCGCCGGGCTCCCCGCGGTCCAGCGCACGCTGCTCGCGGTGGCGCTCGCGGCGCTGGAGCGGCCCAAGGTGCTGGTGCTCGACGACCTGGACGACGGCCTGCCGCCCGACGAGCAGGCGATGGTCTGGACCGCGCTCGGTCAGGTCTCCGCCGCCGACGAGTGCATCACGATCGCGACCACCGCCGGTGGTGACCCGCGCGACCACCCAGCGGGTCGGTCCGTTCTCGAGCTGCACGCGACGCACGTGGAGGAGTCATGATCCTCTCCCTCGCCTGGTCGGAGCTGCGGCGGTACCGGCGTCCGCTCGAACGCGTGGCGCTCCTGTTCCTGGTTCTCCTGCCGTCGCTGTACGGCGGCCTGTACCTGTGGTCCAACTGGGACCCGTACGGGCACCTCGAGGACATCAAGGTCGCGGTGGTCGACGAGGACCAGGCGGTGACCGTCCAGGGCAAGGACGTCCGGGCGGGGAGCCAGGTCGTCGAGGAGCTGCAGCAGGACCCGATCGTCGAGTGGACCCCGACCAGCGCGACCAACGCGGCCGCCGGTCTGTCCGACGGGACCTACCTGATGACGATCACCATCCCGAACGACTTCTCCGCGAACCTGGCGTCGGTGCAGTCGGGTGACCCGAAGGTGGCCGAGGTCCTGCTGCGCCGCGACGGTGCCAACGGGTTCATCGTCAGCGTCGCCTCCCGGGGACTGGCGATCGAGCTCGAGGAGCGGATCAACGCCGCCGCGACGGCGGCGTACTTCACCGTCCTGTTCGAGGGTCTGGACGAGCTGCGTAGCGGGCTGCAGCAGGCGGCCGACGGTGCCGGCCGCCTGCGTGACGGCCTGACGACCGCGCACGACGGGACGGTGACGCTGGCCGGGGGCCTGGCGTCGGCGCAGCAGGCCTCGGTCGCGCTGCGCGACGGCGCGGAGCAGGTCGCGCAGGGCGACCAGCGCATCGCGAACGTCGTCAACCCGTTGGTGGATGAGGTCGTCCCTGCGCTGCCCGGGGTGGCGAGTGCCGCGCAGACGGTCGCCGACAAGGCGGCACAGCTGGCCGGGCAGGTGGCGCAGGACGCCGACGGGCTGCCCTCGCGGACCGGGCAGCTCCTCGACGAGCTCCAGCAGTGGGGGAACAGCAGCGGCGCGGCGAGCGACCCGGGCTTCCAGCAGGTCGTGGCGCGGGCCGAGGCCGCGCACGCGCGCGCCGGTGACGTCACCAGGACGGCCGCGGAGGTCAGCACGGCCGCGAACCGGGTCGCTGCCCGCGCCGCCCAGGTCAACGCCGACGTCCCCGTGATCCAGGCGAGGATCCGCGCCGCGCAGTCCGACATCGACCGCCTGGCGTCCGGGTCCCAGGAGGTCGCGACCGGGCTGGGCGAGCTGTCGACCGGACTGCAGAGCGCGACGGACGGGGCGAACCAGCTGGTCAGCGGGACGGCCGAGCTGGAGAGCGGCGCATCGACGTTGACCGACGGACTGACCTCCGCCGTCCAGCAGATCCCGACCATCGGCGAGAACGACCCCGAAGGTGTCGCACGCGAGCTCGCGTCGCCGACGAAGGTCACGGACTCCGCAGTGAACGACGCGAAGTACTACGGCGAAGGTCTGGCGCCGTTCTTCTTCGGCATCGCCCTGTGCGTCTTCGGCGTCGCGGCGTTCACGGTGCTCCGTCCGGTGAACCCGCGAGGGCTCATGTCGCGCGCGCACTCGGTGCGGGTGGCGCTCGCGGGGTACCTCCCGGTCGCGTCGATCGGGGTGACCGGGGGTTTCGTGCTGACCGCTATCCTGCACTTCGGTCTGGGCATGGAGCCGCGCAGCTGGCCGGCGACGCTCGGTCTGGTGGCCGTAGGGTCGATGGCCTTCACCGCCATCGCGCACGCCCTGCGGGCCGCGTTCGGGGTGGTGGGCTCGTCGATAGCGCTCGTGCTGCTGATGCTCCAGCTGACCAGCTGCGCCGGGATCTACCCGATGCAGACGCTGCCGGGCCCGCTGCGCGCGATCCACCCGCTCCTGCCCATGTCCTACGTCGTGGACGGCCTGCGGATCGCGCTCACCGGCGGACCGTCGGACCGGTACGTGCGCGACATTCTGGTCGTCGGTGCCTGGGGGCTCACGGGTCTCCTGCTCGGGGTCGCGGCCGTCGTGTGGCGGCGGCGCTGGACCATCACCCAGGTCAAGCCCGTCCTGGGGGAGTGAGCCGGCTCAGATGCGCCGGACGCCGTGAGCACCTGATGCGCCGCGCGTCGCACACCGCGCGCGGGCTTCATCGGCCTACCGTCGGGCCATGGCCCGCCAAGAATCAGGCTCTTCGACGCGCCCCGTCATACCCGACCGGGTTCCTGGTCGCGGGGCGGCCATCGGCCTCGTCGCTGCGGGCGCCGGCGGCGGCGTCGCCATCCGTGAGTTCCTGTCGCGAGAGGTCCCGCCGCTCGACGGTGTCCCTGTCGTCATTATTCTGGTCAACGTCCTGGGCGCCTTCGTGTTCGGCTACCTCTACGAGCACCTGACACGCAGGTCGCCGGGGCCGGGACGGACCGCCCGGCTCAAGCTGCTGGTGGGCACCGGCTTCTGCGGTGGCCTGACCACCTACAGCGCGCTGGCCACCGACACCGCCGTGCTGCTCGACAAGTCCCGCGTGGACCTCGCGCTCGCCTACGCGCTGGGGACCGTGCTCCTCGGCGCGCTCGCGACCCTCGCCGGCATCGCCTTGGCCAGTCGCGCGACAGCAACCGACACCGGGAGGGCGTCATGAGCGTCGGCGAGTTCCTGCTGCTGATCGTCGCCGGGGGAGCGGGAGCCGTCGTGCGCTACCTCCTCGATGACTGGATCAGGGCCCGCGCGTCCAAGAAGTTCCCGTGGTCCACCGCGATCATCAACATGACCGGTTCGCTCGTCCTCGGTGTGCTCACCGGTCTGGTGGTCGGCCGGGTCGCTTCGACGGAGCTCAGCGTCGTGCTCGCCACCGGGTTCCTGGCTGGCTACACGACGTTCGGCACGGCCAGCTACGAGACGGTCCAGCTGGTCCGCGAGAGGAAGTACGGCACCGCGCTGCTCTACGGTATCGGCATCCTGCTGGTGTGCGTCGCGCTGGCGTTCGTCGGCTACCGCTGGGGTACCTCGATGTAGGGACTCGCCCCCGCCGGCCCGCGCAGAGCCCGCAGCGCGTTGAGGATCGAGAGCAGGTCGACCACCTCCTGGCACAGTGCACCGACGACCGCCGGGATGACTCCCGTCGCGGCGACGAGCATGAGGCCGACGGACAGCACCATGCCGAGCCAGATGCTCTGCAGGGCGACCCGCATGGTCCGCCGGCCGACGCGCACCGCTGCGGCGGTCTTCTCGAGGTCCTCCGTAAGGATCACGACGTCCGCCGACTCGCTCGCGGCGGTGGACCCCCGCGCACCCATGGCCACACCGACGTCCGCCACGGCCAGCACGGGTGCGTCGTTGACCCCGTCGCCGACCATCATCACCGGGCGGTTCGGCAGGTCGCGCACCAGGCGGACCTTGTCCTCGGGCAGGCACTCGGCAAACGTCCGTGTGATGCCGACGGCCTCGGCGACGTGCGCGACGGTGGGCGCGGCGTCACCGCTGATCACCACGCGGTCGGTGATGCCCAGCCGCGTGAGCTCCTCCAGAGTCGTGCGCGCGTCTGCGCGGGGCTGGTCGCTGAGCACCAGGACGCCGGCGCCCTGACCGTCGACCGCGACGTACACCGCCAGCTCGCCCGGGTACACCTGCTGGTCCGGCACGCCCTGAGCGGTGGCGGCAACATGCGCCCGCTTGCCGACGACCACCAGGTGCCCCTCCACGTGTGCGGTGACTCCGTGCGCCGCCTCCTCGTGGGCGTCGACCGCGGGGGCGAGCACCAGGTTCCGCGCCGTGGCGGCGTCGCGCACGGACCTGGCCAGCACGTGCGACGAGTACTGCTCGGCCGAGGCCGCGAGGCGCAGCACGTCGTCCTGGCCCCACGGTGCACGTGCATGCACGGTGACGAGCTCGGGTCGCCCGTAGGTCAGGGTGCCGGTCTTGTCGAACGCGACGGTCCGCACAGCGGCGAGCCGTTCGAGCGTCCCGGCGTCCTTGATGATGACGCCGGCGTGCGCGGACCGGCTCATGCCGGCGAGGAAGGCCACCGGCGCGGCGATCAGCAGCGGGCACGGCGTGGCCACGACCAGCACCTGCGCCACCACCGTGGCGTCGCCGTGCCACCACCACGCGGCCGCGGCGATGGTGAACGCGAGGACAGTGAACGGGACGGCGTACCGGTCGGCGAGACGGACCACCGGCGCCTGGGACTGCGTGGCCTCTCGGACCATCGCGACGATGCGCGCGTACTGGCTCTGCTCGGCCGACGCGCCCGCGAGCACGAGGACGGCACGCTCGGTGTTCAGCGCACCCGACAGCACTGGGTCGCCGGCGCGGTGGGGGACCGGCAGGCTCTCACCCGTCAGCGACGACTCGTCGAGCTCCGCCTCGTCGCTGAGCAGCGTCCCGTCCACCGGGACGACCTCGGCGGGACGGATGAGCAGACGGTCGCCGGCCACGACCTCCCCGACGGGGACGTCGACCACCGAGTCGTCCGGCGCGAGCCGGTGCGCCGCGACGGGTGCCCGCTCCAGCAGCGCGCGGAGCTCTCCACGGGCACGGTGCGCGGCATAGTCCTCGAGGCCCTGCCCGCCGGTCAGCATCAGCACCACCACCAGCGCGGCGACGTACTCGCCGACCGCCACCGTGGCGATGATCGCGGAGACCGCGAGCAGGTCGATGCCCCACTTGCCGGCCCGGATGTCCTGGACCATGCCCCGGAACACCTGGGCCGCCACGAGCAGCGCCCAGACCGATCCGAGCCAGCCACCGGCCACTGCCTGCCCGGCCGCACGGAGCAGCAGCGTCGCGACGAGGACGGCGATCGTGACGACCACCAGGGGGTACTGCCGCACCAACCGCCGGGCCAGGCCCTCACCTGCCGGCACGGGCTGCGCGTCGCGCGCCGGTCGCACCGCCTGCGTCATGGGGAGTCCTCGCGCACCGCGGGGTCGTCGCGGGCCTGCTGCCACGCTAGCTCGCGCGGCCACCTCCGCGCAGAACGAGCGGCCGCACGCGGTGATGGTGGACCCCCGGACGTGCGGCACCCCCGCCGCCACGAGGGCGACGGGGGTGCCGTCACTGCAGGTCAGACGCTCACGGGAGCAGCCATGAGCGGTGACTGTCAGACGTCGTAGTAGAGCTCGAGCGACAACCGACTCCGCTGCGTTTGTGCTGGTCAGCGAGTCTGCAGCCGTCCGGGTTGTTCGGGTCGCGCTGCATGCCGATCGTGCGGGTGTGCGAGCTGCCGAACGGCTGCGACGGGCCGCTCAGAGTTGCGGTCGTCCTGATGATGGCGGATGCGATGTCGAAGACCGGCTCGGCGGGCGGAAGACCGAGGCGAAGGCCTTCTTGGCTGCCTCAGCAGGTGGTACCACTGCTAGGAGCGGGCTGCGCGGACCTCGCGTCGCGTCGCGACGAGGTCGATGAGCACCGGCACGAGCGACGCCGCGAGGAACGCCACCGACAGCGCCATGCCCGCGCTCATGGCACGGTCCCAGTCCGCCCGGGCAGCCGTTCCGAGGCCGGCGGGCGCGAGTGCCGCGGCGAGCAGCGCACCGACGGTGGCGGTGCCGACCGCGGACCCGATGCGGGCGGTGGTCTGACGTACGGCGTTGGCGCTGCCCGCCTCCTCGGCGGGGATCCGCGCGTTGGTGACGCCGAGGTTGAGCGCCGAGACGAGGTTGCTGCCGACGCCCACGACGAGGAGTGGCACGGCCAGCGCCCACACGATCGTGGTGCCTGCGTCGGGGAGCACCTCGACGGCGGCCCACGCGGCCGCCGAGCCGACGATGAGCAGTATGACCCCCGTGAGCTCGCCGCGCCGCGGTCGTGCCAGCCGTGCCGCGAAGGGTGCGACGAGCAGCGCGCCGAGTGCCACGGGGAGCTGCGCGGCGCCGGCGACGACCGGGTCGAGCCCGAGCCCGCTGCGCAGGTACAGCGTGAGCACGTAGACGACGCCCGTGAGCCCGGCCTGGAACGTGGTGTTGAGCAGGACGCCGCAGGTGTACGAGCGGTCACGGAACAGCGCGAGGTCGACGACCGGTGCACCACCGCGCGCCGCGGTCCGGCGCTCCCGGACGACGAAGGCCGCGAGCGCGACCACCGCCGACAGCAGTCCGGCGACGACCACCCCGGCCGGCAGGTCGGAGAGCTCGAACAGCGGTACGAGCAGCAGCGAAAGGCCGGCCCACAGTAGCGCCACGCCGGGCACGTCGGGCAGGACCCTCGCCCCCGTGGGTACGGCACGTGGCAGCACGCGCAGGCCGGCGAGCAGGACGAGCGCGCCGAGGGGGACGTTAACCCAGAACACCCACCGCCAGCCGACCGAACCCAGCAGCCCGCCGAGGAGCGGGCCGACAGCGAGCGCGGCACTGACGACAGCCGTGTAGAGCGCGAAGACAGCCGAACGTCTCGGCCCTTCCGGCACGAGCTCGCGGACGAGCGCCATGGCCTGGGGGTTGAGGAACCCCGCGCCGAAGCCTTGGAGGAGCCGCGCGACGACGAGCACACCGGGCCCGGGCGCGACCGCGGCGAGCACGCTCGCCACGGTGAAGACCACGACACCGGTGAGGAAGGTCGGTCGTCGACCACGGGCGTCGCCGATCCTGCCGGTGACGATCATCGCGAGGCCGTAGGTGAGCATGTACCCCGAGACGACCCACTGCAGGTCGCTCGCGTCGGCCCCGAGGTCGCGCCGCAGCTCCGGCAGCACCGAGTTGACGGCACTGACGTCGGCGACCGCCACGGCCACCGCCACCACGACGGTCGCGATCCCCGGTGCCGCGCGCGGGCTCACCGCAGGCCCGTCCGGCCGCGGCCCACCGGGTCGCGGCGCGACGTCCCCCGCCACGTCGGCGCCATGGCACCGACGCTAGGCGCGGGCCAGCGTCACCGCGAGCCCGCACCCTCTGCGAGGGAAGGTCGCATGCGACGCCTCGAGGCCCTCGGCGCGCGCCACGGGGGACGCCGCGCACCGTCGCGCGTTCCCGGACGTGCGGCACCCCCGCCACCACGAGGGTGACGGGGGTGCCGTTACTGCAGGTCAGACGCTCACGGGAGCAGCCGTGCGCGGTGACTGTCAGACGTCGTAGTAGAGCCTGAACCATGTCTCCTCCAACACCGAACGCCCAGGTCAGAGGGATCTGACCGGGGCGTTCGTTCGAGCGAGGTGCATCTGCTGTGCGTCCTGTGCCACAACTGAACACGCAATTGTGGCAAGCGGTGTGGCAACTACAAGGCTCCCGCCGGTCGGTCGAGGCCGCAAGGGCCGCCGACCCTATCGATCGGCTTCGTAGTGGACGCTGTGGTCGATCGGTCGGCGGTGGCTGCCTAAGCGCCTGCGGAGTTCCCGCTCTCATCCGCATCGGTGCAAGCGCCGTCGGTAGGTACCTAATCCGGGTCGCCGTCTTCTGCGTGCGGCGGACCAGGGCCTGCCCCGACGCCCTGGTATCGGCGTTCGACTTCGTAGGGCACAGTGTCGCGGCTTTGCCTGTTCTGGATCCTCGACGTGCGACCACCAATACTGCGCGTCTTCTCGGGACGATGCGATGGACACATGCAGGAGGTCGTGGGCCCCTTCCGACATCCATGAGTCGGTAGCGTCCGAGTGTGACGACTGAGGCGTACTACTTCGCCGATGGCCTGCCCGGATGCTGTGCGACGCAGCAACTCCGCCTGCGGGTCCGGTACCTGGAGATGCAGCTCACGACAGGCCACGACCATGACGCCTGGGCTGTCGGGCTCGACTCTTGGGACATGACCGTCCGCGTCGACCTGAGCGACGATGAGCAGCTCGGGGAGTGGCGGGTGGCGCTCGAAGAGCACCTCGGGCGGTCACTCATGTCGGATGCTGAACTCGACGAGGCACTCCTCGACCACGGCATCGGCATCAATGGGGACCGCGGCGCTCGGGTGGCGGACGCGACGTTCGTGGTAGCGCGCTTCGACGACGACACCGGCGCGGGTGCCGATCGGCCTGTGATCTCAGACGGGCACTCCTTGGCCTTGGCGGCCGACGATGCGGCTGACGACCTCATCGACACGGTCGCGCCGATAGTCGGAGCGGACGAGATGTTCAGCGATGAGATCTGCGAGCTGTTTCCGGATGCGGCGGTCTCTGACGCCTTGCTGATCCTGCGCACTGTTCGCGTCGCGCCAGTCGTCCGAGGAAATGGCATCGGCGCTTGGGCAGTTGCTCGAGCCGTAAGCGCTTTGGTTGGCGGCGCGACCCTTGTCGCGGCCAAGGCTGCGCCAGTGAGTCGTCGCGATGCGATCCCAGGGATAGCCCATCGCAACGACCTGGACGAGGTCGAGCAACGGCTATGGAATGCAGAGCAGGCGCGGCTCGCGGAACACTGGACCCGCGTGCTCGGCTTCGAGCGACTTCCGTCTACGCCCACCCTCCTCGTGTGGCACAGCGTCCTCACGAATCGCCAGTTGCGCCGAGCGCTTTCCCGATGAGTCGTGAGCCCCATCGCCTGTTTCGCCGACGCGATTCTGGACCTGCGCGTCGATCGCCGCACCTTCAGCTGATGACGCGTCGCCTCTCTTTCGAGACGATCTCTCGCGTGCCGATTCCCGAGGCGATCAACAGACACCCAGGTGGTGCCACGTGACGCTGGAGCCGCAGATCGCCGTCTCGACCCTCGAGGCTGCTCTTCGCCAGTTGATGACGCGCCAGTTCGAACAGGTCTACGGCGCCGAGTGGCTGGACCGTGTGAGTACCGGCGAGCAGCGCACGCGATGGGCAAGTCTCTACGACGAGGAGAAGAGCCGGCGGCACGGGGTCGCGGTCGTGGCTCCCGTCGGCCTCGCCTACAGCGAGCTCTCCCACCTGGTGGCAATCGCGGACAGGCACTGGCAGCACATCGCTCCAGCTCTCGGCGAGAAGAGGAAGAACCTTCCGCTGCTGCAGCACGTCGTGCGACTGCGCAACTCCACTCAGCACTCACGCGACCTCATGCCGTTCGAGCGCGAACTCATCTCCGGAGTCGCCGGCCTCATTCGAAACGAGGTGACTCTCTACATGTCGAGTCAGGATCCCGCCGGCGACACCTATCCGCGAATCGAGGCTGCGCACGACAGCTTCGGTCGCGCGGTGGAACTCTGGCCGGAGGTAGATGAGACGGCGGGTAGCGTGCCCGCCGGCGCGCCCACCCCGACCGTGCGCGTCGGCGACATCGTGACGTTCAGCTGTGTCGGCATCGATCCCCAGGGGCGTGACCTGCGTTGGTGGCTGTCCTCAGAGGCGCGTGGCTCGCTCGGCGGTCTTGTCGGGCAATCGGGCGTACAGGTTGAGCTCGAGTGGCACGTCGTGGATGACGACGTACGCGAGAGCCTTGCAGTGACAGTTCGGATGCAGGCCGAGGGCACCCAGTACCACCGGGCCGGAACCTACGACCAAGGCGCCTTTTTCATGTTCCGGGTTCGCCAGGGCGAGTAGTGCCGGTGGCAACCGCTGAGCTAGTCGCGGATCGTTCGGCATCGGGACGGAGGTAGAAGCGGGTCCGAGCTGGCCCTCGCGGCCCGACGCATGCGAGAGGGTGAGCATAGGGGTTCCCGACGAACATGCGGCCATGGTGGCAAGTCGGCGGCGCGGCTATGGGCCGTGGGGCACTTCGGGTGGTGTCGCGAGCCGTGGGGCCGATCACCGGTTCACGGTCATGGGGACCTGCCCGGAGTTTCGGTACCAGCCTGATCACCTCGAGGCAGAGGTATGGGTGGCATTTCGCCTTCAGTCCCTGCAGCGTGTGCCGTGGTGGGCGAAGATGCGGTGGCCTATAGACCGGAGCGGTGCGATTCGGGCACGCTGACGCTCGCGCCCGCCCGCCGTGAGTCGGGTCGCCGTGAGGAGACCGATGGGTAGCGCCGTGTCGAGTGGCCGGTTCGCGGTGCGTCAGCTGGTGCTGGTGGCGTTCCTAGCCGCGGGTGCCTTGTCGGCGTGGTTGCTCAGGTGGGGCGACGGTACTGAACCTTCGACGGTGCAGTTCCTTGCCGCGCAGGTGGTTGCGCTGTTGCTCGCGGTGGGCGGCAACGTGCTGGTCTCTGCCCGGTCGGGTGGTGGGCTGCCACGTGAGCAGGTGAACTCTGACACGCTCGCGTGGGATGCGGGCCCCGGCCGGGTGGTTGATCACGGCGCGTGGGCGGTGGCTCGTGATAGTGCGGCTGGACCTATGGTGCGGGTCGCGTCGTGTCCTGCTCATCGGCCGGCGGTCGTGGCCGGGCTGCTTCGGGGTGCGGCGCACGATGGGTTCGCGGCTGTCCGGGTCGACTCGGCGGAGGTTGACGCCGTCCGGGGGGACTTCGAGCGGGCCGTGCGTGCGCGGGCGGGTCTGGGACGTGGGCACACATTCGGTGTGCCTCGCGCGTTTCGGGTCGCGTTCGTCGCTGACGGCAGCGACGACGACCCCTCCGGGGCTCCGGGCCCCGATGTGGTGCGGTCAATTCGTCGGTTCGTCGGGGCGTGGCCGGGGTCGCTGTGGGTGGCGGTGGTGGACGGGGGAGCGTGCGGGGCGTGCGCGGACCCCGCCTGGGATGCGGATGCTGTTGAGCCCGACGGCGCCGCGGCCTTGGCCGGTTCGCGGGTGTCGGGTGGGGCGTGGCGGTACCTGGCGGGCAGGTTGCCGGCGTTGCTGCTGTCGGTGCTGGCCGTGACGTTGACGGTGGGGCTTGCTGCGGTGGTGACAGGTTCTACGGTCTCCATCAACGCGGACGCCTGGATGGGGCTCAGCTTCCCGGCGCTGCTTGGGTTGCTTGCGTCGTGCGTTGTCGTGGGGGCGTTCCTCGTGATGGGTGCGTCGTTGCACCTCAATGGGATGCCGCGACCGGTGCAGGCCCGTCAGTGGGTGGGGGCGGCGGCCGCTGCGCTGGTGGTAGGCGTCCCGCTCGCCTACCTGCTTCACAGTGCCAGTCCGCACGAGGCGGTGGGCTGGAGCGCTTCGCTGCTGGTGGTCGTGCTGGTGGTTCGCGCTCGGGGCAGGTTGAGCGTGGAGTGGTGGGCGGGTGCTGCTGGTGCGTTCGCGTGGGTGGCGGCGGTCGGGCTGGTGGTTGGCGCGGATGCGTCTGTGTACGCGTGGGCGGTGGTCGCAGGCGTGATCGTGGCGAGCGCTGCTCTGCGGGGGCGCACCTGGGGGTGGGTGCTGGCGTGCGTGACGCTGGCGGTTCTAGCGGTGATCGCGCCAGCGCCGGAGTCGTCGAGGGTCGGTCCTGACGGTGTTCTCCTGTGGTGGGAGTGGCCTGAGCTGTCGGATGCGACGGGTAGCGCCGCGCGGTCGGTCGGCTGGTGCGTCGTGGCGGCGCTGGTGGTGGTCTCGGTGCGGCGTGCGCTGTCGCGCTTCGAGCGGGTGTTGGTGGTCGTTCTGCTTGCTGGGGTGAGTCTGCAATGGGCATGGCCGTCGTTCGAGCGGTACGCCGACGTGTCCGTGCTCGAGCAGTTTCTGGTGATGGTGGTGCTCGTAATCACGGGCGCCCTGGTGGTGCAGGCGGTCGTAGCCGGTGATGCGGGCCGTGGGTGGCGGATGGCGGTGCTGGGGATCTTCGTGGTGTGGGGGTTCGCGCACGTCGTTCTCCGTGTGTTGAACAAGTCCAGCCTGCAACTGGGTCCGATTGCGCTGCTGGGGGTGGCTGCGGCGGTAGGCATCGTTGCGCACACCCCGTCGGGGCAGGCCGCGCTAGCAGCGTTGCGGCGGTGGGCGGCTGCGGTCGGGATGGCCAGGGTTCTCGATGGTCGGACGTGGGCGTTGGTGGCTGCGGCCGGGGCTGTCGGCCTGATGAGGGCGATGGCTGACGATCCCGAGCTGAGTTCGTTCGGGAGCGCCGCGCGGCTCGTCGGGGCGCTGTTGGTCGTGCTGGTGGCCCTCGCGTGCCGCTACGGGTCGCAGGGGAGTGACCCGCTGCTGTGGTCGTTGTTGGTGATGCTGGTGCTCGTCGGGTGGAACTTCCCGGATGACCCCTACCTGCCGTTGTGGGTGGGCATGGCTGTGTTCGGTGGACCAGGAGCGGCCGGGCGGCGGTCTTTGTCGAAGCCGCGGTGGGGGGAGGTGCCGGTGGTGGTTCTGCTGGGGGTGGGGGTCGCGCTGGTTGCGGGTGTGTTTCCTGGGTTCCTCGTGGCTCTGGTGGCGCTCTTCGTAAGGCCAGCTGAGCTGAGCTCGTCGTGGGTCGTGACGCGCCGCCGTGACTGGGCGGTGCGCGCCCTATATTCGGCGATCGCGCTCCTGGTAGCGGTGGTGGTGGTAGTTCTTTTCGAGGGGGCCACATTGGCCGGGTCGGGGGCGTCGTCGCTGGGTGAGGTGGCTGCGAGCGATTACGTGGATGCGCTGATCCTGATCGCGGCGCTGACGATGGTTAACGTGGCGGGTGCTGCGTGGATGCTCGGGACGTGGCAGCAGGCAGGGTGGGCCCTGCTCTCTCAGGAGCTGCCTCGCAGGTTCGGGCCTTCAGTGACGGCGCATCAGATGAAGTTGGCGCGGCGTGAGGGCACCTGCGGGTGACGTTGCCGCGCGGGCCGGCGCGGCGCAGGGTTTGGCTGTGCCGGCGTAGGGGTCACCACTCCTGCTCGCGGTCAGGAACGGTCGGAATGTCGACGACGCGCTGAGAAAGTCCTCTGACGACGGATGCGACCGGCCTCCGGGACTCTGGAGGGGTGATCGCGCTGGAGGCGTGGGCTGAGATCCGTCGGCTGCATCGGGCGGACGGGCTTTCGAGCAGCAAACCTAGTCGCCGACTAGTGACTAGCCGTGGCGCCGACAGGCTGTATCGCGCGGATCGCTGGAGCGGACAGGGTGAGGTGCCGAACGCCCTTTTACACGGCTGCCGGCCGCGCCGCCGCGAGCGCTCCGCGGGACAGCAGGAAGTCGGCCAGGACCCGGCGATCCAGGTCGGCATTGAAGTGTCGACACCCGAACGTCAGGTAGGCGCACCGTTCACACGACCGGTGCTCACGCTGGTAGCAGATGGGATCGTTCTCGCAGTGGATAACTTGGTCGCACACGCTGCGCAGCCAGCTGAGCGACCGGCTGTTCAGCAGAGTCCAAAGGGACCCGAGGGTGAAGTCCTTCAGTGAGTTCGCGTACACCGCGAAGGTGAGTGTCTCCGGCACCATCCACTCGGCCAGGCTGGACTCAGCGAAGCCGACCTGCCCGTCGTCCAGCCCTCTCAGCAGGAGGTGGCTCAGGGTGTGAATGAGCGTGCGAATGGTGTCCGCCGGCGCCGGCCGCGCGCCAGCATCAGCAAATATCTCCAACAACTGGCGCCGGGCCGTGCGCTCATCCGTAGGAGCGGTGACGGCCTCCCCCCGCTCGTGCAGGAATGTGAGGACTTCCTTGGGTGACAAGGTCACCAACAGCGCTTCCGTCGTGGTGGCCACGGCGTACACCGGGTACTTGTTGTCGTGCTCACGTTGGTTGCGAAAGCCGCGGATCGCGCCATGGCCCGGCTCGTGTTGCTCGCGGGTGAAGCCGAACGCGACTTTGGCGATCGGGAACTCCCATGTGACAGCGAGCTCGGAAATCCCCATGGTGGTCGCCACGTCAACCGCCTGCTGCATGGCGTCGGCCTGCAAGGTGTCCCCGCGCTCGCGGGCCACCTCGACCTGGTCGGCGAGTGCCATGCGCGGGACCTCGTTCCGGTCGTAGACGGCGGCGCGCTCATAGAACGTGCGGGCGGCTGCGACGATTTCCACGGCGGCCTCCGACACCGTTCCCAGTGCGGCCAGGCCGGTCTCGACCGGGCCGCGCACCCTCTTCAGGTCTGCGATCTCGTCGGCGCTGAGCCCCATCTCGATGTAAACGGCTTCCTTGACCTCCCATTGCGCGGCGGTCATCCGCTTGCCGTCGCTTCGAGTGTCCGCCTCGCCGAGGCCGTCCTTGATTGAGCCGATGAGCCCCAGGAAATGTGCCACGGCGATCTGGTTGCGATTAGGGTGACGCTGGTAGGTCTGGAAGGTCGAGGACTCGACATTGACCAGGTCGACGTAGTGAGCCCGGTACGCGCGCGAGTCGTCGAGCGTGTGTGCGCGCATTCGGACTACCCCGTCGGGGCCGGGCCACTTTCCGCAGCTGCACGGCGACATGTTCGTGCGCGAGGTGACCGCGCCATTGCACCCGGGTCCGTGGCAGCGCCACGTCGCAGTCAGGAAGCTGCCGGTGTTGTCGAATGAGATCTCGTCGTACCCGTGCGTAGGGCACTTGGGGACGTAGACCTTCTTAACCTGCCCGCAGTTATGAGCGCTATAGAAGCGCAGTTGCTGCTGGGCGGCGCCGCACTTAGCGCACCGCCCACCTTCGGCGGCGATATCGCGGGCATTCTGGTAGCTGCGAACCCGCCCGCACGAGCGGCGCGTGCACTCCAGGATCAGCGGAAACAGCTCCCATCGGACCGCTTCCGGGGAGATGATGCGGTACTCATTCATCCGCGCGTCGCGCGGCAGGGGAAGATCGTACCGATCGTCCTCGGGCCAGTTCTCAAGGTAGTCGGCGATCTCGGAGAAGATGACGACGTCGTTGAGGTCTGTCAGACGGCGTCCGTCGACGGACAACACCTGTCCGTACACGCGGTCCTCGTGCCGGAATACAGCCCCGGGCAGGAAGCTGTACAGGACCTGGCTGTGGCTGCGAAGCACGGGAGCTACTCCTTGTCGGCGGCGTCGGTCGCCTGGTCGCTAACCCAGCTGTGTCCGGTTAGGGCAGCGAAGGCGTCGCGGCTGTGGTGGGTGACGGGGAAGTCCGCTGGCTCGTCGATGTCGCGGAAGTTGCTCAACGGTGCCTGGTGGAACAGTTCGGAGGTCAGCTTGTGCTGCGCAGGCACCGACAGCGCTGGGTACTCGATGTCAGCCCACCGCTCCAGCGCACGGTCGGCCAGTTCTCGCTCCATGGTCGGGTCGTTCACGCCGCCGATCGGGGTTTCGTAGCAGCGGCGCAACCTCTCGCGTAGCACCGTGTCGACTGCGGCTCGGTGGCTGCGCCACCAGTCCTGGAAGTCCTTCGCGCGGCGCACCCCGGCGCCCGGCGCATTCATCGCTGGGTCCCGAGCGAGATCATGCAGCAAAGCCAGGGCAAGCCCTGGCACGGTGCGCGAAGCGACGAAGTAGGCATACTTGTTTACCGGCACCGGGGTGACCATCTGGTCAAGGAACTGGTGGTAGCTGGCGAAGTTCGTGAACAGCGAGCGCTCCCGGCGCGAGAATGCGTCGTAGACAGTGACCACCAGGCCGGCGTGGGTGCGCCCCGAGCGGGCGGTGACCTGGATGTAATCCGCGGCTGTGGTCGGCATCCCAGCCATGATCAAGACGTTGAGCCGGTCCAAGTCGACGCCATGGCTGACAACCGACGTGCCGACCATTGCCCGGAGGCGCTCAGCGCGGTCGGTAGCCAGCGTCTCATTTTGCACGCGGCTGATCGCCTCGGCCAGGTCTGGGATCGGAACCTGGCCCGTCAGTACTACGTGCTGCACTGCGCCAAGCCCGTCGTGCTCCATGTCCGATGACAGCGAGCGCAACTCCTCCTCAAGCTTGGAGCCGTGCGCTTTGCTGTTTACGTATCCCAGCGAAACCTCGTAATTGAACAGAAGCTCGACAGCGTCGGCATGCTGGGGGGGCTGAGTGCGTGCTGTTTCGTCTGCCCAAGAAGTTGGGTCCTCGAGGCCGAGCGCGGCCAGCGCTGCGGGGTCGTCCTGCAATTCGGTGATAGCACGGAGAAGCTCACCCTGTACGGCGGCGGCGACGTCGGCCTTGCGCCGGTAGTGCGGCAGGATCCCCAGGAAAGTGCGCCGAACCGTCGGCTGCGTTTGGGTGTAAAAGCTGCGGTCGCGGTCGTAGCCAGGCGACGGAAACGCCCGGGGGATGCGCCCGTAGACCTGGCGCAACTGGTCCTGGTACTGCTCAATTGTCGCCGACGCCGTCAAGATCTTCGTCGGTAGCGCCGACGGCCCCCCGCGCTGCAGTTCCGCGATCAGGCCCTCGTAGTGCCCGCTGAAGGCGCCGAGTTCCTCCTTGAGTAGGTGCATCTCATCCTGGATCGTCAGTGCGGGGACGGGATCCTTGAAGTACGGCGCGGCCGGGTACCCGGACTTCGGCGGGTCGCACAGGTCCGCGCCGGCGAGGCAGGCTCCACCGGTCGGGAACGAGAAGTAGCCGTGCTTGGGGCACCGGAACCGGGCGCCACGACTAAATGCGGTGTACTCCGGGAACCAGGTGTACCCGCTTAGCTTGTCGACCGTGGAGATCACCACGGTCGGCAGGTGTCGGTACACCTCGACGTCGGTCATGTGGAGCGGCAGCGACCGCCCGCATGTGGTGCATTGGTGGATTAGCCGCACTGCGTCGACGTCGAGTACGAGATCGATGCTCGCTGCCGAGCAGTACGGGCACCTTGTCACCAGTCGGTCCTTGGCGTGGTCTTCAGTGAACGTGCCGTTGGCGACAGCGCGCACCTCGGCTTCCCAGCCGCGCCACCACGCCTTGGGGTACTTCAGGCTGTTCGGCGTTCCGCCGCCGCCGACGAGGTACCCCAGTGAAAACGGGTCCGCGCCGGCCCGGCCGATGTTGTTCTCTCGGCGCAGGTCCTCAGCGATGACCAGGACTCGCAGCATGCGGAACAGTTGTTGGACGGACAGCATGCGCAGCGGGAAGCGGAGCCAGGATGTGACTCCGCCGTCCTTGCCGCGGTCCCGGTCGTAGAACATCGCGGTGATGATCAGGCCCAGGTACGCCTCGGTCTTGCCCCCGCCGGCGGGGAACCACAGCACGTCGGCGTGGTCCAGCTCGCGGCGCATCTCGACGTCATCATTTTCACGAGCAGCCAGCGCGGGCAGGTGGGACACGATGTAGACGAGCTGGAACAGGCGCCAGGTGTCGAAGCGCGCGCCTGAGTTGGCCTGGGCGAACACCTCATTGGCTAGTTGGAACGCCTGCGCTAAGCGCGGGTCGTCCCGCATGGCGCGCAGCCCGAGCTTGAAGCGGCGCAACTCGTCTGTGAACTGGTCCAGGCCGGCCTGCGCCTCGCGGTGGTGCGAGGTACCACCGGCCGCGGCGACGAACTGGGCGTACTCGGCGGCGTAGTCCTCCATCGCGGCCTGGACGGAGTCCAGAATGAGCTCGGGGGCTGCCGACAGCGCTGACCATTGCAGCGGGTCGACGTGCCCGACGCGTGGATCGACCACGCGCTGCACGTGCGTGGGCAGCGTCTCGGCGCGAATCCCGCCGGCGTCGGTGGCGACGGCGACACATGCGGTGCCGCGGCCTGGGACCTCGGCCAGGTCCTCCATCCGGTAGTCGTCCGGGGCGAGGTCGAACCGCTGGCGCACGAACTCGGTGGTGGCGCCGGGATGCACGGCGATCTGCGTGTCGTAGACCGCCAGGTCCTGCAAGGTCCGTTCGGTCAACTCGGTCGCGTTGCGCAGTGCGACGCTGACGAGGTACTCGCCGTCGCCGAGCGGCTGTGCAAACGCGGTGACCTCTAGGTCGGGATACCGCGGAGCCCAGGCACGGTCCAGCGCGCGGTCGACGGCTGCCGCGAATACTGCTTCGTCGTCCAGCACCTCTCGGGGCAGCTCGTTCCGGGCTGAACCGACGAACGGGCGCATCGCCGACGCGCCGGCGTAGTGGGCATCAATAACAGCTTTCGCCGCCTCGACCAGTGGCGCGGCGATCGTCGTGACTGCACCGTCGGCGGAGATGTCGACGTGCATGGTCGGCAACGTGATCTCGTGGCGGCGCCAGGCACCTAACAACCGTGTCTTCTTCGCGCGCTTGCGCACTACCCGGGAGCCGAGGGTGACGGCAGGAGTGGCGGTAGCGGCCGCCGTTGGCGCCACGACCTCGTTCGTGCCTCCCTCAGTGCCCTCCGTGCCGGTGGTCGCGTGGTCGTCCTGCACCCCATCTGCGGGGCTGTCATGCGCCGGTGCCACCAGTTCCGCGGTCTCCGCGGCCCCGAGGTATGTGCGCTGCTCGGCGAGGGTGGCGACCTCCTCCATGTACAGCGCGAACGCGACGTCCAGGTTCAGCGCCAGCCCGGCCCCGGGGGACGTTTCGCGCATTCGGAAGTCCAGGGCGATCGACGGGATCTCTCCCGTGGGAGCGGTCGACAGCGGCCCTGCTGGTGCCGCGGGCGTCGGCGCTACGGGCGAGGCCGTCGGAGCGGCCGGGGCGGGGGTGATCCGGATCGGCTCCAGCACCCCGAGCACGACGTTCTGCTTCGGTTCCCAGGGCGGGGCGTGGCGCTGCCCAGAGCGGTCGCCGAGCCGGTCGCCGATTCGACCGATGAGCCAATCGACGATCGCGCCCTCGCGCTGGTTCTTGAGGGGCGCGCCCGGAGGCGCTGACGGCGGGCGGTGCCTATCGATGGTCAACGAGACTCCAAGGTTGGGTGCATCGGACGGGTCCGGGGCCCCGAGTAGGTAAGTCGCCGCAACTCGACGCTGGGTACGACGTTTGAGGGTCCAATGGAGCGAACCTGGCGGACGTCAAACTCCTCGAGGATCTCGGTGGGATCGACGCCTCCGCATAGGTCTGACAGCCGCTGAAGGTGCGTCCCACCGGCGCCGGAGACCGCTTCCGCGATCGCGGCGGACAGCAACTGTCCGAGCGCGCGGTGCAGCCCGCGAAGCCGAACGGCCAGGGCGCCGATCCGCTCCCATGTCCGGTCTACCAGGAGCGTGTCCTGCCATGCGAGGCGCCCAACGCGCCGGATGTCCTCGATGTCGTCGGGGGCGATCACTGTGCCGCGCGCCCAATTCGAGCAGGTGGCGCCGGTGGTGATCTTGCTGCCGCGCTGGTTGAGCGCGCGCGCGACCGCGTCCCAACTGCCGAAGCGGTCGTGAAGCTCGTCCACGGCATTTCGGAAGCGTCGCAGGATGAGCTCGACCGCCATGACGTCAGCCTCGCTGTGAACCGACTGCAGCAGTCGTTGGTACAGCCCGCCGCGACTCTCCCCGCGGGGAATGAGCAGCTGCATGCCAGGTTGCAGACCGTGAACCGGGGTCGAGAAATACCGCGTACCGGCCAGGACCTCGACTTGCGCCGAGGCGGGCAGCCAGTACACCGCACCGTCCGGCTCCAGGGTGACCGGAACGGCCGACACAGGGCGGCCGCCGAGATCCGGCGTGTTCGGGCCGGTCAGTTGGGTGACTGCCAGGGAGAAGTCCTCGAACAGGTCAGTCAGGTCGATCCCAGGGACGCTAGCAGGCGCCTCGTCGTGTTCGCCGCGATCGTCTATGCGCACGGGTCCGTACACGACGGTTGGCCGAGGCTGCTGCACCTGTGGCACCTCAAGTGCCAGATCCGCACCGGCGCTGGCGAGCGCGGTGCGAAGGTCGGTCTCGACCGCGCCGATGGACAGGTGCAGCCAACGCTCCTCGTCCCGGTCGACCGCCACGACGTGCTCCGTCGCCTCGCCCGATAGCAGGGCGCCGCGCCGCCAGGGAGCCGGGGCACCCAGGTGCAGCTCAAGCGTTGGGGCCGACGCCCACGGACCGGTGTCACTGTACGGAATGACACGCAACTTGGCGTGAGCTGGGTCTCCGTCATCCATTTGTCCGGCCAGGCTCGGGCGCGCTTCGAGGAGATCCGCCTCGAGCGCACGGGCGGCGGGCCGGCTGTGTGCCCGGACAACGACCCGTGCACCGGGGCGGTTCGCCTCGGCCCAGTCGAGCAGTCCAAGGAGGAGGTCCAGACGCGGGTTGCATTCGGTCAGTAGGTCCGTCATTTGCAGCGCAGCGCGGCGCAGGTCGGGCCAGTGCGTCTCCCGAAAAGACGCCCACCGGTCGCGCAGGTCCTCTCCGCGCGAACGCCGGAGGTATGCCGCGAGAGTGGCAGCGCTGACCCCGCGCGGGTCGGCGGCCGCCCACACGTTCGCCGTCGGGACCTGTCCCCACAGGCTGCCTAGCAGGTTGACCAACCGAACCGCGTCGGCGACCGGGCGGGGTAACGGCCCGCCGACCTTGCGCGCCGCAGCGATAGACATCAAGCATGTCCTGCGCAGCGACGCAAGCTCCGGGGCGGAATATATGGCCACGCCCAGGGGGCGGGGCAGCATCGTCAGTAAGCAGTTGGTAGATAGGGCGCCACAGGCGCGTCCGGCGCCCACCTCGGGCACCATGTCGGTGCGGAGCCGCGGCGTCCAGGGCCAACGCAGCCACCCGGCGTCGCCGGGCATCGGAGGAGGATCGCCGAGCGATCCGATGACGATGATTCGACCGGCGTGGTGTTCCTTGCACCATGCGAGCGCACCTTCGAGCGTCTCGGGGTTGCGGAAACTGGCTCGGTCGATGACGGCCAGTCCGACCTTCACGCCGGTGAGTGCCGGCCAGCCCAGTGTCGTGTTGAGGTACAGGATCCAGTCGGGACGCTCGGCGGGGTCGTGGATCTTCCCGTGCATGTCGGTCAGTCGACCGTCGGCGCGGACCCTCTGGGCGCTGAGTCCCTCCGAGAGGTTGTACCTGCCGATCTTGATCAGACGTAGGCGCTCGGTCAGGTTGGTGTTGCGTCCGATAACGGCGACGACGCCGCCGAACCCTTCGGCGTCGAACTGCTGCCGCAACCGGGCGCCTTGGCGCATCAGGTGGAGGTAGACGCCCATGAAGACCGCGATGTCGCTTCGTCCGCGGGGCATCTCCAGAGACAGATTCTTGTCGGTGCGTGTCAGGACCTCCCGCACCAGGTTGATGGTGGCCTGGTCCAACGGTCCCGGCGTGACTGGGGCGCCGTTGTCGCTAACCCGGAGACTGTGCAACTTCTCGAGCAGATCACCGGGATGGATTTCGGCAGGGACGAGCACGTCGAGGTACTGCATCCGCCCCCCTTCGATGGGCTGGTGGTGAGATGGACGAACCCGAAGCCGTCGGACAATACGGTGACCCGCCACACATCGAGTCCAACTTGGCACGAGAAGCCTGAAGGACACGCCAGCCGACCGGGCGAATTTGCTAAGCGGCGCGGAGCGGGCCCTCTAAGGTGAACGATCGTCTGTGATTCCGTTCGGAGCGGCGATGGCCGCCTTCGAAACCTGTTGCGAGCAATTTCACGCCGTCTGGGGAGGTCGTCTTGCGCCGCACCATCCCGCAGGTGACGGCGCTGGAGGCCGGGCACTTCCCCGCGGCCGTTTCTCACCTGGCTGAGCACGAGTCGTGGCGCAGGGAGATTCACCGCCCGGCGACGTACGTGCATAAGTGGTGGGCACGGCGGCTGGGGACGGTCTTCCGGCGCATCCTGCTGGACGCGGTCGGCGCGGACGAAGGGCAAGGGGCCGCCACGGCGCTGGACGGGCTGGTGGCGTACGACCCGTTCGCGGGGTCTGGCACCACACTCGTCGAAGCAGCCAAGCTCGGCGCCCGCGTCGTGGGCCGGGATATCAACCCCGTAGCCACGCTCACTCAGCGTCAGGGCCTTGCTGCGTGGGACTTCGACCAGGTCAAGCGCTTGTTCGCCGCCGTCGAGGACCAGGTCCGCACCGATATCGAGGTGCTGTTCGTCACCGCCCGAGGCGAGCGGGTCATGCACTACTTCTGGGTGGCGGTTGCGACGTGCCCAGAGTGCGGGGATGAGGTCGAACTCTTCACCAATTACGTGTTTGCAAAGCACGCTGTCCGCAGCAGGTCAGACCGCGGACATGCCACCTGCCCGTCGTGCCATTACGTGGTCCCCGTGACAGTCGGTACCGACACCACAGCGACCTGCCGACGATGCGACCTGCACTTCGAGCTGGCTGGTGGACCCGTCAGGGGCAAGACGATGACGTGCGCCCGGGGTCACTGCACGCCTGTGATCGCTGCACTGGCCGGCCGGGCACCGCAGCGCAGGATGTTCGCGAAAGCTGTTCGGGTCGATGGAAGGCTGCGGGAGTACCGCCCGATCGACGACTTCGACTTGAACCTCTACGATCGCGCGTCAAAGCTGCTGGCCGATGCAGCAGCCGGCGAGCTCGCCATCCCTGAAGGGACTCTCGAGCACGGCTCCAACACAGCCCAAGCAATCAACTGGGGCTACCGGTACTGGGCGCAGTTCTTCAACGACCGCCAGCTCTACTGTCTGGGACGTATTGGCGCCGCGCTGCGCGACCTGCCGGGGGATGGTCCTGAGCGGGAGGCGCTGATAGCGGCGTTCGGCAAGACCCTCGAGCACCACAACGTGTTCTGCTCGTTCAAGGGCGAGGGCACAGGCGCGGTGAGGTCGATCTTTCACAACCACGTGTTACGACCCGAGCGCCTCAGCCTCGAAGGTGACCCGTGGGGCGAGAAGGGAGCGTCGGGCGGGTACAGCGGGACTTTGGAGAGGCTGCGCCGTGCGCACGTCTACAAGCAGCAGCCCACTGATCTCGTTTCAGTCTCAGCGCGCGTTGTCACCGCTTCGGGGTTCTCCTCCTCGGTGGAACGAAGATTGGTCGATTCCTGGCAACGGCTGGTTGACGACCCCGGCAGCGCTTACGTCGTGACCGGGGACGCTGCCTGCACCGACATTCCGGATCTGTCAGTGGACCTCGTGGTGACCGACCCACCGTACTTCGACAATGTGCACTACTCCGAGCTAGCGGACTTCTTCCATGCGTGGATGCGCACGATGCGCCCGCACCCGGCGTACCCGCAGTGCGACAGCACACGCGACGCACGGGAGGTGCAGAACACCGCAGTTGCTGGGTTCCAGACGATGATCAGTGACGTATGGCGTGAGTGCGCGCGAGTGTTGTCCGACAACGGGCTGCTGATCTTCAGTTTTCACCAGTCCCAGACATCGGGTTGGGCGGCTCTGATGGAATCCCTCGCGAACTCGGGATTGATGGTGACCGCGACCAACCTAGTCGTCGCCGAAGTCACCACAAGTTTGACTAAGCACGCCGCTGCCGAGCCGAACCGCGTCGACGTCATCGTCGTCTGCCGCAAGCGTTCGGCGCAACATGCACTAACCCCCCACCAGGCGCGTACCCGCGTGATGCGGGCTGTCGGCGCACTTACCACGGGCGGCGTGCTCCTGGGCGCCGGCGACGTGCGAACCGCGGTACGAGCCGGGGTGCTGGCAGAGGGAACTAAAGACCCCGAAATGGACTGGACAGAGCTCGCCAGGTATGCCGACGCCGAAGCGGACAGCGCGGTTGCGGTCTTCGAACGGTCCGTAACAGGCGGGGCGCTCGAGGATGGAGCCTGACCCGCTTTTCCCGGACACCAAATCTGAGGCGATGATCGGCTCGGGAGAGAAGTCTTGGATGCCTGCAGCCAAGCTGCCGGAGTTCCGGCGCCGAGCAGTGGACCTGGCCCGTAGTGGTCAGCGACAGGTCGCGAAGATCGCGTCCGATCGAGGATCAGCGAGCCGTCCCTGCGCCGATGGATGGCCAAAGTCGCGGGTCGTCGGTGACCTGGACCGAGCCGCAGGGTCGGGATTCAACGCGGACGGCGCCGGGGTGGGGAAGCGCCTGACGAAGTTGGGCCGGCTGGATCGGCGAGACGTATCTCTGCTCATGTCGTCTAGTGGTCCGGGAATCTGGCCCCTCGCGGCAGCAACATGGGGCTAGAGCTCGGCGGGGGTACCGCTGGCTGTCAGGATGTGGCGGTCGCTCGTTGCGAACTTCGCGGATAGCACCAGTGCAGCTCGGCGTCTCCCGATTTGGAGTGCGTCCACCTGTGGGAGCAACGTCTTTAGCTCACGCGCAGAGCACGCATGTTGCTGACCAGCTCCGGCCGCCAATCTCGTGCAGAAGGTCGGCTGAGTTTCCGAATCCCGGACTCAGTTGCCGACCTAGAGTAAAGGCAACAACCGAGGCTGCCCCGGCCAACTTGAGAGCGCCTGCGGTACTCCGAAGGGTCGCGCCGGTGGTCCATGTGTCATCAACCAGCAGTATCGCGCGACCAGCCACGAGACGAGGATCCGGCACAACGTACGCGCCGGGCTCATATCCGCGCCGCGGCGGACGTCGTTGCGTAAAGTCCCTCATCACGACACCCTCGACGAGATCGAGCGTCGGAGTTTGCCGCAGCTCGTTGATCAGTGACAGCTGGCTGTAGCGGCGTGTCCGATTGTCGCTGGGCACCGCGAGTACCAGGTCGAACCTCCCATAGAACTGATCGACGCAGGCAGCGTGTCGCCCCCAGAAGTCGGCAAGGATGCACCCGAGGGGGATCTTCAGCCATGTGTGGTCGGCAAGTCCGCGCTCATGCCAGTCCTTGAAGCTGTGGAGCATCGACTCGAGCGCGCCGTCAGTGGTGTAGAGAACGGGGACGAACCCGTCGAGCGGATCGCTTCTGAGTGGGCCGCACTGCGGGCAATGGTCGAATAGGCGACCATCGCGCGCGCCGACGGCGCCAAAACAGCGCCGACAGCTGCGCGAGGGCGCGGGAGCGACAGGCTGGAGGAGTCCCTCCTCGTCGAGCCATCGCATCCAGTCACTCTGCGAGTGCCCAGTCATCGGCAACGCAGGGCGGACGAAGTTTCGGTATGCCACTTGGCCCCCTCGTGACGATGCGATCGCCGCCTCGTCGGGACAGTACGCCGCGCTCGTAGTCGGGCGACGAGGCTCTCAGATCCCAATGCGGGTGAACTTCGGGTCGCCGCACCCAGCTACCTCCACGAGGGCGTGGGTGCAGGGCGGCATGCTTCACTTTCAGCAGCCGACGGCAGGGAGCCGACATGTGTCGAGCCCGCAAGACCACCCGTAGTGTGAGTGCATGCTGAGCACTGCACGCGAAGAGCACGCAGCTCTGGTCGCGCTGTTGAACGAACGGCCAAACGGCGCACGGTGGCCTGCGATCACCGCTGATGTATTGGAGGCGGGCAGCGCGCTGGCGGTCTGGCACTCCTCGACGCAGGCGACGCTCATCGAGGAACCCGGCGTGGAAGACCCCCTCGCGGTGGCCCGGCGCGAACTTGAACGCTGGTCGGCCGAGGGCCACAGGATCGTGACCGTGCTTGATGACGAGTACCCGGAGAGGCTTCGCGGCATTCATCAGGCACCGCCGGTCCTCTTCGCGCGAGGTGAGCTCAGACGTGACGAGCGGGCCGTATCGGTCGTCGGTTCGCGCGCCGCATCGGAACGAGGCATTGCGATCGCTACCGCAGTCGCACGCTCTCTGGTCTCACTGGATATCTCTGTTGTCGCGGGACTTGCCCTTGGAATTGACACCGCTGCACATCGAGCGGCGCTTGAGTCGCACGGCCGCACGGTCGCGGTCATTGGAACCGGCATCAACAAGGTCTATCCTGCTGCCAATCGCGACCTTCATGAGGAGATCTCGCGGCGAGGGCTGCTTTTGTCGCAGTTTTGGCCGGACGCTCCACCCCAGAAGCACACGTTCCTGATGCGCAACGCGACGATGTCTGGGTTTGGGCTGGCGACGGTAGTTGTGGAAGCCGGGGAGCAGAGTGGTGCTCGGGCCCAGGCGCGTATGGCCGTCGAGCACGGGCGCCCTGTGATCCTTACCGACCTCGTCGTCGAAAGAAATGAGTGGGCACGGGCGCTTCGCGGACGGCCGGGCGTCACCGTTGCTGCCGGAATCGCGGACGTCGTCAACGCTGTAGAGCGCATCGTTGACGATCGAGACGCAGTGAGTGGCGCCCTGCGATGGCTAACACCAGCGTGACAGCCGTTCCGTCTGAGGTAGTTGCGCAGTTTAGGAGAGTCCTCGTTCAGGAGGCGGGCGGATACCTGCGCAACCCGATTCGGGAGGACCGCACTACCTGCGCGACCTGCACTACGCCCGTCGACGGCTACACGCACTGCTACAGGTGCAAGACCCATCTGTCAGCCGGAGCGGCGGCGACTCTGGTCGCACCGCTGACGTATGCCGTCGCGACCCATCAGTCGGGGTACGTCATGCGCGGGTATAAGGCTCGTCCGCCGGTGGCCGAGCACTACGGCATCGTCGCGATGCTCCTGATCGTTGCGCTCACCGACCATGCAGCATGCGTAGGTCGCCTGGTCGGAGCGCCGGTCACACACTGGAGTTTTGTGCCCTCGCTCCCAGCAAAACTCGATGGGCACCCTCTCCGAAAGATTGTTGCGAGCGCCGCACCGGGACAAGAGATCGTGCTGGTGTCCAACCCTGCTCCGGCCAGCCCGCGCTCAATGGATGCCGGCAATTTTCGAGCGGAGACGAAGTTGCCCACGGGCTCGCACGTGCTCCTGGTTGACGACACCTGGACTTCGGGCGGTCACGTGCAATCGGCCGCGCTGTCTCTTCGTGACGCCGACGCAAGCCACGTCTCAGCGATGGTTGCAGCGAGGTGGATTAGGCCGGACTTTGGAGACAACGCACGGTTTCTGCGGGAGCGGTGCTCGGCGGACTTCGATCCGCAGGTGTGTCCTTGGACTGGCGGGCTGTGCCCATAGTCGACCTGCACGAGTCGCATGGCGTGAGTTGACTGCTTGATCGCGGCGAGAACGTGCCACGCCAGCAGGTCGGAACGCCACGGGTCGCCGTCGGGGTTGAGGGCAATGGTCGCCGCGAGGGCCTCGTGCACGAGCGTCCACGGCGGGTCAAACAGCACGTTAGCGCAGATGCCTCCCACCCGGCCCTGACCGAGTCGGTGTGCGAGCCGCTGGGCGACCCAGTGCTCAACCTGATCGCGCCGCGGCCTTGGTGCCTTGACCACTCTCGACGGGAAGCGGAGTCTTTACGCCGCCAAGACCGCCCGGTGCCCGCGATGAGCGGCGCCCGCCGCTGGGTTGAGTGAGCTCGGCATCGCGTCCCGATGCGTGGCCGGTTGTGGGTTGGGAGTTGCACGATGGCGGCAGCGGACGGTGAACACACTCTCGAAGCGCTGCGCGCTGAACTGCAACGTGCTGGACTCGTCGACCAGCTCCTGGCCGAACGTGGGGCAGCAGCAGTGCAGGGGATCTGGCTCCGGCGAGGGCGGATCTGGCTGCCGATGCTCGAGTCCTAGGACCCTGACAAGGCGGTGGTCAGGGGAACGAACGGACGTCCTCTGTGGACATGGATCGAGCCTCGGCTCCGGCGGTCATCTCGCAGCAGACTGCACCTCGCGGGCGAACTCCGTCAGCGGCTTCCCTCCTTCGAGCGCAACCTGACTGCGACGAGCCGGGGGTTCCCTTCGTCCACCCACAACGCGGGTCGGTGCCGATGGATGAGTTGCCGCACGTCGACGACAGATCCTGAACCGGCAGGGGACGTGCGGACTCGCAACTGGGCTTCTCACGGTGAAGGGATGGCGGAGCTGTCGGCGACGCCTGAATACTGACCAGGGATCGTCGGCTGAAATCTGACCATCTTTGCCGCGATCCTGCGGAGGGTGATCGGTGTGGAGGACTGGGCAGAGGTCCGTCGGCTGCGTCGGGTCGAGGGGATGGCGATCTCGGCGATCGCGCGCCGGCTCGGGATCGCGCGGAACACGGTCAAGAAGGCGCTGGCCTCTGATCGGCCGCCGAAGTATGAGCGCCCGGCCCGGGGGTCGTTGGTCGACGAGGTCGAACCACAGATCCGCGGGTTGCTGGTCTCGTGTCCAACGATGCCGGCGACGGTGATCGCGCAGCGGATCGGCTGGGCGCGCTCGTTGACGATCTTGAAGGACCGGGTGCGGGTTCTGCGCCCGTACTACCTGCCGCCGGACCCGGCCACGCGCACGACCTACGAGCCGGGGCACCGGTTGCAGTGCGACCTGTGGTTCCCTCCAGTCGACGTGCCACTGGGTGCGGGGCAGGTCGGCTCACCACCGGTGCTGGTGATGGTCTCGGGCTACTCGCGGATGATGTTCGCGCTGATGCTGCCGTCGCGGCAGGCGCCCGATCTGATCGCCGGGCACTGGGCGCTGCTACAGGGCATGGGTGCGGTCGCCCGCGAGCTGGTCTGGGACAACGAGTCCGCAGTCGGGTCCTGGCGGGCCGGCAAACCCAAGCTCACTGAGGAGTTCGAGGCGTTCCGTGGGGTTCTGGGCATCGGGGTGCATCAGTGCCGGCCTCGGGACCCGGAGGCCAAAGGCCTGGTCGAGCGGGCGAACGGATTCCTGGAGACCTCGTTCCTGCCCGGGCGGGTGTTCACCGGCCCCGACGACTTCAACGCCCAGCTGGCCGGCTGGCTGCCCGTCGCGAATGCCCGCCAGCACCGCGCCCTGGGCTGCCGGCCGGTGGACCGGTGGTCGGTCGACCGGGACGCGATGCTCGTCCTGCCGCCCGTGGCTCCGCAGCTCGGCTGGCGGGCGCGGGTCCGGCTGCCGCGGGACCACTACGTGCGTCTGGGCACCAACGACTACTCGGTGGACCCGGTCGCGGTCGGCCGGTTCGTCGATGTGCTCGCTGACATGCGCCAGGTCACCGTCCGGCTGGGCTCGAGGGTCGTCGCTGTCCACGAGCGGTCCTGGGCGCGCTGGCAGACCTTCACCGACCAGGACCATAAGGCTGCCGCGTTGGCGATGTCCCACACTGCCGCCCACCGACCACCGGCCTCGCCCGCCGACGAGGTCGAGCAGCGTGACCTTTCCGCTTACGACGCCGCGTTCGGCGTGACCGAGGTCGCCTGATGCCCGCCACCAAGGCCCCGGCCCGGGACGTGACCAGCGAGCTCGCGTTCCTGACCCGCGCGCTGAAGGCCCCGACCCTGCGTGACGCGGTCGACCGGCTGGCCGAGCGGGCTCGGGCGGAGTCCTGGACCCACGAGGAGTTCCTCGCGGCCTGCCTGCAACGCGAGGTCGCTGCCCGTGAAGCCCACGGCGGGGAAGGGCGGATCCGCGCCGCCCGGTTCCCGGGCCGCAAGTCGTTGGAGGACTTCGACTACGAGCACGCCCGCGGGCTGCCCCGCGACCAGATCGCCCACCTCGGGACGCTGGACTTCGTGACCGCCCGGGAGAACGTCGTGTTCCTCGGCCCGCCCGGCACCGGCAAGACCCACCTCGCGACCGGGATCGCGGTCCGCGCCTGCCAAGCCGGGCATCGGGTCCTGTTCGCGACCGCGTCCGAGTGGGTCGACCGGCTCGCGACCGCGCACCACGACGGACGCCTGCAGGACGAGCTGCGCCGTCTGGGCCGCTACCCGCTGCTTGTGATCGACGAGGTCGGCTACATTCCGTTCGAGCCCGAGGCCGCAAACCTGTTCTTCCAGCTCGTCTCGGCCCGCTACGAACGCGCCTCCCTGATCGTCACCTCGAACAAGCCGTTCGGACGTTGGGGCGAGGTCTTCGGCGACGACACCGTCGCCGCTGCGATGATCGACCGCCTCGTCCACCACGCCGACGTCATCGCCCTCAAGGGCGACTCCTACCGGCTCAAGAACCGCGACCTCGGCCGCCCACCCGCAGCTGGCGCAGACTGAACGGCCATCGTTGAGAGCGCCCGGGCCGTATCCGAATCGGAATCTCAAGTGCACGACATGGCCGCCGCGCCGCGTCATGATCTGGTGCATGTCAGCGGAGCCGAGACGCGGCGCACTCCTTCGACACTGCCCGCCCAGGGCCGGCCGCCAACTCGTCGCCGCTGCGCTGGTGATGCTCTGCGCCGGATGCAGCGGCTCGCTGGGCGGCGGGTCGAGCGCGTCGTGCGTCGGACCGTACCTCGATGACCAGCCGCCGAGCGGTGCGTTCGGAGCGCCGATGCCGACCGTGAGTTCCGGGGGCGCCATCACGATCTACGGGCACTGGTACACGACGACGTGCAACGACACCGGCGGCAACGAACCCCTCCAGCCGTTGGCTCCGGTGCACCTGACCGCGACGCTGCCCGGCGGTGACGTCGTCAATCTGGGCAACCTCGACCCCGGCGGTCCGGACATGGGCTTCGCCGTCGAGGTGCACGTGCCCGCCGGCACGCCCGCGGGCACCGTGACTATCCGCGACGATCGACAGCAACCGGCGACCTACGAGTTCGAGGTCGGGCAATAAACCTACCGACGTCCACCATCTCGAAACGCGCCAAGTGGCACCTCACTGCATGAACGTCCTCCGCTCAGGGGTGGTCAACATTCTGACGTCGATCCCTGATCAGGATTCAGCCGCCGTTGACAGGAGCGCCGCGCGAGCTCGACCTGCTGCGCGGCACCAACGGTTGAGGTCCGCCCGCCTGGCCCCGGCTCGATGCTGACCTGGTGAAGACCCCATCTGTGGTGAAAGTGCCTGTTACCCGACGCAGAGGTGCTCTTCACGGCGTCGGTGCGGGTGCGGGTGCGGGTGCGGAACCCAACAAGTCTAAAGACGACAAAGACCGCACGGTAGGCATCCGTCCCAGCCAGCCCAATTGCGCATGATCTGGCCAACGACCGTAGTGGCGGTAGCCCTGCTGCTCGTCGCCGCGGCTCGCAGCCATCGGGTTTGGAACGCGTACGTCGTGGGCGCTCTTGCCGTCCTCGGTGTCGCGGTCCTCACCCTCGCGATCCCGCAGGGCCCAGCCGGCCCGGCTTCGCGCGGGTGCGGTCCTACTGGGTGTCATCGCCATCGCAGTTGCTGCGGCTGTCGTCATTCGGCGGGGGCGCCCAGCCGGAACGTGACCCCGTCCGAGGAAGTGGGCCGGACATGCCCATTTCCTCGGACGGTAGTTGCCGTGGTCGCGGAACTGGATGCCGACGTCGTGGTACTGCAGGAAGCTGACAGCAGGCTGGTCGACGCCGCGAGGAGCTCGTGGTCGGGATACGAGTTGTCGTACACCGACCGCTTCGGGAGGTCAGCACGCCCTGCTCACGGCGAAGCCCAACCTAGGATGTAAGCAATAGGCGCGGGAGACGCATGATGCTTACATCACCTCGGGTGTGGAACGAGCTCGCTACCGAGCGTGGCATTGTCGCGGATGCTCCGGCACCAGGCCCAGGCCTGGGCGCGGATGTGGTGCTGCGGGGACCGGGCATGGCCACGACGGTGTACCGGGTCAAGTCATTGCGCGGCCGTGCCCTGCGTCCCTCGAGTGTCGGGGAACTCGCTGCCTCAACGCCAGAGGCGGTGCGGCTGCTGGTGCTGACCCCCAGGTTGTCGCAGCAGTCCGCGCTCGCGGCCGCTGCGGCGGGTGTCTCAGTGCTGTGCACGGAGGCTGGCGAGTTACAGGGTGTCCTTGTAGATGCTGCTGGCGTGTCCCATGAGCTGCGCCGCGGGGCCCCGGTAGGCCCCGCGCGGGCGCGGCGCCCTGGGCGGGTGCCCTGGGGGACGTACGCGGTCGTGTTTGCGCTGCTGGAGGCGCCGGCGGGCAGCCAGAAGGAGTTGGCGGCCCGTGCGGGGGTCACTCGGGTCCGGGTGACTCAGGTGCTTGAGGAGCTTGAGAACTTGGTGGAGCGTTCCCGCCGCGGTTGGGCTGCCCGCGATCGGCGTGACCTGGCGGCGTGGCTGGTGGAGCGGTACCCCTCGTCGCCCCATCTGGCCTCGACGTGGACGATGCTCGAGCCGCCCGTGCAGGCGGCGGCCCTAGTCTCCGGGCTCCTCGAGAAGGTCGAGGTCCAGCACGGAGTCAGTGGCGATGTGGCCGCCGACGCCTGGGCGGCGTGGGCACGACCACGGTCCGCATGGCTGTGGTCGGCGTCGTTGGTGGACCTGGGTGCTGTAGGCGCGACGCCGGCAGCTCCCGAATCGGCGACGCTGACACTCGCTGTCAGCGAAGATCCGCACCTGCTGGAGGCTGTGCGGCGGGGCGACGGGCGCGTGCCGCTGCTGTCTCCATGGCGTGCGTGGGCGGACCTGACCCATGCGGGGAATGCGCTGGCGGCTGATGCGCTTCTGGGGCGGTTGACCCGGTGAGCGTCCTTGCGTTGCGGGCGGCGTCTGCCCGTGTGATCGGCGCCGACCTCGGGCAATCCAGGATCGAGCAGCCGCGCGCAGGCGCTATAGCCAGCCGATCGTGGTCCTCCGCCGGTTGCGGGCCTGCGTGGCGCTTGGCGGACAGAGCAGCGGTCTTGGCTGTTCGACGACGCCGAGGCGATGTTCAGTCGATCACGGGGTGCTCCTCAAAGGAAACCGCGATCGTCGGTCATGGCTGACGCGCGAGCGGCCGTCCGACCACAACCCGCCGCAGGCAGTTGCCCGCCGAAGGGCTACGTCGGCCGGAAGGTCGCTCTCGATCAGCGAGCCGTCCGCGGCGACCGGGGGTCGGCATGCGGTCCGCGCGCTCTCGGTCGCTTCCGTCTTGCGTTGCGCAGCGCATCGCCCCGCCACGAGAGGTTGAGGCGGGGCGATGTGCGAGTGCGTGCTCTAGCGCGTCCTCGAGCTCTCGCATCCGTCCTCGATATCGGCCTTGACTGGTCGCCTCGGCCTCGGGACACCCGCACTTCGACGCACGGCCCGTCCGCCCAATCCTGAACCCATAGATCTTGAGCTTGGAGATCTATGCGCGTGCGCTCACTCATCACCTACAGTTGTGACAGATAGGAAGAGGTGCGTCATGGTCACTACGGTCAGTGCGGAGCCCGAGACTCTGCGGGATCTGCGCAGCGTTCTCGAAGCTGCCGAAGGGCGGGTTGCTGCTGACTCGGTGGTTCTCGGACTGCTCCAGAACCTCGCCGTGACCCTCGGTCGCGGCGGGCGCGTGACGCTGCTCGAGCAGGACGAGCATGTCTCGCCGAACGTGGCCGCGCGGATGCTCGGCATGAGCCGGCCTCACTTGCTGTCGTTCATGGACGCCGGTGCGTTGGCGTTCACGCGTGTCGGCACGCACCGACGCATCCGGGTCTGCGACCTGCTCGAGTTCGATGAGCGCCGCCTGGCCGCACGTAAGCTCGTGGCGACAGCTCGCACGAATGCGACATCGATCGAGGATCGCCACCTGGACAAGACCGTTCCGGTGTCGGCAGCAGCGCTCGCCGACCTCGACTCGCTCTGACGCGGAGGCCATCCGCCTCGCTGGACTCGGCAGTCCAGTAGTGCACCAGGCAAGGGACTGCTGCAGGGTCGTGTTCGGGCTCGTGACCTAATGGAGTCGCGTCTCGAGTGGTCGTGGCCGCGCTCCTCGCTCAGTGACGCCGTGTCGTCTTCCTGAGTAACGCCCCCTCGATGCCCAGGACGGCTGTCGATAGGTGGGTTGCGAGTCGACCTTGAACCAGCCCTCGGCCCGGCCCCGCCACGACAGCCCTGAACACCGGAAAGTAGATCGCGCCGCGGCCCTGGTGCCTTGACCGCGCTCGACGGGAGGCGGAGAGTTGACGCCGTCGAGACCGCCAGCTGCGCGCGTCGTCGGTGCCCGCCGCTGGATTGGGAGAGCTTGGCATCGTTACCCGATGCGTGGCCGGTTCTGGTTGGGGGTTGCACGATGGCGCGAGCGGACCGTGAACACGATCTCGAAGCGCTGCGCGCTGAACTACAAGGTGATGGACTCGTCGACCAGCTCCTGGCCGAACGTAGGGCAGCAGCAGTGCGGGAGGATCGGGTTTCCGGCCAGGGCGGAACTGGTTGCCGATGCTCGAGTCCTGGCACCCCTGACAAGGCGGTGGTCAGCACCGACAGCCGTCCGTAGGTAGATCCAGCAGCTCAGGCCATGGACCGGCCAGGGCAGACCACGGCTGCCTTCGCGAGGGGGTGGGGGTGCGGGCCGCCGTTGGGTGAGCAGATCAGGATCCCCGATTTTCGCTAAGTTCGTGGCGTGAGAGCAGAACCAACGTCGCGGCCCTCGACGCCGACGTGGTTCCTGGACGTCGATGGGGTAGTCAACGCGACGCGGACCCCGCACCAGAAGCATGGTCGCTATGAAACGACCGACGTAGCTGTTGCGGGCGCGGTGTACCGCATTGAGTTCTTCGCGCCAGTCATCGCGGAGATCAACGCGATGAGTCGAGAGCGCCTTGCGCGGGTCGTATGGCTGACCACGTGGAATGACGAGGCGCGCACTGTCCTCGCACCGGCGGTTGGTCTGGACGACTTCGACGTGTGTCCGCAGCCGCGGGACCTTCAGCCCCGAGGGTGGGTCTCGCACCCGCGGCGCGGTGAGATCTGGTGGAAGACGGGTCGCGTCCTCGAACACATCGACAGCCAGCCGGGCGCGCCGTACGTCTGGACGGATGACCTGCTGGATCGAGACGTCAAGCGGGCGCTGCGAGACGACACCCGCTCCAATGGCTTGCTCCTCACGACGATGGCCACGCCTGGCCTGACGCTCACCAACCTCCAGCGCGTGCGCGCGTTTTTGGGCGGTCAGCCCTCGTCTGCCTCCTGACCGGTCGAGCCGCACCGTCGGGGCGTTGCTCTGCTGCGGAGCCGCGCGAACACCTCCTCGGCGCAGTTGGGACCTGTCTGCCAATCGCGTGCGGCAGCGGAGGAGAAGCAGAACTGCCGGTGCTTCTGGAGCCGATAGATGGGCAGTCGGAAGCGCCCGCCGACAGTTGAGAGATTTCGCCTGATCTCGTGCGAGACACCGGTCGTCACGTGTGCCGATTGCGCCGCACGCGCGCCCCGGCACGGTCCTCCCGCATGCATATCCTCACCGCCGCGATGTCGGATCCCGATGCCAAGCCTCTCACCGCCGCCGAGTCCATCCTCGCCGTCCCCGTTGGTTATGCCTCCCTATGGGCGGACGGTCCGAGCAATTGCGCTGCGCTGCAGCCTGCCGCCGCGATCGCCGCCCGCATTGCTGTGTCACGCCCGGTGGGCACACTGCCCTGGTACGTCATCCGTAATCCGTTCGACGAGAGGCCCTGTCGGACGCCGCTGAGTAACGACCTGCCCGCTGTGCACGACTACGAAACGGGTGAGTCCACCCACGGATGTACAGATGCGCTGTGCCGGGTGTGCGGACGAGCGGTGGCGTCTCACTGAGCTGGCCGGGACGCTGAGCGTCACCCTGACCGCGGTAAGCAGCCGCGCGCCTCGGGGTCGCGCAGGATGCCGGCCAGCTCGGCGCGCAGCGCCCTCATCCGGTCGGACTGCGTCGGCGTCGGCTCGGCCGTGGCTGCGACGCGCGGCTGAGCAGATCGCCTTGGACCGGTGAGCCTCGGAGTGGCGAGAGGGCCGTTATGGAGTTCGCCTAAGGGGTTCACGTTCATGGTTTCATGGGTGATAGGTATCGAAGCTGGACCCACGCGGCGCCGGGCGTCCGGCCCTGCTGCATGACGATGGCGGCACGTCGGGGGATCCGACACAGAGAAGTCTTGCCGAACCCGCGGCCCGTGGGCCGTGCGGGTCAGCCCGCCGGCCGGTCGGGCACCACGCGACCGAGAGTGGGTAGCTCGATCGTGGCCACCGCGTCGCGCTGCTTGGCAGCCGGCCGCTGGTCGTATTCGGCGGTCGTCTGTGTGCTCTTGTGGCCGACGATGGCCGCGACCAGGACGACGTCAGTGGTCTCGAGCAGATGGGAGATCAGGAAGCGCCTGAAGTCGTGCGGCGAGATTCCGTTGAATCCGGCGTCGGAGGCCCGGGCCTGAATGATTTTCCACGTCTGGTGGGCGCTCAGGTTGCCGTGTTCGAGCATGGGGCGACCGGTCCGCGACAGCGGGACGAACAGCGCCCCGGGGGCCTCACCCCGGACCTCCAGCCACCGCGTCAGCGCCTCAACGGCCGACGGGTGCAGGTATGCGTCGCGCGGCCTGCCGCCCTTGGTCCTCCCGAGCCAGACCCGGCGTTCGCTCACGTGGACGTCCTTGAGAAGGACGTTGGTGACCTCGTCGCGGCGCGGACCCGAGCCGGCCAT
Source organism: Cellulomonas fengjieae (assembly GCF_018388465.1). Taxonomy (NCBI): domain Bacteria; kingdom Bacillati; phylum Actinomycetota; class Actinomycetes; order Micrococcales; family Cellulomonadaceae; genus Cellulomonas; species Cellulomonas fengjieae. The sequence continues at coordinate 2,280,307 of NZ_CP074404.1, read as the reverse complement.
GGTCATCAGCAGAGCGACGTCCCGGATCCGGGTGTTCGCGCTGCCCCTGCCGTGCTCGGTGGTGTGCACGATCGTTGCCATGTCCTCGGTGCTCAGGTAGGTGCCGGCGCGTGGGAGATGCTTGCCGCCCTTGGCTTCGAACGAGCGTGCGTGCCGGTATTGCTCGTACGTCAGGAGCCCGACGCGGTAGCAGAACCCCAGCAGGACGCGGAGTGCCGAGGCGTCGCGCACGGCAGTCTTGTGGGCGAACCCAGCAGCCACGCTCGACCACACCTCGTTCGCGAGTTGCTCGTTGACGAGGAGCTCCCACGGGAAGGTGCGCTCGTCGTTGGCGCCCTCGCTGAACGTGGTCGCCAGTCGGCGCAGGCCGCCGAGCATGGCCCGCTGGCTTTCCGGGCTGTGCCGGTAGCGGTCAGCGAACAACTGCAGGGCCTCGGCCCGCAGGGCCACCCTGAGCGCGTCCTGCTCGGTTACGGAGTGGATCAGCGCGCCGGTCATGCGGCGGATCGCCGTCTGGCCGTCTCGTTGCCCGAGGCCGTAGTGCCCAGCGACGGTAGGTACAGGCCCGCGACGGCGGCGATCTTCGCCTCGTCGCCGCGCAGGTCGTAGACCATCGTGCTCTGGGGCTTCTTGTGGTTCATCAGGCTGCTGACGAGAAATGCGTCGTGCCGCTCGAGCATGCAGGTGGCGAACGTACGGCGAAAGTCGTGGCATCCGAATGGTGCGACGCCAGCAGCGTCCGCGCGCTTCCGGAGGATGTAGCGAATGCCGCACGGGCTCAGGGCTCGCTTCTCGGAGCCTCGGGTCGGGCAGAACAGCGCCCCCTGCCCCGGGCCGCGGAATCCGAGCCAGCGCTCGAGGTAGCCGGAAGTTCCGGGGTGAACGAACACGACGTGGTTCCGGCCGTTCTTGGTGTCGCGCAGCAAGATCGTGTTCCCGGTGCGGTCCCAGTCGTCTACACGGATGTTGACCAGCTCGCCGACCCGCATGCCGGATGTCCAGAACAGCGCGACGATCGCGGAGTTGCGGGCGCGTTCCGTGGGGGTGCCCAGTGTCTCGCAGGCGGCCAGCAGGTCGGCGATCTCGAGTGAGGACAGCCGGCGGCGCTTGCTCGAGGGGCCCGGCGCCAGCGTGTACAGGGCGTCCAGGAGCAGGTCGTGGCGCAGCGCGCTCATCAGACCCGCCTTGTAGCACTGGGCGACCACCCGGCGCACAGCCGAGACCATGTCGTTGCGCGTGGTCTGCGGGCCGTACCGGGCGTATATGGCGCGGCGGAAGTCCTCGGCCTGCTCCACGCTTACCTGGTGCCAGGGGAACGCGCGGACGTCCTCCGTGGACATGGAGCGGGGCTCGGCTCCGGCGAGCATCTCGCAGCAGGACCGCACCTTGCGGGCGAACTCCGTGCGCGACTTGCCTTCCTTCGAGCGGCCGATGGTGAGGTCCACCGGGTGCCTGCCACCGGGAAGCTGCAGGATCGCGGTGGGATCGCTGTCGGCCCACTCCTGCGGTCGGACCGAGCCGGACTCGAGCTCATGCGTCGTGCGGCCCTGCTCGTCGCGGACTCGCTGCTCCTCGCCCTTCGCGACGAAACGGGCGAACCGGCCTGCCGGTGCTGCGTCCCCGGCACTCGCGGTGAGCCGGTCGGGGTCCAGCCGACCGGCCAGGGGAGTGCGGGTGGCGGAGGATCCCGCGGGGTGCATGTTCTTCACAATAAGTGCCCTTCGGCCGGCGGGAGCCGGCTGATCTGAAGGGAACGGGAATAGCTCTTCTCGTGCCCTTCGCCGCTCACCATGAGCGACTGGAGGGCACTGTGCTGGGTTCCTCGCGTTGCGCCTGGACCCTCTTGGGGGTTGCATCGGCGTTGCGCCGCGTCCGGTCACTGAGGGCGGGTTGGCCGATGCCGACCGGCGTCCCGCGAGTGTCGTAGAGCGGTCCGTCAGTGGCACCTGACACGCTCTTCGCGTGAATCCAGCCTCGGACGACACCGATAGCCGACGGGCGCGTCTGCCTTCCTGGGCACGCGCAGTGGACCCCGAACCCAGCATGACCTCGCACGAGGCGGTCTACATCAGCCCTGAGGGTCAGCGTCTGCGCGTGGTGGCGGGCAGTTCTGCAGCCCTTGAGTCGGCGGTCCAGCTCTTGGTCGCGTACGCGGACGCGGAAGAAAAGGAGAAAGAGACTGAGAGGGAGGGGGTGAGGAGCGCCGTTGGTCTCGCTGTGGAGGTCGAGCGCACCGCCACGGCCCTGTCCGACCTACTGTCCGGCCACGACGCACTCGACGTGATGTCGATGCTCCGGCAGTACCTCGTTCCCCCGGACCTCGCCCTCTGGTCCGAAGGTGGCTCTCGGATTGCCGACTCCTGGGCATGTGCTGAAGTCGTGGCTCTCGTCCTGCTCGGTAGTGGCTTGCCGGAGCGCTCGAATCCGTCGGCACGCACAGCCGAGATCGTCCCCGATCTCGTCCAGGCGGCTGCGCGCGTGGTCTACCTCGCGGATTTCGCGTCGATGGCGACCCGCGCGGAGGCGGTGCAGCAGTCGGCATCTGAAGCGGCAGTCAGCGACATAGCATGGCGGCTGCGCAGCTACGAGACGACTGTTCGCGGACGGCAGTACGTCTCGATGGCCGAGCGGATCAACGAGGCGACCCTCCGCCGACCGAACGCCGATGCCACTTGGCGTCGCGTACTCGGATTCGGGTACGCAGATGTCCTGGCGGTACGCGAGACGTTGGTCGATGTCCTCGGCGCGGAGCACCAGGCCGTCCTCGAACGCATCGCCGACGCTGCGGCGACGGACGCGGCGCCGGACGCGGGCACGCTCGCAGCCCTGCGTTCGCTATTCATGACGCCGTCGGTGCTCGACCTGATCACCCCCGGGCAGGTGGCCGGCCACACCGGACTCGACCCTGACGTCGTGACGCGTGTCCTCGACGTGTTCAGCGTCGCGCCCAACGGAAGGACGTCCCTCGAGCTCATCGAAGAGTTTGTCGCCGGCCGCAATCCCATGGCCGGCAAAGGGATCATCAAGGCGCCAGGCCGCGGGTACTTGGTCTTGCCTGGCGCCATCGCGCTCGACGAGATCCGTCGAGCAGCCGAGGCGCCGATCGCCAAGGACGCAGCGGCCTGGGCAAAGTACGGGAAAGGTCGCGACGCTACGGCAGAAGCGCTTGTCGCCGACACGTTCCACAGGCTGGTTCAGGGTCATGGTGACATCCACCGCCAGCTTCGCTACCGCGCCGCACCCCGCGCAGGCCAGGCCGTCGACCTGTCCGCGTCCTCAACAAGCGCCCGTCAGGCTGAGAGTGCCGAGGCGGACGCTCTCTTGGTGCTCGACGGCGTCGCGCTCTGCATCGAGGTGAAGGCAGGGTCGATCAGGACACCGTCACGCCAAGGGCGCACCACGCATCTGCACCGGGACCTGAAGGAGACGGTCCGCAAGGCTGCAGCTCAAGCAGACCGCCTCCGAACACTCATGGCCACCCACCACGGGCTTTGGCTTGAGGACGGTTCGTGGCTCGACCTGCCCGACATCCGTGAGATCTACAGTGTCGTCGTCACGCTAGACGACCTCGGCCCAGCTGCGCTGGACGTCGAAGCGTTGGTACGTAGCGGTGTCCTGACGCAGACGATCCTCCCGTGGATCGTCAGCGTGCACGACATCCTGGTAATCGCCGAGCTCTTCGATCGTCCCGAAGAGTTCCTTACCTACCTTCGCCGGCGCACCAACCGTGACGCCGCCCTCTGGGTGACAGCAGTCGACGAGCTCGACATCGTGATGTGGTTTATCGGGGGCGGCTTCTACTTCGAGCCGGACCCCGACCGCCTGCACCACGACCACCCCGGAGGTCGCCCGCCGACGGCGAAGGACCGGCGCAACTACGCCGATCAGGGCCGCACGGTCGTCGGCACCTTCACCGACCCGCTCGACGCGTGGTTCTACAGTCGGGAGGGCAGCTCCTCGGCACCCGCGACCCGCCCGACCCGAGACAGCAATGAGTTCGTGCGAGGCATCATCGACCAGATGACCGCTCATGGCGCTCCCGGATGGTGGAGGACCAGTTCCGACCTGGACGGGCACTCGGCACGCGCACAGCAGGCACTCGCCGACAACGCCCTCGGGGCGCTCCGCCTGTCCGCGCGGGACGGGCAGTTCCATACCTACGCCACCGGGGGCACGAGTGACTCCGGTCGATGGCTGTTCATCTTCGCCACCGGACCGGACACTCCGAAGAACATCGATCACCTGAGCCTGTACCTGCGCGCGAAGAAGCACCAGGAGCACGCCGACCGCGCCATGGCCTTCTTCTTGCGGCCCGACGGAAAGCCGCGCATGACGCTCTGGATGCCAGACCCGCCCTCTCCAGATCCGGAGCTGGACCGTCTAGCACGCGAGATGAAACTCGTCCCGCCAGATCGCACGCCACGGGTACTGCCGCCGCACGCGAAGCCGCGCGCCATACGCCGCGCGAGCAACAAGCATCGAAGGCGTTGAGATGCACGCACGACGGGCTAGCAGAAGGCGACGGCGGAGGCGGTGCTCCTGCGGGAATGGCCGGAGTTACGGCCGAGGTGCCGGTGGCGCTTCACGTCGGCCGGCTTCACGCGTACCCGGCAGGCACCCGCGCTAGGTAAGGGCGTCATCGAGCCCGAGCGAGAGATCCTGAGTACCCGGCAGGTCAGCGCGCCGAGCACCACGTCAGTCGCAAGTCCCTGGACCCGCCGGGCGCTCAGGTTGGGATGACGTTCTCCCGGGCGAAGTAGGCCGAAACGCGCTTGAGGATCTCGCCTTCCATCTCCAACACCCGGTTGCGACGCCGCAGCACGACGAGCTCGCGGCGCTCGTCGGTGCTGATGCCTTCGCGGCGCCCGGCGCCGATGTCGTCCTGGGCCACCCGCCGGCGCAGGCCCGACTCGCTGATCCCTAGATTGGACGCGATCTTCGCGGCCGGTTGCTGACTCGAACGGGCCAGGTCCATTGCTTGGCGCCGGACCTCCGGTGGCTTGGCTGCAGACAATTCAGGGCTTCTGTCGCCGAGGCGGTCCTCGCCTCAGACCTGGCGTTCGGGAAAGCGGGTCAAGCTCCCCACCGGTCTACGCGTCGAGCGGTGTCCTTCGTGCTGCGTCTCGGCGCTTCGGGCTGGCTCAAGTCGGGAGCGCGGGCGGCCGAATCTTCGGTGGGAGGTGGCGTGTGAGGGCATCAGCTGACGGCGAGGAGCTGCGCGAGTACGCAGCCCTGCTCGCTGAGCGTCGGGCCGCCGAGCAGCGGTCGACCGAGGCGTCCCGGGTCGCTCACGACCTGGGGCTCCAGGCCCGCCGAGCTGCGTATCGCGCTGCGACCGCAGACGTAGCGTTGGCTACGGCGACGGACGTCGCGGCGGCAGCTCATCACGCGCAGGAGAGTCGGCGCCTGGCTGACCGTGTCGCGCAGGAGGCCGCCGACGCGAAGACTGCGGCGCGGCTTGCGTCCGAGGAGCGTTACGCGGCCCAGCGGCGGTGGGAAGCGCGCGCTCAGGCTGCGCAGGTGCCGACCGTCCCCGTCGAGGACCCGGCATTCTTGCTCGCACCGCGCGATGAGAGCCAGGACGGTGCGCACGGTTCAGGCGCACCTCGTCCCATCGCCCGCAGGTACTGACCCCTCGGCGTCGGCGCGGCTACGCCGTGGCTGCGCGGGCGGCCGGCACAGCGTCGGTGGCGCTGATGGTGCTCGCGCCGCGGAGCATCGTGGGTCACGAGGAAACCTGCTCAGCGGCGAGGGCTGAGTCGTGCGGTCCGAGAGGTCCCCGTACGTCGTCGCAGCGGCGGCCTTGCCCACTCGCTGCCTTCGGTGCGCGGGGAGCAAGTGGACGCCGGCCCAGCGGCGGTCGGTGCTCTGATCGACCAGGGCGCCGTGTGCGACGGTTCGGTGGCGCGAGTGGCACCGTCCCGCAGCATTGTCCGCGGCGGCTCGCGGCGCGCAACCGCGAGCGCGTCCAGCTGGGTCGCTACGTTGTGCACGTGAGCAGCTACGGGCGCCAGGACAGCGAGTGGGTCGAGCTCGAGGAAGCTGGGCGTACCTACCTCATCGAGGTCGCCCGTCGGGGGGAGGACACCTCGTACACCGAGCTGAACCGCGAGCTCGTGGAACGCACCGGCCTGCCTGGATTCGACTTCTCCAGCGAACTGGGCCGCGCGGCGATGGGTCACCTGCTGTACCTGATCGTGTCGCGCGACTACCCCGACTCGGGCTTCATGCTGTCCGCTCTGGTGCACTACGTGGGCGGCAACGAGCCGGGACCCGGGTTCTACGCCTTGGGCAAGGACAAGGGCCTGTTCCACGCCAGCGGGGACAAGCTCGCGTTCTGGGTCACGCAGCTCCAGGGCATCTATGCCGCGTACGCGCGCTGAGCCCAGCCTCGTTGCCGGCGGTCGCCCGGTTGTGGCGGTAGCCGTGTGCTCGACTGCAACCTGCCGCGCCCGGCGCTCAGGCCTTGCCCAAGGGGTCCACCAAGCACGCCAACGACCGGGCGGTTGCCTGGGAGAAGGCAGCAGCGCTACGAGCACCCGGGAGCGAGCGAACCGCTCATCTGAGACGAGGCCACATGGGTCACACCACCCCGACGTCGCCTGACGTGCAGGCGGTCCGCTCCCGCGGCTGGACGCAAGCTCTGGCTCCAGTACACCGACCGCACAGCTGGGGAGGTCGACCTGATCCCGATGCTCCAGCGTCAACTCCTCGCCGCGGTCCGGGATGACAATGGCCTGTTCGCGCAGGTGGTCGTCGACGAGAGCGGCACGCTCGCGTGGCCTGATGGAGCCGACTTGGCGCCCGAGGTTCTGCACAAGCTCGCCGCACCGCATCTTCGCCAACAGGCGTAGCGAGAGCGATCTCTTCGAGGCCCCGATGAGCAGGAGCAACGATGGGCAAGCACGTCGTCGACCTGCCGGTCGACCTGAGGAGTGAGGACGACTCCGGGCTGCCCTGGGGTCCGTTCAGGAAGGCCCGCGACCTCGAGCGCCGGCACAAAGGCGCCTGGATCGTCGTGGGCAGCACCCGCACTCAGGCTGTCGCGCAGATCGCGGACATCGACGGTGGCATCGTCCGCGTCCGCCCGCTGCGCAGGCCCGTGTCCCGACACATCGCTCTGCTGGCCGAGCCGGCGTGAAGCGAGGGCCCGACCGGTGTGGTCGTGCCCTCAAGGGATATGAGCGTCGGTCCGGACCGATTGGGTGGGCCGACGTTGCGGGCGTCGGACCTCGGAAGAATCGTCCAGACGCGTCTGGACAATTTGCCGCGTGCCCATCACCTGGCCTCGGGTGCTAGCCGAACACGCGTGAAGCGGCCCGACGTAGACCGCCATTGGCATCTGGGCCGTCGGTCCGGACACGAAGTCGTTGACTTAGTCGGGCTACATGCGCTCATTCGCTGCGTGCATCCCATGGTCGGTCGCCATCGGGGTCATCTCCTGGCTCCTCGCGGCCGGTGCCGAGTTGTCCGTAATATCCGCCGACCCGTCCACGGTGATCGCAGCCCTTACTGAGGAGGCCCTCAAGCTCCTTCCGCTCGGTGCTGTCGCGGCAGCCGCGGCGTGCGTCACGTTTCGCCACGGTGGACTGGCTTCTACTCGTCATGGCGACCGGGACGGCCTTCACCCTGGTCGAGGAGATGTTGCGCCGCCTGAACCTCTCGACGGCGACCGCCACTGGCCCATTCGGGGAGTTCCTCAGACAGCTCCGGTCGGACGGTCTGCCCGAAGGGTGGGTGCGGTTCGGGTCGGGGCTGCAACCCACCGCGAACCTGTCCTCCGCTGCCGCGTACGCCGGCTACGGTGCCCGACCGCCCTCGTCGCCGGCTGCGCCGGGCTCGGTATCGCGCTCTGGCGCACCAACACCCCGGCACGGACCGTTCGGCGCTGGTCGGTAGGGCCGCAGATGTCGCCAGATGTCTGTGACTGCACAGAGCAGGCAGGGCAGACCAGCATCGGTTCCGCGGGCGTCGTCGTCGCTCTCCCTGTCGAGTACACGTCCCAGAGTCATCGGCTCGCACTGCGGGCAACGTGCGACCACCAAGACCTGAGCATGACAGCCAGACCTTTGGTGGAAACCTGCCCATGCGGTGCCGGTGCCGCGTGTGAAGGGGGATCGGTGCCTAGCGTCCTGAGCGAACCTGCCCGCGCTTAGCAACCGACAGACGTCCACCGGGCGTGGGCTCGCGCTTTCGTCCTGCCATCCGGCCGCCAGCTTCCGCTACAGTCCGATTTGACCCCATTCGGGCCTGCGCAGGGAAGCGGAGAGTCGGCCATGGCACCCGAGGTCAAGATCATGTTCGAGGGCAAGGCTGCGGCTAGCGACACGGTGAAGGAGACCAGTCCTTTCGAGCTGACCGCGGTCTCCGAGGAAGCCGGAGTCATTCGTGACCCGCAGAGTTGGGCTTGGACGTTCAAGGGCGCCGACGGCAAGGCTGGCACGTTCCCGTCCGACACCACCGGGCAGGACGCCGCGACCCTGAAGATCGCAAACGTGTCCGCCACCTCAGCCGGCGAGTACACAGCGACCGCGACATACGGCCCGCAGGCGAACCCGCCCGCGAAGAGCGCGACGTTCACGCTGACCGTCGATGGTGCCGAGGCAGCAGGCGAAGGCACCGCTCCACGGGAGGAACCGCCAAAGTGGCCGGCGGTGTTCGCTTGGGTCGTCCTGTTCGCAGCAGGGGTGGTGGTGGGGTTGACTGCCGCGCTGACCCCGCTGATGGAGCCGGACCTCGGCCTGAGCGCAGAGGTGTACGACGCACTGACACCAGCGAACAAGCTGGCCGCTCGTGTCATCGGGCCCACGTTCCTGGTCGGGCTGGCGCTGGTGGTCTTCGGCCTGGCGATGGCCCTGGTCGAGTGGCGCGGCCGGTTCGCAGCGGGGAAGTCAACAACCTTCCGAGGGAACGTCGCCGTCGACCCAGCTGAGGTCATCAAGGCGCTCGGCGCGCTCCGCGGTGCGGGGCTCGTCCTCATCGGCGGCCTGATAGTCATCCTGGCGACCGCGTGGATGACGAGCTCCACGACAGCCCCGCCGGCGATCTCACCGTCGGTCAGCAGCACACCACCCTCGTGACGACCCGGTCCCTGCTCGTCGGGGTCCCCACCACGCGCGTCCGCTACGACCCGAGTCTCGAGCCGCTGCCGGGCACTCTCGTGGACATCGCCACGATGCGTGGCCTCCTGTCCTCCCGAGGGGTGGCGACCAACGACCCGCTCATCAAGAGGAATGCGAGCCTCTCAGCAGTCCAGACCGCGCTGCTGGACTTGGCTAACGTGACTGGTGAGGGCGACCTGAGCATCTTCTACTTCGCCGGGCACGGCGTCGGCCTGGCGGATTACAGCGGGGACGATGAGGACCACTCCGACGAAGCTCTCGTGTGCGAGGACGGCTTCCTCGTCGACGACTGGTTCGCTGGGACGTTCTGGCCCAAGGCCCGACCCGGCTCGTCGTGGGTGATGGTCGTCGACGCCTGCGCCTCTGCGAGCTCCGTGCGCTCGTTGACCGGGGGTTCCTTGATCATCTATCCCGAGCCGCCCGTCCTCGGGATGTGCCAGCCGCACCGGCCGCGAACGGTAGGTTCGGACAGCGAGCGCCAGGAGGAAACCACTGGCGAGCTCCCAGCCCTGCCTGCCCTAACTGAGCGTTCGGCCGAGCCGCCGCCTCGCTCACGGATCGTGTTTGCGGCCTGCTCGGACCTCGAGTCTGCGGCCGAGCTCCCCGACTCAGGGGGCCAACGGGCCCGGGGCCTCTACACGACTCAGCTCACCGAGACGCTTCGTAAGCATCCCGACCTGAGCCACGCCCAGCTTGCGCAGCGAGTACGCGACGCCGTACGCACCTACCGGCTGCCCGACGGGGCGCATGCGGCCGAGCCCGTCTGCTACTACGACAGCCACGACGAATCCTTGCTCAACCGGCGCGCCCTGAGCGGGGACCCCGCACGCTGAACAGCGAGCTGGAGACCTCTGGAGCAGATCCACCAGACGCGGCGCAGAAGCGCAAGAGCCCGAAGATTCTGCGCACGCGGTCGACTGCGTGCGGGAACCCGTGCCCAATCCGACCTGCAGACCCGCGGGGATCAGGACTCTGGATGTTCCCGGCCCAGCGCATGGCGGGCCATCTCGACGTGCTCAGCGCCGGTGCGGTAGTAGCGCGCCTGTATGACCTCCAGCGTCGCCCAGCCCCCGATGGCCATCAGGGCGCCTTCCTTGATCTCGAAGTAATCGATCATGTCGCGGGCGAAGCGATGGCGCAGGGAGTGCCAGGTCCGGTCCATCTGGGTCACAGCCACGACCTTGGACGTGCCGTTTCGTAGCGTCCTGGTCTCGTGCACCATCGTGAAGGTCCACCCGGCCGCCTTCATTGCGGGCACGAGGAGGTCGCTAGACAGGCCTGAGGGCCACCACATTCCACCTCCGGGCGCGGGGAAGAGCAGAGCCTCGGGGTTGCGGCCCTCCGCCTGCTCGACGCGGGCCTGCTCGGCACGGTCTAGCAGCGCCTGCAGGAGTGGGTAGCCGTCGCGTGTGACCGGGCTGATGGGCACCACCCGCCGTTTGCGGTGCTTGGGTGCCGCGCGGCGTCCCGGGGTGTCCGACCACTGATGATCGATGTGGATGTCGTAGTCGTCCGCGCCGTACGGGCGGATGTCATTGGCACGTAGCTGGAACTGCTCACCCTGCCGCGGGCCGGCCGCCACCGCGGTGTGCACCGCCAGTTCACCCCACGACGGTGCCGCCCGACCGAGCTCCGCGGCCAGGCTGAGCACCTCGGACCGGGGCGGGCAGTCCTCCTCGTCGACGTAGAGCTCGGACCGGCCCTGAAGAGGTGCCTGATGCGGGCGGGCGGAGCGCGGCTCAGGCTGGCTGAATCTGGGACGTTTGACGGGCGCCAGCGTCGCTGGCAGGAGGCCGACCTGCTCGGCGGACAGCGCGCCCTGCTCCTCGCACCAGCGCAGGAATCCGCGGACTCGTCCGGTCATCTGCGTAACCTGCCCAGGGGTGCCGCAGGCCGTGCGCATGGCGTCAATGACCGACCGGTCGACCTGCCAGGCGGCCATGTCCTCGAGTCCCTTGACCGCGCGGCGTAGGTCGCGCGTGACCGAGGAGAACTGGTTCGGCTGCCAGGTTCGCCCGGTCAGTCGTCCGTGCGGCGAGCGCTGCCGGTTGACCGGCGTAGACAGGTACTCGCCCAGGAGGTCCCCGAGGCTGCGCTCGTCGTCGCCGCCGCGGCGGCGGGACAGCGCGGCGTCGATCCGCTTGGCGCGCTCCAGCGCAGCGGCCGGGCTGCGGCCCACGGAGGGCTGGCGCCGGCGGCCGGTCTCGTCGACGTAGTCGAGGCGGTAGTTCGGTTTGCTCGCAGTGGGTTCGTGCAGCGTGACGTGCCCGTTGCCGACCAGCACGCCGTCGCGGCGGGTCATCGGATACGCCCGGTGTTGGCGCGCAATGCAGCGATCTCGGTCCGGGCGAGGACGTCCGTGTCGGCGGGCCGACGCTGAGAAGGCACCGGCACTGGGCCGGCGGAGGTGGCGCACAGGGAGGCGAAGTGGTCCAGGACGTGCTCACGCAGCCAGTACCGACGGGCATTGGGGGAGTCGTTGAGCCGGAACCCGGCGGGGAACGACGCGTCGCCGGTCAGGGTCCTGGTGGCGCGCTCGCCTTGGCGCAGAGCCGCGGCGAGGTGCTCGACGGTCCAGATCGGGTCGCTCGGCTCGATGGGGGGAAGGTCGGAGGTTCTGGTGTGCATTGCTTGCACTGTGATGACCTGCGTCTGTCGTGCACTCGCCGCACCGATCTTGTGGCAAACGTGGGGCACCCCCGCCACCACGAGGGTGACGGGGGTGCCGTTACTGCAGGTCAGGCGCTCACGGGAGCAGCCGTGAGCGCTGACGATCAGACGTCGTAGTACAGCTCGAACTCGTGCGGGTGCGGACGCAGCCGGATCGGGTCGACCTCGGCGTTGCGCTTGTAGTCGATCCACGTCGCGATCAGGTCGGGCGTGAACACGTTGCCCGCCGTGAGGAAGTCGTGGTCGGCCTCGAGGTTGTCGAGGACCTCGCCGAGCGAACCAGGGACCTGCTGGATCTGGGCGTGCTCCTCGGGGGGCAGCTCGTACAGGTCCTTGTCCACCGGGTCCGGCGGCTCGATCCGGTTCTGGATGCCGTCGATGCCGGCCATGAGCATGGCCGAGAACGCCAGGTACGGGTTCGACGACGGGTCCGGGACGCGGAACTCGACGCGCTTGGCCTTCGGGTTCGAACCGGTGACCGGGATGCGGATGCACGCGGAGCGGTTGCGGGCCGAGTAGACCAGGTTGACGGGGGCCTCGAAGCCGGGGACCAGGCGGTGGTAGGAGTTCACCGTGGGGTTGGTGAACGCCAGCAGCGAGGGCGCGTGCTTGAGCAGGCCACCGATGTACCAGCGCGCCAGGTCGGACAGGCCGCCGTACCCCTTCTCGTCGAAGAACAGCGGCTGGCCGTCCTTCCACAGGGACTGGTGCACGTGCATGCCGGAGCCGTTGTCACCGAAGAGCGGCTTCGGCATGAAGGTCGCCGTCTTGCCGTTCTCGTGGGCCACGTTCTTCACGACGTACTTGAAGAGCATGACCTTGTCGCCGGAGATCGCGAGCTTGTCGAAGCGGTAGTTGATCTCCTGCTGGCCGGCGGTGCCGACCTCGTGGTGGGCGCGCTCGACACCGAGGCCGAGGGCGTCCAGCTGCAGGCTGATCTGGTCGCGGATGTCGGAGAAGCCGTCGACCGGGGGGACCGGGAAGTAGCCGCCCTTGTAGGGGATCTTGTGGCCGAGGTTGCCGCCCTCCTCCTTGCGACCGGTGTTCCAGGCCGCCTCGAAGGAGTCGATCGAGTAGAACGACTCGTTCTGCTTCGTGTGGAAGCGGACGTCGTCGAAGATGTAGAACTCCGCCTCGGGGGCGAAGAAGGCGGTGTCGGCGATGCCGGTCGACTTCAGGTACGCCTCGGCCTTCGCGGCGACCTGACGCGGGTCGCGGCTGTAGGGCTCGTCGGTGTACGGGTCGACGATGTGGAAGTTGATGTTCAGCGTCTTCTCGACCCGGAAGGGGTCGATGTAGGCGGTGCCGATGTCCGGGATCAACTTCATGTCCGACTCGTGGATCGCCTGGAAGCCGCGGATCGAGGATCCGTCGAACATCTGGCCGTCCGTGAAGAAGTCGAGATCCAGCGAGTAGGCCGGGACGTTGAAGTGCTGCATCGTGCCGGGCAGGTCACAGAACCGGACGTCGACGAACTTCACGTCCTCGCTCTTGATGAAGGCCAGGACTTCCTCTGGCTTGCTGAACATCCGCTGCTCCTCGGTCGGTGGTACCCGTGGGGTCGGGCAAGGTGAGGCTACGAGCGCCGGATTTCTCTGTCGTGTACCAAGTGTTTCGACAGCGTTACGGGACCAGCCCTCGTGTAACGACTGCTGACCCTATGCCCTGCAGACCTGCCCTTGCGGTCGCATCTCGCCCACCGTAGGAGAGGCCTGTGTCGGCGAGGTTTCGGTGCGGTGGCGGTCGTGCTCAGCCGGGTCGCCTACCCTCGTCGGGTGGCAGATCGACGGGACCTCAGCTCGTGGCTCGGCGGCGGGACCGGCGAGCCCGACGGGGCGGGAGCCGCCGCGGCGGCCCGCGGTCGGCGGCTGGGACTGCCCGCGGACGGCCCCGGTTCTCCGGCGCCGCTCGGCCGTCGGCTGGTCGCGCTGGTGATCGACTGGGTGGCGTGCCTGCTGATCTCGGCGGCCGTCTTCGCGACGGCGCCCGACGCCTTCCTGCTCAGCCGGGGCAACCCGACGGCGACGCTCGCCATCTTCGTGGTCGAGAACATCGTGCTGGTCGGCTCGCTCGGGTACACGCTCGGGCACCGTCTGCTCGGGCTGAGGGTGCGCCGGGTCTTCCCGGGGCAGAGCCGGGTCGACGCGGGCTGGGCGACGCGGGCGCCGGGCTTCCTGAGCGCCCTCACCCGCACGCTGCTGCTGTGCCTGGTCGTCCCCGCCGTGGTGTGGGACTCCGACGGGCGGGGGCTGCACGACCGGGTGGCCGGCACCGCGATCGTGCGGCGCTGACCGATCAGGCGGCTGCCTGCCAGACCAGGCTGTAGCGCCAGTACAGGCGTCGTCCCCATCGTGCTCCCGGCAGGATCTGTTGCGCGGCGGTCCGGATCTCGCCGTAGCTGTGCTCGGGATCGCGCATCGGGGCGCCGTGCTCCCAGGTCCCGCGCGCGCGATCGACGACCTTCGCCACCGGCACCGCCGCGAGGCTGAGCGCGGCGTCCACAGGGCTGCGGACCCGGGCGAGCCCGACGACGACCAGGTGGCCCCGGGAGCGACGAGGTCCCGCAGCCGTCGCAGGCCGTGGTCGAGGGGGAGATGGTGCAGCGTCGCGTAGCACGTCACCAGGTCGAAGCGACCGTCGTCGGGTACCTCGAGGATGTTGCCGACGAGGTACCGGAGCCCGTCGCCGCCCTGCGCCCGCGCCTGTGCGACCTGCTCGGCGTCGAGGTCGAGCCCGGTGACCGCCGCGACGCCCGACGCGCGCAGCTCTCGGGTCAGGAGGCCTTCGCCGCACCCGACATCCAGTGCGGTGCGAGCGCCCGCCGCTGCCCGCAGGGCGAGCCGGTGGTAGTGCGTGTTGTGGTTCCAGCGCTGCGTCATCGGCGCGATCAGCGGCCGCGCATGCCCTTGCGGTCGGGACGCGCGCGCATGGGGTCGACGCCCTTGGGCACGGGGAGCTTGACGCCACCGAGCGCGGTGAGCCGCTTGTTCACCTCGGCCACCTCCTGCTTGCTCAGCTTCGGGCGCAGCTTCTGGACGGCGCGCGGCAGCTTGCGCAGCGGCACCTGGTCCTCGCCGTTGCCCACCTGGATGAGCGTGATGGGGGCACCGGAGATGACCCGCGCGGTGCGCTTGCGCTCGGACTCCAGGAGCTTGGCGATGCGCGGCGCCGGGCCCTCGCCGACGAGGACGACACCGGCACGGCCCACGCCGCGGAACACGAGGTCCTGGGTGCGGGGGTCGATTGCGACGGGCTCCTGCGTGAAGGTCCAGCCGCGGCGGATGGTTCCCAGCGCGGCGTACGCCGCCCCCGGCTGGCCCTCGATCTGCGTGTACGCGGCCGTCTCCGCGCGCCGGGCGAGGATGAACATCGCTCCGAGCAGCGCGAACGGGATGCTGAGGAGCAGGACGTAGACCCATGCGTTGACCAGGAACCCGATGATCAGGCCCAGCGCGAGGATGCCGAAGAACACCGCGAGGATGATCCAGGTGACCGCGGGGTCGTTCTTGCGGGTCATCTGGTACGCCTGCCACACCTGGTGGTACCAGCGGGTCTTCTTCACCTTGGGTGCGGGTGCCGCCTCGGGGGCGCTGTTGCGGGCCATAGGCCCGAAGTCTACCGACGTATCGGGCCGGTGCTGACCCCTCAGCGGGCGAGCAGGCTCGCCGCCTCCTGGCGGGAGGTCGTCGGCTCGGCGAGGTGGGCGAGCGCCTCGGGGATCGGCCGGTCGTAGCGGCGCATCGCCTGGCCCCAGAGCCGCCCGGCGCGGTACGACGAGCGCACCAGCGGGCCCGACATGACTCCCAGGAACCCGAGGCGCTCGGCCTCCTGCGACAGCTCGACGAACTCCTCGGGGCGCACCCAGCGCGACACGGGGTGGTGCCGGACGGACGGGCGCAGGTACTGCGTGATGGTGATGAGGTCGCAGCCGGCCTCGTGCAGCTGGGCGAGCGCCTCCACGACCTCCTCGGTCGTCTCACCCATGCCGAGGATCAGGTTGGACTTGGTGACCAGGCCGGCCTCGCGGGCCGCGGTCAGGACCGACAGCGAGCGGTCGTAGCGGAAGCCGGGACGGATCTGCTTGAAGATCCGGGGGACGGTCTCGAGGTTGTGGGCCAGCACCTCGGGGCGCGAGGAGAACACCTCGGCCAGCAGCTCGGGGGTCGCGTTGAAGTCGGGGATGAGCAGCTCGACGCCCGTGCCGGGGTTGACCGCGTGGATCTGGCGGACGGTCTCGGCGTAGAGCCAGGCGCCGCCGTCGGGCAGGTCGTCGCGCGCCACACCGGTCACGGTCGAGTACTTCAGCCCCATGGCCTGCACCGATGCAGCGACACGGCGCGGCTCGTCGGCGTCGAACGCGGCCGGCTTGCCCGTGTCGATCTGGCAGAAGTCGCAGCGCCGCGTGCACTGGTCGCCGCCGATGAGGAACGTGGCCTCGCGGTCCTCCCAGCACTCGAAGATGTTGGGGCAGCCGGCTTCCTCGCAGACCGTGTTCAGCCCCTCGCGCTTCACCAGGCCCTTGAGCTCGGTGTACGCCGGACCCATGGTCGCGCGGGTACGGATCCACTCCGGCTTGCGTTCGATCGGCGTCTCGGAGTTGCGCGCCTCGATGCGGAGCATGCGTCGGCCATCGGCTGCGATCGTCACGTCGGTCAGACTAACCCGCGGGGTCGGCGGCGGGGGGAGTCGTGCGTCACACCCGGGCGGCGGCCTGCCCGGCGTGCAGGATCGGCGGCAGCGTGTCGAGCAGGTGGCCGCTGACGAGCGGCACGACCTCGGCGATCGGCACGCTCCGCCCGGCCTCGACGGACAGCGAGGTGACGTCCGCGTCGTCGATGCCGCACGGCACGATGCGGTCGAACGCTGCGAGGTCCGGCTCGCAGTTCAGCGCGAAGCCGTGCATGGTCACGCCGCGCGATACGCGCACCCCGATCGCCGCGACCTTGCGCTCGCGCAGCCCGCGGTCCGTGTCGGCGGCGAACCAGACGCCGCTGCGCCCCTCGACGCGGATCGCGGTCAGCCCCAGGTCCGCGCACGTCCGGATGAGCGCCTCCTCGAGGACCCGCACGTAGCGGACGACGTCGACGGGGGTCGCGAGCCGCACGATGGGGTAGCCGACCAGCTGACCCGGCCCGTGCCAGGTGATCCGACCGCCCCGGTCCACGTCCACGACCGGCGTCCCGTCGACCGGACGGTCCCACGACGCCGTGCGCCGCCCCGCCGTGTAGACGTCCTCGTGCTCGCAGAGCAGCACGACGTCCTCGCGGGTGCCGTCCGCCACGGCCGCGTGCACCTCTCGCTGCAGCTGCCATGTCGGCTCGTAGGGGACCAGACGGGTGCCGAGGTCGAGCGCGTCGAACAGCATGGCCGTCAGGCTAGTCCGTCGTCCGTCGGGCCGGGTCCGGCAGCGCGACGACCGCGAGCAGCCGGCGCAGCTGCTCCGCCTGCTCGGCGGTGAGGTCCCGCGTCACGAGGTTCTCCGCGAGGTCACGGTCCGCGGAGACGATGAAGGCCTGTCGGCCGGCGTCGGTGATCGCGATCACGTGGCGACGTCGGTCGTCGGGGTGCGGGCTGCGTGTCACGTAGCCCGTGCGTTCCATGCGGGCCAGCACCCGGCTCGTGGTCTGCTCCGTGACGCCGCACGCCGCGGCGAGCTCGCGCTGCGACATCGGACCGCGCTGGAGGTGGGCCAGGACCGGCAGGCTCGCGTGGTTGAGGTCCCAGTTGGCCAGGTGCGCGTTCCAGTCCCGCTCGACGCGCCGGGAGGCGGCGGACAGCAGTCGTCCGACGGGCCACTGGGCGGGATCGGGCGACGCGGGATCGAGCGCCCGAGCCGGCCCGCTGTCCTCCTGCACGCTCGTGCCTCCATTTGCCGTATCGACGATCCACACCGATGATACTCAGCATGCTGAGTAATCGCCGGTCCACACTCGTCCGCGCCGTCCTCGTTGCGGTCGCCCTGGTCGTGTGGCTCGGCATCGGGTCGGTCGGCGGTGTTGCCCAGGGCAAACTGTCTCAGGTTCAGACGAATGATGCCGCGGCGTTCCTGCCGTCCTCCGCCGAGTCCACCCGTGCGGCGCAGGAGAGCAGGGGCTTCGTCGAGACGGAGACGCTCCCCGCGCTCGTGGTCCTCCAGCCGGCGGACGGCAGCGAGATCACCCCCGACCAGCTGGCCGCAGTGCAGGAGTGGGCGCAGGAGGTGCCCGACCTGGCGCTGCCGCCCGGGAACGAGGGCACCTGGTCCGACTACCTCATGGGCGAGGTCGCCGTCGTCCCGGCGCAGGACGGTGAGGCCCTGCTCGTCGCGCTGTCCTTGGACGGGGGGAAGGCCGAAGAGCTGCTGGCCGGCGAGGAGCGGGTCTCCGGCTCCTTCGTCGTCGCGCTGCGCGAGTCCCTCGAGGAGGACCTCGGCGCCACGGCGACGTCGGCGGGGGACCTGGGCCTGCAGGCCTGGGTCACCGGTCCCGCCGGGTTCGTGGCGGACCTCGTCACGGCGTTCGGCGGGATCGACGGCGTGCTGCTCTTCGTCGCCCTGGGCGCGGTCCTGCTGATCCTGGCCGTCGTCTACCGCTCCCCGTTCCTGCCCTTCGTCGTGATCCTCACCGCCGTGTTCGCACTGTGCCTGGCGGGCCTCGTCGTCTACAACCTGGCCAAGAACGGGACCCTGGTCCTGAACGGGCAGTCCCAGGGCATCCTGTCGATCCTGGTGGTCGGCGCGTCGGTGGACTATGCCCTGCTGCTGGTCGCCCGGTACCGGGAAGAGCTGCTGCACGTGGAGCATCCCGCCGATGCCATGCGCCGCGCGCTGAGGGCGTGCGTGGAGCCCATCGCCGCCAGCGCCGGGACGGTGATCGCCGGTGTGCTCTGCCTGCTGCTGTCCGACCTCGGCTCGAACCGCAGCCTCGGACCGGTGGCCGCGATCGGCATCGCGTCGGCCCTGCTGGGTGCTCTCACGCTCCTGCCCGCCCTGCTGCTCCTGCTCGGCAAGCGCTCCCGTGCCCTGTTCTGGCCGCGCGCGCCCCGGGTCCAGACCGCCGTGGTGAGCGCCGGCGGCGAGCACGCGCACGTCGACCAGGCGGCCGAGCCGGACCCGGCGGACGGACCCGGCCTCTGGCCGCGGCTCGCGCGCTTCGTCGGGCGCAGGGCCAGACCGGTGTGGATCATCACGGCTCTGGCGCTCTGCGTCGGGGCGGCGTTCCTGCCCACGCTCAAGGCGTCCGGCACCAACCAGGTGGACGTGTTCCTGACCGACGTCGACGCGGTCTCCGGCGAGGAGGTCCTGGCCGAGCACTTCCCGGCCGGAGCGGTGCAGCCTGCGATCGTCATCGTCGACGAGGGCGACGTGGACGCCGTCACGACGGCCGCCGAGGCCGTCGAGGGAGTCGACGCGGTCGTCCCGTACACCGGTGCGCCCGGTGGGCCAGGCGCACCCGCCACGGATGCGCCCCCGGTCGTCGTCGACGGACGCGTGCGCCTCGACGTGACCACCGCGGCCTCCGCGGACACGCAGGAGGGCGTCGCCACGGTCGAGGACGTCCGCACCGCGGTGCACGAGGTCAGCCCCTCCGCACTGGTCGGGGGAGCCGCGGCGGAGACCCTGGACACGCAGCGCTCCAGCGAGCGGGACGTCCGCGTGATCGTCCCGGTGGTGCTGCTGGTCATCGGCCTGATCCTGATGGCCCTGCTGCGATCGGTTGTCGCGGCAGCGCTCCTGCTCGGCGCGAACGTGCTGTCGTTCGCCGCGGCGCTGGGCGTCTCGGCGATCGTGTTCAACCACGTCTTCGACTACGCGGGGGCGGACCCCGTTGTCCCGCTGTTCGCGTTCGTCTTCCTGGTGGCCCTCGGGGTCGACTACTCGATCTTCCTGATGACCCGGGTGCGCGAGGAGTCGGTGAAGGTCGGGACGCGTGCGGGCGTCATCCGGGGGCTCGCCGTGACCGGAGGCGTCATCACGTCGGCCGGCGTCGTCCTGGCGACGACGTTCGCCGCACTGGGGATCATCCCGCTCCTGTTCCTCGCGCAGATTGCGTTCATCGTGGCCTTCGGTGTCCTGCTGGACACGTTCGTGGTGCGCAGCCTCCTGGTGCCCGCGCTCGTGCACGACATCGGCCGTCGGACCTGGTGGCCGAGCGCCCTGTCGCGCCGCCCGGAGCACGGGCAGCACACGGCCGCTCCCGAGGTGGGACGACCCACCTAGAGTGAGGCGCATGGACGCCTTGCGGGTCGCACTGGTGGGGTACGGGGCCGCCGGCCGGGGGATCCATGCGCGGTTGCTGCGCGAGGCCGGGCAGCGCGTGACCTGCGTGGTCACGCGCCATCGCGCGGACCAGGTCGAGGCGGACTGGCCCGGTGCGACCGTGGTCCCGGACGTCGCCGCCCTGCTCGAGAGTGCGGACTCGTTCGACCTCGTGGTGATCGCGAGCCCGACGGGTGAGCACGTCGCGCACGTGCTGGCCGCGCTCGACGCGGGCGTGCACGTGCTCGTCGACAAGCCGCTGGCCACGTCCACCGCCGACGCGGAGCTCCTGGTGGGACGAGCCGACGGGCGGCTCACTGTCTTCCAGAACCGCCGCTGGGACAGCGAGCAGCTGACCCTGCGCGGGCTGCTCGCCGGCGGTGAGCTGGGCGCCGTGCACCGGTTCGAGCGGCGCTGGGAGCGGTTCCGGCCGGTCCCGCAGGACCGCTGGAAGGAGAACGACCCCGACAGCGGCGGTCTGCTGCTGGACCTCGGCGCCCACCTGGTGGACTCGGCGGTGCAGCTGTTCGGCCCCGTCGCGCACGTCTTCGCCGAGCTGCATGCCCGCAGCACCCCGGCGGTGGACGACGTCTTCCTCGCCCTCGAGCACGCCGGCGGGGTGGTCAGCCACCTGCAGGCCGGCGCGGTGGTCGGTGCGCCCGGTCCCCGCACCCGGGTGCTCGGCGACGCGGCGGCCTACCTGGTGACCAGCTTCGAGGGGGAGCCGACCCCGTTCGCTGCGCTCGACGACGCCTACGAGGAGACGCGACGCCCGGGCGAGCCCGTGCACGAGGGATGGCTGGTGCGCGGCGCCGACCGCCGGCCCGTGCCCCGGGCGCCCGGCGGGCACGTCGACCTGTACCGCGCCGTCGTGCGGTGGGTGCAGGACGGGGGACCGCCTCCCGTGGACCCCGAGGACGCTGTCCGGACCGCCCGCGTCCTGGACGCGGCACTGCTGTCCGCCGCCGAGCGCCGGGTGGTCGCACTGCCCTGACGGGCTGTGGATGACGGCCGACGCCCTCGGCCCGAGCGGTCTTGGATGACGCTCATGGACCGCTTCCTCGTGCCGACCGACGTGGCGGACGCACTCGCGGCCGCGGGCTTCGAGCCCGTCGCCGTGGCCGGTGCCGGCTGGCTCGCGGTCGCGTCGGACGGCTCCGAGCGGCGACTCGAGCTCCACGTGGTCGCCGCGGTCGCTGACGCCGGGCTGACGGAGCGTGCCCGGCGGATGCGCGCCCTGCGGCACGAGCACCTGCCCCGGGTCCTCGACGTCGTAGAGCTGTCGCCGGGCCGGACCGGGCTCGTCGTCGAGCACGTCGACGGCCTGACCCTCGAGCAGGTCCGGACCGCGCGCGCCCCGCTCGCCGACGGCGAGGCCGCGACGGTGGCCATCCCGGTCGCCGGTGCGCTCGACGCGCTGCACCGGGCCGGCCTGGCTCACGGTGCCGTGAGCGGGTCGTCGATCGTGGTCCGGCCCGACGGGCGTCCGATGCTCACGGAGCTGCGTGGTGCCCTGACGGGTGCGGCGGACGCGGAGGGCGACGTGCGCCGGCTGGTCAGCACGGTCCTCGCGCAGATGCCCGACGCGGACGTGCACCTCGTCGCCGACCCGGCGGGGGCACCCGGTCTGCGGGAGGCGCTCACCGACCTGCTGACCCTGCCCGGCCTCGGCGCCGACCAGGTGGTGGACCGGTGCTTCGAGGCGACGGAGCCCGCCCCGGTGCGGCTGCCCGACGCGGGCGCGCGTGCGTCGTCGGCGCTGGCCGCGATCGCGCGCGGGCACGACCCGGCGGCGGGTGCGTCACGCCGGCAGCGGCGCCGGCGCCGACTGCGGGGCCGGGTGCTCGCGGCCACCCTGACGGTCGCGGTCCTGCTGGGCGGCGGAGCGGTCGCGTGGCGCCACCTCGACCGGCCGTCGTCGGGCGCGCCCGCCGCACCGTCGGACGACCCGGTCCGGGCCGCGATCGAGCTCAGCAGCGCGCGGACGCAGATCGTCCGGTCCGGCGACGCCGCCCGGCTGGTCGACGTCGAGATCGCCGACGGCCCGGCCCACGCGGCCGACACGCGACTGCTCGACGGCCTGGGGGGTGCGACGGTGGACGGGCTGACGGTGGACGTGCGCGATGCGTGGCTCGTGCCGGACGACGGGACGCGCGGGGGCACCACCGACGTGGCTGTGACGGCGGTGATGTCGGCGCACTCGCGCGTCACGGACGACGGTGCCGTCACAGCGGTGCCGGCCTCGCCTGCCCGGACGGTCGTCCTGGGGCTGCGCTGGACGGCGCAGGGCTGGCGGGTCTGGGACGTCGTGGAGCAGCAGTGACGTCAGCGCGCCCGGGCCACCCACTCGGCGGCGCTCCGCAGGTCGCCGTGTGTCGGCACGAAGCCGCTCGCGTCCAGCACCGCCGGGACGGCCCGGATCGACCCGAGAACCTCCGAGGAGAAGTCGCCGAGCACGGCACGCAGCGCGAACGCGGGGACGGGCACGACCACCGGCCGGTGCAGCGCCCGGGCGAGCGCGGCCACCACCTCGGCGTTGCGGGACGGGGCGGTCACGAGGTTCACCGGGCCGTGCACCGGGGCGGTCAGCAGGTGCTCGATCGCCCGGACCTCGTCCACCAGCGTGATCCACGGCCAGAACTGCCGACCGGACCCGAGGCGACCGCCGAGACCCGCCTTGAGCACGGGGAGCAGGCGGCCGAGCGCACCGCCACCCTGTCCCAGCACGATGCCCGTGCGCAGGTGGACGACGCGGACCTCGGCGTCCTGCGCGGGCGCCGTCGCGGCCTCCCACCGGCGCACGACGCCCGCGAAGAAGGTCGTTCCCAGGGGCTCGCCCTCGTCGAGCACGTCGTCGCCGCGCGAGCCGTAGGCGCCGATCCCCGATGCCTGGAGCAGCACCCGTGGCCGGTCGTCGAGGGAGGCGAGCGTCCGTGACAGCAGGTCGGTGGTGAGCAGCCGTGACGAGAGCACCTCGCGCTTGCGGGCGGCGGTGAGCGGCCTCGAGCCGACGTTGACGCCGGCCAGGTTGACGACCGCGTCGGCGCCGGCGAGCGCGTGCGGGTCGAGGCGTCCCGTGCCGGGGTCCCACGGGATCTCGGCCGGACCGTGCGCCTCCGCCCGCACGAGGATGCGGACCTCGTGGCCGCTGCGCCGCAGGTGCGGGACGAGGGCGGTGCCGATGAACCCGTGCGATCCTGCGATGACGACGAGCATGGCGTTCACCTTACGGTCGGTCGACGACGACGGCCCGGCACCCTCGAGGGGTACCGGGCCGTCGTCGTGCGTCAGCGGGTCGTGGTCAGAGCCCGACCTCGGACTCGAACGCGCCCTCTTCGATGCGGTTCTTGACCGCCGCGAGGTAGCGGGACGCGTCGGCGCCGTCGACCAGGCGGTGGTCGTACGACAGCGACAGGTAGCACATCGACCGGATGGCGATCACCTCGGCGCCGTCGGCGTCCTGGATGACCACGGGGCGCTTGACGATCGCGCCCGTGCCCAGGATCGCCGACGTGCCGCCCGGGACGATCGGCGTATCGATGATCGCCCCGCCCGAACCGGTGTTGGTGACCGTGAAGGTCGCACCGCTCAGTTCGTCCGGCGTAACCTTGTTCTGCCGCGTGCGGCCGGCGAGGTCGACGATCTTGCGCGAGATGCCGGCGAGGTTCAGGTCGCCCGCGTCGCGGATGACAGGGACGAGCAGGCCCTTCTCCGTGTCGACCGCGATGCCGACGTTCTCCTGGGCGTGGTACGTGATCTGGTTGCCCTCGAGCACGCCGTTGATCTTCGGGAACGCCTTGAGACCCTCGATCGCGGCCAGCACGAAGAACGGCAGGAAGGTGAGGTTGACACCCTCGCGGGCCTTGAAGTCCTCCTTGGCGCGGGCGCGCAGGCGTGCCACCCGGGTCACGTCGACCTCGACGACCGTGGTCAGCTGCGCCTGCGAGTGCAGGGCGTCGACCATGCGCTCGGCGATGATCTGGCGCAGCCGGCTCGCCTTCTCGGTGGTCCCACGCAGCGGGGAGACCGCCGGGACGGCCGCCGGCTTGGCGGCCGGTGCAGGTGCGGCGGCGGGCTTCGCCTCCGCGGCCTGGGCCTTGGCTGCCTTCTCCGACTCCGCCTTGGCTGCCGCCTCGAGGACGTCCTCCTTGCGGATGCGGCCACCGACGCCGGTGCCGACGAGGGCGGTCACGTCGACGCCCTTCTCGGCCGCGAGCTTGCGGACGAGCGGCGTGAGGTACGTGCCGGACGCCGACGGCGTGCTGCCGGCCGCGGGTGCGGGTGCCGAGGTGGCGGGCACGGGTGCCGGGGTCGGCGTGGCCGGGACCGGGGCGGGGGCGGCCTGGGTGGACGACTCCTGCTCGGCCGACGGCTCGGGCGCGCTCTGCGGCTCGGGTGCCTTCTCCTGCGCAGGCTCGGGCGCCTCCTCCTGCGAAGGCTCGGGCGCCTTCTCCTGCGCGGGTGCGGGCTGCGCGGCCGGCTCGGGGGTCGAGGCGGGCGCGGCGCCGGAGCCGATCACGGCGAGCACCGCACCGACCTCGACCGTCTCGTCCTCCTGGACGAGGATCTGCTGCAGCGTCCCGGCGAACGGCGACGGGATCTCCGTGTCGACCTTGTCGGTGGAGATCTCGAGCAGCGGCTCGTCGACCGCGACCTCGTCGCCGACCGCCTTGAGCCAGCGGGTGACGGTGCCCTCGGTGACCGACTCGCCCAGGGCGGGCAGCGTGACGTTCTCGCCGGTGCCGGCGCCGTCGCCACCGGCGGCAGCCGCCGGTGCGTCGTCACCACCCTCGGCCGCGGGAGCCGGCGCCTCGCCGGCCTCCTCGTGCTGCTCGACGGACTGCTGCGCCGGGGTCGCCTCGGCCGCCGACTCCTCGGCGGGCGCCTCCTGCGCGGGCGCCTCCTGCTCGGCGGGCTCGGCCTGCTCCTGCGCGGGCGCGGCGTCCTGCGAGGGCGAACCCTCGCCGGATCCGATGACCGCCAGGGTGGCGCCGACCTCGACGGTCTCGTCCTCCTGGACCAGGATCTGCTCGAGCACGCCGGCGAACGGCGACGGGATCTCGGTGTCGACCTTGTCGGTCGAGATCTCGAGCAGCGGCTCGTCGACCTCCACCGTGTCGCCCACGTTCTTCAGCCAGCGGGTGACGGTCCCCTCGGTGACGGACTCACCGAGGGCGGGCAGCTGCACGTTGTCGGACATGACCGCTCGTGTCTCCTTTGATTCGTGAGGTCAGTTGTGGGCGTGCAGCGGCTTGCCGGCGAGCGCGAGGTGCGCCTCACCGAGGGCCTCGTTCTGCGTGGGGTGTGCGTGCACGAGCGAGGCGACGTCTTCGGGGTACGCCTCCCAGTTCACGATGAGCTGCCCCTCGCCGATGAGCTCGCCGACGCGCGCACCGATCATGTGCACGCCGACGACCGGACCGTCCTTCTGGCGCACGAGCTTGATGAAGCCCTGCGTGCCCAGGATCTGGCTCTTGCCGTTGCCGCCCAGGTTGTACTCGAGCGTCTCGACGCCGTCGGCCCCGTGCACCTCCTTGGCGCGCGCCTCCGTGAGACCCACCGAGGCGACCTCGGGGTCGGAGTACGTCACGCGCGGGATGCCGGACTCGACGATGGCCGCGGGCTTGAGGCCCGCGATCTCCTCGGCGACGAAGATGCCCTGCGCGAACCCGCGGTGCGCGAGCTGCAGGCCGGGGACGATGTCGCCGACCGCGTAGACGTTGCCGACACCGGTGTGCAGACGCTCGTCGGTGATGACGAAGCCCCGGTCGAGCGTGACGCCCTGCTCCTCGAAGCCGACGTCCGACGTGCGCGGGCCGCGACCGACGGCCACGAGCAGCAGGTCGGCGTCGAAGGTCTTGCCGTCCTCGAGCGAGACGTGCACGCCGTTGTCGTCCTGGGTCACGCCCGAGAATCGCACGCCGAGGTTGAAGTTGATGCCGCGCTTGCGGAACGCACGCTCGAACGCCTTGGACAGCGCCTCGTCCTCGTTGGGGACCAGGTGGGGGAGCGCCTCGATGATCGTGACGTCCGCTCCGAACGACTTCCACACGCTGGCGAACTCGGAGCCGATGACCCCGCCGCCGAGGATGATCACGGACTTCGGCACCCAGTCGAGCTGGAGCGCCTGGTCGGACGTGACGACGCGCCCGCCGATCTCCAGACCGGGCAGCGAGCGCGCGTACGAGCCGGTCGCGAGGATGACGTGGCCGCCGGTGATCCGCTGGCCGTTCACCTCCACGGTGTCCGGCGCGACGAGCTTGCCGAAGCCGTCGATGACGGTGATCTTGCGGGACTTGACCAGGCCCTGAAGGCCCTTGTAGAGGCGGCCGATGACGTTGGCCTTGTACTCGTTCACACCGTTCATGTCGATGCGGTCCAGGGTGGTGTGCACCCCGAACTGCGCACCGTGGCGGGCGTCGTCCGCCAGCTCGGCGGCGTGCAGGAGCGCCTTGGTCGGGATGCACCCGTAGTGCAGGCAGGTGCCGCCGACCTTGTCGGCCTCGATCAGGGCGACGGTCTTGCCCAGCTGCGCGGCCCGCAGTGCGGCTGCATAGCCGCCACTGCCTCCGCCCAGGACGACGATGTCGAAAGCGGTGCCGTTCGTGTCGGCCACGTGCAGACTCCTCATACGCAGACGTGTGGGCTCGAGCTCGCGACCATCCTGTCATCCCCGCAGCCGTGGAACGACCTGGACCGCTCCGGCGAGCGTGTGACGCTCCGAACAAACGTCCCATGAATGCCGGGCCGGATCGGCTCCACCACGCCCCACGGACCGATGGGTCCGCAGGCTACTCTCGTGCGCCATGGGCCTGTTCTCGCGCCGCAAGCCATCCCCGACGGACGTCCCGACCGACCGGGACGCCCGTGCGGCCACGCTCGCCCACCTCACGGACTTCGTCGGCACGCGGGTCGGCGTCGAGGCCTACGTGGAACCTCAGACCCACGACACCCCGACGACGATGATGCTCGTCGCGACCGACGGCGAGTGGACCCGCCGCCGCGTGCCCGACCCGAAGACCGCCTGGCAGCTGGCGCGCGACCTCGGCATCCCCGTGTACGACGTGCAGCGCACCGGGTACCCGCAGCGCGTGCGCGACTGGAACTCGCGGCAGCGGCTCGCGCACAGGCGCAAGCACCCCTAGGCGGTCGGTGCCCTGCCCTCGAGGAGGGCCAGCATCGTCCGGACGCCGACGCCGGTCCCGCCGACCGGCGTGTACCCGTGGGCCGAGCGCTCGTTGTAGGCGGGCCCTGCGATGTCGAGGTGCGCCCAGGGCGTCTGGCCGACGAACTCCTGCAGGAAGATGCCCGCGGTCAGCATCCCGCCGAAGCGGTCGCCGATGTTGGCGAGGTCGGCCACCTTGGACTTCAGGCCGGCGCGCAGGTCGCTGGGCAACGGCATCGGCCAGAACTGCTCCCCGCTGGCCTGCGCCGCGGCGACGACCTCGCCGCGCACGTCGTCGGTCCCCATCACGGCGGAGACGCGGTGCCCCAGCGCGACCACCTGCGCACCCGTGAGGGTGGCGATGTCGATGACCGCGTCCGGCTTCTCCTCGACGGCCGCGACGAGGCCGTCCGCCATCACGAGGCGCCCCTCCGCGTCGGTGTTGAGGACCTCGACCGTAGTGCCGCCACGGATCGTGAGCACGTCGGACGGACGCTGAGCCGTCCCGGAGGGCATGTTCTCCGCGAGGCAGAGCCAGCCGGTGACGGCGACGGGGAGCTCGAGCCGTGCGGCGGCGATGACGGTGTGCAGGACCGCGGCCGCGCCGGCCATGTCGGACTTCATCGCCTCCATGCCGGCCGCGGGCTTGATCGAGATGCCGCCGGAGTCGAACGTGATGCCCTTGCCGACCAGCGCGACCTTGGCCTTCGGTCGCGACGGCGTGTAGGCCACCTTGACCAGGCGAGGACCGCGGACGGAGCCCTGGCCGACGCCGAGCAGGCCGCCGTACCCGCCGGCGGCCAGGGCCTTGTCGTCGAGCACGGTGACCTTCAGGCCCTTGGCGCCCGAGTCCTTGACCGCGGTCTTGGCGGCGTCGGCGAACGCGGCCGGGTACAGGTCGTTGGGTGCGGCGTTGACGAGGTCGCGCGTGCCGTGCACGGCGTCGGCCACGATGGCCGCCCGGGCGGCCCCGGCCAGCGCCGCGGCGTCGCGGGGGTGGGCGGTGACGACCTGGATCGCGCGCACGGGAGCCTGCTTGGTCACCTCCGAGGCGCGGTACCGCGTGTAGGAGTACGCGCCGAACAGGGCGCCCTCCGCGACGGCGGTCACCGACGCGGCGTCGTCGGCGGGGAGCGCCAGACCCACGCTCGCGGTGCCGGCGAGCTCCCGGGTGGCGGCGCCGGCCGCGCGGCGCAGCACCTCCGGGGTGACCTTGTCCTCGGGGCCGACCCCGGTCAGCACGACGACCGTGGCGGCGAGCCCCGTGCCGGGCAGGCGGCGGACCTCGTCGGCCGCTCCGGTGACGCCGAGCGCGGCGGCGTCGGCCAGCTCGGTGCGCAGCTGCGCGGGGAGCCGCTCGGCGCCGAGGACGACGGGGGCGCCGTCGCGCTGGGCGACCGCGACCACGAGGGCGTCGACGGCGAGGTGGGCAGGGTCCTGGGAGGTCAGCGAGACGGTCACGGCTCGATGATAGGTCCGAGGCGTGCGCGGACCGGCCGTCTACCGCCGGTACGGTGGGGCATCGTGGTCCTCCCTCTCGCGCTGGTCGTCGCCCTGCTGTGCCTGGCGCTGGGGGCATGGGCCACCTGGTTCGTCGTGCGAGACCGCGCCGTGGTGCTGCGTCAGCTCTGGGGCGGCGCCGTCATCGAGGGCGCCCTGGTGCTGCAGGCGCTCATCGCGGGAGTGCTGGCCGCGACGGGTTCACCCGACGTCGACGGCGTCCTGCTGTGGGGCTACGTCCTGACCCAGCTGTGCGTGCTGCCGGTCGCGGCCGCGTGGGCCTTCGCCGAGCGCAGCCGGTGGAGCTCGGTGGTGCTGCTCGTCGCGGCGCTGACCGTGGCCTTCCTCGAGTTCCGACTGCTCCAGATCTGGGGGACCGTGTGACCGACCGACCCGCCGCACGTCCTGAGCACGGGGGCCGCACCGGCAGCGGCCCCGGCCGCCTCCTCGTGGCGGTGTACGGCGTCCTCGCGATCGCCGCGACCGCGCGTGGCGTCTACCAGGTGGCGACCAAGCTGGACGAGGCGCCGCTGGCCTACGTGCTCTCCCTGCTCGCCGGGCTGGTCTACGTGGTCGCGACGTATGCCCTCGCCACCGAGCGCCGGTCGGTCGCGTGGTGGGCAGTCTCGATCGAGATGGTCGGCGTGCTGACCGTCGGCGTGCTCTCCCTGGTCGACGTGGGCGACTTCCCGGACGAGACGGTGTGGTCCGGCTTCGGTCAGGGGTACGGGTACGTGCCCCTGGTGCTGCCGTTCCTGGGGCTGCTGTGGTTGTGGCGGACCGGCCGGGCTGCCCGCGTGCCGTCCCCGCAGGACGACCTAGGGTGAACATCGTGTACCGCCTGCTGTTCGACCTCGTCTTCCGGCGCATGGACCCCGAGCGCGCCCACGACGTCGCGTTCCGGCTGATCCGGCTCGTCGCGCGGATCCCGCTGCTGCGGGACGTGGTGCGCCAGGCGTTCCGGTCGGCCGACACCGGGGCGGTCCACGTGTGGGGTCGGCGGTTCCCGTCGCGGTTCGGCGTCGCGGCCGGGTTCGACAAGAACGCGGTCGGGGTGGCCGGTCTGACCATGCTCGGCTTCGGTTTCGTCGAGG
Organism: Cellulomonas fengjieae; assembly: GCF_018388465.1. Lineage (NCBI taxonomy): Bacteria > Bacillati > Actinomycetota > Actinomycetes > Micrococcales > Cellulomonadaceae > Cellulomonas > Cellulomonas fengjieae. Next base: position 2,250,520 of record NZ_CP074404.1, on the reverse strand, counting down.
TGGGGACGGTCACTGCGCAGCCGCAACCGGGGAACGAGCTGCCGCGGCTCTGGCGTGAGCTGGACCAGCGGGCGCTGCGCAACCGGATGGGCTTCAACAACGAGGGTTCGGTGGCCGTCGCGCAGCGGCTGCGGCGCCTTCGGGCCACCCCCGCGGGCCGGCGGCTGGTGGTCGGCGTGAACATCGGCAAGACCAAGGTGACTCCCGCCGAGTTCGCGGCGACGGACTACGCCGCGAGTGCCGGTCGGCTCGCCCCGTACGCCGACTATCTGGTGGTCAACGTGTCCTCGCCGAACACTCCGGGCCTGCGTGACCTGCAGTCCGTCGAGGCGTTGCGCCCGATCCTGGAGGCGACGCGCGTCGCCGCCGACGAGGCGACCGCGGCGGCCGGTCGGGCGCCGGTCCCGCTGCTCGTCAAGATCGCCCCGGACCTGTCCGACGCCGACGTCGACGCGGTCGCCGAGCTGGCCGCCGAGCTGGGCTTGGACGGGATCGTCGCGGTGAACACCACGATCGACCACGACCTCGGCCCCGGCGGGCTCTCGGGGCCTCCCTTGCTGGCGCGGGGTCTGGACGTCGTCGCACGGCTGCGCAGCCGGCTGGGGCCGGATGCGGTGATCATCGGCGTCGGCGGCATCAGCACCCCGGCGGATGCGCGCGAGTACATCGCGGTCGGCGCGACGCTGGTGCAGGGCTACACGGGTCTGATCTACGAGGGGCCGGCCTACGCGTCGAGGATCGCCCGTGCACTCGCCACCGACGAGTCGCTGCGCGGCCGGGTCCGTGGGGAGGCGGTGACGTGATGGTGCTGCGGCCCCAGTGGGAGTGGCGGTTCGACGCGGCCGACGGGACGGTTCTCGACCGACCCATCAGCCCGGTGTTCACCACGCAGTACGACGCCGAGCAGTGGGTCGGCGAGCACTGGCGCACGCTGGCCGCCCAGGGGGTCCAGGCCGTGACCCTGATGCACGAGAGCGTCCAGGCGACGCCGACGCTCACGCTTCCCTGACCCCACCTCAGACCATCGCGTGCACGCCGGCGGGTCCGGCGGAGGGTTCGGTCACGCCGAGCGCGCCCCACGCGTCCGCGAGCCCGGCCACCGCCCGGCGCAGCTCGTCGGGCGTCGTGGTGAACGGCAGGCGCAGGTTCCGCTCGAAGCTGCCGTCCACACCGAACGCGGTGCCGGGCAGCACGCGCACGCCGTACCGCGTCGACGTCGCAGCGAGCGCGCTCGACACCGGTGCGCCGAGGTCGGTCCACAGAGCCAGGCCGCCCGCCGGCACCTCGAACCGCCACGAGGGCAGCTGGTCCAGGAGGAGGCCGACCAGCAGGTCCCGTCGCTCCCGCAGGACGACGCGGCGGGCGGCCAGCAGCTCGTCGGACTGGGCGAGCAGCTCGGCGACCACCAGCTGCTCCAGGACAGCGGTGGCGATGTCCGCGTGCGAGCGGGTGCTGGCCAGCCGGGCGACCAGGTCGGGGTGTGCGCGTACCCAGCCGACGCGCAGGCCGCCCCAGAACGCCTTGGAGGCCGACCCGATGGAGACGACGTACGCGGCGGCGGTCCCGTCGCCCGGGAACGAGGCGGGGGCGGGACCGTCCATGGTCAGCTCGGTCAGCACCTCGTCGCCCACGATCGTGGTGCGGTACCGGCGCGCCAGCGCGCGGACCCGGGACAGGTCCTCGCTGCTGAGGCTGGTGCCGGTCGGGTTGCGATGGGCGGGGATGAGGTACACGAGCCGCGGGGCGACCTGGCGCAGGGTCGACTCGAGCAGGTCGATGTCGAGCCCGCCCTGCCCGGACGGCGCAGGCACGGGGCGGGCGCCGGCAGCCCGGACGACGTCGATCGCGTGGGTGTAGGTGGGGTGCTCCACGACGACCCGGTCGCCGGGGCCTGCGTGCGCGGTCACCAGCAGGTCGATCGCCTGCTGCGCGCCGGTGGTGACCAGCACCTGGTCGGGCGTGGTCGGGGTGCCGCGCAGCGTGTACCAGCGGGCGATCGCCTCCCGCAGCACCGTGATGCCGAGCGGCGCGTACCCGGTTCCGGACAGGTACCGGGGGAGTGCCTCGAGCGCGGCCAGGTAGGCGCCGTGCAGGGACGAGGGCGCCGAGGGGGCTGCCATGCCCAGGTCCACCACCCCGGGTACACCCGCGACGCCGTCTGCCGGGGACACGCGAGCCCTCGGACCGGGAAGCGTGGTGACCGTCCCCGAGCCCCGGCGGCTGACCAGGTAACCCTCGTCGCGCAGTACGTCGTAGGTGGCGGTCGTCGTCGTGCGTGAGGTCGCGATGGCCTCGGCCAGCTCGCGTTCGCTCGGGAGCCTCGTGCTCAGGGGCACGGACCCGGACAGGATCGCCGCGCGGACGGCGTCCGCCAGGGCCACGTAGGCAGGTCCGGGCCGCTGCCACGCACCGAGCACCGCGGCCAGGCGATGGCCGCTGATCCGGCGGTCGACGGGAAGCTCACCGGTGGGCATGAGGCCACTATGGCAGAAGTGGCTATTCAAGGTAAGGCCACTTGGGCCACAGGATTGCTCGCCATGAGCATGTGGATATCTGTCCTGCTGGCGGTTGCGTTCGTGAGCCTGCTCGCGGCGCTCCTGTGGGCCGTGCGCAGGGACGGCCTGGGGCACCGGCAACCCCCGGCGTCGCACTACGACTGGTTCGAGGTGCCCAGATGAGTCCGGCGCCCGAGACCACGTACGCTCACGCGGTGCGGACATCGACGCGTCCCGGGCGGCCCGGCGTACGCGCGGCCGTGCAGTTGCTGGCCGGGCTCGTCCTGTACGCGGCCTCGATCGCGATGCTCGTCGACGCCGGCCTGGGCAGCATGCCGTGGGACGTGCTCACGCAGGGCGTCGTCCGGCGGACCGACCTGTCGTTCGGCGTGGTCACGCTGCTCGTCTCGCTGGTGGTCCTGGCCTGCTGGATCCCGCTACGTCAGCGCCCCGGGATCGGCACGGTGGCGAACGTCGTGGTGATCAGCGCGCTGGTGGACCCGTTCCTCGCGCTGCTCGCCGCCCTGCCCGACGCGATGGGCGTGCGCATCACGCTCGTGGTCGCCGGCATCGTGCTCAACGGGCTGGCCACGGGACTCTACGTCGGCGCGCGGCTGGGCCCCGGACCGCGGGACGGCCTGATGACCGGGCTCGTCCACCGGACCGGCCGCTCGGTGCGGCTGGTGCGCACGACCATCGAGGTCACGGTCGTGTCGGTCGGGTGGTTGCTGGGCGGCACCGTCGGTCTCGCGACGCTCGCCTACGCGCTGGCGATCGGTCCGCTGGTGCACCTGTTCCTCACGTGGCTGACGGTGCCCGCCGAGGTCGTCGAGCCCGTCGCCGTGTGACGTGTCCGGCCCGGAGCGTGCGCCCCGGGCCGGACCACGGCTCAGCGGGGCCCCGGGGCGCCCTTCGCGGTCTCGGCCGGGTCGGAGACCACGGCGTCGCCCAGGACGGTGTCAATCCGGGCCATGAGCTCGGCCGGGATGGTCACTCCCGACGCCTTGACGTTCTCGGTGACCTGCTCCGGGCGGGACGCACCGATGATCGCGGCGGCCACGTTCTGGTTCTGCAGCACCCACGCCACGGCCAGCTGGGCCATCGAGAGGCCGAGCTCGTCCGCGACCGGTGTGAGGTCCTGGACCCGCTGCAGGACGTCGGGCTTCTCCAGGAAGCGTCCGATCATCCGGGCGCCGCCCTTGTCGTCCGTGGCGCGCGACCCCGCGGGCGGTGCCTGACCCGGCTTGTACTTGCCGGTGAGCACGCCCTGCGCCACCGGCGACCAGACGATCTGCGACAGCCCGAGCTCCTCGGAGGCCGGGACCACCTCGCCCTCGATGACCCGCCACAGCGCGGAGTACTGCGGCTGGTTGGAGATCAGCTGGATCCCCAGGTCCTTGGCCAGGGCGTGCCCGGCGCGGATCTGGTCGGCCGTCCACTCGCTGACTCCGATGTAGAGCGCCTTCCCCGAGCGCACGACGTCGGCGAACGCCTGCATCGTCTCCTCGAGCGGCGTCGACAGGTCGTACCGGTGCGCCTGGTACAGGTCGACGTAGTCGGTCTGCAGTCGCTGCAGCGAGCCGTCGATCGACTCGAGGATGTGCTTGCGGGACAGGCCCGAGTCGTTGGCGCCACCGGGCCCGGTGGGCCAGTACACCTTGGTGAAGATCTCCAGCGACTGGCGTCGCTCACCCTTGAGCGCCTCGCCCAGGACGGTCTCGGCCTTGGTGTTGGCGTAGACGTCCGCGGTGTCGAACGAGGTGATGCCGGCGTCGAGCGCGGCGCGGACGCAGGCCTTCGCGGTGTCGTTCTCCACCTGCGAGCCGTGCGTGAGCCAGTTGCCGTAGGTGATCTCGGTGATCTTCAGGCCGGAGCGGCCGAGGTAGCGGTAGGAAACCATGCTCGCCACCCTAAGGCTGCGTCAGGCGGGGCGCTGCCCGTGCTTGACCTGGGGCTTCGGCAGGCGCGACGGTCGGATCTGGAACGCGCGCAGGACCGCGTACATCGCGAGACCGCGCGCAGGGATCTGGTCGGCCGGGAACTTGGCGGCCACCCGCTTCTTCAGACCGCGCCACATGAGCCAGACGTCGATCACCGCGGCGATGATGTAGACGTACAGCGCGAGGATCGCGAGGATCGCCAGTCCGCTCTGCGCCAGCGCGAACTGGATGACGAGGAAGACGGCCGCGACGGGCAGGAAGAACTCACCGAGGTTCCAGCGCGCGTCGACCGAGTCCCGGACGTACCGGCGCACCGGGCCGCGGTCCTTGGCCGGCATGTGGCGCTCGTCGCCGGTCTGCATCGCGCGGTACTCGAGGTCACGCTGCGCCTTGGCCCGCTCGCGGGTGGCCTTCTTGGTGGCGGGGGCCACCAGCGGACGCTTGTTCGCGGCCTCGGCCACCTTGCGCTTGGGCGTCGGGCGTCCCTTGCCCGGGTCCGCCGGGGACGGCGTGCTCTCCGACAGTGCAGGAGTCACGGGCTGGGAGTTGTTGCTGCGTCCGAACACCCCGTCAGGGTAGTCGAGTAGCGTGGATGTCCGTGACCGACGCCGCCCCGCACTCGTCCATCCTCCCCGGCGACCGCACGGACGCGCTGCGTGCGCGGACCGCTGCCGCGTTCGGCGCCCTGCGCGCCGACCTCGACGCCCTCGTGCGCATCCCGAGCGTCTCCAACGCGGAGTTCGACCAGAGGCACGTCGCCGCCAGCGCGGACGCCGTGGTCGCGCTGCTGCGCGGAGCGGGGATCGACGACGTGCAGGTGCTCTCCGTACCGTCCGGCGCGCCCGCCGTGGTCGGTCGCCGTCCCGCTCCTGAGGGCGCTCCGACCGTCCTGCTGTACGCGCACCACGACGTCCAGCCGCCCGGTGACGAGGCGGAGTGGGACACCGAGCCTTTCGAGCCGACGGAGCGCGACGGGCGCCTCTACGGGCGCGGAGCAGCCGACGACAAGGCGGGTGTCATCGCGCACGTCGGTGCGCTGCGCGTTCTCGGCGAGGAGCTCGGGGTCGGCGTCACGGTGTTCATCGAGGGCGAGGAGGAGATCGGGTCCCCGACGTTCGCCGAGTTCCTGCACACCTATCGCGACCTGCTGGCGGCGGACGTCATCGTGGTGGCGGACTCCTCCAACTGGGCGGTCGGCACGCCCGGACTGACCACGTCGCTGCGCGGCCTGGTGGACTGCGTCGTCGAGGTGGCGGTGCTCGAGCACGCGGTCCACTCGGGCATGTACGGCGGTGCGGTGCTCGACGCACCGACGCTGCTCGCCCGACTCATCACCACGCTGCACGACGACGACGGCAACGTCGCGGTCGCCGGGCTGGTGCACGCACCGGACCCGTCGGTGGACTACGACGAGGCGGCGTTCCGGGCCGACGCGAGCGTGCTCGACGGGGTCCGCCTGGCGGGCACGGGACCGATCACCGCGCGGCTCTGGACGCGCCCCGCGATCGGCGTCATCGGCTTCGACGCCCCGCGGGTGGCCAGCGCCTCGAACACCATCGCGCCGCGGGCGTCGGCCAAGCTCTCGGTCCGCATCGCACCCGGCCAGGACCCGGACGTCGCGATGGACGCCCTGCGCACGCACCTGGTCGAGCACGCGCCGTTCGGTGCCAAGGTGACCGTGACCGACGGCGAGACGGGCAAGCCGTTCCAGGCGCCGACCGACTCGCCCGCGATGCAGGCGGCGCGGTGGGCGTTCGCGCAGTCGTGGGGCACCGATCCCGTGGACATCGGCGTCGGCGGCTCCATCCCGTTCATCGCCGACCTGCTCGAGGTCTACCCGGACGCCGCCATCCTGGTGACCGGCGTGGAGGACCCCGACAGTCGCGCGCACGGCGCGAACGAGTCGGTCCACCTGGGGGAGCTGGAGAAGGTCGTGCTCGCCGAGGTGCTGCTGCTGGAGCGGCTCGCGGCCGGCTGAGGTCGGCCGGCGGCACGGGTCGGACCATGGTGCCCGACCAGCGGCGGTCAACCGGCGGGCTGGTCCCGGTGCGCGACTCCGACGGCCTCGGCCCACGCGCGCACGTCGGCGGGCAGCTCGGGGGACGGCCCGTCGTGCGTCCCCAGCAGCCCGATGACGTCGGGCGCGGCGATGCGCGAACCGTCCCGGCCGAGGAACCGCCCCGCGACGACCCCGCGGGCGACGTGCTCGTCGCCGCGGCTGAACGTCTGCTCCAGGTACGCGCACCGCGGGTCCCAGCCGAGCAGGCGGGTGGTGATCTCGAAACGCTGTCCGAGCGTGAGCGACCGGCGGTACGACATGGTCGATGACGCCACGACGGGGTACCAGCCGCGCTCCTTGAGCAGGCTGAACGCGCCCAGGTCGGCGAGGTAGTTGCTGCGCCCGACGTCCATCATCTGCAGGTAGACACCGTTGTTGACGTGCCGGTAGAAGTCCAGGTCGCCGAGGCGGACCCGCAGCCGGGTCACCGACGGGTCGAAGAGCCCTCGCCCGGGGACGGCCGGGCGCGGGCGGGTGGTGGCGAGCGCGAGCTGGATCATCCGGGTCACGCCGCGATGTTACCCGCGGGTAGGTTCAGGGAAGACGTGGAAGCCCCGGAAGCCGGGGATCTCGGCCACGAGGGGGAGTGCGGCCGCCATCGCCCGCTCAAACCCAGGTCGCCGGGGCGCACGGGGCAGCGCGTGCCGGACCACGGGGGCTTCCAGCGGGCCGGTCACACCGGGGGCGCGGGGTCGTACTGGATGCCGCGCCGGACGGTGCGGGCGGCGTCGACCGACTCCAGCCGGGCCACCAGGTGCAGCGCCATGTCGATCCCTGCGGAGACGCCGGCCGAGGTGATGACGTCGCCGTCGTCGACGAACCGCGCGTCGGTGTCGGCGAGCACCGTGGGCTCGAGCGTGGCCAGCTCGTCGAACGAGCCCCAGTGGGTGGTGGCCGGACGTCCGGCCAGGAGCCCCGCGGCGGCGTACACGAGCGCGCCCGTACAGACGCTGGTCATCAGCGGTGTCGACGCGCGCATCGCCCGCACCCAGTCCAGGTGCTCCGGATCGCGCAGCAGCGTGCGCGTGCCCTTGCCGCCGGGGTACACGAGCACGTGCAGGGGGCCGACGTCGTCGCCGCCGAGGTCGGGGACGAGCCGCAGGCCCTTCGAGCAGCGGACCCCGTTGCCGTCGGGCGAGAACGTCACGACCTCGGGTCGCAGCGGCGAGTGGGCCGCCCACCACGCAAGCACCTCGTAGGGGCCGACGACGTCCAGCTCCTCGGCGTCGTCGAAGACGAAGATCCCGACGCGCAGGGGCCTTCCCGTGGCCACGTCAGTACCCCGGCAGCGCGAGCATCTGGTCCAGGGCCACCCGCGCCCAGTGCGCGTCGTCCGGGTCCACCACGATCCGGTTCACGGGCCGACCCGCCACCAGGGACTCCATGGCCCAGACCAGGTGGGGGAGGTCGATCCGGTTCATGGTCGAGCAGAAGCAGACCGTCGAGTCGAGGTAGTGGATGTTCTTGTCCGGGTGCGCGGCGGCGAGTCGGCGGACCAGGTTGAGCTCGGTGCCGACGGCCCACGAGCTGCCGGGTGCAGCGGCGTCGAGCGCCTTGACGATGTACTCCGTCGAGCCCACGAGGTCCGCGGCGAGCACCACCTCGTGCTGGCACTCGGGGTGCACGATGACCGTGACGTCCGGCACGGCCGCGCGCATGTCGGTCACGTTGCGGACGGAGAACCGGCCGTGCACCGAGCAGTGCCCGCGCCACAGGATCATGCGGGCGTCGCGCAGCTGCTGGGTGGTCAGGCCGCCACCGGGCTTGCGCGGGTCGAACACGACGCAGTCGTCCAGCGACAGCCCGAGCTGCTGGACGGCGGTGTTGCGCCCCAGGTGCTGGTCGGGCATGAACAGGACCTTGCCGGTGGCGCCCAGGCCACCCACCTTGTCGAACGCCCACCGCAGCGCGACGTGCGCGTTGGAGGACGTGCAGATGGTGCCGCCGTGCCGGCCGGTGAACGCCTTGATGGACGCCGCCGAGTTCATGTAGGTCACCGGGACGGTGGACTCGGCCAGGCCGGCGTCCACCAGCACGTCCCACGCGTCCTCGACCTGGTCGATGGCCGCCATGTCCGCCATGGAGCAGCCCGCCGCGAGGTCCGGGAGGATCACCTGCTGCTGGTCGGACGTCAGGATGTCGGCGGACTCCGCCATGAAGTGCACGCCGCAGAACAGGATGAACTCCGCGTCGGGCCGCGCCGCCGCCTCGCGAGCGAGCTTGAAGGAGTCGCCGGTGACATCGGCGAACTCGATGACCTCGTCGCGCTGGTAGTGGTGCCCGAGCACGAACGCTCGCGAGCCGAGGGCCGCGCGGGCGGCGCGGGCGCGGGCGACCAGGTCGGGGTCGCTCGGTGCGGGCAGGTCGCCGACGCACTCGACGCCGCGCTCCGACGCCAGATCGACGCCACGGCCGAGCAGGAGGAGGGCCGACGGCGCCGGCTCGGAGAAGGTGATCGCGCTCACGCGGCGATCCTTCCACACGCCCGGGCGTGCGCCGGCGGCCCCCGAGCGTGCCACGATGCACGCCGTGCGCGTGCTCATAGCCCCCGACAGCTTCGGCTCCAGCCTGACGGCGGCCGAGGCCGCCCAGGCCATCGCCGGAGCGTGGCGATCCACGGCTCCGCACGACGAGGTGACCGCGTGCCCGCTGTCCGACGGCGGTCCGGGCTTCGTCGCCACGATGCACGCGGCGCTGGGCGGCGAGCTGATCCCGGTCACTGTGACCTCGCCTGTCGGCGTCCCGGTGCCGGCCGTGGTCCTGCTCGTCGGGGGGACCGCCTACGTCGAGTCGGCGCAGGCCGTCGGTCTGGCGCTCGTGCCGGCCGAGCTGCGCGACCCGACACGGACCACCAGCCGCGGCGCGGGCGAGCTGCTCGCCGCCGCGCTCGGCGCAGGGGTGCGTCGCGTGGTGGTCGGGCTCGGCGGCTCCGCGACGAACGACGCTGGTGCGGGTGCGCTCGTCGGCCTGGCGCGTGCGCTGGGGCTGCCCGGACCGGCGGACGTGCTCGACGCCGGCGGCGGGGCGCTGGGTGCCGTCACTCCGGACGACCTCGTCGGCCTGCGCGCGCTGCGCGACCACCTGCGCGGCGTGGAGCTGGTCGTCGCCACGGACGTCGACGTCCCTCTGCTGGGGCTGCAGGGCGCCAGCGCCGGTTTCGCCCCGCAGAAGGGCGCGACCGCGGAGCAGGCGCAGGACCTCGAGCGGTCGCTCGGCCACTTCGCGCACGTGGCCACGGCTGCCCTCGGGGACGCCGTCCGCCCGGACCTGCTGGCCGGCTCGCGCGCGACGTCGGCGGTCTCGCGGCTCACCGCGGCGCCGGGCGCCGGGGCGGCCGGGGGCCTGGGGTTCGGCCTCGCGCTGCTCGGTGCGCGGCTGGTCCCCGGATCGGTCCTGGTGGCGGACGCCGTCGGGCTCGACGCCCTCATCGCCGGGCACGACGTGGTGGTCACCGGGGAGGGTCGGTTCGACTGGCAGTCGCTGCACGGCAAGGTGGCCTCGGAGGTGGCGCAGCGTGCGCTCGCCCACGCCGTCCCGACCGTGGTCGTCGCCGGGCAGGTGCTGGTCGGGCGCCGTGAGCTGTCGGCGGCGGGCATCACCGCCGCCTACGCGGTCGGTGAGAGCCCGGAGCAGGTGGCCGCGGCCCTGGCCGATCCGGCGCGTTCCCTCGCCGACCGCTCCGCCCGCGTCGCGAGAACCTGGTCACGTTGAGCGGCAGTCGGACGCGGGAGTCGTACCCTGGACGGGAACAACCTCGGGTGTGGCGCTGTTACCGAGGGTTGACGTACGAGAACTGCTGTCGAGCGAGCACCCAGGAGACACCATGAGCGAGACCACCGCGACGCAGGGCGCGACCGAGACGCACGGCGTCCTCCTCACCGACTTCGCCGCCTCGAAGGTCCGCAGCCTGCTGGAGCAGGAGGGCCGCGACGACCTGCGTCTGCGCGTCGCCGTCCAGCCCGGTGGCTGCTCGGGCCTCATCTACCAGCTGTACTTCGACGAGCGTGTCCTGGACGGCGACGTCCTCAAGGACTACGACGGCGTCGAGGTGGTCGTCGACCGCATGAGCGTCCCGTACCTGGACGGCGCGACGATCGACTTCGCCGACTCGATCGAGAAGCAGGGCTTCACCATCGACAACCCGAACGCCGGCAGCGCCTGCGCGTGCGGTGGCTCGTTCAGCTGACCTGAGCGCTCGGCACCGGCCCGGTCCCCTCTGGGGGGCCGGGCCGTTGTCATGCGTGCGTGCGCACGGTCAGGGCGTGCACCCCGTCCCGCTCGGTCACGCCCACCATCTGGTGCCCCCGCATGCGGGCCCACGCCGGGACGTCGTGCACCGCGGCCGGGTCGGTCGCGAGCACCGTGAGCTCCGTGCCTCCGGGCGCCTGCGCGGCGGCCCGCGCCAGCTGGATCACCGGGGCGGGGCAGCGCAGCCCTCGTGCGTCGACCGTGGTCACAGGCCACCGACCCCCCACGCCGCGCGGACGCCCGCCACGATGCCCGGCAGCTCGTCGAGGAACCGCTCGACGTCCTCCAGGCGGGTGCCGCGGGGGAGCGCGAGGCGGATGTTGCCGTGCGTCAGCGCCCCCATGGCCGCGAGCACGTGGCTCGGCTCCAGGGAGCTCGACGTGCAGGCGGACCCGGAGCCGACCGCGAACCCCCGCGCGTCCAGGGCCGCCAGGAGCGCCTCGCCCTCGACGTACAGGCACGAGAACGTGACGACGTGGGGGAGTCGCTCCACCGGGTGGCCGACCACCTCGACATCGGGGACCCCGGCGGCGACGCGGGACCGGACGGTGTCGACGAGGCGCCGCCGGGCCGTGTCCTCGGCGTCGCGGGTGGAGACCGCCACCTGGAGCGCGACCGCGGCGGCCAGTGCCGCCGGCACGCTCACGCCACCGGGGAACCAGCGGTCCTCGTCCTCGGGCCAGTCGGGGGAGCGGCGCACGCCGGAGCGCGTGACGAGCACCCCGAGCCCACCGGGTCCGCCCCAGTCGCCCGCGTCGGCGGCCAGGAGGTCCCACGTCTCAGCGACGTCGACGTGACCGAGGCTGGACCCCGCATCCACCAGCAGCGGGACACCAGCGGTCCGGGCCGCAGCATGCACGGCGGCGACCGGCTGCACCGTGCCGACCTCACCGTTCGCGTGCTGCAGCGCGGCGAGCGCGACCCCCGGGCGCGCGAGCGCCGCAGAGAACTCGTCCGCGTCCACCCGGCCGTCCGCGTCGACCGCCACGGTGACGCGGTCGCCCGCGAAGTCCGCGGCGTTGAGCACGGCCGCCCGCTCGACGGCACCGACGACCACCTGGTCCCCGGTGCGGCGCCGACCGCGGGCGACCGACCGCACGGCGGCGTGCAGCGCGGCGGTGTGCGACGGTGCGAGGTCGACCTGCTGCGTGCGTGCGCCGATGGCGCCGGCGATCGCCTCGCGTGCGCCGTCGAGCAGCATCCGCGCCCGCCGACCTTCGGCGTGCAGCCGCCGCGGGTCGGCCCAGCCCTGGTCGAGGGCCTCGAGGAAAGCGGTCCGCGCCGCGGGCAGCAGCGGGGCGCGCCCACCGGCGTCCAGGACGGCCCGGGAGGCAGTGGCGTGCGTCACAGGCTGCGGGCCCGGCCGCTCGGCGGGATCATGGTCGGGAGCGCTGCTCACGGGGGCACCGTATCCCCGCGGGGGGCGTGACCAGGCGCGGGACGTCGATCCTCGGTCCCGTACCGAGCGACGTGCCCGGTGAAGGCATCGGTTAGTGATGGTGCTGACACTGTGTCGTCAACGGGCGTCGCCAGCACGAAAGGGGCTGGTCGGCGCGCTAGGCTGCTCGAATTGAGGACGAAGGTCCCGGGTGGTGCCCTGCAGCAAGGCGGGGGTGCTGACGGGACGCGAGTGAGAGGTCCCCCGTTGCACCCGGACACCCCCCGTCGTACGCGACGACCAGCTCTGCTGCTGGCCAGTCTGCTGGGCGTCGTCGTCGTCGCACTGAGCGGTTGTACCGCCGAGGTGCAGCGCGGCTGGCTCCCCGGCAGCTCGGAAGCCGAGATCACCGACCAGACCGGCCGGGTCACCAGCCTGTGGGTCGGCTCATGGATCGCGGCGCTCATCGTCGGCGTCATCACCTGGGGCCTGATCCTGTGGTGCGTCGCCGTCTACCGGAAGCGCAAGGGTGACGACACCCTCCCCGTGCAGCTCCGGTACCACGTGCCGCTCGAGGTCATGTACGTGATCCTGCCGATCATCATGGTCGGGGTCCTCTTCTACTACACGAACCGCGACACCACCGCGCTCGTCGACACCTCCGCGGAGGCCGACGTCCACGTGCAGGCCATCGGCAAGCAGTGGAGCTGGGACTTCAACTACCTCGACGAGGACGTCTACGAGACCGGGCAGCAGGCGCAGGACATCGGCACCGCCGGGACCGGCTCGCTCGCCGACCAGGTCACGCTGTACCTGCCGGTCGACAAGCGCGTCGAGTTCACGCTGGACGCGCGTGACGTCATCCACTCGTTCTGGGTCCCGTCGTTCCTGTTCAAGCTCGACATGATCCCGGGCAAGACGAACACGTTCCAGGTCGTCCCCCAGCAGGAGGGCGTGTACGCCGGCAAGTGCGCCGAGCTCTGCGGTGAGTTCCACTCCTCGATGCTCTTCACGGTGCGCGTCGTCTCCCAGGAGGAGTACGACGCCCACATCGAGGAGCTTCGCGCCAAGGGCCAGGAAGGCGCGCTCGGCCTCGAGTACAGCCGCCAGCAGGACGTCGAGACCGCTCCCAAGGAAGGCGAGAACTGATGGCCGCCGTCGTGGAGCACATCCCCGGGCTGGCGCCGTCGCGCCAGAGCCTCGGTCGCTCGGTGATCAAGTGGATCACCTCGACCGACCACAAGACGATCGGGTACCTGTACCTGATCACGTCGTTCGTCTGGTTCGCCATCGGCGGCATCCTGGCGCTGCTCATCCGCGCCGAGCTCTTCGCCCCGGGCATGGAGGTCTTCCAGTCCCGCGAGCAGTACAACCAGGCGTTCACCATGCACGGCACGATCATGCTGCTGCTGTTCGCCACACCTCTGTTCGCCGGCTTCGCCAACGTGATCATGCCCCTGCAGATCGGCGCGCCCGACGTGGCGTTCCCGCGGCTGAACATGCTGGCCTACTGGCTGTACGCCTTCGGCGGCACCATCGCCGCCGCAGGCTTCTTCACGCCCCAGGGCGCCGCGTCGTTCGGGTGGTTCGCGTATGCGCCCCTGTCGAACGCCGTGTACTCACCAGGGCTCGGTGGAGACCTGTGGGTGTTCGGCCTCGCGCTGACGGGCTTCGGCACCATCCTCGGAGCCGTCAACTTCATCACCACCATCGTGACCATGCGCGCACCCGGCATGACCATGTTCCGGATGCCGATCTTCACCTGGAACACCCTGGTGACGTCGCTGCTGGTGCTCATGGCGTTCCCGCCGCTGGCCGCCGCGCTGTTCGCCCTTGGTGCCGACCGCCGGCTCGGTGCCCAGGTGTTCAACCCCGAGAACGGGGGCGCCATCCTCTGGCAGCACCTGTTCTGGTTCTTCGGTCACCCCGAGGTCTACATCATCGCGCTGCCGTTCTTCGGCATCGTCACCGAGATCCTGCCGGTCTTCAGCCGCAAGCCGATCTTCGGCTACAAGGGCCTGGTCTACGCCACGATCGCGATCGCTGCGCTCTCCGTGACCGTGTGGGCGCACCACATGTACGTCACCGGCTCGGTGCTGCTGCCGTTCTTCGCGTTCATGACGATGCTGATCGCGGTGCCCACGGGAGTGAAGTTCTTCAACTGGATCGGCACGATGTGGCGCGGCAAGCTCACGTTCGAGACGCCGATGCTGTGGACGATCGGCTTCCTGGTCACGTTCCTGTTCGGCGGTCTGACCGGGATCATCCTGTCCAGCCCCGCACTCGACTTCCAGCTGTCGGACTCGTACTTCGTCGTCGCTCACTTCCACTACGTCGTCTTCGGCACCGTGGTGTTCGCGATGTTCGCGGGCTTCTACTTCTGGTGGCCCAAGATGACGGGCCGGATGCTCGACGAGAAGCTGGGCAAGATCCACTTCTGGCTGCTCTTCATCGGCTTCCACGCCACGTTCCTGATCCAGCACTGGCTGGGCGTCAAGGGCATGCCGCGCCGCTACGCGGACTACTCGCCCGAGGACGGCTTCACCTGGATGAACCAGCTGTCGACCGTCGGTGCGGCGATCCTCGCGGCCTCGACGCTGCCGTTCCTCTGGAACGTCTACACGACGTGGCGCAACGCTCCGCTCGTGAAGGTCGACGACCCGTGGGGCTACGGTGCCTCGCTCGAGTGGGCCACCAGCTGCCCGCCGCCGCGGCACAACTTCACGTCGCTGCCCCGGATCCGCTCGGAGCGTCCCGCGTTCGACCTGCACCACCCCGAGGTCGCCGCCATGGACCACGTCGAGCCCGACCCCGGCCCCATGGACTGGGAGGCCGACCGGCGCGGCGAGCAGGACGTCGCCGCCGACCGCATGGCCAACGACAAGGGTGAGCAGGAGCAGTCGACCGCGACCATCGTCGACGACCGCCCGGACACCGAGGGGGGGACGCGATGAAGTTCGAGGCGAGACTCTTCCTGTACGGCGTCCTGTTCTTCGTCCCGGTCGGGCTGATCTACGCCGCCTGGAGCGGCGGCGAGCCGGTCGGCACGGTGGGCATCCCGCTGGTCGGCGGCCTGGTGGGCATGATCGGCGCCTACTTCGCGCTGCTGTCCCGCCGGATCGACGCCCGCCCCGAGGACGACCCGCTGGGTGAGATCGAGCAGGGTGCGGGCGACCAGGGCGTGTTCAGCCCGTGGAGCTGGTGGCCGCTGGTGCTCGGCGCCGCTGCCGCCGTCGTGTTCGCCGGCCTCGCGATCGGCTGGTGGCTCGTGTACATCGGCGTCGCCGTCGGCGTCATCGGCCTGGTCGGCTGGGTGTTCGAGTTCTCCCGCGGCCAGCACGCGCACTGAGCCGCTGCAGCGACGAGAAGGCCCGCCCCGTTCCGGGGGCGGGCCTTCTCGCGCGCTCTGCGCTAGCGTCGGTGGCATGAGGCGATCCTGGGCAGCCCTCGCATTGGTCGGGCTCTCCGTCGCCCTGGTCGGCTGCTCCGACCCGGACCCCGAACCTGAGTCCAGCGCCCCCCTGAGCTCACAGGACATCGTCGGTGAGTGGGTCGCGCCGGGCTCCGACCCCGCCGTGAGCCTGGAGCTCGCATCCGACGGCACCGTGACCGGCTCCGACGGCTGCAACCAGCTGAACGGGACGTGGGAGCTCGACGAGGACGACATCGACTTCAGCAACCTGGCGGCGACCATGATGGCGTGCGAGGGCGTCGACACGTGGCTGTCCGGCGCCGACTCCGCGACCCTCGCGGGTGACGAGCTGACGGTCATCGGCGAGAACGACGCAGTGATCGGGACGCTGGAGCGGTCGTGACCGGCCAGGCGCCGGTGCTGCGGTCCGCGCTCCTGGCGGGGTTCGTCGTCGGCCTGACCGCGTGCGGTGCGGCCGCGGGGAGCCCAGGGTCGTCTGGCGCGGTCGCCGACCTCGGCGGTCTGTGGGGCGTCCAGGACACCGAGGGGACCGCCTCGCTCGCGCTGGACGACGACGGCACGGCCACGGGGACCGACGGGTGCAACCGGATGCTCGGGACCTGGGAGCAGGACGGCACCCAGGTGGCCTTCGGTCCGTGGGCGGTGACGCGGATGGCGTGCCCGAGCGTCGACACGTGGCTGTCGCTGTCCGTGAAGGCCACGCTCGAGGGGGAGAACCTCGTCTTCGTCGGTCCGGAGGGCGTCGTGGTCGGGACGCTCCAGCGCAACTCCTGAACCACCCGGACGCGACGAAGGCCGGCCCGTCGGGCCGGCCTTCGTCGACGGAGCGCTCAGACGGGGACGATCAGACGGGGACGATGAGCCCGGCGGTCTGCGTGCGCGCACGGTCGAACCGCGCCGCGGCGTCGGCCCAGTTCACGATGTTCCACCACGCCTTGACGTAGTCCGCCTTGACGTTGACGTAGTCCAGGTAGAAGGCGTGCTCCCACATGTCCAGCACGACGACCGGCACCAGGCCGAGCGCGATGTTGCTCTGCTGGTCGTACAGCTGCACGATCACGAGCTTCTGGCCGATGGAGTCCCAGGCGAGGATGGACCAGCCGGAGCCCTGGATGCCGAGCGCGGTGGCAGCGAAGTGCTTCTGGAACCCCTCGAACGAGCCGAAGAACTCGTCGATGGCGGCCGCGAGCTCACCGGTGGGCTTGTCGCCACCCTCGGGGGAGAGGTTCTGCCAGAACACGGAGTGGTTGACGTGGCCGCCGAGGTTGAACGCGAGGTTCTTCTCGTGCAGGTTCACGGCGGCGAAGTCATCGGCGGCGCGGGCCGCGGCGAGCTTCTCGAGGGCCGTGTTGGCGCCCGTCACGTACGCGGCGTGGTGCTTGTCATGGTGCAGCTCCATGATCCTGCCCGAGATGTGCGGCTCGAGTGCCGCGTAGTCGTAGGGCAGATCCGGAAGCGAGTAGTCAGCCATGCGTGAGTACACCTCTCCTACGTCGGTCCGGGACCGCGTGCCGCGGTCCCCTCTGTGAAAGTGAGCGGGCGGCTCGCCGTGATGGCGAGCCGCCCGACTCCACGCTCAACTCTTTCCCAGGATCAGCGATTCCGCCCGTCGGGGGCCGTCTCATCCTGCGGATCCACCAGGTGCTGTCCGCCGCCCGTACCGGTCAGCTGCGCCGGTGCGTGCTCGTCGACGGGCGCGATCGCGTCGTGCTCGCCGTGCGAGTGGGAGGCCGCCAGCTCGGCGGGCGTCACCGGCTCGACGCGGTCCTCGTAGAAGATCCGGGAGATGCGCTGACGCAGCTGGTCCTTGCGGTAACCCTTGCGACGCACGCCTCGGGCGTCCTCCGCCGGCTCGATCTCCAGCGGACGGATCGCCTCGTGCTGCACCCGGAGCCAGCGCTCGTGCGCGTCCAGCGGCTTGTGCACCTCGATGTACTCACCGTTGGCGAACCGCACGATGCGTCCCGTCTCGTGTCCGTGCAGGACCAGCTCGCGGTCCTTGCGCTGCAGCCCGAGGCAGATGCGCTTCGTCACCCAGAAGGCGAACCACGGGCCGACGAAGAACAGGACGCGGAACACCCCGGTGATGTCGTTGAGCGACAGGTCGAAGTGAGTCGCGATGAGGTCGTTGGACCCGGCCAGGATGAGGATGAAGAACGCCGTCAGCACCGAGACGCCCAGCGCGGTGCGGAACGGGCGGTTGCGCGGCCGGTCGAGCACGTGGTGCTCGCGCTTGTCGCCGGTCACCGCCGCCTCGATGAACGGGTACGTGGCGAGCAGCCCGAACAGGATCCCCGGGACGACCATCCCCGGGATGATCACGTTCAGGGGGATGGTGAAGCCGAGCAGCACGATCTCCGCCTGCCCCGGCATGAGGCGCAGAGCTCCCTCGAGGAACAGCATGTACCAGTCCGGCTGGGCTCCCGCGGAGACCGGTGACGGGTCGTACGGTCCGTAGTTCCAGACCGGGTTGATCGTCATCGTCGCCGCCATCAGGGCGATCACGCCGAAGACGATGAAGAAGTAGCCGCCGGCCTTCGCCACGTAGATCGGGAACAGCGGGTAGCCGACGACGTTCTTGTCGGACTTGCCGGAGCCCGGGTACTGCGTGTGCTTGTGCAGCACGACGAAGAACAGGTGCAGCGCGATGAGCGCCAGGATGATGCCGGGCACCAGCAGGATGTGCACCGTGAACAGGCGGGGGATCAGGTCGTGGCCCGGGAACTCGCCGCCGAACAGGAAGATCGACGTGTAGCTGCCGATGATCGGGATGGCCTTCACGACGCCGTCGGTGATCCGTAGACCGTTGCCGGAGAGCACGTCGTCGGGCAGCGAGTAGCCGGTGAAGCCGGCGGCCAGGCCGAGGATCATCAGCACGAAGCCGACGACCCAGTTGACCTCGCGCGGCTTGCGGAACGCGCCCGTGAAGAACACCCGCATCATGTGGGTGACGATCGAGGCCATGAAGATCAGGGCAGCCCAGTGGTGGATCTGCCGCATGAGCAGTCCGCCGCGCACCTCGAACGAGAGCCGCAGCGTCGAGGCGAACGCCTCGGACATCTCGACACCGTTCATGGCGGCCCAGGGGCCCTCGTAGTGCACCTCGTTCATGCTCGGCACGAAGAAGAGCGTGAGGAAGACACCCGAGATCAGCAGGGTGACGAAGCTGAACAGCGCGATCTCGCCCAGCAGGAACGACCAGTGGTCCGGGAAGATCTTGCGGGCGAACGTCTTGACGAACGTCCCGACACCCGTGCGCTGGTCGAGGTAGTCCGCGGGGCCGGCGAGCTTCCCGCCGGCGGTGGAGGTGGCCGTGGTCGTCACTTGAGACGCTCCCAGTAGCTCGGGCCGATGGGCTCCGTGAAGTCGCTCTGCGCGATCAGGTAGCCCTCGTCGTCAACGGTGATCGGCAGCTGCGGCAGGGGCCGCTTGGCCGGTCCGAACACGACCTTCGCGCCGTCGGCCACGTCGAACGTCGACTGGTGGCACGGGCAGAGGAGGTGATGGGTCTGCTGCTCGTACAGCGCGACCGGACAACCCACGTGGGTGCAGATCTTGGAGTACGCGACGATGCCGTCGTAGGACCAGCCCTTGCGGTCCTCGGCCTCCTTGAGGTCCGCCGGGTCCAGCCGGACCAGGAGGACGACGGCCTTGGCCTTCTCGTTGAGCGGGTTCTCCGACTCGTTGATGCCCTCCGGGATGACGTGGAAGACGGAGCCGATGGTCACGTCGGCGGCCTTGATCGGCCGGTTCGACGGGTCCGTCATCAACTTGCGGCCCTTGCGCCAGAACGTGTGGCGGAACGCGCCGACGTTCCACTCGCCGCCGGCGTTGCCGACGATGGGCACGACGATCGCGAGGGGGAAGAGCGCGAGCGCGGAGATCATGGCGCCCTGCAGCACGCCGCGCCGGCCGATGGCCGAGTCTGCGGCGCCTTCCTTGAGCACCTCGACGGCGGCCTCGCGGTCCTTGTCGGAGCTGCGCAGCTGGTGGCGATCCTCGGACTTCTCGTGGTCGTTCATGAGTGCCTTGGCCCAGTGCACCGCGGCGAGCCCGATGCCGAGCAGCGACAGTGCCAGCCCGAGACCGAGCGCGAGGTTCGAGCGCAGCATCGAGTCGGCGGTCTCACCCGGCGGGAGGGCGAAGTAGGCGATCAGGAAGCCGATGGTGGCGAGGACCGAGATCGCGAAGAGAACGACGACCTGGCGCTCTGCGCGCTTGTTGGCCTTCGGGTCCGTGTCGCCCATGCGGTCGTGGTGCTCCGGGTGGCCCGGGTCCTCGAACCGGTCGGGCAGGGCGCCCGGCGTGCGGGCGACGAGCTCGTTGTCGTCGGCCCCGTGGCCCGTGTCGTGGTTGCTCACGAGGACTTCGCTCCGATCCAGACTGCTGCGCTGATGAGCAGGCCCATGCCGACGACCCAGGCCCACAGGCCCTCGCTGACCGGGCCCAACGAGCCGAGGTCGAGCCCGCCGGGAGACGTCTTGCCCTGGTCGGCGACGTACGCGATGACGTCGCGCTTCTCCTCGGGCGTGATGTTGGCGTCGTTGAACACCGGCATCGACTGGGGGCCCGTCTGCATGGCCTCGTAGAGGTGGGTGGGGGTGGTGCCCCACAGGTTCGGCGCGAACTTGCCCTCGGACAGGGCACCGCCGGCACCGACGGCGTTGTGGCACATCGCGCAGTTGGTCCGGAAGATCAGCATGCCGTTCGCCACGTCACCGAGTGCGGGGTCGACCTGCTCCTCGGTGGGGATGGCGGGGCCCGCACCCAGCGACGCCACGAACGCGGCGAGCTGGTTGATCTGCTCCTGCTCGAACTGCACCGGCTTCGCGAGCGCCTGCGGCCCGTTGGCCTGCATGGGCATGCGGCCGGTTCCGACCTGGAAGTCGACCGACGCGGCGCCGACGCCGATGAGTGAGGGGCCGTCCTCCGTACCGGACGCGGCCGGTCCGTGGCACGTGGCGCAGTTGGCCTGGAACAGCTTCTCGCCGGTCGCGATGTCGTTGGTGCTCGCCTTGACAGGCGTCGCGTCGGCCGACGTCGGTGCCAGCACCGCGTACAGGCCACCGGTGAGCAGCAGCGCCAGCAGGAGCAGCAGGACCGGCGCACGCCGGTCATGCCTGCGGGCTGCGAGTGCCTTCACGGATCGATCCTCGTCTCACACATGGGGGATAGGGGGAACAACGAGTCGATGGGCGAAGGCGCCCGCCGTCTCTACTTCAGGAGGTAGATCACGGCGAAGAGCGCGATCCACACGACGTCGACGAAGTGCCAGTAGTACGACGTCACGATCGCGGTCGTGGCCTCGTGGTGGCCGAAACGCTTGGCGCTGAAGGAGCGACCGAGCAGCGCCAGGAAGGCGATCAGGCCACCGACCACGTGCAGGCCGTGGAAGCCGGTCGTCAGGTAGAAGACCGAGCCGTAGGGGCTCGAGGAGATGGTCAGACCCTGGTGCACCAGCTCGGCGTACTCGAAGATCTGGCCGCCGATGAAGAACGCGCCCATGAGGTACGTCAGCGACATCCACTCGTTCATGCCCCAGCGGTTCACCTGGAGCAGCGAGCCCGTGCGTACCGGCTGGAACCGCTCGGCGGCCCACACGCCCATCTGGCACGTCACCGACGACAGGACCAGCACCGTGGTGTTGATCGCCGCGAAGGTGATGTTCAGCTTGGGGGTGTTCTCCGCCCACGACTCCGGCGCTGCTCCTCGCAGCGTGAAGTACATGGCGAAGAGGCCAGCGAAGAACATGAGCTCGCTGGCCAGCCAGACGATCGTCCCCACCGACACGGGGTTCGGTCGGTTGACACTCACGTGGGGGCTGGTGCGCGGGGCAGCCGTTGCGGTCGACACAATCGCCATTATGGCTGATGACACCCGCGCATGGGACGTTAGGCCCCCCGGCATACCGCAGGTAAATGTCACATCGTCATGATCCGGGGCGTCCCGGCGAGACCGGACCAGGAGATCACGCGGTTCTGCGGCCGCTCGCGGTCCGCGCACGCCTCGCCGTGACGCCGCCGGATCCGGCGCGTCGCTCCCGGTCTGCTAGGCGCCGCGCAGACACGTGCCCCGGCCGCCTCACGCAGGCGGGACGAGGCGTGCCAGAATCCCCCAGGAGCACGTCGACGACGAGTGAGGACCTCTTTTCATGAGCACGGTGCAGACCGACCACGCATCCGCCACCCCCGGGCCGCGGATCCTCCTGTACAGCGACGACGTGGACGTCCGCCAGCAGGTGCGGCTCGCAGTCGGTCGCCGGCTCCGCCGCGGCGCCCCCGACATCGAGTGGGTCGAGGTCGCCACCGGCCCCGCCGTGATCACCCGCGTCGAGGCCGGCGGGCTGGACCTGCTCATCCTCGACGGCGAGGCGGACAAGGTCGGCGGCATGGGGCTCGCGCGCCAGCTCAAGGACGAGATCTACCGCTGCCCCCCGACCATGGTCCTCACCGGTCGACCGCAGGACGCCTGGCTCGCCTCGTGGTCGAACGCCGACGCCGTCGTGAGCCGTCCGCTGGACCCGGTCGTGCTCCACGACGCCGTCGCGGCGATCATCGAGACGCCCGCCGTCACCCGATGACCGACGCCCCCGCGACGCCGGCCTGGCCCGACCTCTTCGCCACGCTCGCGGCGCGGCGTGACCTCAGCCCCGAGCAGACGTCCTGGGCGATGTCGGAGATCATGACCGGGGCGGCGTCCACGCCCAAGGTGGCGGCGTTCCTCGTCGGGCTGAAGACGAAGGGCGAGTCGGTCGCCGAGCTCACGGCGCTGGCCGACACGATGCTCGCGCACGCCGTGCGGATCGAGGTCCCCGGCCGGACGCTGGACATCGTCGGCACGGGGGGCGACCGCTCGCACACGGTCAACATCTCGACGATGTCGGCCCTCGTGGTCGCCGGCGCCGGAATCACCGTCGTCAAGCACGGGAACCGTGCCGCCTCTTCCTCGTCCGGGTCCGCCGACGTGCTGGAGTCACTCGGCATCCGGCTCGACCACTCGCCGGCTCGCGTCGCCGAGCTGGCCACCGAGGTGGGCATCACCTTCTGCTTCGCGCAGGTGTTCCACCCCTCGTTCCGGCACACCGCCGCCGCGCGCACCGAGCTGGGGATCGGCACCGCCTTCAACTTCCTCGGGCCGCTCACCAACCCCGCCCAGCCGCGGTCCGCCGCGATCGGGGTCGCCGATGCACGGATGGCGCCCCTCATGGCGGGCGTCCTCGCCCGGCGCGGTGCCAGCGCGATGGTTTTCCGTGGCGAGGACGGGCTCGACGAGATCGCACCGACCGGTCCGACGCGTCTCTGGGAGGTCCGGGACGGCCGGGTCACCGAGTCGGTCATCGACTGGGAGGCCGAGCTCGGCGTCGGCCGGGTGCAGCTGGAGTCTTTGCGGGGCGAGAAGGCGGACTACAACGCCGACGTCGCCCGGCGGCTGCTTGACGGCGAGGCCGGTCCCGTGCGCGAGACCGTGGTGCTGAACACCGCGGCGGCTCTGGTGGCCGACGGCACGTTGCCGGGGACCTCGGGCGGGAGCCTCGTCGAGAGGTTCGCCGCCGGGAGCGAGCACGCGCGCGCATCGCTGGACAGCGGGGCCGCGGCAGAGGTCCTGGCTCGCTGGCGAGCGGCGAGCGCCGCCTGAGGGGTGGGGCTCAGTCCCTGAGCCTGCGCTCCGCTCGGTGGGAGTGACGTGGTCGCGTTCGCGCGTGGGTCGCCGTCAGTCCCTGTGCTTGTGGTCGGCCTGAGCCTGCGCTCCGCTCCGTGCGAATGACGCTCCGCGCCCCTCACACTCCGCTGCGCTCCGGCTCAGTCCTCCAACCCGAGGGCGAACGCCTGTTCCAGGTCGTGCTGCGAGTACGTGCGGAACGCGATGTAGGTCTGCGTGCGGATGACGCCGTCGATCTTGCTCACCTTGTCGGCGATGACGTCGGCGAGATCGTCGTGCTCGCGGACGCGGACCATCGCGATCAGGTCCACCTCCCCGGTGACCGAGTAGACCTCGCTGACGCCCGCGAGGTCGGCGATCGCCGCGGCGACCTCCGGGATCTTGGCGGCGTCCGCGTCGATGAGCACGATGGCAGTCAGCATGCTCGTCATCATGCCGTGCGCGGCGGGCGGATGCGCAGGGGGATGACCCGCGCGTCGTCGAGGTCCATGGTGACCGGGCGCGCCTCGGCCACGTCGAGCTCGCGCTCACCGTCGGCTCCGTCCGAGGCGGGCACGAGCTGGACGACGCGGCCGTCCTCGGCCGTGGCGAGTCGGGGTCGCACCACGGTGGCGACGGCCGCCGCCGGGTCGCCCAGCGACTCGGCGGAGCGCACCGGGCACGCCCACGGCATGTCCACCGCGACGAGCCGCACACCGGGCTTGTCCAGCCACGCCAGGATCAGGTCGGTCTCCTCCGGGTGCGCGGCGGTGGCGGGCGCGACTGCGGGCTCCACGCGTTCGCCGGTGGCCCGGAGCGTGTCGATCGCCGGCAGGGGGTCGGTCCGCCGGTCGACCCGCGCGGTCCCGGCCAGCCGCCCGTAGCGGACGAGCACGAGCTCCCAGCCCCCGTCGTCCGACCGTCGTGCGGCGACCAGCTCCGCGTTCGACGCGAGGGGAGCGAACCGCTGGGCGCGCGCGGCACCGCGCAGGAAGCCGCCCAGCCGGTCACGGACGGTCGCGGCCTCCTCGAAGCGTTCCTGTGCCACCAGCGACGAGATCCGGTCAGCGTGCGCCTCCACGACCGGTCTGGCGTCCGCGAGCATCGCGTGCCGGACGCGCTCGACGACCGTCGCGTAGCCGGACGCGTCCTGGTGGCCGGTGCACGGGGCACCGCACTTGCCCATCCCCGCCAGGACGCACGCCGACGCGCCCGCGGCGGCGAGCAGCGGGAGCCGGCGGGTGCACTGCCGGATCGGGAAGGCCTCGTGCAGGGCATCCACCGCCAGCTGCGCCGAGGACGACGACGAGAACGGGCCGATGTAGGTGGCACCGTCCTCGTCCTTCACCTCGCGCACGACCGACAGCCTCGGGTACGGCTCCGATGTGAGGCGGACCCACGGCATGCGCTCGGGGAACCGGGACCGGCGGTTGTACCGGGGGGAGTGCGCGGCGATCAGGCGCAGCTCACGGACGCGCGCCTCGAGTGGCGTGGCGCACGGCACCGGGTCGACGCGGTGCGCGACACGCACCATCTCGACCATCCGGCTGCGCTTCTCCGCCGAGGTGAAGTACGACCGGACGCGCTGGCGCAGGGACGTGGTGGAGGTTCCGACGTACAGCACCTCCTCCCCGGGCCCGCGAAAGAGGTAGACGCCGGGACAGTCGGGCAGGCCGTCCGCGAGCGTGCGCTTGCGGCGCACGTCCTCGGGCACCGGGTCGGTCGCGGTCGCCAGGTCCTCGAGGTGCGTGACGCCGAGGGGGGCGAGCCGCGAGAGGAGCGCGTGCAGCACGTCGACCGTCGCCTGCGCGTCGGACAGGGCCCGGTGGTTCGGCGTCACGGTGGTGCCGAACAGCGCGGCGAGCGTGGACAGCTTGTGGTTCGGCGCCTCGTCCCGGGTGACGACACGGCGAGCGAGCCGGACGGTGTCCACCACCTGGTTGCCCGGCCAGGCGTGTCCGGTGCGGGCCGCCGCCGCCTTGAGGAAGCCGACGTCGAAGGGGGCGTTGTGCGCCACGAGCACGGCACCGCGCGAGAACTCCAGGAAGCTCGGCAGGACCCGCTCGATCGGTGGGGCGCCGATCAGCATCGTCGTGGTGATGCCCGTGAGGACCTGGATGAACGGCGGGACGGGGCCGCCGGGGTCGACGAGCGTCTGGAACTCGCCCAGCACCTCGCCCCCGCGCACCTTGACGGCGCCGATCTCGGTGATCGCGCAGTCGGCGGGCGTCCCCCCGGTGGTCTCAAGGTCGACGACGACGAACGTGACGTCGGACAGCGGCGTGCCGAGCTGGTCGAGCGTGAGCTGTACCGGGCGAGCGGCGGGGTCGATGGAGGCGTCGGCCCAGACGGGGCGTAGGCGGCGGGCCGGGGGCATGGTGGCGACGCTACCCACGGCCACCGACAACCCCGGTTCCCGCGGCGGTGCGTCGCATCACAGGGGTGCGTCCACGACCTGACGGACGCCCGCGGGCCCCTGCTCGTCCGGCCCGATGAAATGCGACAGTGATCTGTTTTCTGACCGTTGTCACGAGTAGCGTGACTGACGTGGAAGCCGAGGTGACCGACTGAGAGGACGACTGACATGACCCGACACACCTGGAGGGTCGCGGTGACGGCGTGTGCCGCCGGCGCGCTCCTGGCGGGACCGATGGCGCTGGGATCGACGGCGGCGCCGTCCGACCCGGGATCGGTCCGACCGGACCAGCTCGGCATCGCGCCGAAGGTGGACCCCGGCATCGCGCGTGCCCTGGAACGCGACCTCGGCATCAGCCGCTCCGACGCGGGCTCCCGACTGACGTTCCAGGCGCGGGCCTCGAGCATCCGCGACGACCTCGCGCAACGGCTCGGTGCGACCTACGCGGGGGCGTGGGTCGACCCGACGAAGAACGTGATGTACGTCGGGGTCGCCGACGGCACCGCTGCGGCCGCCGTCCGGGCGGCGGGTGCCAGGGCGGTCGTGGTCGACCACACGCTGGCGGAGCTCGAGCAGTGGCAGGCGTCGCTCGACGCGGCGCGGCTGGACGCTCCCGACCAGGTTCCCAGCTGGTACGTCGACGTCACCACCAACTCCGTCGTGGTCTCCGTGCGGCCGGGTGGCGAGGCGGCGGCGCAGGACCTGGTGGCGCGGGCCGGCGTGCCGGCCGGCTCGGTGACGTTCGAGGCGACCGAGGAGGCGCCCAGGACCTTCATCGACATCGTCGGCGGGAACGCGTACACGATCGGCGGCACCTCGCGGTGCTCGGTCGGCTTCGCCGTGACCGGCGGTTTCGTCTCCGCGGGGCACTGCGGGAGGGTCGGTGCGACGACCGCGTCGCCGAGCGGGACGTTCCGCGGGTCGAGCTTCCCCGGCAACGACTACGCGTGGGTCGCCGCCGCGTCGGGCAACACGCCGGTCGGCGCGGTCAACCGCTACGACGGCACCCGCGTGTCCGTCGCCGGCTCGACCGATGCGGCCGTCGGTGCCGCGGTCTGCCGCTCGGGTTCGACCACCGGCTGGCGCTGCGGGACGATCCAGTCCCGAGGAGCGAGCGTCACGTACGCGCAGGGGACGGTCAGCGGGTTGATCCGCACGAACGTGTGCGCCGAGCCGGGTGACTCGGGCGGCTCGCTCATCGCAGGCAACCAGGCCCAGGGTGTGACGTCCGGCGGGTCCGGGAACTGCTCCTCGGGGGGCACCACCTACTTCCAGCCGGTCAACGAGATCCTGTCCGCGTACGGGCTGACGCTGATCACGGGCGGTGGAGGAACCACGCCGCCACCGACGACGGCCTGCTCCGGCTACGCGAGCAGCTACCAGGGCACCCTCAGCTCCGGTGCGGCCGTCGCGCAGCCGTCCGGCGGCTCGGTGACCGTGTCGCGCAGCGGGACCATCCGGCTCTGCCTCGCGGGCCCGTCGGGCGCCGACTTCGACCTGTACCTGCAGAAGCGGAGCGGCTCGACCTGGTCGACCGTGGCGCAGGGCACGACGGCCTCGGCGAACGAGGCGATCACGTACTCCGGCACGGCCGGCACCTACCGGTACGTCGTCCTGGCGTACTCCGGTTCCGGTTCCTACGTCCTGGGTGCGACGACGCCCTGACGTCGCGTCGCCGGCCCGGCGGTCGCCCGCGAGGGTGGCCGCCGGGCCGTCGCACGTCCCGGGCAGCCTAGGGTGCTGGGCATGAACGCTGCGGAGGTGACCGGCGAGGACGCCGGGGCGGTGCCGACGGCGGTGAAGGCTGCCCTGGTCCAGCTCGCGGCGGATGTCCTGGGCGCCGCCGAGCCGACCGAGGTGCCGCCCGCCCTGCGTGCCGTGCACCGGTTCGCCCCGCGCCGTCGTGCGAGCGCAGGTGCGGGACCGCTGTGGGCGGCACTGCAGGACGACGCCTTCCGGGCGCGCGTCGCGCGGGTGTGGGCGCAGACGAACCCGGAGCTCGCCGCCGGGGTGGCGCCGGACTCGCCCGAGCCCGCGGCGCCCTCGGTGGGTGCCGCGACGGGCGCCTGGCTCCTGGGCAACCCGGGGTGGCGGGACCTGTTGCCGGTACCGGTCGTCGACGACGGGGGACAGGCCCGGGCGAGGCTCGAACGGGCTCAGGCCGACGCGGAGCGGCTCCGGTCGGACGCGGCCACGGCGCGCGAGGAGGCGCGGTCCGCGCAGGAGGAGCTCACGGCGCTGCAGCGCGAGCTGCGCAGGTTGCGCTCGGACGCCGACCGCGCGCGCAGCGAGGGGCGACGGGTCGCCGAGGAGGCCCGCGTCGCGCTGGACGCAGCCCAGGCCGCCCAGTCCCGCGCGGCCGACGAGCTGCGGCAGGCCCGGGACGAGCGGCGGTCGGCGCAGGCGGAGCGGACGGCGGCCCGTGCCGAGATGCGTGCGGCCCGCAAGCTCGCCGACACGCGGGTGCGTCTGCTGCTCGACACGATCGTCGACGCGGCGAGCGGGCTGCGCTCGGAGCTGGCTCTGCCACCGGTCGCGGACCTGCCGGCCGACCTGGTCAGCCCGACCGTGGATCGGGCTGTGCCGCGACCCGGATCGCGTGGGCGTTCGGTCGACGACCCCGAGCTGCTCGACGAGCTCCTCCGTCAGCCCTGGGCGCACCTGGTGGTCGACGGCTACAACGTGTCGAAGTCCGGGTACTCCGGGCTCTCGCTGGCGGACCAGCGTCGTCGCCTGGTCGACGGCCTCGCCGCGCTGGGGGCCCGCACGGGCGCCGAGATCACCTGCTGCTTCGACGGGCAGGACGGGCCGCAGCAGGCGCCCGGGGGGTCTGCGCGCGGCGTCCGCGTCCTGTTCACCGCCGGCGAGATCGCGGACGACCTGATCAGGCGGCTGGTCCACGCCGAGCCACCGGGGCGCGTCCTCGTCGTCGTCACCAGCGACCAGGAGGTGGTCCGCGACGTGGAGGCGGCCGGCGCGTGGGTCGTACCGTCCAGCACGCTGGTCGCGCGCCTGCAGCGCCTGTGACTCACCGTGTCGGTGGTCGTCGCTAGCGTCCGCGGCATGATCATCGACTGCGACACCTGCACGGAGCGCGGCGCCGCGTGTGCCGACTGCGTCGTGACGTTCCTGACCATCCCGGTGCGCCGCGCCACCCCGCAGGAGGTACCGGTCCGGGTGGCCGGGAACGCCGCAGGGGCGGTCGAGCTCGACGCCGCGGAGCAGCACGCCATCGGCGTGCTCGCGGCGTCGGGTCTCGTCCCGCCCCTGCGTCTGCGTGCGGTGTGAGCCGTCAGTCCTGCGCGGGTCCGTCGTAGAGCGCGTCGATCTCGCCCGCGTAGTCCTTGAGCACCTCGTTGCGCCGGATGCTGAGTTTCGGCGTGAGGTAGCCGTTCGCGATGGTCAGGTCCGTGTCGAGGATCCGGTACTTGCGCACCGACTCGGCCCGCGACACGGCCCGGTTCGCCTTCTCGACCGCCTTGTCCAGCGACGCCAGGACGTCGGCGTCCTTGGCTGCGGCCTCGAGCGTCATCGGCGGCTTGCCGTGGGCGGAGAGCCACCCGGGCACGCCCTCGGGGTCGAGCGTGATCAACGCCCCGATGAAGGGCCGGTGATCACCGACGACGACGACCTGGCTGATCAGGGGGTGGGCACGGATGCGGTCCTCGAGCACGGCGGGCGCGACGTTCTTGCCGCCGGCCGTGACGATGATCTCCTTCTTGCGCCCGGTGATCCGCAGGTACCCCTGCTCGTCGAGGGCGCCGAGGTCACCGGTCCGGAACCAGCCGTCGTGCATGGCCTCGGCGGTCGCAGCCTCGTTGTTGTGGTAGCCACGGAACACCTGGATGCCCTTGAGCTCGACCTCCCCGTCCGCCGCGATACGGACCCCGCTGCCGGGCAGCGGCAGCCCGACGCTGCCGATCTTGGTGCCCCGACCGGGTCGGTTCACCGTCGCGGGGGCGGTGGTCTCGGTCAGCCCGTAGCCCTCGAGAACGTTGAGGCCCAGGCCCCGGTAGAAGTGGCCGAGGCGCTCCCCGAGGGGGGCGCCGCCCGAGACGGCCCACCGCGCCTGGCCACCCAGGGCGTTGCGCAGCTTGTGCAGCACGAGCGCGTCCGCCACCTTGTGCTGCACCCGCAGCCACAGGCTCGGCCCGCGCGGGTCGTCGAGGGCTCGGGAGTAGACGATCGAGGTCTTGGCGGCCCGCTGGAAGATCGCGCCCTTGCCGGACGCCGCCGCCTTCTGCTCGGCCGAGTTGTAGACCTTCTCGAAGACGCGCGGGACCGCGAGGATGAACGTCGGCCGGAAGGAGCCGAGGTCGTCGAGCAGAGTCACGGTGCTGGGGCTGTGGCCCAGCACGGCGCCGGCGGGGATGCAGAGCACCTCGATGAACCTGGCGAACACGTGCGCCAGCGGCATGAACAGCAGGGTGCGAGCGCCGGGCTCCTGGAAGACCTCGTGCAGGTCCGCGACCGCGTTGACGGTCAGCTCGTAGAAGTTGCCGTGCGTGAGCTCCACACCCTTCGGACGACCGGTCGTCCCCGAGGTGTAGATGACGGTGGCCAGGTCGGCGAGCGACGCGAGGTTGCGGCGACGCGCGATCTCGTCGTCGCTCACCTCGGCCCCGCTCGTCACGATCGCGTCGATCGCACCCTCGTCGATGACCAGGACCTCGCGCAGGCCGGGGGCCTCGGCGCGGACCTCCTCCACGAGGGCGGCGTGCGCGGCGGACTCCACCACGAGGAGCGAGACGTCCGCGTCGGTGAGGATCCACAGGACCTGCTCGGCCGACGACGTCTCGTACAGCGGCACGGGGACGGCTCCGGCGGCCCAGACGGCCCAGTCCAGAAGTGACCACTCGTACCGGGTGCGCGACATGATGCCGACCCGGTCGCCGGGTTGGACCCCGCGCGACACGAGGCCCTTCGCGGCGGCGACGATCTCGGCGTCGAACTCACGTGCCGTCAGGGGGATCCACGGCCCGTCCTGCTGGGTCTTGTGCTCGATGAGGATGCCGTCGGGTGTGCTACCGACACGCTCCGCGAGCAGGTCGTTGAGGTTCTTCGAGGCGTCGACCTCGACGCGCAACGGGATGTGGAACTCGTCCATGCTGGCTCCAGTGACAGGGGGGCGAATGTGCCCCGAGGATACGGGACGTCCGGCCCGATGAGGGCACCACCCGAATGGGTACGCTCTGCGGCGGACAGATGGCGGTGGTCCAGGGCCGTGCGGCCCCCGCGGGGCGCACGTACGGATAGCGTGGGAGCCCGCACCGGACGGTAGCGAGCACGGTACGAGCGCGTAGGAGCACACACGAACATGCACGCCATCGGTGTGGACATCGGCGGGACGAAGATCGCGGCGGGGGTCGTCGACGAGGACGGCACGATCCTTGCCAAGACGCGCCGCGACACGTCGCCCGACGACGTCGCGGGCATCGACCAGGCGATCGCCGAGGTCTACCTCGAGCTCAGCGGTTCGTACGAGGTCGGTGCCGTGGGCGTGGCCGCGGCCGGGTTCGTGTCGGCGGACCGGTCGTCCGTGCTCTTCGCGCCGAACATCGCGTGGCGCGACTACCCGCTGCGCCAGCGGGTGCAGGCGATCCTGCAGGACGACGTCATGATCGTCGTGGAGAACGACGCCAACGCGGCCGGCTGGGCCGAGTTCCAGTTCGGGGCCGCACGTGACGTCGACGACATGCTCATGCTGACCGTCGGCACCGGACTGGGTGGCGCGATCGTGTCCAACGGCACCCTCGTGCGCGGCGCCTGGGGGGTCGCGGCCGAGATCGGCCACATGCGCGTGGTCCCCGGCGGGCACTACTGCGGCTGCGGGCACGAGGGCTGCTGGGAGCAGTACGCCTCGGGCAGCGCCCTGGTCCGTGACGCCCAGGCGACGCTCATCATCCAGCCCGAGCGCGCCGCGCGGCTGCTCGAGCTCGCGGGCGACGAGGTCACCAAGCTGACCGGCCCTCATGTGACCCAGGCGGCGCAGGAGGGCGACCCGCTCGCCGTCGAGCTTCTCGCGGAGCTCGGACGCTGGCTGGGCGAGGGTGCCGCATCGGCGACCGCCCTGCTCGACCCGGCGCTCATCGTCGTCGGTGGAGGCGTGGCCGACGCCGGCGACCTGCTCCTGGCGCCGGCCCGCAAGGCGTTCGACGAGCAGCTCTCCGGACGGGGACACCGGCCGGAGGCAGCGATCGTCGTGGCGTCGATGCGCAACGACGCCGGCATGGTCGGCGCCGCCGACCTCGCACGTCGCTGACGGGTGACGCCCGGAGCCGCCCGCGCCGTTCGGACGACAGCGCCCGACCAGACCGCTCAGACCACCGCGCCGGTGTCGTCGTCGTCCGGGTCGCGGCGGTGCGGCATCCGCCACACCAGCACCCCGACGCCGATGACGAACAGGGCCGCCGCCACCTGCACGAGCACGACGGGCGCGTCCCGCCAGGCCACCAGGACCACGAGCAGGAAGATCGGCACACCCGCGGCCGCGCACCACGCCATCGTCAGCAGCGGGTCGCCGCCGAGGACGGGTCCGGGGTCCGGGGGCACGAAGTGCTCGTCCGCGTCGACCGAGGCCTCGGCGTCGTCGATCTGGGAGGTGCCGTCCCAGTCACGCCCGCTGAGCTCCGGTCGGGTCGACTGCTCCTCGGCCGGTCGCACGACGCGCCGGTCGGCGAGCCACGGGGCGACCGGGAACGACAGACCGGTCGCCGGCGCGTCGGTCGTCGAGGGGTCGACCGGCTTCGGGGAGGGTGCAGACCCGTCGAGCTCGGCGAGATCCGCGACGATCGCCGCCCACACCTCGTCGTCCGTGGGCGGGGGCGGTGCGCCGTGATCAGGCGGCTCCGGCGGCTCGCCGGACGAGGACGGCGGGACGTCCGCACCCGTCGGCGGGACGCCGTCGTCGGGGTCGTCGGGGCGAGGTGCCATAGGAGCACTCTAGAGTCGGACCGAGCAGTCGGGGCGGTACATGCTCGGCTCCCGGCCACAGCAGGGGATCGCCGGGTGCCAGCACCGGGCTCGGGTGGACGGACAGTCCGTAGGTCGGGTCGAGAGGTGAACCGTTGTTCTACTGGTTGATGAAGCGGGTGTTCGTGGGCCCGCTGCTGCACCTGGTCTACCGGCCGTGGGTGCGCGGTGCCGAGAACGTGCCGACGGAGGGAGCCGCCATCCTGGCGAGCAACCACCTCGCGGTGATCGACTCGTTCTTCCTGCCGCTGGTCCTCGACCGGGACATCGTGTTCATCGGCAAGCAGGAGTACTTCACCGGCGCCGGGATCAAGGGCCGGCTCACGGCGGGCTTCATGCGCGGCGTCGGCACCATCCCTGTCGACCGCGGGGGCGGCAAGGCCAGCGAGGCCGCGTTGCGCACGGGTCTGCGCAGGCTGGCCGACGGCGGCCTGTTCGGCATCTACCCGGAGGGCACCCGCAGCCCCGACGGGCGGCTGTACCGCGGCAAGACCGGGATCGCACGGCTGGCGCTCGAGTCCGGCGCCCCCGTCATCCCGGTGGCGATGGTGGGCACCGACGAGGCTCAGCCCCTGGGCCGCCGGATCCCCAAGGTCATGCGGATCGGCGTCGTCATCGGCGAGCCGCTGGACTTCAGCCGGTACCGCGGCATGGAGAACGACCGGTTCATCCTGCGGTCGGTCACCGACGAGATCATGTACGCGATCATGAGCCTGTCCGGCCAGGAGTACGTCGACGTCTACGCGGCGACGCAGAAGGCGCGGATCGCCACCGGGCACCCCGCGGTCGCGGGCGACGGCACCGACCACCTGCCCGCCGCGCCGGGCGGACGGCCGGTCCCGGACGTCCAGGTGCCGGTACCGCCCGAGGACGGGTCCCCGACGTCAGTAGGATGACGCGGTCGGCCTGAGGCCGGCTCGGCGGGGCGCCGTTCCACGTGCGCACCGAAGGTTGTCTACGAGAGGTGAGTCTCATGTCGGTTCGTCGCGTCGCCCTCCTGACCGCAGGTGGCTTCGCCCCGTGCCTGTCGTCCGCCGTCGGCGGGCTCATCGAGCGGTACACGGAGATCGCTCCCGACATCGAGATCATCGCGTACGAGCACGGGTACTACGGGCTGCTGCGCGGGGACAAGATCGTCATCGACGACGAGACCCGGGCCAAGGCCGGGATCCTGCACAAGTTCGGCGGCTCGCCCATCGGCAACTCGCGCGTCAAGCTCACCAACGCCAAGGACTGCGTCAAGCGTGGCCTGGTGCAGGAGGGTGAGGACCCGCTGCAGGTCGCGGCCGAGCGCCTCAAGGCCGACGGCGTGGACGTGCTGCACACCATCGGTGGCGACGACACGAACACGACCGCCGCCGACCTCGCCGCCTACCTGCACGACAACGGCTACGAGCTCACCGTCGTCGGCCTGCCCAAGACGATCGACAACGACGTGGTGCCCATCAAGCAGTCGCTGGGTGCCTGGACCGCGGCCGAGGAGGCCGCCGGGTTCGCGGCGAACATCATCGGCGAGCACCGCTCCGGCCCGCGCATGCTCATCGTGCACGAGGTCATGGGCCGGCACTGCGGGTGGCTCACCGCCGCCGCGGCCGCCGACTACCGCAAGTGGCTCGACGCCCAGGAGTGGGTCCCGGGCATCGGCCTGACGCGCGAGCGCTGGGACATCCACGCCGTCTTCCTGCCGGAGCTCGCGCTCGACATCGACGCCGAGGCCGCGCGGCTCAAGACGATCATGGACGAGCAGGGCAACGTCAACATCTTCCTGTCCGAGGGCGCCGGGATGCACGAGATCGTCGAGCAGCTCGAGGCCTCCGGGACCGAGGTGCTGCGGGACGCCTTCGGGCACGTGCGTCTCGACACGATCAACCCGGGGCAGTGGTTCGCGAAGCAGTTCGCGGAGAAGCTCGACGCCGAGAAGGTCATGGTGCAGAAGTCGGGCTACTACTCGCGCGCCGCGGCGGCGAACCCCGAGGACCTGCGGCTCATCAAGTCGATGACCGACCTGGCCGTGGAGTGCGCCCTGCGCGGCGAGTCCGGCGTCATCGGTCACGACGAGGAGCAGGGCGACGTGCTGCGTGCCATCGAGTTCCCCCGGATCGCCGGTGGCAAGGCGTTCGACGTCTCCCAGCCGTGGTTCGGTGCGCTGCTCGAGGACATCGGTCAGCCACTGGTCCCGGCGAGCCACTCGTGAGCATCGAGGCCGACCCGCAGGTCGTCGCAGGGCTGGACGCCTGGCGGTCGATGGGCGCGCTCCAGCAGCCCCACTGGCCCGACGCGGCGGCACTGGAGGCAGTGACGTCGCGCCTGTCCACCCTCCCGCCGCTCGTCTTCGCGGGGGAGGCCGACCACCTTCGCGCCCAGCTGGCAGCGGCCGGCCGGGGCGAGGCGTTCCTGCTGCAGGGCGGCGACTGCGCCGAGACGTTCAGCACCGCCACCGCGGACAACATCCGCAACAAGATCAAGACGATCCTGCAGATGGCCGTGGTGCTCACGTACGGCGCCAGCCTGCCCGTCATCAAGATGGGCCGGATGGCCGGTCAGTACGCCAAGCCCCGCAGCTCCGACACGGAGACCCGGGACGGCGTCACGCTGCCCGCCTTCCGTGGCGACATCATCAACGACCACGAGTTCACGGCCGAGGCCCGCACGCCGGACCCGCAGCGGCTGCTCGAGGCGTACCACACGTCGGCGTCGACGCTGAACCTGATCCGCGCGTTCACCACGGGCGGGTTCGCGTCCCTCCTGCGCGTGCACGAGTGGAACCGCGGCTTCATGGCGAACCCGTCGTACGCGCGGTACGAGGAGATCGCGGCGGAGATCGACCGGGCGATCCGCTTCATGGCGGCCTGTGGCGCCGATTTTGACGCGCTGCGGTCGGTCGACTTCTTCTCCAGCCACGAGGGTCTCCTGCTCGACTACGAGCGTCCGCTGACGCGGATCGACTCGCGCACGGGCCTGCCGTACGACTGCTCGGCGCACTTCGTCTGGATCGGGGAGCGCACCCGCCAGCTCGGTGGTGCGCACGTCGACTACTTCTCCCGCGTGCAGAACCCGTTGGGCATCAAGCTGGGCCCGACGAGCACGGGGGACGACGCCCTGGCGCTCATCGACAAGCTCAACCCGCAGGGCGAGGCAGGCCGCATCACCTTCATCACGCGCATGGGTGCGGGCAAGGTCCGTGACCTGCTGCCCGCGCTCGTGGAGAAGGTGACCGCCGACGGTCGACCGGTGACGTGGGTGTGCGACCCGATGCACGGCAACGGGTTGACCTCGGCGTCCGGCTACAAGACCCGCCGGTTCTCCGACGTCATGGACGAGGTGGCCGGGTTCTTCGAGGTCCACCGCGGGCTCGGCACCGTTCCGGGCGGCCTGCACATCGAGCTCACGGGTGACGACGTGACCGAGGTGCTGGGTGGCAGCGAGGAGATCGACGACGAGGGGCTGGCGCGACGGTACGAGACGCTGGTGGACCCGCGCCTGAACCACCAGCAGTCGCTCGAGATGGCGTTCCAGGTGGTCGAGCTGCTCCGCGCCGCTTCCTGAGGCCTCCACGCGAACGCCCGGTCCCGACGTCGGTCGGGGCCGGGCGTTCGTGCTCTGGGAGGACGGGTGTCAGAAGACGTAGATCGTGATGGTGCTGCCCTTGGGGGCCGTCTTCCCGTCGCCGCCCTCGGGCTTCTGCGAGTACACGATGTTCAGCGGTGAGATCCCCTGCGGGTGCTCGACCTTCACGACGAACCCGGCGGCCTCGAGCGCGGCGGTCGCGTTCTTGACGTTCTGGCCGTAGGTGCTGGGCAGCGCCAGCATCTCCGGGCCCTTGGACACGTTGACCGCGATGGTGTCGCCCCGGTGGCCCTTGGCACCGGCCGCAGGGCTCTGGTCGATGATCAGGCCGGCGGCGACCGTGTCGCTGAAGACCTCAGTCGGAGCGAGCGTGAGCGCGTCGGCCTCGAGCTGGCCGGTCGCGTCGTCGACCGACATGCCCACGACGGAGGTGATGGTGACGGGCGCGCGTCCGCTCGAGACGGTGAGCGTCACCTCCATGCCCCGGATCGCCTGCACGCCGGGCTCGGCGGGGGAGCCGTCGGGGAGCGTCGCGCTGATGATGTGGCCGTTCGCCACGGTGTCGCTGAAGTCGGGCTCGGTGTACTGCGCCTCCAGGCCGGCTGCGGTCAGCGCGGCCTCGGCCGCGGCCTGCAGCTCCCCGACGACGCCCTCCGGGACGGGCACGTAGTCGGGACCCTTGGAGACGGTGAACGAGACGGTGCCGTCCTTGCGGATCCGGTCGCCCTGGGCGGGATCGGTCGCGAACACGGTGTTGATCGGGGCCTCGGCGTCGAACGCGGACGTCGGGTCTGCTCCGAGCCCCGCCCGTTCGAGGATGGCTGTGGCCTCGGTCGCGTCCTGCCCGATGATCGTCGGGACGGTGGTGTACGCCCCGGGGCCCTGCTGCAGGTACCACCAGACTCCGCCGCCGAGGAGCGCGGCCAGGACGGCCAGGGCGATGATCCAGCGCGTCCGACGGGAACGCTCGGGCTCGGCGGGTTCGCTCGTAGCCAGAGCGGGGCGCACGCCGAGACCGATCGGCAGGGCCACGGTCGTCCCGCGCCCGTCGCCGGTGTCGATGCGGGTGGTCTCGTCGGGGTCGCGCGGCGCGGCGTCGGTGTCGGGGGCACCGCCGTCGTCGGCGGTCGTCGATCCCGTGTCCAGCTCGGTCTCGTCGGGGTCGGTGGCGCTGGGCAGCACGATGGACGGCGGGACGTCGGCGTGGCGCGCCAGGGTGTCCTCGTCGAGCGCTGCGCGGGTTCGGCGCAGCAGCGTGAGGGCGGCAGCGGCGTCCACCGGACGGTCGTCGGGGTCCCGCGCAGCCAGCGCGCGCACCGCGTCGTCGATCTCGATGGGCAGCCAGTCGACGAGCTCGGACGGTGCCGGCACGTCGTTGTTGACGTGCTGGAAGGCGACCTGGATCGGCGTCTCACCGGTGAAGGGCTGACGACCGGTGAGCATCTCGAACAGCAGGATCCCGCAGGCGTAGACGTCCGTGCGCGCATCGCTGACCCCGCGCACGACCAGCTCGGGCGCCAGGTAGGCGACCGTGCCCAGAACCGTCCCGGTGGTCGTCGACGTGACCTCGGTGACCGCGCGCGCCAGGCCGAAGTCCGCGAGCTTCACGCGGCCGTCCGTGGCGAGCAGGACGTTCTCGGGCTTGATGTCGCGGTGCACGAGCCCCACGCGGTGCGCGGCCGCGAGCGCGTCCAGCACTCGCTCGCCGATGCGCAGCGCGTCGTCGACGGTCAGGGCACCGCGTTCGCCGATGTGGCGCCGCAGGTTGATCCCGTCGATGTACTCCATCGTCAGATAGCTGGTCTCGCCGTCGACGCCCTGGTCGTACACGCCGACGAGGCCCGGGTGGGTGAGCCGGGCCGCCGTGCGGGCCTCGCGTCGGAAGCGGGCGACGAAGTCCGAGCCGGACGTGCCCTCCGCGAGGTGCGGGTGCATGACCTTCAGGGCGACGTCACGGTCGAGGCGGCGGTCGACAGCCAGGTACACGGTCGCCATGCCCCCGCGGGCGATGCGGGACACGACCTCGTACCGGCTGTCGACCAGACGGCCGACGAACGGATCGGTGATGGTGGCTCCCACGGCTGGGAGTCTACGGTCGGGACCCGCTCGATCGCCGCAGGCAGGGCCTCAGCGGAAGCGCGTCATGTGCGTCTGGACGTTGGCGACGTAGCGCCGGGTGTCCGCGAACATCCCGTTCTTCTTCACCGAGGACGCGCCCTGGTAGTACCCCGCGATCGCGGTCGGCAGGTCGGGGGCGGTGCCGACGAGGGACCGCAGGATGGCGACGCCCGCGGTGACGTTGTCGTCCGGGTTCACCAGGTTGAGCTGGCGGCCCACGAGGTCCGACGCCCACTGGCCGGACGTCGGGATCACCTGCATGGCACCGATCGCGTTGGCGGGGGAGACGACGGCGTGGTTGAAGCCCGACTCCTGGAAGGCCACGGCCTGCGCGAGCGCGG
This sequence comes from Cellulomonas fengjieae, assembly GCF_018388465.1. NCBI lineage: Bacteria > Bacillati > Actinomycetota > Actinomycetes > Micrococcales > Cellulomonadaceae > Cellulomonas > Cellulomonas fengjieae. Next base: position 2,211,915 of record NZ_CP074404.1, on the reverse strand, counting down.
GGTCGACGCCCATCGCGCGCGCCGTCGCGGCGATCTTCGCCTGCATGTCCGCCTTCGACGGCGTCGCGGAGGCGCGCAGCGTGGCGAGGTTCGCGTTGGCGGCGGCCACGACCGAGTCGGCGTAGGTGCGTCCGGCGAACGTGTTGCCCACCGAGGCGGCTGCCGGCGCTGCGGGCGCGACCGCAGCCGCAGCCGCAGCCGCAGCAGGGATCGTCAGGGTCTGGCCGATCCGGATCAACGCCCGGGAGCCCAGCCCGTTGGCTGCGACGACCGCGGTGACGGTGGTGCCGTGCCGGGTGGCGATGGCGGAGACCGTGTCGCCGGGGCGCACGGTGTAGGAGCTCGAGCCTGCCGTCTGCGGGGCGGCCGCCGGAGCGGGAGCTGCGGGGGTCGAGGCACCGGGCACGTTCAGCGTCTGGCCGACGCGGATGAACGCGCGGGCGTCCAGGCCGTTGGCGGCGACGATGGCCGGGACCGACGTGCCCAGCTTGGCGGCGATGTGGCTGACGGTGTCCCCGGAGACGACGGTGTACGAGCCCGCGGTCGGGGCGGGCGCGGCGGGCGGCCGGTCCGGCGTGGAGGACGACGGGATGGTCAGCACCTGCCCGACCCGGATGCGCGCGGCGTCGCCGAGCGCGTTGGCGCGGGTGATGGCGGCGACGGTGCTTCCGCTGCGCGCCGCGATGTGGCTGACGGTGTCGCCCTTGCGGACCGTGTAGGAGTCGTCGGCGTAGGCCGCGCCCCCCGTCGCGGTCACGCCGATGACGGCCAGCGCGAGCGTCGCCCCGGTTCCGGTGGCGACGCGGCGGGCGGTGGCGTGCTGCGTCATGGTCCTACCTCATGTTACGTAAGTGAACGGATGGTGCCTGTGTGACTGGTGTGACAGAATGCGAACGTATCCGAATACAGACGCAGGGGAAAGCGCGCGGGCGAATTGCGGTGATGTAATTCGGAGATGCGTACTCTTGTCGGGTGAACGATTCCGCAGAAGCCCTCGACCGCCTGGTCGACGAGTGGCTCACAGTGCCCGACGTTGCCGACCGGCTCGGCCTCGACGCCTCCAAGGTGCGTCGGATCGTGCAGGAGCGCCGGATCATCGGTGCCCGCCGTGGCGATCCCCGCGTCTTCTCCATCCCGGCGGCGTTCCTCGTCCCCGGACACCTGGCCAACCCCGCCCAGCCGACGCAGCCCGAGGCCGGTCAGCCGTGGACGGTCCTTGCCTCGTTGCAGGGCACCCTGACGGTGCTGTCGGACGCCGGGTTCAGCGACGAGGCGGCGATCGCGTGGCTCTTCACGCCCGACGACTCGCTGCCGGGCACTCCGATCGACGCGTTGCGGGCGGGACGCAAGACCGAGATCCGTCGCCTGGCGGCCGCCGAGCTCTGACGGTCCGGCCGGGGCCGGCCTGCGACCGGGCCGAGCCGGCCCCGGCCGGCTCAGGCGTGCCGGTCGACCGCCGCGTGCGCCAGCGCGATCAGCTGGCTACGCGCCGGGTCCACCCACGGGCGCGCGTCCATGAGGGTGAAGGCCCGCCCGGCGAGGTCGGCGATCAGCAGCTCGACGTCGTCGGGGGCGCCCGTCCCCGCGATGGCGTCGGCGAGGACGGTCACGTCGGCCTCGCTCAGGGCGCGGTCGCCGAGCCGGTCGCGCAGCAGGTGCACCGTGGCGTCGTCGCCACGGGCTCGCGCACGGGCCACCGCTCGCGCCGTCAGGATGGTCCGCTTCCCTTCGCGCAGGTCGTCCCCGGCGGGCTTTCCCGTCGAGCGCGGGTCGCCGAACACCCCCAGCAGGTCGTCCCGCAGCTGGAACGCCTCGCCGAGCGGCAGCCCGAGCGCGCGGCACGCCTCGAGGTCGTCCTCGCTCGCGTCGGCGAGCGAGGCCCCCAGCACGATCGGGTGCTCCACGCTGTAGCGGGCCGCCTTGGCGCGGATGACCTCACGCGCCCGGACCTCGTCACCGGCCGGGTCGTCGCCCCACGGCATCGCCTGCGCGAGGACGTCGAGGTACTGCCCCACGGTGACCTCGGTGCGCATGAGGTCGAACACCACCCGCGCGCGCTCGGCCCGGCCGACGGGCTGCAGCGCCAGGGCGCCGGCGAACTCCTGCTCGCTGGCGATGAGCGTGAGGTCGCCCAGGAGGATCGCGGCCGACATCCCGAACCGCTCGGCGTCTCCGGTCAGGGCCTGCTCGCCGTGCCGCTGGGCGAAGGCACGGTGCGCCGCCGGGAAGCCCCGCCGGGTGTCGGAGTCGTCCATGACGTCGTCATGGAAGAGCGCGGCTGCCTGGAAGAGCTCCAGCGCTGCGCCGACCCGCAGGACGGCGTCCGCGGCCGGGGTGCCCGGCTGACCGCCGTGGGCGCGCCACGACCAGTAGCAGAAGGCCGCGCGCAGCCGCTTGCCGCCGCTGAGCATCTGCGCCACCGCGTCCGCCAGGACGTCGGCGTCGTCGCTGGCCGCGGCGAGCACCGTGCGCAGCTGCGCGACGTGCCTCGCCAGCAGCTCGTCGATGCGGGACCGGACGTCTTCGACGTCGACGAGGGACCGTGTCGCGGGGCTCACGCAGGCAGCCTACGGCGCCGTGCTGCGGATCCGACCGCCGAGGGTGAGGGTCCGCTCGCCGTCGCGGTCGAGGATGCCGACGACGACGAGCTCGGCGCCGTCGCCCCGGGAGAACGTGGACTGCACGGCCAGCCCGGGCTCGGGGACCGGCGGAGCGCCCTCGGCGAAGCCCGCTGCGACCAGCGGTCCCCGGACGGCGGCGAGCAGACCGGCCGCGTCCTGGGTGGTCCGGAGGTTGAGGCTGATCGCCGTCAGGTCCGTACCCGCTACGGGCTCAGCGGACGAGAGCAGCATCTGCGCCCCCTCGGGCACGGGCAGGACGTCGGAGGGGAAGCCGTCGGCCAGCTCGCCGACCGCCGAGTGCTCGTCGCCGCCGCCGTCGGGCAGGAGCGTCTCCGTCGGGACGGGGGTGAGCACCGGTCGCGCGCTGCTGGTGGCCTCCTGACCGGGTCCGCTGGTCGAGCAGGCGGCGGTCGACGCACCGAGCACCAGTGTCACCGCGATGCAGGCGAGCCCGGACCGGGTGCGCGCTGGGATGAGCACGGGACGGGGCATCGCGACAGGCTATCCGCCCGGCGCGCACCGAGACGCCCACATGCCCCGTGATCGCGGGCCGCGTGCACAGGTCGCGCCGTGCCCGGCCGCCGCATGCCGCCGGTCCTGTGGGCTGACGCCATGCAGACCACGACGCTCCGCGTGAGCGAACCTCGGGAGATCCTCGCGCTCGTCCCGCACCGCCTCGGGTTCCGGCCGAGGGACAGTGCCGTCGCCGTCAGCCTGCGCCCGCCCCGAGGGGAGGTCGGCGTCGTCATGCGCGTGGACCTGCCGCACCTCGCGGACCCGGTCGACGGGCCGTTGCTCGCACGGACGCTCGTCGCGCATCTCGGTCGCGACGCGGCCCGCCGCGGGGTCCTCGTGCTCTACACCGACCGGGACCCCCGCGGCGAGCACGGCCCGGCACAGCGGGCCGCCGAGCACGTCGCCGAGGCCGCCGCGGAGGCGCTGGGGGAGATCCTCGTCTGGGTGGTCACCCCGGAGGGCTACCTGGCGCTCGACTGCACGGACGACTGCTGCCCGCCGGGTGGTCGACCGCTGCGGGACCTGGACTCGACGCAGGTGGGCGCCACGCTCGTGCTGGCCGGCTCGGCGGTGGCCGACTCGCGGGAGGACATCGCCCGGATCCCTGCGCAGAACGCGGAGGTACGGCGATCCGTGGCGCGCGTCCGGCGGCGCTGGGAGAGCAGACGGGACCAGGCCGTGGTGACGAGCGTGACCGCCGCGACGCGGTGGCGGGAGGACTCGCTGCTCGCCTGGCGTGCGGGCGTCCGGCTCGTCGAGTCCGGCGGTCCGGGGTCCGGGGGAGCACCGTGGGGGCGGATCGAGGCAGGGCTGGCCGACCGCCGCGTCCGGGACGGCGTGCTCGTCGCGCTCGTCCCCGGGACGGGCGACCTGCCGGAGCGCTGCGTGCGGAGCGTCCAGCCGACCGCGGAGCTCGACGCCGCCGTCGGTGCGGCGATGGGCCTGATCCTGGACCCCCGGGTTGGCGTGGTCCCGCCGGAACGCGCGACGTCCGTGCACGAGCAGGTCCTCGAGGCAGTGGTCGCCCGCGGGAGGACGGGGGAGCAGGCTCCCGCGCTGACGCTGCTCGCGCTGCTGGCGTGGTGGCGCGGTGACGGCGCACGGGCGCGCGTGCTGCTCGACGGCGCGCTCGACGCCGACGCCGAGCACCGGCTCGCGGAGCTGCTCGACGACGTCCTGCGCGCGGCGATACCGCCCGGATGGGTCAGGCACGGCGACTGACCTGCGCCGGGATCCCGCCTGTGAGGTCGTGGCAGCCCGTCCGCTCGGGTAGCGTCACGCAGACAAGGACGTGTGTGCGACGAGGGGGACCGATGGGCATCGTGGTCGGCTATCTGGCCACTCCGGAAGGTCGGGCGGCCCTCGGGGCGGCGATCGAGGAGGCACGCCAGCGCGATACGCGCGTCGTGGTCGTGGTGAGCGAGCGCCCGGACGCTCCGGAGGAACAGCGCAACGCCATCGAGGCGGAGCTCGACCGGGTCCGGGCGCAGCTGTCGTCGGCCGACGTCGACCACGAGGTGAGGCTGCTCACGGGCGGCGACGTGGCCGACGACCTCATCGCGACCGCGGAGGAGATCGGCGCCCAGCTGGTGGTCCTCGGGCTGCGCCGGCGGAGCCCGGTCGGCAAGCTGATCCTCGGGGCCAACGCCCAGCGCGTGCTGTTCGACGCCCCGTGCCCCGTGCTCACCGTCAAGCCGGATCTCTGAGGGCCCTGCAGGCACGCGTGTCCCGGCCCTTCCGACCACGGGAATCTCTCGCCCTCCCCGGTCGTTGACCAGGAGGAACCCGTCCGAGATCGTTCCGGACGGCCGTGTTGTGGTGCCCGTCATCGCGCCGAGCGGCCCTCAGGGTCGGTACAATATCCATCTACCTCCCGGCCCCGTTCCGGGTGTCGCGCTGCCGAAAGGTCGTTCGTGTCGTCCCAGACCCCGCATCCCGCTCTTCCGCGTGAGTTCGAGCACCCCGCCCTCCAGGACCTTGTCGTGCGCGGTCGCACCCACGGCTCCGTCGGCGCCGAGGAGCTGCGTGCCGCGTGCGAGCAGGCGGACGTCCAGGACGCCAAGCGTCTGCGCGCTGTCGTCCGCGGCCTGTCCACCGCCGGCATCGGCGTCCGTGAGCCCGCGGTCCCCGCCCGCGCCGTCGCCGCGACGAGCGCCAAGGCTCGCCCGTCGGCCAAGGCCGTCGTCGCAGGCGAGGGCGCTGCCGCTGCCAAGCCGGCCACCCGCACGAAGGCGGCCCCCAAGACCGCCGCGGCCAAGCCCGCGACCAAGGCAGCCGCGAAGGCTGCCGGTGCCAAGACCGCCCCCGTCGGGGACGAGGTCGAGGTTGTCGACGGGGACGAGCCGGACATCGAGGCGATCGAGGAGGTCGTCGTCGAGGCGGTCGACGTCGTCGAGGTCGTCGAGGACGCCACCGAGTCGGACGACGAGGACTCCGAGGACGGCGAGAAGAAGCCCGCCGCCAAGGAGGAGGAGAGCGAGGACAGCGGCTTCGTCTACTCCGACGCGGACGACGACGACGCCCCGGCCCAGCAGGTCGTCACGGCCGGCGCGACGGCCGACCCGGTCAAGGACTACCTGAAGCAGATCGGCAAGGTCGCGCTGCTGAACGCCGAGCAGGAGGTCGACCTTGCCAAGCGCATCGAGGCGGGCCTGTTCGCCGAGGAGCGGCTGAACGCGGGCATCACGATGGAGCCCAAGATCAAGCGCGAGCTCGAGTGGATCGCGAACGACGGCCGTCGGGCCAAGAACCACCTGCTCGAGGCCAACCTGCGCCTCGTCGTCTCCCTGGCCAAGCGCTACACCGGTCGCGGCATGCTGTTCCTGGACCTGATCCAGGAGGGCAACCTCGGTCTGATCCGCGCGGTCGAGAAGTTCGACTACACCAAGGGCTACAAGTTCTCGACGTACGCCACGTGGTGGATCCGTCAGGCGATCACGCGCGCCATGGCCGACCAGGCCCGCACCATCCGCATCCCGGTGCACATGGTCGAGGTCATCAACAAGCTGGCCCGCGTCCAGCGGCAGATGCTCCAGGACCTGGGCCGCGAGCCCACGCCCGAGGAGCTCGCCAAGGAGCTCGACATGACCCCCGAGAAGGTCGTCGAGGTCCAGAAGTACGGTCGCGAGCCCATCTCGCTGCACACGCCGCTCGGTGAGGACGGTGACAGCGAGTTCGGTGACCTCATCGAGGACTCCGAGGCCGTCGTCCCCGCGGACGCCGTGAGCTTCACGCTCCTCCAGGAGCAGCTGCACCAGGTGCTCGACACGCTGTCGGAGCGCGAGGCCGGCGTGGTGTCCATGCGGTTCGGCCTCACGGACGGCCAGCCGAAGACGCTCGACGAGATCGGCAAGGTCTACGGCGTGACCCGCGAGCGGATCCGCCAGATCGAGTCGAAGACGATGTCGAAGCTGCGTCACCCGTCGCGGTCGCAGGTGCTGCGCGACTACCTCGACTGACGCCTGCAGCGCTGATCGAACGACGAAGGCCCGGACCGGGTGGTCCGGGCCTTCGTCGTTTCCGCGTCCGTAAGTATTGACTAACCGTTAGTGACTGCTTACCGTTGACGCGTGAGCGAGACAGAGACTGACACGGTCCTCCGAGCGCTGGCCGAGCCGCGGCGTCGCGACATCCTGACGGCGCTGGCGCGCGACGAGGTCCCGGTGGGACGGCTGGCCGAGGAGTTCGACGTGACGCGCAGCGCCGTGAGTCAGCACCTTCGCGTGCTGGAGGACGCCGGGCTGGTGACACGCAGGACCGAGGGGACCCGCAACTTCTACCGGTCCCGCCCTGAGGGCCTTGCCGGTCTGCGCGCCTACCTGGACAGGACGTGGGCGGCTTCCCTGGACACGGCGCGCCGCCTCGTCGAGGCGGACGCCGGCGTGGTGGATGCGAACGGCCAGGAGGGGAGCGACCGTGCCACCGCGTGAGGTCGTGACGGCGCCGCCGGTCCGCCAGGCGACCACCGTCCGGGCCGACGTCACCCGCACGTTCGACGTGTTCGTCCGGGAGATCGGCCTCTGGTGGCCGGTCGAGCCCTTCTCGACCGGGAGAGACCGCGCGCGCGACGTGTCCGTCGAGCCGCGACTGGGCGGCAGCGTCGTCGAGACATGGGACGACGGGACGGTGCGCCCCTGGGGCCGGCTCGTGGCGTGGGACCCGCCGCGCGGCTTCACCATGTCATGGCTGCTCACGCCGGAGCCCACGGAGGTGGAGCTGCGCTTCCAGGCGCTGGGCCCCGCGCTGACCCGGGTGTCGGTCGAGCATCGCGGCTGGGAGCGGATGACCGAGGAGCAGCTGGGCGGTGCGTGCGCGCTGCCCGAAGGCTATCGGGGCGGCTCGTACCTGCGGGGGTGGGGGATCATCCTCGGCCGGCTGGCTGTACGCGTCGACGAGGGTGCGCCGTGAGTGGGTCCGGGGTGCTCGCCTGACGGGGCGAGCCCGTCGAGAGGCGAGACAGACGCGACGAGGCCCGGACCAGCAGGTCCGGGCCTCGTGTCGTCAGGTCTGGTCGGTCAGCTCGCGGCGCCGGCTCCGGCTCCGTGCTCAGCCAGCAGGCGGTCGGTCTCGTCCTGCACGTGGGTTGCCATCTCGGCGAACTTCGGGGCGTGCTCGCGCGCGTGGTGCGCGCAGAAGAGGAGCTCTCCCACCGAGAGAACAACTCGGACATAGGCCTGTGCGCCGCAGCGGTCGCAGCGGTCGGCCGCGGTCAATGGATGCGTCATGGTCCCGGTCACAGATCCATAGAACCATCCCGCCGGCCGTTCGAGCGCACCAAGGGCGTGTGGTTCGCTCACCGCGTAGCAGACTGTGACCGTGCTGCAACACTGCCGTTGCTGCCCAGCGGCATGGTGCCGCCGCGCGCGAAGGCTCGGCGGCTACCATCGGCCCCGTGACGACGACCTCCTCGCAGTCCGGCTACACCGCCCGGCACCTCTCGGTGCTGGAGGGTCTCGAGGCGGTCCGCAAGCGCCCCGGCATGTACATCGGCACCACGGACAGCCGTGGCCTCATGCACTGCCTCTGGGAGATCATCGACAACTCCGTGGACGAGGCCCTCGGCGGCCACGGTGACCGCATCGAGATCGTGCTGCACGCGGACTCCTCGGTCGAGGTGCGCGACAACGCGCGCGGCATCCCCGTGGACATCGAGCCGAAGACCGGCCTGACCGGCGTCGAGGTCGTGTTCACCAAGCTGCACGCCGGTGGCAAGTTCGGTGGCGGTTCCTACGGCGCGTCCGGCGGGCTGCACGGCGTCGGTGCGTCGGTGGTCAACGCCCTGTCGGCACGGCTCGACGTCGAGGTCGACCGGGGCGGCCGGACGCACCGCATGACGTTTCACCGCGGCGAGCCCGGCACGTTCGACGACCGCGGCGGCATCGGCCCCGACAACCCGTTCGAGCCCTTCGTCTCCGGGTCCGAGCTGGAGGTCGCCGGCAAGGTCGCACGCGCGCGGACCGGAACCCGCGTGCGCTACTGGGCGGACCCGCAGATCTTCCCGAAGACGGCCGTCTTCGCCTACGACGAGCTGGTCACGCGCGCCCGCCAGACCAGCTTCCTGGTCCCCGGCCTGACGCTGACGGTGCGCGACGAGCGGGGGATCCCGGGCACGCCCGGAGCCGACGGCCCGCACGAGGAGACGTTCCTGCACAGCGGCGGCGTCGTCGACTTCGTGGACCACCTGGCGCCCGACACGGCGGTGACGGAGACGTGGCACCTGACCGGCTCCGGGGCGTTCACCGAGACGGTCCCGGTGCTCGACGAGCGGGGCCACATGACCGCGCAGGAGGTGGCCCGGACCTGTGACGTCGACATCGCGCTGAGGTGGGGCACCGGCTACGAGACCGAGGTGCGCAGCTTCGTCAACATCATCTCGACGCCCAAGGGCGGCACCCACCTCGCCGGGTTCGAGGCCGGGCTCCTGCGCACCATGCGCAAGGCCGTCGACGCCAACGCGCGACGCCTGAAGATCTCGGCGCGGGACACCTCCGAGCGCATCGAGAAGGAGGACGTCCTCGCCGGCATGACGGCCGTGGTGACGGTCCGCCTCGCGGAGCCGCAGTTCGAGGGGCAGACCAAGGAGGTGCTCGGCACCGGTCCGGTGCGGGCGATCGTCGCCAAGGTCATCGACAAGGAGCTCGGCGCGATCTTCGTGTCCCCCAAGCGGGACCACAAGGCGCAGTCGTCCCTGCTGCTGGACAAGGTCGTCGGCGAGATGCGTGCGCGGCTGTCCGCCCGCAAGCAGAAGGAGATCTCCCGCCGCAAGAACGCCCTGGAGACCTCGTCGCTGCCGGCCAAGCTGGCCGACTGCCGCAGCGACGACGTCGAGCGCAGCGAGCTGTTCATCGTCGAGGGAGACAGCGCGCTGGGCACCGCCAAGCTCGCGCGCAGCTCCGACTTCCAGGCGCTCCTACCGATCCGCGGGAAGATCCTCAACGTCCAGAAGGCGTCCGTCACGGACATGCTGAAGAACGCCGAGTGCGCCGCGATCATCCAGGTGGTCGGCGCCGGGTCGGGCCGCTCGTTCGACCTGGAGGCGGCGCGCTACGGCAAGATCGTGCTGATGACCGACGCCGACGTGGACGGCGCCCACATCCGCACCCTGCTGCTCACGCTCCTGTTCCGGTACATGCGCCCGCTGGTCGAGGCTGGGCGCGTCTTCGCCGCCGTGCCGCCGCTGCACCGCATCGAGGTCATCGGCGGGGGTGGGCGCAAGAACGAGTACGTGTACACGTACTCGGAGGCCGAGCTGGTGGCGACGCTGAAGAAGCTCGACCGTGCGGGCAAGCGCTACAAGGACGACATCCAGCGGTACAAGGGCCTGGGGGAGATGGACGCGGACCAGCTGGCGGAGACCACCATGGATCCGCGACACCGCACGCTGCGCCGCGTGACCGTGGAGGGTGCCCAGCGCGCGGAGGAGATCTTCGAGCTCCTGATGGGCTCCGACGTCGCGCCTCGCAAGGACTTCATCGTCGCCGGGGCCGACGCGCTCGACCGCAGCCGCATCGACGCCTGACCTGCCGCGCCGCCCCCGCCAGGGAGACGGAGCCCCGACGGCGCACCCCGGCACCGCGCGCGCTAGCATCGGCGCGGCGGTACGACGACGTGCCGCGTGTCTGCCGCCGGACGCGGGTGTCCGGTGTCGAGGGAGGGTCGTAGTGAGACGGTCTGTGTCCGTGGCTGCGTGCGTCTGGGCTGTCGTGTTCGTGGCACTGGTGGGCGTCCATCTGGTGGCGTTGCTGGCGGGGGCCGACGACCTCGCGACCGTGAGCCAGTGGACGCTGATGCCGGCGCTCGCCGCGGTCGTGGCGACCGCGACCCGGTGGCCCCGCGGTCGGGTCGTGACGTGGACGCTCGTCGCCCTCGGGTTCTCCTGGCTCGGAGACCTGCTGCCCTCGCTCGTCGGCGAGGACACGTCGTTCCTCGTCATGGTCGGGTGCTTCCTGTTCGCGCAGCTGGCGTACGTCGTCGCGTTCGCGCCCGCGGCGCGCCGGTCCGTACTGCACACCCGTCGCGTGCTGCTGATCCCGTACGCGGTCGTCCTCGTGGGGCTGATCGCGCTGTGCGCGCCGGGCGCGGAGGCCCTGCTGGTGCCGGTCGCGGTCTACGGCGGCGTGCTGGTCGCCATGGCGGTGCTCGCCACCGGTCTCGGACGCATGGCGGCCGTCGGCGGCGCGGTGTTCCTGGTCAGCGACTCGCTGATCGCGCTCGAGGCGTTCGTGCCCTGGTGGGACCTCGCCGGCCAGGACTTCTGGGTGATGCTCACCTACACGGTCGGCCAGGGGCTGCTCGCCGCGGCCGTGGTGCGCGGCAACCTCACCGAGCGCCGGACACCGACGCCGGTCCGCACGAACACGCAGCGCCCGCCGGTCCCCGACAACGTCGTCGCGTTCGTCTGATCGGGCATCACCCCAGGGCGTGCACCGGCGCCAGCAGCGGCGCGCCGGACCCGTCCCGGCGCTGGTCGACGGGCGGCAGGTCGACCGGCTGCCCGGCCGACCCCGTCGCCCACGCCGGCGCGGCGCCGACCCAGCCCAGCAGCACGGTGTCCTCGCCGCGCAGGAACCGGTGCGCGCGCACGCCACCCGTCGCCCGGCCCTTGCCGGGGTAGAGCTCGAACGGCGTGACCTTCGCGGAGCCGGTCTGGGTCCCGGGCAGCGCGTCCGACGCACCCGCGACGGTCACGACGACCGCATCGGCCACGGCGTCCGCGGCGACGGCGCCGAACGCGACCACGCGCTGGCCGGGGGCGACCTTGATGCCCGCCATGCCGCCCGCGGCGCGTCCCTGCGGACGCACGGCGGACGCCGGGAAGTGCAGCAGCGACGCGTCGGAGGACAGCAGGACCAGCTCGTCGGTGTCGCGCACGGCGACCGCACCGACCACCTCGTCGCCGTCCTTCAGCGAGATCGCCTCCCACGCGTCCCGGTTGCCCGGGATGTCGCCGGACGTCACCCGCTTCACCGTGCCCTGCGCGGTGGCCAGGGCGAGCGTCGGCGCGTCGGCGGACAGCGACGTCAGGCCGACCACCCGCTCGCGCGGCAGCAGCGTGACCACCTCACCGAGCGGCACCCCGCCCGACAGGGAGGGCGCGCCGTCGGTGGGCGGCAGACCCGGCAGGTCGAGCACGGAGACGCGCACGATCCGCCCCTGCGAGGTCACGACGCCGATCTCGGCTCGGACGGTGGCCGGGACCGCGGCGGTCACGACGTCGTGCTTGGCCCGCCGTGCGCCCGGGACGCGTGCCGGCAGGTCGTCGGACGCGGTGCGAGCCAGGAGCCCGGTGCCCGAGAGCAGGACCCAGCACGGCGTGTCCGCGATCTCGAGCGGCGCCGCTGCGCCGCGCGCCGCGGGAGCGCCCGTGATCGACGTGCCGCCCGCCGACTCGAGCAGGATCGTCCGCCGTGGCGTCCCGTACGTCGCGGCGACCTCGGCCATCTCGTCCGACACCAGCCCGCGCAGGCGGCTCTCGTCGGCCAGGATCGCCTGCAGCTCGGCGATCTCCGCGAGCAGCTGCTGCTGCTCCTTCTCCAGCTCGATCCGGGAGAAGCGGGTCAGGCGCCGCAGTCGCAGCTCGAGGATGTACTCGGCCTGCGGCTCGGACAGGTCGAAGACGGTGCGCAGCCGGGCCCGCGCGGTGTCCGCGTCGTCGGACGTGCGGATGACCTGGATGACCTCGTCGATGTCCAGGATCGCGACCAGCAGGCCCTCGACCAGGTGCAGTCGCTCGAGGCGCTTGGCCAGGCGGTGCTGCGAGCGGCGGCGGACCACGACGAGGCGGTGCTCGACCCACACCACCAGCAGCTCGCGCAGGCCCAGGGTGCGCGGCTGTCCGTCGACCAGCGCGACGTTGTTGATCGAGAACGAGTCCTCGAGCGGCGTGTACCGGTAGAGCTGCTCGAGCACGGCCTCCGGGTGGAACCCCGTCTTGATCTCGATGACGAGCCGTAGGCCGTGCGCGCGGTCGGTCAGGTCGACGGCGTCGGAGATGCCCGAGAGCTTCTTGCTCTGGACTCCCTCCTTGATCTTCTCGATGACCTTCTCCGGGCCCACCGTGTAGGGCAGCTCGGTGATGACGATGCCCTTGCGCTTGGCCGTGACGTTTTCGATCCGCGCCGTGGCGCGGGTGCGGAACGCCCCCCGACCGGTGCGGTACGCCTCGCGGACGCCCTCCAGCCCGACGATCTTGCCGCCCGACGGCAGGTCGGGGCCGGGCACGAAGCGCAGCAGGTCGTCCAGCGTGGCGTCGGGGTGCAGGACCAGGTGGCGCGCGGCGGCGATCACCTCGACCAGGTTGTGCGGCGCCATGTTGGTGGCCATGCCGACGGCGATGCCGCTGGCGCCGTTGACCAGCAGGTTCGGGATCGCGGCCGGCAGGACGTCGGGCTGCGTCAGCTTGTTGTCGTAGTTCGGCACGAAGTCGACGACGTCCTCGTCGAGGCCCGTGGTCATCGCCAGCGCCGCCGGCGCCATGCGCGCCTCGGTGTAGCGCGGCGCGGCGGGTCCGTCGTCGAGCGACCCGAAGTTTCCGTGGCCGTCGACCAGGGGCAGGCGCAGCGAGAACGGCTGCGCCAGCCGCACCATGGCGTCGTAGATGGCGGTGTCGCCGTGCGGGTGCAGCTTGCCCATCACCTCGCCGACCACCCGGGCGGACTTCACGTACGGCCGGTCCGGGCGCAGGCCCATGTCGGACATCTGGAAGAGGATGCGGCGCTGCACGGGCTTGAGCCCGTCGCGGGCGTCGGGCAGGGCGCGCGAGTAGATGACCGAGTAGGCGTACTCGAGGAACGAGCCCTCCATCTCGGTCGCGACGTCGATGTCGACGATGCGCTCGACGAGGTCCTCGGGCGGGAGATCGGGGGTCGCGGGGCGACGCGCCATGGGTGCTGCTCCTCGGGGGCGGACTGCGGTGCGCCGACCATTGTGGACCGTCGGCGCGGCCCGGTGTGCCGCGGCGCGCGGCCGACCCCACTAGCGTGACCGTCATGGCAGACGTCACGGCTGACGACATCGCGGCCGATCGGCCCGGGGGCCGCCCGCGACAGGGTCCGCCGTACCCCGCCGCGTGGGAGGCCGACGTCGTCCTGCACGACGGCTCGACCACGCACGTGCGCCCGATGCGCCCGGACGACGCCGACGCGCTGCAGGCGTTCCACGTCGGGCAGTCGCAGCGCTCCACCTACCTGCGCTTCTTCGCCCAGATGGAGCGGCTGTCGGAGCGGGACCTGGACCGCCTGGTCAACGTGGACCATGTGGACCGCGTCGCCCTGGTGGCGGTCTCCGCCTCGGCCGACCAGGGCGCCGACCAGATCATCGGCGTGGCGCGGTACGACCGCTCCGGCCCCGACGAGGCGGAGGTCGCCTTCAACGTCGCCGACGCCCACCAGGGGCGCGGCCTCGGCTCCGTGCTGCTCGAGCACCTCGCCGCGGCGGCCCGCGAGCGCGGCGTGCGCAGGTTCGTGGCGGAGGTGCTGCCGCAGAACGGCCGGATGATCTCCGTGTTCAAGGAGGCCGGGTACGAGGTCCGGCAGCGCACCGAGGACGGCGTCGTCGCCGTGGCGTTCGACATCGACCCGACGGACCGGTCGCTCGCGGTGATGTCGGACCGCGAGCACCGGGCGGAGGCCCGCTCCATGCGCGGGCTGCTGCACGCGGGCTCGGTCGTCGTGGTCGGCCCCGGTGCGGATTCGGCCGAGACGCTCGCGGGGCGGCTCGCCTCGCGCGTCCTGGAGGACATCGTCGCCTCGGACCCGGCAGCGGTGGTGCACGCGATCGGGGTCGCGGGCGCCCCGTCGGTGCCGGTTCGCACGCGGCTGAGCGACATCACCGGGCCGGTCGACCTCGCCGTGGTCGCCGTGCCGGCCACGGACACGGTCGACGTGGTCCGGCACCTCGCGCGCCTGGGCGTGCACGGCATCGTGCTGCTCACGGCCGGGTTCGCCGAGCAGGGTCCGGACGGGCTGGACCGGCAGCGGGCGATGCTGCGCGCCGCCCACGGGGCCGGGATGCGCATCGTCGGCCCCGCCTCCTACGGGATCATCTCCACGCGCGACGACGGGCTCCGGCTGAACGCGTCGTTGGCGCGCACGCCGCCGGTCGTGGGCCGGATCGGCCTGTTCTGCCAGTCGGCGCCCCTGGCGGTCGCGCTGCTCGGCTCGGTGCGGCGCCGGGGGATCGGGGTCTCGCAGTTCGTCTCCGCGGGCCACCGCGCGGACGTGTCGGGCAACGACCTCATGCAGTTCTGGACCGACGACGACCGCACCGACGTCGTGGGCCTGTACCTCGAGTCGCTGGGCAACCCCCGGAAGTTCTCCCGGGTGGCGCGGCGGCTGTCGTCGACCAAGCCGGTCATCGTCGTGACGGCGGGGCGATCGGGCCAGGTGGTGCCGCCCGGGCACGCGGTGCGCCCCACGCACGCGCCACCGCGCACGCTTGCGGAGATGCTCCGCCAGAGCGGGGTCGTGCAGGTGGAGAACACCCACCAGATGCTCGACGTGGCGCAGGTGCTCGCCCACCAGCCGCTGCCCGCAGGTCGGCGCACGGCGATCCTGGCCAGCTCCGCGTCCGTCGCCGCCCTCGTCGCCGAGGCCGCGGCCGCGGCCGGGCTCGTGGTCAGCGGGCACGTGCAGCTGCTACCGGAGGATGCCCCGGCCGACCAGGTCCAGGCAGCCGTCGACGCGCTCTACGGCGACCCGGACAGCGACGTCGTCGTCGTGGTGCGCATCCCGACCGTGGGCGACCCCGACGTCGGGCTGCAGGAGGCGGTCGCGCGCGCGGCGGCGCGCTCCCGGCGCACCACCGTGGCGTGCATCTACGACCTGCACGGCATCACCGCCGAGCTGACCGGACGGGACGACGACGGTCGGGAGTGGACGGTCCCCGCCTACAGCACGCCGGAGGACGCGGCTCTGGCCCTCGGGCACGCGGCGCGGTACGCGCAGTGGCGCGCGGCGGACCGCGGTCGGCCGCTGCACCCGGAGGGGGTCGACCTGCGTGCGGCGCGTCGGCTGGTGACGGGGTGGCTCGCGGAGGCGTCGGGGGACGCGGTGCTCGGGCTCGACGACGAGCGCACGGCACAGCTGCTCGCCACGATCGGCGTCCCGGTGCTGCCGTCGACCCGGGTGCGGGACGCCGACGAGGCGGTCGCCGCCGCGGAGCGCATCGGCTGGCCGGTGGCGCTCAAGACCACCGTCCCGGCGCTGCGGCACCGGGCGGACCTGGGGGGAGTGCGCCTGGACGTGGCCGACGAGGCCGAGCTGCGGGCGGACGTCGCGCAGGTGCTCGACCTCGCCGCGGGGTTCGAGGGTGGCGGTCTGGACTCGCCGCTCGAGGTCCAGGCGATGGCGGAGCACGGGTCGGCCTGCGTCGTGCGATCCGTGGAGGACCCGCTGTTCGGTCCGATCATCAGCTTCGGCCTGGCGGGCGACGCCTCGGACCTGCTCGGCGACATCGCGTACGGGGTCCCGCCCCTGACCGACGTCGACGTGTCCGAGCTGGTCCGGAACGCCAGGGCGGCCCCGCGACTGCTCGGCTACCGAGGTCTTCCCGCGCTCGACGTCGGGGCGCTCGAAGACGTCATCGCCCGCGTGGCGGTGCTCGCGGACGACCTGCCGGAGCTGCGCTCGCTCGAGCTCAACCCGGTGGTCGTCTCCGAGCACGGCGCCGTGGTCCTGGGTGCCCGTGCGTCCGTGTCCCGGGCGGACCGCGCGGACGCCACCCGGCGCCTGCCGAGGGTGTGACGCTGTGCACGGACGCAAGCCACGGCCGCTGAGGTGGGAGGATGGACGGGTGCCCGCTGCTGCTGTCGCCCTGCACCACGATCTCCACCGTGCCGGCTACTACCCCGAGCTCGTCGTCGACGTGCTCGACGTGGCCCTGGCCGACGAGGAAGTCGTGGCTCACCTGGTCCACCCCGAGACGACGTTCGACGCCGCCGAGGTCCGACGCCACGTCACGGTCCTGGTCCTGACGCCGACCCGCCTGGTGGTCGCGCACGTCGACGACCATCCCGCCGACTCCGAGCACCCGTCGGCGTCCGCGTCGGCCACGACCGAGGCGGTCCCGCTCGCCGAGCTCACGTCGGTCGCGCTGACGCACGTGGTGCCCCTGCCGGAGAAGCACGAGCGCGGCCAGCCGGCACGGGAGCTCACGCTGGTGATCGGCTGGGGTGCCGTCTCCCGGGTGGACCTGGAGCCGGCCACGTGCGGAGACCCCAGCTGCGACGCCGACCACGGGCTGACCGGGACGCTCGCGCCCGACGACGTCGTCGTCCGGGTCAGCGCGGCTGCGGAAGGGCTGGACTCCGTGCGCGCCGCGACGGCGTTCGCCCGGGAGCTGTCCGCGGCGAGCGCACGAGCCCGATGACCGACCTCGAGGAGCCACGGGCGGTCGCGCCGTCGGGGTGGAGGGGCTCGTGCGACCTGCTGGAGGCGGCCGACCTCGTGGTGCCCGGAACGACCTACCCGTGCCTGGGGCGCGTGCTGCCCGCCGTCGCAGGTTCCGTCGGGGCGACGGACGTGCCGGAGGCCGCCGCGTCCCAGCAGATCCTCGGCCTGCCCGATGCCACGCGGGTGTGCGTGGTGCTCGTCGACGGGCTGGGCCACACCAACCTGGCCGAGCGCGCCGGCCACGCGCCGTTCCTGCGCGGCCGGCTCGCCGGTTCGACCCCGCTGACCAGCACGTTCCCCTCGACGACCGCCACGGCGATGGGCACCTTCGGGGTCGGGGCGTCTCCTGGCCGCACGGGGATGCTGGGCTACACCGTCCGCGACCCGGCGACCGGCGAGCTGGGGAACCTCGTGAGCTGGACGGGCCTGCCGCCCGCGAGGCAGTGGCAGCGCGAGACCACCGTGTTCGAGCGCCTCGCCGCGGCCGGGACCGCGGTCACGAGCATCGGGCCGGCGCGGTTCGCCGGCTCCGGGCTCACCGAGGCCGCCCTGCGGGGACCCGCCTACACGGCGGCGGAGACGCTCGCGGCGCGGGTCGACGCGACCGTGGACGCCCTGCGGCGACCGGGCGTCGCGTACCTCTACTGGGGTGACGTCGACAAGGCCGGGCACCACCACGGCTGGGGCTCGCGACAGTGGGGCGACGCTCTCTCCGAGCTCGACGCCGAGCTCGGCCGGCTCGCGCGGCTGCTCCCGCGGGACACCGTGCTGGTGATCACCGCGGACCACGGCATGGTCGACGTCGACCGGACCCAGCGCTGGGACGTCGCGACCGACTCGAGGCTCGGCCAGGGAGTCGCGCTGGTCGCCGGCGAGCCACGGGCGCTGCACCTGCACCTCGAGGCCGGGACCGACCCCGGCGGGCTCGCAGACCGCTGGCGCGACGTGCTCGGCGCCGCGGCCGTCGTGGCGACGCGGGACGAGGCGGTCGCCGACGGGTGGTTCGGGGACGTCGCGCCGCACGTCCTGCCGATCATCGGCGACGTGGTGGTCGCCATGACCGGGCGCGCGACGGTCGTCGACTCCGCGACGCAGACGCCGGCCTCGCTGGACCTCGTCGGGGTGCACGGGTCGCTCACCCACCACGAGATGCTCGTCCCCTGCCTGGTGGTCGCCTGATGGCGGAGCTGGTGTTCTTCTCGGGGACGATGGACAGCGGCAAGTCGACGCTCGCCCTCCAGATGCACCACAACCACGCAGCCCGGGGACGTGACGGCGTGCTGTTCACCCGGCACGACCGCGCCGGCACCGCGACGATCTCGTCGCGGCTCGGGCTCACGCAGCGTGCGCACGAGGTCGACGACTCGACCGACTTCTGGTCGGACGTGATCGCGCGCCGCACGCACGGGCGCCCCGTCGACTACCTGATCGGCGACGAGGCGCAGTTCTACACCGCCGCGCAGGTCGAGCAGCTGGCGCGGATCGTCGACGAGCTCGGTGTGGACGTCTACGTGTTCGGCATCTCGACCGACTTCCGTGCGCGGCTCTTCCCCGGGGCGGCGCGGCTGGTCGAGCTCGCGGACCGGGTGGAGATCCTGCAGGTCCGCGCGCTGTGCTGGTGCGGCGCCCGGGCCACCCACAACGCCCGGACGATCGGTGGGGCCATGGTGGTCGAGGGCGCACAGGTGGTGGTCGGCGACGTCGAGGCCGGTGCCGACGAGGTGGGCTACGAGGTCCTGTGCCGACGCCACCACATGCGCCACATGACCGCCGCGACGGCGCGTGCGTCGTCGCCCAGCCCGCAGACGCTCGCCTCCGTGGAGGAGCTGATCATCTGAAGGCCGGACGTCACCGACGTCCGGTCACTCGGGCTTGGCGCCGAAGACGATCTCGTCCCAGCTGGGCACCTTGGCGCGACCGCGCCGCGTGCGCGGGCGCTCCGTGTCCTCCTGCTCCGCAGCGGGAGCGGCTGCCGGGGCGGTCGTCGGCTCCGCGACGGCCACCGGGGCGGAGTAGACCTGCGCCTCTGCCTCGGGATCGGCGTCGACGGGGTGGGCACCCGGCACGGCCGCGTCGCCGCGGGCGAAGTCGAACGCGTGCTGCGGCCCGAAGCCCTCGAACTCCTCGCCGTCCTCGTCGTCGCCGAGCTCCACGGCCTGGCGCACGCCGCGGCGGCTGCGTAGGTCGTCCAGCAGGGAGGCGGTCTGCTCCTGGGCGTCCGGCGCCGACTCGGGCTCCTCGGCGGGCAGGTCGTGCGGGGCGCGTGCCACGGCACCCTCGCCCTGGAAGTCGAAGACGACGTCGCGCACGGCGGCGAGGTGGCGCCGCGAGACAGGCTCGTCCGGGAGCTCCGTCTCGGACAGCCAGCGCGCCTCGTCCTCGTCGGCGACGACCGTTCGCTTCGCCAGGTCGAACGTCCAGCGCGCCTCGTGCTGCGCGTCGTCGACGGCGAACCGGGCCAGGACGACCCACGGTCCGGACGCGTCGCGAGCGGCGTCCCAGGCGAGCGAGGCGAGATCCACGCCGCGGGCGGCGAGCCGGTCCGTCACCAGGTCGCCGAGCGTCGGCGCACCGACGTCGCGGCCGACCCGCGTCGCGCGGGCCTGCTCGGCGACGTGCTCACGCTCCGCGAGGACGGGGCCCTCGTAGCGCCGGACGCGCTCGACCGGCAGGCCGGCGGAGTCGGCGACCTCCTGCGTCGTCGCACCCGCGCGGATGCGGGCCTGGATCTCTCGCGGGCTCAGCGTCCCGGCGCTCTCCGCGCGCAGCTGCTCCAGCTGCGGGCGGTCGCGGCGCACCGCGGCGCGCAGCGGTTCGTCGATGCGCACACGAAAGCGTGCTCCGTCCGGGGCCACCAGGACGAGATGCTCCCCGTCCTCGTGCAGACCCACCAGCTCCAGCTCACCCATGCGACCTCCCGGTACCTCGGTACGAGCCTGCCACCGATCCGCCCCGACGGCGTGCACCCGGGGCGGTGCGGCGCACGATAGAGACCGTGACGCACCACTCGCGACGCCTGCGCAGCCGGTGCCCGGGGCGCTGAGAGGATCATTGTCGTGGAGACCGACATCCCCCTGGAGCCCGTCCTCGAGCTGGTCGGGGTCTTCGTCGGCGCGATGTCCGGGGCGCTCGCCGCGGTGCGCAAGCAGTTCGACGTGTTCGGCATCCTGGTGCTGGGGTGGGCGGCCGGGCTGGGTGGCGGGATCCTGCGCGACGTCCTCATCGGTGCGGTCCCACCGGTCGGCATCTCGAACTGGCGGTTCATCGCGACCGCCGTCGCCGGTGCGACCGTCATCTACTTCTTCCATCCGCGGCTCGAGCGCGCGCGCCGGTTCATCGAGGTCCTCGACGCCGGGGCGCTCGCCCTGTTCACCGTCGTCGGGACGATCAAGGGGCTCGAGTACGGCACCACCCTCACGGCGGCGGTCGTCGTCGGCGTGATGACCGGGGTCGGCGGGGGAGTGCTGCGGGACCTGCTGTCCGGCGAGGTCCCGGTGGTGCTGCACCATCGCCAGCTCTACGCCATCCCCGCGCTCCTGGGCGCGACGGCCACCGCGATCCTGTGGTGGCAGGACGCGGCCAGCACCGTGACCGTCGTCGCCGTCGTGATCGCGGTGTTCGCGCTCCGGGTGGGCGCCCTGCGGTTCAAGCTCAAGGCGCCCGGTCCGTGGCGCGGGACGGTGCGCTGACAGGATGTGCGCGTGAACGCACTCTCACCCGACCAGGTCCGCGAGCTCGTCGAGACCGCCCGAACGCTCGCGCAGGAGGCCGGCGAGCTCGTCCGCGAGGGGCGGCGCCGGCACGTCGGCGTCGCGGCGACCAAGTCCAGCGCCCAGGACGTGGTGACGGCGATGGACCTCGCGTCGGAGGCGCTCCTGCGACGGCGGCTGGCAGAGCTGCGGCCCGACGACGCGATCCTGGGCGAGGAGGAGGCGTTCCGGCCCGGCACCTCGGGGATCACCTGGGTGGTGGACCCCATCGACGGGACGGTCAACTACCTCTACGGGATCTCGGCCTACGCCGTGTCCGTCGCCGCGGTGGTCGGGCCCGACCCGACGTCCGCACCGGACCCGGCCACGTGGACCGCCGTGGCCGGGTGCGTGTTCGCTCCCGAGGACGGCCGCACGTTCACCGCGGGGCTGGGGCTCGGTGCGTCCCTGGACGGCGTGCGGCTTCACGCGAACGAGCCGCGCCCGCTCATCGACTCGCTGGTGGGGACGGGCTTCGGATACGTCGCAACACGTCGGCGCGTGCAGGGTCGAATCGTCGCAGAACTGTTGCCGCGGGTACGTGATATTCGTCGCGTCGGTAGTGCTGCCCTGGACCTGTGCGCCGTGGCCGCCGGAACGCTCGACCTCTACTACGAACGAGGCCTGCAGCCGTGGGACCTCGCGGCCGGGGCGCTGATCGCCCAGGAGGCAGGTGCGCAGGTCACAGGGCTTCGCGGGGGCCCCGCGCAGG
Source organism: Cellulomonas fengjieae (assembly GCF_018388465.1). Classification (NCBI taxonomy): domain Bacteria; kingdom Bacillati; phylum Actinomycetota; class Actinomycetes; order Micrococcales; family Cellulomonadaceae; genus Cellulomonas; species Cellulomonas fengjieae. Next base: position 2,190,428 of record NZ_CP074404.1, on the reverse strand, counting down.
AGTCGATGACCGTGGCCGGACCAGCGGGCCGCATCGAGGAGCTGAGGTCGCTCCTGGAATCGCTGGACGCGGACTCGGACGGGTGAAAACGCTCTCAGCGACGGCGTGACGAAATCGGTCACGTGTCCGGTTCGCTCCGCGCTCCAAAGTGGTGCAGAATCCGACCGCGCGGGGGAACAAAAAGCCGGTCCCGTGCATTGATGCCGCGTATGAGATTCCTTCAAGACCACGGAGTGTGACGCCACACATGGCTACCGACTACGACGCCCCGCGCAAGACCGAGGAGGACCTGAGCGAGGACTCGCTCCAGGAGCTCCAGGCTCGGCGCTCCGACAAGAACTCGGGCGTGGTGGACGAGGACGAGACCGAGGCGGCCGAAGGGTTCGAGCTCCCGGGCGCGGACCTGTCCGGCGAGGAGCTCTCCGTACGCGTGCTTCCTCGGCAGGCGGACGAGTTCACCTGCTCGAGCTGTTTCCTGGTTCACCACCGCAGCCAGCTGGCCTACGAGCGCGACGGTCGACCCGTCTGCTCGGAGTGCGCTGCCTGAGCGCACACGCTCGATCCTGATCTGCTCTCCTGAGGGCCGGTCGCCCAGCACACCGGGCGGCCGGCCCTCAGGCGTGCGGCGCCCCTGGCCTGGGGCGCTCAGGCCTGCAGCGCGGCGGCGAGCTCCGTTGGCCGGCGGGTCGAGATGACCCAGTAGGGCGTGGGGTCCTCGGGGTCGCGCACCTCGACCCGGACGGCGGTACGGATCCAGCCGCGCAGGCAGACGTGTGCGCGCGCGTCCAGGCGAGGCCCCAGCTCGGCCCGCGTCGCGTCCGCGTCGAGCGGCACGGCCGACCCGAGGAGCGCGACGGGGATGTGCGCCCCGCCGGCGCGCAGGACGCCGTCGCGGACCTCGACCCGCGGGGCGCGGCCCACGAGCACGGCCGCGCCGAGCGCGAGGACGACGACGCCGACCACGGCCGCCACCCGCCGGTCGAGCGGGATGAACGCGACGGCCATCATGGCCGCGAACAGGGCGAGCAGCACCCAGCCGCCGGGACCGAGCCAGAGCCGCTCGGAGTAGGTCGGGGCGGCGGTCCGGGACGTGGGCAACGGGTTGCTGGCGGGAGCGTCGGGCATGCATCCAGCATCCCATCCGCCGGGTAGGGTCGAGCCCCGTGACGGCCGACCCCAGCACCGAGGTGCTCCTGCAGCTCCTCGACCCCGACCTGCCCGCGCCCGCGTACGCCCATCCCGGTGACGCCGGCGCCGACCTCGTGTCCAGGATCGACGTCGTGATCCCGCCGCAGGGTCGGGTGACGGTACCCACCGGCGTCGCCATCGCGCTGCCCGACGGGTTCGCCGCCTTCGTGCACCCGCGGTCGGGTCTGGCCATGCGCCACGGGCTGACCATCGTCAACGCGCCGGGCACGGTCGATGCGGGCTACCGGGGCGAGATCGCCGTGACGCTGCTCAACACGGACGTGGAGCACGCGCTCGAGCTGCACCGGGGCGACCGCATCGCCCAGCTCGTCGTCCAGCGGGTGGAGCGGGTCCGGTTCGTCGAGGCGGCGGTGCTGCCCGGAAGCCACCGGGGCGGCGGTGGCTTCGGCTCCAGCGGCGGCTGGAAGGCTGCGCCGACCGGCGCGAGCGGGACTACTGTCGATCTGTCTGCAACTGATGCGCGCGAGCGCGTCGAAGAGGAGTAAGCACGTGGCGCTGTTCCGGCGTGGTGGGAAGACTCCTGCCACTGATGACACGGTGACGGAGACGGACGCCGTCGAGGTCGACCAGAGACGGCCCGCCGCGTCCGAGCGCCCCCGCGGCCCGCGGGACGCCTCGGAGGTCGATGATGACCTCCCGCGCGTGGACCTCGGTGCGATCCTCGTGCCCGGCGTGCCGGGCATGGAGCTGCGGATGGAGATCGACAAGGCGTCCGACGTGGTGTCCGCCGCGTCGATCCTGCTGGACGGCTCCTCGCTGCAGGTGCAGGCGTTCGCCGCGCCGCGCACGGAGGGCATCTGGGACGAGATCCGCGCCGAGATCGCCGAGTCCGTCACGCAGCAGGGCGGTTCCGCCGACGACCTGCCCGGTCCGTTCGGGCGCGAGCTGCTCGCCCGGCTCCCCATCCGCACGCCCGAGGGGCGCACGGGGCACCGTCCCGCCCGGTTCATCGGGGCCGACGGTCCGCGGTGGTTCGTGCGCGGGGTCGTCACCGGCCGTGCGGCGGTCGACCCGGCGGCGGCGAAGGCGCTCGAGGACCTCTTCGCCGGGATCGTCGTGGTCCGAGGCACCGAGGCGCGCGCGCCTCGGGACCTGCTGACGTTGCGTCTGCCGGGACCCGGTACGCCGGACCTCACGCCCGCCGACGCGGACAAGCCGGCTGCCCCCGAGTTCGACCCGCTGACCCGCGGCCCGGAGATCACGGAGATCCGATGAGCCTCAAGGAACGCCTGAAGAAGGCGGTCGCCTCCCAGGCCGAGATCGAGGCCGACGAGGAGCGCGCGGACGCCCACCGCTCGGTCGGCTGCACCCCGATCGAGCAGCTGCGCGACCGGTCCCGCGCGAGCGTGTCCGGCGTGATCCGGTCCGTCACGCTGCGACCCCGCGAGGGGGTGCCGGCCCTGGAGGCCGAGCTGTACGACGGGAGCGGCGCCCTGGACCTGGTGTGGCTCGGCCGTCGGGAGATCGCCGGGGTGACCCCGGGCCGCCGCCTCAAGATCGAGGGGCTGGTGTGCATGATCGACGGCCGGCGCACGGTGTTCAACCCGCGCTACGAGCTCAGGCCCCGTCCCGGTGAGTGACGAGCGACCGCTGGACGCCATCGACGACGTCGTCCCGCCCGAGGAGGGCGGCCTGCGTGGGATGCGTGCGCTGACCGCCGAGCAGTTCTCCGCGGCGGACGCCCTCGGCGGCGTGCGCGGCGTGATCGAGTCCGTCGCGCCCGGCCTGCTGTTCGTGGTGGTCTACATCGCCTCGGGGCAGCGGCTCACGCCCGCGCTCGTCGCGGCCTCGGGCGCCGCCGTGCTGGCGGTGATCGTCCGGCTGGCGCAGCGGACGCCCGTCACGCAGGCCTTCTCCGGCCTGCTCGGCGTCGGCATCGGCGTGGTGTGGGCGTGGCGGTCGGGTGACGCGTCGGACTACTTCGCGTACGGGCTCTGGGTCAACGTGGTCTACCTGGTCGGCACGCTGGCGTCGGTCCTGGCCGGCTGGCCGCTGGTCGGTCTCGTCATGGGCCTGTTCCGCCCGGAGGGGCCGTTGTCCAGCAGCGGGTCGTGGGGCGCCGCGATCGCGTGGCGCAGCGACGCCGTGCTGCGTCGCCGGTACGCGCTGGCCACCTGGCCCTGGGTGGCGATGTTCGCGTTGCGGCTCGTGGTCCAGGTGCCGCTGTACCTCGCGGACGAGGTGGCGTGGCTCGGCACCGCCAAGCTGGCGATGGGGCTCCCGCTGACCGCGCTGACGCTCTGGCTCAGCTGGTCGCTGGTCCGTGGGTCAGCAGCGCTTCCAGTTCGGCCTCGTCCGCGTCCCGAGCGGTGACGAACAGCAGCTCGTCGCGACCCTCCAGCGTGTCGTCCGGGCTGGGTGCGATCGGCCGCGCGTCGCGCACGATGCAGGCCAGGACCGTGTCCGCGGGCCACGTGATCTGACCGACCCGCACCCCGGCGAGGGGCGAGTCGTCGGGCAGCGTGAGCTCGAGGATGTCGGCCCGGGACTGGTGGAACGTGAAGATGCGGACCAGGTCGCCGACGGTGACGGCCTCCTCGACCATCGCCGTCATGATCCGCGGCGTGGACACGGCCACGTCGACGCCCCACGCCTCGTCGAACATCCACTCGTTCTTCGGGTTGTTCACGCGCGCCACCGTGCGCGGGACGCCGAACTCGGTCTTGGCCAGCAGCGAGATGACGAGGTTGGCCTTGTCGTCGCCGGTCGCCGCGACCACGACGTCGCACTCGTCGGTCTTGACCTCGCGCAGCGTCGGCAGCTCGCACGCGTCGGCCAGCAGCCAGTCGGCGTCGGCCACCTGCGAGACGCGCATGGCGGACGGCTGGCGGTCGATGAGCGTGACCTCGTGGCCGTGCCCGAGGAGCTCGCGGGCGATGGAGCGTCCGACGGACCCGGCACCGGCGATGACGACCCTCACGCGGTCACCGCCGGGGCGCTGGTGAGGATGCGTTCGACCAGGGCGGAGGCGTCCGCCCGCATGAGCACGTGCACGGTGTCGTTCTCCTGCAGGACGGTGGTGGCGGTCGGCAGCAGGCCGTCGCCGTAGCGGGTGAGATACGCGATGCGGGCGCCGGTGGCGTCCTCGAGCATGCGCAGGGGCCGGCCGACCCAGCCCGGGTGGACGTCCACCTGGGAGAGCTGGATCTGCCCCGAGGAGTCGCGCCACTCGTCCGTCGCGCCCATGGGCAGCAGCCTGCGCAGCACCTGGTGCGCGGTCCAGCGGACCGTCGCGACCGTCGGGATGCCGAGCCGCTGGTAGATCTCCGCCCGGTGCGGGTCGTAGATGCGCGCCACCACGTTCTCCACCCCGAACGTCTCCCGCACGACGCGCGCGGCGAGGATGTTCGAGTTGTCACCGTCCGAGACCGCGGCGAACGCGAACGCGTCCTCGATCCCGGCCTGCGTGAGCGTGTCGCGGTCGAACCCCAGACCGGTGACCTTGTTGCCGCCGAAGTCGGCGTCCAGGCGGCGGAAGGCCTCCGGGTTCTGGTCGATGACGGAGACCGAGTGGCCGTTGTCCTCGAGGCTCTTGGCGAGGGTCGCTCCGACCCGGCCGCATCCCATGATCACGAAGTGCACAGTGGGGCACGCTATACCCGTGCGCCGCACGGTGGTGTGGGCGGTCCCGAGCAGGCCTAGCATTGCGGATCGTGTCGGACCTCTCGGATGCCGCCAAACGCCTGTTGCTCGGACGTCCCGTCCGCAGCGACCGGCTCGGCCACACGCTCCTGCCGAAGCGCATCGCCCTACCGGTCTTCGCGTCCGACGCGCTCTCCTCGGTCGCGTACGCGCCCGACGAGATCCTGCTGACCCTCTCGCTCGCGGGGATGACGGCGCTCGTCGTGTCGCCGTGGGTCGGGCTGGCGGTCGTCGCGGTCATGCTCGTGGTCGTCGCGTCGTACCGGCAGAACGTGCACGCGTACCCGTCCGGCGGCGGCGACTACGAGGTCGCGACCACGAACCTGGGCAAGAACGCGGGCGTCACCGTCGCCAGCGCGCTGCTGGTCGACTACGTCCTGACGGTCGCGGTCTCCATCTCGTCCGGTGCGCAGTACGCGGCCTCGGCGTTCCCGGCCCTGCGCGGGCACGAGCCGCTCTTCGCGATCGGGCTCGTGGTGCTGCTCACGCTCGCGAACCTGCGCGGCGTCAAGGAGTCCGGCAGCCTCTTCGCCATCCCCGTGTACCTGTTCATGCTCGCCATCGGCTCGATCGCCGTCGTGGGCGCGGTCCAGGTGCTCACCGGGAACGTGACCATGGCGGAGAGCGCGGGCTTCGAGCTGGCCCCGGAGGCAGCGTTCGACCAGGGCCTGACCGGTCTCGCCGGCTTCTTCCTGATCCTCCGCGCGTTCGCCTCGGGGTGTGCCGCCCTGACCGGTGTGGAGGCGATCAGCAACGGCGTGCCGGCGTTCAAGAAGCCGAAGTCGAAGAACGCGGCGACGACGCTGGCGCTCCTGGGCGGGCTCTCGATCGCGATGATCATGTCGATCCTGCTGCTGTCGCGCGCCACGGGCGTGGTGTACGCCGAGGACCCGCACGCACAGCTCCTGGACAACGGGGCGCCGGTGGCGGAGAGCTACGTCCAGCACCCGGTGATCAGCCAGCTGTCGGCGTCGGTGTTCTCCGGGGTGCCGGTCGTCGCGATCCTCGTGGCCGTCGTCACGGGCCTCATCCTCGTGCTCGCCGCGAACACGGCCTTCAACGGGTTCCCCGTCCTCGGCTCGATCCTGGCGCGTGACGGCTACCTGCCCCGTCAGCTGCACACGCGCGGCGACCGGCTGGCGTTCTCCAACGGCATCGTGACCCTCGCGCTGGCGGCCATCGTGCTGATCTGGGCGTTCGACGCGCAGGTGAGCAGGCTGATCCAGCTCTACATCGTGGGTGTCTTCGTCTCGTTCACCATCAGCCAGCTGGGCATGGTGCGGCACTGGACCCGGCACCTGCGCACGGAGCCGGACCCGGCGGCGCGGACGCGGATGAAGCGCTCGCGCATCATCAACTCGGTGGGCCTGGCGATGACCGCGACCGTGCTCGTCGTGGTCCTGATCACCAAGTTCACGCACGGCGCCTGGATCGCGATCCTGGCCATGGCGGTCGTCTTCGTGCTCATGCAGTCGATCCACCGGCACTACGCGCAGGTCCGTGCCGAGCTCGCCCTGGGCACCGACGCGGAGGCGGCGCGCGCGCTGCCCAGCCGCGTGCACGCGATCGTCCTCGTCTCGCACCTGCACCGTCCGACGATGCGCGCGCTGGCCTATGCCCGCGCGTCACGACCGCAGCTGCTGGAGGCGGTCACGGTCGGGGTCGACCCCGACGACGTCGCGGTCCTGCGCGAGCAGTGGGAGGCGATGAACCTCCCCGTGCCCCTGCGGGTGCTCGACTCACCCTTCCGCGAGATCACGCGCCCCGTGCTGACGTACGTGCGCTCGATCCGACGCGAGAGCCCCCGTGACCTCGTCGTCGTCTACATCCCCGAGTACGTGGTCGGGCACTGGTGGGAGCAGCTGCTGCACAACCAGTCGGCGCTGCGGCTCAAGGGCAGGCTGCTGTTCACGCCGGGCGTCGTGGTGGCGTCCGTGCCGTGGCAGCTGGCCTCCTCCGAGGGGCAGACGGGGCTCGAGGAGCCCGTCCGGGGTACCGTGCCGCGTGGCTACTGAGACTTCATCCGACCGTTCCGAGGGGCTCGTCGAGCTCGAGATCGGCCCGGTGGCCCACGGCGGGCACTGCGTCGCCAGGCACGAGGGACGCGTCATCTTCGTCCGGCACACCCTGCCCGGCGAGCGCGTGCGCGCCCGCCTGACCGACGCCGGGGAGACCGCCAAGTTCTGGCGCGCAGACGCCGTCGAGATCCTCGAGGCGTCGCCGGACCGCGTCGAGTCGGCGTGGCCCGCGGCCGGACCGGGCGGCGTCGGCGGGGGAGAGCTCGCGCACGTCGCGCTGCCCGCCCAGCGCACCTGGAAGACCGCGGTCCTGGCCGAGCAGCTGCGGCGCCTGGCCAAGCTGGACCTCGAGGTGCCGGTGCAGGCGGCGCCGGGCGACGACGAGCGCGGTGGGCTCGGCTGGCGCACGCGCATCGAGCTGGTCACCGACGCCGAGGGACGCGCCGGCATGTACGGCTTCCGCTCGCACGACGTGCACGTGCTCGACTCGATGCCACTGGCCAACGAGGCGATCGCTGCCCTCGACCTGTTCGGCCGTCGCTGGTCCGGCGGTGCCCGGATCGAGGCGATCGCCCCGTCCAGCGGTGACGCACCGCTCGTGCTCGTCGACGGCGCCCCGTTCGACCTGGGCCGCGGCCGCATGGACGGCCGCCCGAACGCCCGCACGGCCGTCAAGGAGCACGTCCAGCACGGAGAGGTGGGCTACGACTTCCGCGTGACCGGGACCGGCTTCTGGCAGGTGCACCGTGAGGCGCCGGACCTGCTGGTCGCCGCGGTCCTCGCCGGGCTCGGTGACGTGGACGGTGCGTCGGTCCTCGACCTCTACGCGGGTGCGGGTCTGTTCACGGCGCCGCTGTCCGACGCCGTCGGCGAGACCGGCCAGGTCGTCTCCGTGGAGGGCGACGCGCGTGCGGTCAAGGACGCGCGTCGCAACCTGCACAGCCGGAGCAACGTCGAGCTGCACGCGGGCGACGTGGCTCGGGTGCTCTCGGGGCAGGTGGACGCCGACTCCGACGTGGTGCACGCGGACGCGGTCGTGCTCGACCCGCCGCGCACGGGAGCCGGGCGCAAGGTCGTCGCCGGGATCACCGAGCTGCGTCCGGAGCGCGTGGTCTACGTGGCCTGTGACCCGGCCGCGCTGGCCCGGGACATCGCACTGTTCGCCGATGCCGGCTACGCCCTGGCGGACCTGCAGGCGTACGACCTGTTCCCGATGACCCACCACCTCGAGGCCGTGGCCGTCCTGACGCGGTGACGCGCGTGCACGCCGCCGGAGCCCGCACTAGCGTGGTCGGCGTCGCCGGACCGGCCACGGCCCGGCAGGGAGGAGCGGCACGGTGAGCGAGAAGGACGCGGTGAGCCGGCTGGCGGAGGCCAAGCGGCTGGTCACCCAGGAGCTGCACAAGCAGGGCACGCCGGAGTACGACCCGCGCTCGCACGAACGCGCGATCGAGGCCGAGCGCAAGGCGCAGGACGCCCTGGACGCCGAACGGGCCGGCGGGCACTGAGTACGACCGACGGAGCCGCGGGCCCCCGTGCACCTGCGCCACGCCGACGTGGACGTGCGTGCGCGGGGGCCCGCGAGCATGTATCTTGATGTCAAGATAAATCGCGACCCCGGCCACCGGGCTGGGAGGTCGCACCGTACAGCGGTCCGGGTGAGCGCCATCCCCGGCAGCACCACCGGCACACTCGCCAGCGAAGGAGCCCCCCGTGAGCAGCGTCGACAGCTTCGGTTCGAAGGGAACACTCGAGGTCGGTGACGCCTCCTACGAGGTGTTCCGACTCTCGGCGGTGCCCGGGGTGGAGCGCCTGCCGTTCAGCCTCAAGGTGCTCGCCGAGAACCTGCTGCGCACCGAGGACGGCGCGAACATCACCGCCGACCACGTGCGCGCGCTCGCGCAGTGGGACCCGGACGCCCAGCCCGACACCGAGATCCAGTTCACGCCTGCGCGCGTGATCATGCAGGACTTCACCGGCGTGCCCTGCGTGGTCGACCTGGCCACCATGCGCGAGGCCGTCGTCGACCTCGGCGGTGACGCCGCCAGGATCAACCCGCTGGCGCCGGCCGAGCTCGTCATCGACCACTCCGTGCAGATCGACGTGGCCGGCCGCGCCGACGCGTTCGAGCGCAACGTCGCGCTGGAGTACGAGCGCAACTTCGAGCGGTACCAGTTCCTGCGCTGGGGCCAGACGGCCTTCGACGACTTCAAGGTCGTCCCGCCGGGCACAGGCATCGTGCACCAGGTGAACATCGAGTACCTGGCTCGGGTCGTGATGGTGCGTGACGGCAAGGCGTATCCCGACACCTGCGTCGGCACCGACTCGCACACCACGATGGTGAACGGTCTGGGCGTGCTCGGCTGGGGCGTCGGTGGCATCGAGGCCGAGGCCGCCATGCTCGGTCAGCCGGTGTCGATGCTCATCCCGCGCGTGGTCGGCTTCAAGCTCACCGGCTCCATCCCGCTCGGCGTCACGGCAACCGACATCGTGCTGACGATCACGCAGAAGCTGCGCCAGCACGGCGTCGTCGGCAAGTTCGTCGAGTTCTACGGCGAGGGCGTCGCGGCCGTGCCGCTGGCCAACCGCGCGACGATCGGCAACATGAGCCCCGAGTTCGGCTCGACGGCCGCCATCTTCCCGATCGACTCCGTGACCATCGACTACCTGCGCCTCACCGGGCGCTCGGAGGAGCAGCTCGCGCTCGTCGAGGCGTACGCCAAGGAGCAGGGCATGTGGCTGGACCCCACCGCGGAGGGGTACGTCCAGCCGGTGTTCTCCGAGTACCTCGAGCTCGACCTGTCCACGGTCGTGCCGTCGATCGCCGGCCCGAAGCGCCCGCAGGACCGCATCGAGCTCTCGCGTGCCAAGGAGCAGTTCCAGCGCGACCTGCCCACGTACGCCCCGGAGACCACCAACGGGGTCGACCAGGCCGAGCGCGAGTCGTTCCCCGCGTCGGACTCGCCCGCGATCACGTCGTCGGCCACCCGCGTGTTCCCTGTGACGGACACGCAGGGTCGCTCGTTCGACCTGTTCCACGGTGCGGTCGCGATCGCCTCGATCACGTCGTGCACCAACACGTCCAACCCGTCGGTGATGATGGCCGCCGCCCTCGTCGCCAAGAAGGCCGTCGAGAAGGGCCTCACCGCCAAGCCGTGGGTCAAGACGTCGATGGCGCCCGGCTCGCAGGTCGTCACCAACTACTACGAGAAGGCCGGCATGTGGCCGTACCTCGAGAAGCTGGGCTTCCACCTGGTCGGGTACGGCTGCGCCACCTGCATCGGCAACTCGGGCCCGCTGGACGAGAAGATCTCGGAGGCCGTGCAGGAGCACGACCTGGCCGTCGCCGCCGTGCTGTCCGGCAACCGCAACTTCGAGGGGCGCATCAACCCCGACATCAAGATGAACTACCTGGCGTCCCCGCCGCTGGTCATCGCCTACGCCCTGGCCGGCACCATGGACTTCGACTTCGAGGCGGACCCGCTGGGTCGCGACGAGACCGGGCAGCCGATCTTCCTGCGGGACATCTGGCCCACGCCGGACGAGGTGCAGGCCACGATCGACGCCTCCATCGACCGTGCGATGTTCACCAAGGACTACGCGGACGTGTTCGCCGGTGACGAGCGGTGGCGCGCACTTCCGACGCCCGAGGGCGCCACGTTCGAGTGGGACCCCCAGTCCACCTACGTCCGCAAGCCCCCGTACTTCGAGGGCATGCAGGCGCAGCCGGCGCCCGTGGTGGACATCCACGGTGCGCGGGTGCTCGCCAAGCTGGGCGACTCGGTCACCACCGACCACATCAGCCCGGCCGGTTCGATCAAGGCGGACAGCCCCGCCGGCCTGTACCTGGCCGAGCACGGCGTGGGTCGTCGCGACTTCAACTCCTACGGCTCGCGCCGCGGCAACCACGAGGTCATGATCCGCGGCACGTTCGCCAACATCCGGCTGCGCAACCAGCTGGTCCCCGGCGTCGAGGGCGGGTTCACCAGGAACCTCCTCACGGGCGAGCAGTCGTCGATCTATGACGCCTCGCAGGCGTACCAGGCGGCCGGCATCCCGCTGGTGGTCCTGGGCGGCAAGGAGTACGGCTCCGGCTCGTCGCGCGACTGGGCCGCCAAGGGCACCAGCCTGCTGGGCGTCAAGGCGGTCATCACCGAGAGCTTCGAGCGGATCCACCGCTCGAACCTCATCGGGATGGGCGTGCTGCCGCTGCAGTTCCCGGAGGGTGAGTCGGCCGAGTCGCTCGGCCTGGACGGCACCGAGACGTTCGACATCACCGGTGTCATCGCGCTGAACGAGGGCGCGACGCCGCGCACGCTGGCCGTGACGGCCACGAAGGCCGACGGCTCGGTCGTGGCGTTCGACGCGGTGCTGCGCATCGACACCCCCGGCGAGGCGGACTACTACCGCAACGGCGGCATCCTGCAGTACGTGCTTCGCTCGCTCGTCAAGGCCTGATCTGCGCGGCGCGACGGCCCCCGACCACCGCGAGGTGCTCGGGGGCCGTCGTGCGTCATGGCCCAGCGACCTCACCCGCTGGGGCGGCGCGGCCGGCCGCACGCGCCCCTACACTCGGGCGCGTGTCCGGACCCGCCGCCCCCGCTGACCTGCGCGCCCGCGCGCGCAGCAGCGGCAGCACCGTCGCGCGCCGCGTACTCGACCAGCCCCTGCGGCGCATCGGCATGGGCGGCGCGGTCGTGCTCCTCGCGGTCACGGCGGCGTTCGGCGGCCTCCAGGAGCAGACGCAGGACGCTCCCGAGGTCCTCGTGCTCGACACGCCGGTCGAGGTCGCACCGTTCGAGCTGACCGTGCACCGAGTCGTGTGGACCACCGACCTGCCGGGGCAGTACCTGACCGAGGACGGCAACCGGTGGATCGGTGTCGTCGCGACACTGCGCAACACGAGCGACGCCGGCATCCTCGGCGTCACGCTGCGTGACGCGCTCACGCTCACCGACGTGGAGGGCCTGGTCAAGGAGACCGGCCTCGTGGTCCCGGGGGTCACCAGCACGTCGATCGCGCTCCTGGAGGACGGCTCGTCGCTCAGCCCGGTGCAGCCGGGCCTGACGTACGAGGCCGTGTTCCTGTTCGAGCAGGAGGGGTCCGTCGAGCCGCCCACCACCGCGACCGTGCTGCTCCAGCGGCACACGTGGCGCAGCGGCAGCCTCGACCCGACCATGGCGTGGTGGGACCCCACCACCACGCTGCAGGCCGAGCTCGACGTTCGGGCGGCCCGGTCCGACGCCGACGCGGAGGGCGACGCGTGAGCACGCCGACACCGGGCCCCGTCCCTGCGCCGCGCCGTCCCCGGGCCCAGACGCTCGGTGCGGGCGCGGCCGTGCTGGCGGCGCTCGCCGTGGGGCACGTCGTCGTCGCCGCGTTCCCGGTCGACGAGCGCGTCCAGGCCTCGTTCGTCCGCCCCGCAGCCGTCGGCGAGCGGGTCCAGCTCCGCTACGCGCACCTGACGGCCGGTGCACCCACCGGTTCGACGGTCCTCGACCCCGGCGACGGTTCCACGCTGCTCGCCACGCCGGGCGTGTGGCTCGCGGTCCCGCTGACGATCGAGACCAAGGGGCAGCCGCGCGCGCTCGGGTTCGCGGAGCTGCTCGGCGGGGACGGCCGCACCTACCGGGTCTTCACCGGCGGGCGCTCGACGTTCCTGCCCGGCACGTCGCAGCCCGGGATCCCGCGCTACGCGACCGTGCAGGTCGAGCTCCCGCCCGAGGCGGTGCCCGGAGCGCGGCTGCGCATCGGGCTGGAGCAGAAGGACCAGCGTCGCGACGACGTCGCCGAGATCGATCTCGGGCTGACGCGGGCCGACGCCGACGCGTGGGCCGCCGACGACACGCCGGTCGTCGCCACCAGGTCCTCGGACGTGCAGCCGTGAGCGCGGCCGGCACGGCGCCGGGGTGGTGGCGGCGCAACCGCTGGGCGCTGGTCGCCCTGCCGGCTGCTCTCGTGCTCGCCCTCGCGGCGTCGGGGGACCGCGTCCGGACGATGTGGTGGCAGCAGGACCTGCGTCGCCCGGCGACCGCCGAGGGTGGCGAGAGCATCCAGTTCCGCCAGCGCGTCCTCGACGGCGTCGGGGGCACCATGCCGGTCGACGTGCAGGTGCGCCTCGACGGCGTCGATGACGCGCCGGTGCTGCCGGACGACATGACGCTGCCGGCCGGCACCCGGGCGGTCCAGGTGGACCTCACGCTGAGTGCCGATCCCGACGTCGTGCTCACCGGCTGCTCGCTCGCGGTGCGGGACGCGACCGGGACGCGCTACGTGTACGAGTGGAACAGCGGGGGTGCGCTGCAGGCGGTGGTCCCGTGCGTCCCGGCGGACACGCCGGGGCCGCGACCGTCGCTGGGCGACCTCGACGACGTCCTGTCGGAGCAGAGCACGCCGCCCCGGCCCGAGACGTGGTCCGTGTCGCCGGTGGTCGTCGTCCCCGACGACGTGGAGATCGCCGACGTGGTGCTGTGGTGGCAGATGCCGCAGTACGTCCTGCTCGAGGTGCCGGACCGCCAGGGCTGAACCGGCGCGCCCTACCCGGCCGGCGCCACCTGCGCCGGCGCAGCGAGCGCTGCGGCGTGCTGTCCCGCGAGGATGCGGTCCACGCCGGCCGCGAGGAGCGCCATCGTCACCGTCAGGCCGAGGGCCGTCGCGACCGACGTCACCATGGGCGCGAACGCGAGCCAGGTGTCGACGTCCCGCGGCCCGCTGACCGCGCGAGCGAGCAGGAGGAGGCCCTCCTCGATCCGGGTCGCGGCAAGGAAGGCGAGCGCGAACACCAGCATCGTGCCCAGGCCGGCGATCGCCAGGCGGCGCAGCCCGTCGACGAGTGCGGTGAAGCGGCCCCGCACGTCGCCCACGACGGGAGCGGCAGCCTCGGTGGTCCAGCGGCGCACGGGGGCGGGCAGCCGCTGCCACGCGGCGAGCCGGATGCGCGGCTCGCGCTTCGGTGGAGCCGCGAGCTTGTGCCCGTAGACGACCGCACCGACGGTCAGCCACGCGAGCGGGATCACGACGAGGTCGTCGAGGTTGCCCAGCACCCCCGCGGCGGCGTTCACGGCCGCGTCGACGGGACCTGCCACCGGGCCGAGCGCGTCGAGCAGCGTGAGCCACCAGTCGAGGACGATGGAGACGGCGCGCCGGCTCTCGATCCAGGCCCAGACCTCGTCCAGGAGCTGCGTCGCGAAGGCCGCCACCGCCAGGAGCCAGAACGCCTCGACGTACGCACCGCCGAACGCGATCGCCCGCCGGTGACTGCGCGCCTCCCACCGGCCCAGGAGCCAGCGGAGCACGACGGCCACCACCACCAGGGCGACCAGGCCCCAACCCGTGGCCAGGTCGACGAAGCCGCCGTCGGGACCGTCGCCCGTGAGCGAGAACCCGTTCTCGATGAACTCGCGGTAGGTCGCCGTGTTGAGGAAGCGGGCCCGGTCCTCGGCCAGGAGCCCGTACGACGCGTACAGCGCGAGGAACGGCACGAACACCGAGGCCAGCACGTCGACCAGCCCGCGCTCGTGGCCGGGGGCGTCGTCGGGGCCCCGGGAGCGCCCGATGGCGTCGAGCGCCGGCAGGTCGCGCCGCAGGACGTGCAGCATCGCGACGATCCCCGCGACCATGCTCAGCGGGGCGAGCACGAGCACCGCCCAGCCGAGCGTGTTGTTCACGCTCGACGCGTTGACGGCGGCCCACCCTGCGGCGTGCCGTCCGGCCACGGCTAGCAGGGCGATCACGAGCAGCAGCGGCCAGCTGCGCAGCCACAGGCGCACACCCTGGGCCACGACCGTGCCGAGGTCGCGCAGCCAGGCACGCAGGCCAGCAGGTGGTGCGGAGGTGGTGGTCGATGCGTCGGTCACGGCGGACATCATGGCGTGCGACGTGCCGCGGCGGGGCGGACCGCCACGATGTCACCCGCCCGGAGGCGGTCGGGCGTCAGCGGGAGGCGCTGACCGCCGCGCCCACGAGGTCGACCAGCGCCCGCATCGCGGTGCCGTTCTCGTCGTCGCGATCCGGGTTGGCCTCCACCAGGACCAGGCCCGACCAGCCGGGCGCGGACATGAGCCCGGCCAGGAGCTCCTGCAGGACGGACGGGGTCAGCCCGCGGCCGTACTGCGGGATGTCCGCGAGCGGCAGGGTAAACGTGTCCAGCACGTCGACGTCGAGGTGGACGATGAACCCGTCGGCCGCGTGCGCCACCGCGGCCAGGGCCTGGTGCGCGGCCGCCCGCGGGTCCTGGTGCACGACCTCCGCCGGGATGCGCACGGATTGGACCAGGCCGTGCACGTCCTCGTCGTCGTCCGCGAAGCCGACGAAGCACAGCCGGTCGGGAGCCAGGAGCGGTCGGCGCGGACCCAGGCCCGCCAGGTCGTCGTGTGCACCGGGCAGGTCGAGCAGGTGCGCGACGCCCATGGAGTCCGCGATCGGCTCGTCCGGGTGGTCGGCGGGCACGTGGAGGTCCTGCCCGCCGTCGACGTAGACGAGTCCGAGGTCCAGGCCCCGCTCGGCCGACGCCGCCAGCACGGCGAGCGTCACGGTGCACTCGCCGCCGAGGACGACCGGCAGGTGCCCGGACGCCAGGACCGGGCCGAGCGCCTCGCGCACGTCCTGCAGGCCCGCGCGGACCCGGGCGACGTCGTGCGGGTTGGACCGCTCCGGCGGGTCGGGGCGCCACCGGGCCTGCGGGGTGTCGCCGTGGTCGACCACGGCGCGGCCCGACGCCCCGAGCGCAGTGAGCAGCCCGGCTGCGCGCAGCGCCGCGGGAGAGCGTTCGAGACCGGGTGCGTGGGCTGCTGCGCTGGAAGGCACCCCGAGGACGCCGAGCGTGCGGTTGGACATCGGGCCAGGCTAGGAGCGACCACCGACACTCAACCGCCGAACGTCCCCTCGGTCACCGCGGCGTACGAGCGGCGCAGGATCTGCTCGAGCACGCCCGGGTCGACCGTCTCGAGGTCCTTGACGTACAGACAGCCCTTGCCGAGCGTGTGCGGACCGAGGACACCGAGCAGCTCGGCGTGCGCCTCGGTCCCGTCGGCGAGGTAGATCGTGGTCGCCGCCTTGCGCGGTGAGAAGGCGGTGGCGGGCGTGTCGCCCTCACGACCCGAGGGGTACACGTAGTGGTGGGTACCGAAGCCGACGATGCTCGGGCCCCACATGCGTGGTTGCTCACCGGTCACCCGCGCCATCAGGGCAGCGAGCGCCAGCGCGTCGCGACGGCGGACCGGGTGATCGACGGCCGCGAGGAAGGCGTCGACGTCGGAGGTGCCGTTCGGCTCGTGCGCCATCGAGCCAGCATCCCACCGGATCAGTCCGAGAGCGCCTGCGAGATCCCGTGCCGACCGATCTCGGCGAGGTGCGGATGGTCGACGGGGTGCATCTGCAGGACGACCGCCATGTGCAGCGCCCAGGCCTGCGCGCGCCGCCACGTCGAGCTGTCGTACGCCAGCCGTTCCCGCAGCCGGGCGCGGCCCTCGGCATCGAACGTGAGCCACGCGGTCGCCAGGTCCGAGGCCGGGTCGCCCGAGGTCACGTCGCCGAAGTCAATGACGGCGCGCAGGCGCCCGTCGTGCGCCAGCAGGTTGGCGGGATGCGGGTCGCCGTGCAGCCAGAGGGGTGGGCCGTCCCACGGCGGGGCGGCGGCCAGGTCACGCCGGCGCTCGAGGATGCGGTCGGCGTCCGGCAGGCCCAGCCGCTCCACGCGCTCGACGAGCACCTCCGCGCGGGGGTCGAGCGGCACGCCCCGGAACGGGTTGGCCGGAGCGTCCGCGGGAGCCGGTCGGTGCAGCGCGAGGAAGAACTCCGCGAGCTGCGGCGCCCACGCGGTGCGGTCCGGGACCGGGGTGTGGTGCGCCGGGACCCCGTCGAACCACGGCACGACGCTCCACGCCCACGGGTACGCGGCCGACGGCACGCCGACCCGGACGGGCACGGGCACGTCGACGGGGAGCAGCGGCGCCAGCACGGGCAACCAGCGCTGCTCGTGGGTCACCAGGGGAGCGGAGACCTCCCGCACGGGGAAGCGGGCGGTCAGGTGCTCCCCGACCCGCCACAGCGCGTTGTCCCAGCCGGTGCCCGCCCAGGACAGCGGCAGGTCGGCGAGGTCGGGGTGCTGCTCGCGCAGGAGCGAGCGGACCAGCTCCTGTGTGACGTCGATCTCCAGGAGGGGATGCACCACGTCAGCGCACCGCCACGATCCGGCGGACGTCGTACGGCACCGCCCAGCCGAGCGCGTCGAACATCCGGGACAGCACGATCGCCGTGAAGCCCCAGACGAGCACGCCGTCGACGGTGAACGCGGGCGTCCGGACCGCGCGGCCCCAGCGGGTGTGCTCGACGCTGGCGCGGTTGTCGGGGTCGAGCAGGTCGGCGACCGGCACCCGGAACACGTCCACCGTCTCGGCGTGGTCGACCGCGGCGACCTGGGACGGACGTGTCCACCACGCGGGGACCGGCGTCACCAGGTGGTTGCTGACCGGCACGGGCAGGGGTGGCAGGGTGCCGAGCACCTCGACGCCGGTGGGGTCCAGCCCGACCTCCTCGACCGCCTCGCGCAGGGCCGCCTCCCGCGGCCCGGCGTCGGACGGCTCGAGCCGACCCCCGGGGAACGCGATCTGCCCGGCGTGGTGGCCGAGGGTGCCGGCGCGCCGCTGCAGCAGCACGTCCAGGTCGCGGGCGACCGCGGGGGAGCCGGTGCGGGCGGGAGCCGGGTCCAGGGCGCCGAACAGCACCAGCACCGCGGCGGGACGGGCGCTCGACACGTCGCCCAGGACGCGTGCGGGGTCGACGCGCCAGTCGACACCGCGCGCGCACAGCTCCGCGAGCTCCGCGCGCGCGCCGCGCCCGTCCGGTGTCGGCGAGCTCATCCGCGAGCTCGCACGAGCTCCCCGAAGGCGGCGAACATCTTCTCGGCGGAGGGGAGGAGGGCGGGCAGGTGCCGGGCACCGTCGCTGCGGATCTCGTCGACGTCCTCGGCCGACAGCTCGCCCACCATGTCCGGCGTGCTCAGCCAGAGGTCGAGCATCCCGGCGTCGAGCTCGGGGTGGAACTGCAGTCCCAGGGCGCTGCCGGCGCGGAACGCCTGCACGGGAGTCGCCTCGGTGGAGGCCAGCAGCGTGGCGCCGGGCGGCAGGTCGACGGCGTCGGAGTGCCAGTGCAGCACGGTCGGTCGCGTGCCGAGCGCACCGAGCACCTCGTCCTCGGCCAGGACGTCGATCGGGGCGAACCCGATCTCGGTGGCGGCACGCCGGTGCAGGTGCGAGCCCAGCGCGAGCGCGAGGAGCTGCATGCCGAGGCACACGCCGAGCACGGGCACGTCGGCGTCCACCGCCGCGGCCAGCAGGGCGCGCTCCGCGGCCAGGCCGGGATGGCCCGACACGTCGTCCGCGTCCATCGGCCCGCCCATGACGACCACCCCCGAGACCTCGTCGAGGCGCGGGAGCCGCGCGTCCTCGAGGTCGAGGACGGTCCGCACCCGCAGCGGTGCGTCGAGGCCGGGCGCGATGAGCCCGGGGCCCTCGTGCGGGGCGTGCGTGATCACGAGGACCGGACGCACGCCGGTCACCACCCGTCGGGCAGCGGGCGCCCCTCCTCGTAGCCCGCGGCCGACTGGATGCCGACGACGGCACGCTCGTGGAGCTCGTCGAGCGACGTGGCGCCGACGTAGGTGGCGGCCGAGCGGACGCCCGCGGTGATGTGGTCGATGAGGTCCTCGACGCCCGGCCGACGGGGGTCGAGGTACATCCGGGAGGAGGAGATCCCCTCCTCGTAGAGCGCCTTGCGGGCACGCTCGAACGCCGAGCCGCCGCGGGTGCGGGCAGCGACGGCGCGCGCGGACGCCATCCCGAAGCTCTCCTTGTAGAGCCGCCCGTTGCCGTCCTCGTGCATGTCGCCCGGCGACTCGTGCGTACCGGCGAACCACGACCCGACCATGACCTGCGACGCACCGGCGGCGAGCGCCAGGGCGACGTCCCGGGGGTGCCGGACGCCGCCGTCGGCCCACACGTGCTTGCCGAGCCGACGCGCCTCGGCGGCGCACTCGAGCACCGCGGAGAACTGCGGCCGGCCGACGGCGGTCATCATGCGGGTGGTGCACATGGCGCCGGGCCCGACGCCGACCTTGACGATGTCCGCGCCCGCGGCGATCAGGTCCCGCGTGCCCTCGGCGGTCACCACGTTGCCCGCGACCACCGGCACCCGGGGGTCGAGCGACCGGACCGCGCCGAGCGCGTCGAGCATCTTGCGCTGGTGGCCGTGGGCGGTGTCCACCACCAGCACGTCCACGCCGGCCTCGAGCAGCTCGAGCGCCTTCTGCTTGACGTCGCCGTTGATGCCGACCGCCGCGGCGACGCGCAGCCGGCCGCGCGCGTCCAGGGCGGGCTGGTAGATCGACGACCGCAGCGCGCCCACCTGGGTCAGCACGCCCACCAGCTCGCCGTCGCGGACCACGGGAGAGAACTTGCGGCGCGACCCGTGCAACTTCTCGAACGCCGCCTCCAGGCCGCGCAGCCCGCCCTGCTCGACGATCGCGAGGTCCACCGTCGTCGGGTGGGCGCTCATGACCTCCTCGACCTGGGTGAAGCGGTCGACTCCCTGGCAGTCGGCCTCGGTGACGACCCCGACCGGCTTGCCGGCGTCGACCACGACCGCAGCGCCGTGCGCTCGCTTGCCGATGAGGGTCAGCGCGGTGTGCACCGTGTCGTGGGAGCTCACGACCACCGCGGTCTCGACCACGGGGTGGCGGGACTTGACCGAGGAGACGACCTCGGCGACCACGTCCGTCGGCACGTCCTGCGGCAAGACCGTGATGCCGCCGCGCCGGGCGACGGTCTCGGCCATCCGGCGACCCGCGACGGCCGTCATGTTGGCGACGACGATCGGGACGGTCGTGCCGGTGCCGTCCGCCGCCGCGAGGTCGACATCGAAGCGGGAGGTGATCTCGGAGCGCGACGGGACGAGGAAGACGTCTCCGTAGGTGAGGTCCGAGGTGGCCGCGTGGCCGGGCAGGAAGCGCATGAGTGTCCCCTTTCCGGGCCATGCTAGTGGTTCGAGCCCGGCTCTTCACGGGTCCCGCACACCCTGCTGACCTGCGCGACCAGGTGTGCTCAGCCAGGTCGGCCTACAGTGTGGGCAGGGATTTCCGGCGTCCGCACGGTGCGGGCATCGTCGCCGCGCACCGGAGGAGGAGGCTCACCATGGGTCAGCTCGACCGCATCAGCTCACCGCACGACGTGCGCCGTCTCACCTCGCAGCAGGCTGACGACCTGGCCGGCGAGATCCGCACGTTCCTGGTCGAGCAGGTCTCCCGCACGGGTGGCCATCTCGGGCCCAACCTCGGGGTCGTCGAGCTGACGATCGCGATGCACCGGGTCTTCGAGTCGCCGCTGGACACCATGGTGTTCGACACGGGCCACCAGGCGTACGTGCACAAGCTGCTGACCGGCCGACGCGACTTCTCCCGGCTGCGCAGCAAGGGCGGCCTGTCCGGCTACCCGAGCCGCGCCGAGTCCGAGCACGACGTCGTCGAGAACTCCCACGCCTCGACCGCCCTCAGCTGGGCCGACGGGATCGCCAAGGCCAACGAGCTGCAGGGCCGCGGCGACCGGCACGTGGTCGCGGTGATCGGCGACGGCGCCCTGACCGGGGGGATGGCCTGGGAGGCGTTGAACAACATCGCAGCGGGCCAGGACCGGCGGCTGGTGATCGTGGTGAACGACAACGGCCGCTCGTACGCGCCGACCATCGGCGGGTTGGCCCACCACCTGGACATGCTGCGCACCACGCGCGGCTACGAGAACGTGCTCTCGTGGGGCAAGCGCACGCTGCGACGCTCCGGGCTCCCCGGCCGTGCCACGTACGAGGCGCTGCACGGGATGAAGAAGGGGATCAAGGACGTCCTCGTGCCGCAGGGCATGTTCGAGGACCTGGGCATCAAGTACGTCGGCCCGGTCGACGGGCACGACGTGCGTGCGGTCGAGCGCGCGCTGCGCAACGCGAAGGCCTTCGGCGGTCCGGTGATCGTGCACGTCATCACCGAGAAGGGGCGCGGCTACGTCCCCGCCGAGCAGGACGTGGCCGACCGGTTCCACGCGGTCGGCAAGATCCACCCGGAGACCGGTCTGCCCGTCGCGCCGTCGCGGTTCGAGTGGACCAGCGTGTTCGCCGACGAGCTGGTCCGGATCGGCCGGCGCCGTCCGGACGTCGTCGCCGTCACCGCGGCGATGCTCCAGCCCGTCGGCCTCGCGCCGTTCGCGGCGGAGTTCCCCGCGCGGGTGTTCGACGTCGGCATCGCGGAGCAGCATGCGGCGACCTCGGCCGCGGGCATGGCCTTCGGCGGACTGCACCCGGTCGTCGCGGTCTATGCGACCTTCCTCAACCGGGCGTTCGACCAGGTGCTCATGGACGTGGCGCTGCACAAGGCGGGCGTCACGTTCGTGCTCGACCGCGCCGGGCTCACGGGCAGCGACGGTGCGAGCCACAACGGCATGTGGGACATGGCGATGCTCGGCGTCGTCCCGGGCCTGCGCCTCGCCGCGCCGCGCGACGAGGAGACGCTGCGGGAGGCGCTGCGGACCGCCGTGGACGTCGACGACGCGCCCACGGTGATCCGGTACCCGAAGGGTGCGCTGGTCGACCCCGTACCCGCGATCGACCACCTCGACGGCGTGGACGTCCTCGCGCGTCACGACGGTCCGGCCGACGCGCCGCACGTGCTCCTGGTCGGCTTCGGCGCCATGGCGCAGACCGCGCTCGAGACCGCCGAGGTGCTCGCCGCCCACCACCTGCGCGTGACGGTCGTCGACCCGCGATGGGCCATGCCGGTCCCGAGCGCCCTGACCAAGCTCGTGGGCGACCACGACCACGTGGTGACCATCGAGGACGGCGTCGTGGACGGCGGCCTGGGCTCCCTGGTGGCGCAGCGGGCACGGGAGGCGGGCATCTCGACCGTGGTGCACAACGTCGGGATCCCGCGCGCGTTCCTCGATCACGCCACCCGTGAGCAGCTCGTGACCGAGCTGCGGCTGCGGCCCGCGGACATCGCGCGCGACGTGCTCGCCGCCCTGGACCGCTCCGTCTGATTTCTGGGGGCTTTGGTCCCAGGTGCAAGTCATCCCACGTCTGTAACGTCGTGGTATCGACCACGTCGGAGGAGTACAGATGTCCACCAGCACCCTGCCCAACCAGCGCAACGAGTCCGCCGGTGCCCCGGCCTGGGACGGCTTCGCGGCCGGGCCGTGGGTGGACCGGATCGACGTGCGCGACTTCATCCAGCGCAACTACACGCCGTTCACCGGCGACGCCGACTTCCTCGCCGGCCCGACGCCCCGCACCACCGCGATGTGGGCTCGGCTCACGGAGATGTTCCCGGCGGAGCGCGCCCGCGGCGTCCACGACATCGACCCGCACACGCCGTCCTCAATC
Source organism: Cellulomonas fengjieae (assembly GCF_018388465.1). Taxonomy (NCBI): domain Bacteria; kingdom Bacillati; phylum Actinomycetota; class Actinomycetes; order Micrococcales; family Cellulomonadaceae; genus Cellulomonas; species Cellulomonas fengjieae. The sequence continues at coordinate 2,168,145 of NZ_CP074404.1, read as the reverse complement.
ACGTCGCACGAGCCGGGCTACATCGACCGGCACCACGAGATCATCGTCGGCCTGCAGACGGACGCGCCGCTGAAGCGCGCGATCATGCCCAACGGCGGCTACCGGATGGTCGAGAAGGCGCTCGAGACCTACGGGTTCGCGCCCGACCCGATCGTCGGCGAGATCTTCACCAAGTACCGCAAGACGCACAACGACGGCGTCTTCGACGTGTACCCGCCGGCGGTCCGCGCCGCCCGCTCCGCCCACCTCATCACCGGCCTGCCGGACGCGTACGGGCGGGGCCGGATCATCGGCGACTACCGCCGCGTGGCGCTCTACGGCGTCGACGCCCTGATCGCCGCCAAGCGTGAGGACCGGGCCGAGATGGACCGGGAGCGCTCGTCGGAGAACGTGATCCGCGACCGCGAGGAGAACGCGGAGCAGATCCGCGCGCTCCAGGAGCTCAAGACGATGGCCGCCTCGTACGGCTACGACATCTCCGGCCCCGCCTCCACGGCCAAGGAGGCCGTGCAGTGGCTGTACTTCGCCTACCTCGGCGCGGTCAAGGAGCAGAACGGTGCGGCGATGTCGCTCGGCCGGACCTCCACGTTCCTCGACGTCTTCCTGCAGCGCGACCTGGCTGCCGGCCGGCTGACCGAGCAGGACGCGCAGGAGCTCATCGACGACCTCGTCATCAAGCTGCGCATCGTGCGGTTCCTGCGCACGCCCGAGTACGACGAGCTGTTCTCCGGTGACCCCACCTGGGTGACGGAGGCGATCGGTGGCATGGGCGAGGACGGGCGGACCCTGGTCACCAAGACGTCCTTCCGCTACCTGCAGACGCTCTACAACCTGGGGCCGGCCCCCGAGCCGAACCTGACGGTGTTCTGGACCGACCGCCTGCCGGAGGGCTTCAAGCGGTTCTGCACGAAGGTCTCGATCGACACCTCGGCGCTGCAGTACGAGTCCGACGACCTGATCCGCGACTCGTGGGGCGACGACGCCGCGATCGCGTGCTGCGTCTCGCCCATGCGGGTCGGTCAGCAGATGCAGTTCTTCGGTGCGCGGGTGAACCTCGCCAAGGCCCTGCTCTACGCGATCAACGGCGGGCGCGACGAGCTCACCGGCAAGCAGGTCGCCCCCTCGGCGCCCGCCGTCGCCGGTGACGTCCTGGACTACGACGACGTCGCGGCCAAGCTCGACGTGATGCTCGACTGGCTCGCGCAGACGTACGTGGACGCCCTGAACTGCGTCCACTTCATGCACGACAAGTACGCGTACGAGCGGCTCGAGATGGCGCTGCACGACCGTGCCGTGCTGCGGACCATGGCCTGCGGCATCGCCGGCCTGTCGGTGGTCGCCGACTCCCTGTCCGCGATCAAGTACGCGGCCGTCCGCCCCGTGCGCACGGTCGATGGCCTGGTCACCGAGTACGAGGTCGACGGGGAGTACCCGACGTACGGGAACGACGACGACCGCGCCGACGAGATCGCGGTGTGGCTGGTCAAGTCGTTCATGACCAAGCTGCGTCGCACGCCGACCTACCGGGACGCCGTGCACACCCAGTCGGTGCTGACGATCACGTCGAACGTGGTCTACGGCAAGTCGACGGGCTCCACGCCCGACGGCCGGGCCGCCGGCCAGCCGTTCGCACCCGGTGCCAACCCGATGAACGGTCGGGACGCGCACGGCATGCTCGCCTCGGCGCTCTCGGTCGCCAAGATCCCCTACCTGGACGCTCAGGACGGCATCTCGCTGACCTCGACGGTGATCCCCTCGGGCCTCGGCCGGACGCCGGAGGAGCAGGTGACCAACCTGGTGGGCCTCATGGACGCGTACATGATGTCGTCGGGCTACCACCTGAACATCAACGTGCTCAACCGCGAGACCCTCGAGGACGCCATGGAGCACCCCGAGGACTACCCGCAGCTGACCATCCGCGTGTCGGGCTACGCCGTGAACTTCGTGCGGCTCACCCGCGAGCAGCAGCTGGACGTCCTGTCGCGCACCTTCCACTCGAAGGTGTGAGCGGGCGATGACACTGGCCCAGGGGCACGACACGGCGATGCCCGCCGTGCCCCTGGGCCTGCCCCGGTCGCGCTCGGGCACCGCGGGACTGGCCTCGGTCGAGCTCGACCACGCCGCACGGATGACGGCCGTGCGGGCCGGCGAGGTCGGGTCCGTGCACTCCTGGGAGCTGGTCACCGCGGTGGACGGGCCCGGGACGCGGTTGACCGTGTTCCTGGCCGGCTGCCCGTTGCAGTGCCTGTACTGCCACAACCCCGACACGATGCAGATGCGCCGCGGCACGGACGTGCCGGCCGACGAGATCCTGGCGCGGGTCGCGCGGTACCGCACCGTGTTCAAGGCGACCGGTGGTGGCCTGACGGTCTCCGGTGGCGAGCCGCTGATGCAGCCCGCGTACCTGGCCAGGCTGCTGCGGGGGGCCAAGGCGATGGACGTGCACACGACCGTCGACACGTCGGGCTTCTTCGGCGCACAGTGCTCCGACGAGATGCTCGAGAACATCGACCTGGTGCTGCTGGACATCAAGTCCGGCCTGCCGGACGCCTACCGCCGCGTGACCGGACGCGCGCTGCAGCCGACGCTCGACTTCGGCCGCCGGCTGCGGGACAGCGGCACCCGGACGTGGATCCGGTTCGTGCTGGTGCCCGGCCTGACGGACGCGCCGGAGAACGTCGAGGCGGTCGCGGACCACGTCGTCGCCATGGGCCCGGTGGTCGAGCGCGTCGAGGTGCTCCCGTTCCACCAGATGGGCCGCGACAAGTGGGACGAGCTGGGAATGCGCTACGAGCTGGACGAGACGCAGCCCCCGGCCCCGGAGCTCGTCGAGCGCGTGCGCGCGACGTTCCGGGACCGGGGGCTGTCGGTCTACTGACGGGTTACCGGTTCGGCACGTTCGCGACGCCGTCGGGCAGGATCCGACGGCCCAGGACGCGCTCGGAGTAGCCCGTGCGGTCCAGGTACGGCGTGATGCCGCCCAGGTGGAAGCCCCACCCGGCGCCCAGGATCATGCACAGGTCGATCTGCTGCGGGGTCGCGACGACCCCCTCCTCGAGCATGTGCCCGACCTCCACCGTGAGGGCGGTCAGCACGCTGTCCAGAACGCCGGCCTCGTCGAGCGGGGTGCCGTCGCCCTCGCGGGAGCTGTCGAACACCGCCTGGATGGCGGGGTCGACCGGCTTCGGCAGGCCCTTGGCCTTCGCGGGGAGCACCACGGTCGTGCCGTCGGCCACCAGCTTCTCCAGTCCGGGGGAGCGCGGGAACCGGTCGCCGAGCGCCTCGCGCAGCGACGTGAGCACGTGCAGTCCCACGGCCGGCCCGACGAGGTCGAAGAGCTCGAACGGCGGCATCGGGAGGCCGAGCGGACGCAGCGCGCGGTCGGCGACCTCGACCGGGGTGCCGTGCTCGACCGCGTCCACGATCACGCCGAGCAGCAGCACGAGCAGGCGGTTGACGACGAAGCCGGGCCGGTCGGCCACCAGGACGGCCGTCTTGCGCAGCGTGGCCGCCACGGCGAACCCGGTGGCGAGCGCCTCGAGCGACGTGCGCTCCGCCTGCACCACCTCGACCAGCGGCATCGCCGCGACGGGGTTGAAGAAGTGCAGCCCGACGACCCGCTCGGGGTGCTGCAGGTCGGCCGCCATCGCGGTCACCGACAGCGCCGACGTGTTCGTCGCGAGGATCGTCGTGGGCGAGACCACCGTCTCCAGCTCCGCGAAGACCTTCTTCTTCAGGTCGAGGATCTCGGTGACCGCCTCGATGACGAGGTCGCACGCGGCGAACTCGGCGAGGTCCGTGGTGCCGTGGATCGAGCCGAGCAGGCGCGCCCCCGCGGGCTCGCTGATCCGGCCGGTCGACGTGAGCCGCTCGACCGAGGACCGGACCGCGGCGAGCCCCTTGTCGACCCGCTCCTGGTCGAGGTCGCGCATGACGACGGGGACGCCCAGCCGCTGCGCGAACAGCATGGCGATCTGTGCGGCCATGAGTCCGGCGCCGACGATGCCCACCCGGGTGACCGGCTGCGCGAGCGAGCGGTCGGGTGCGCCGACGGGCTTCTTGCCCCCAGAGACCAGACCGAACGCGTAGACCGACGCGCGCATCTCGTCGCTCATGATCAGGTCGGCGAGCGCCTCGTCCTCGGCCGCGAACGCCTCCTCGCGGCTCGCCGTGCGCGCCGCGGCCACCAGGTCGAGCGCGCGGTACGGCGCGGGGCGGGAGCGGTGGATGACCGCGTCGAGGCGCTGCCGCGCCGCCGCCACGGCACCGTCCCAGAGCTCGGCCGGGTCGAGCTCGCGCCGGGGGACGACGATCTCGCCGGTGACCACCCCCGCGGCCCAGCGGATGGACTCCTCGAGGAAGTCCGCGGGGTCGAGCACGATGTCCATGAGCCCGATCGTGGTGGCCTCCCCCGCGGCGAACGGCTTGTTCGCCGCGGGGCGCGCGAGGATGACGTCGAGGGCCTTCTCCACGCCGACGAGCCGCGGCACGACGTACGCGCCACCCCAGCCGGGCACGAGGCCCAGCCCGGTCTCGGGCAGCGCGAGGGCGCGGACGTCCGACGCGACGGTCCGGTAGTCGCAGTTCAGCGCCAGCTCGAGGCCGCCGCCCAGCGCGATGCCGTTGACGAACGCGAACGTGGGGACGCCCATCGAGTGCAGGAGCTCGTAGGCCGCGTGGCCGCCCTGCCCGAGCAGCAGCGCGCCCTCGCGTCCGGGGACGGAGCCGAGCTGCGTCAGGTCGGCCCCGGCGGCCAGGAAGTACGGCTTGCCGGTGACCGCGACGGCCGCGACCTCGCCGGCCGCGACGCGCTCGCGCACGGCGGTCAGCGTCGCGGTCAGCTCCGCGATGCCCTGCGGACCGAGCGTCGTCGGCTTGGTGTGGTCCAGGCCGTTGTCGATGGTGATCAGGGCGAGCATCCCGGCGCCACCGGGCAGCGGGACGTCGCGGACGAGGGCGTGGCTGACGCGCTCGGTGCGGGGGCTGTCGGTGCTGGCGGTGCTCACTTGTCGTCCCCCTCGAGAGGCTCGTAGTCGGCGTGGTGCGGGTTCTCCCAGATGACGGTGCCGCCCTGGCCGAGCCCGACGCACATAGTGGTCAGGCCGAAGCGCACGTCGGGGTTCTCCTCGAACTGGCGGGCGAGCTGCGTCATCAGCCGCACGCCGGAGGAGGCCAGCGGGTGCCCGACGGCGATCGCGCCGCCGTACTGGTTGACGCGGGGGTCGTCGTCGGCGATGCCGAAGGCGTCCAGGAAGGCGAGCACCTGGACGGCGAACGCCTCGTTGATCTCGAACAGGCCGATGTCCTCGATCGACAGGCCGGCGCGCTCGAGCGCCTTGACCGTCGCGGGGACGGGGCCGATGCCCATGATCTCGGGCTCCACGCCCGCATACGCGAACGTGACCATGCGCATGCGCGTGGGCAGGCCCAGCTCGGCGGCGGTGTCCTCGGCCGCGAGCAGGCAGGAGGCGGCACCGTCGGTGAGCGGCGCGGCGGTCCCGGCGGTCACGCGACCGCCGGCACGGAACGGCGTGGCCAGCTTCGCGATGGCCTCGACGGTGGTGCCGGGCCGCGGGGGCTCGTCCGCGGTGGCCAGGCCCCAGCCGTGCTCCGGGTCGCGCAGCGCGACCGGGACCAGGTCGGGATCGATCTTGCCGGCGGCAAGCGCCGCGGCGTACTTGTCCTGGCTGGCGACGCCGTAGGCGTCGGCCCGCTCGCGCGTCAGGGCCGGGAACTTGTCGTGCAGGTTCTCCGCGGTGACGCCCATGTTGAGGGCGTCGTTGGCCACCAGGCGCTCCGACAGGAACCGCGGGTTCGGGTCCGCGTCGAAGCCCATCGGGTGGTGCCCCATGTGCTCGACGCCGCCGGCGAGGGCGACGTCCTGCGCCCCGACCCCGATGGCCGCGGCGGTGCTGGTCACGGCCGTCATCGCTCCCGCGCACATCCGGTCGATGGCGTACCCGGGGACCGAACGGGGCAGGCCGGCGAGCACGCCGACCGTCCGGCCCAGCGTCAGCCCCTGGTCGCCCTGCTGCGTGGTCGCCGCGATGGCGACCTCGTCGATGCGCTCCGGGGGGAGCTCGGGATGGCGACGCAGGAGCTCGCGGATCGTCTTGACCGACAGGTCGTCGGCGCGGGTGTGGGCGTAGAGGCCGTCCTTGCGCGCCCGGCCGAACGGGGTGCGAACCCCGTCGACGAAGACGACGCGGCGGACGAGGGGTGCGGGTCGCGCGGCAGGGGTGGGCATCGAGCCTCCAGGGGGACGGCGGTGTCCGACGAGCACGCGAGAGCGGCCCGTGACGGCCGACGGTACCCGGCTACCCCGAGGAGAGCCAGCCCAAGCTACTCCTGAGTAACATCCGCTCCGGAGCCCGGCAGCGCCGCGAAGGCGGCGGCCAGCCGCTGGGCGACCAGCTCGACCTGCCAGGGCCGCGCGCCGCCGGCCCGGAGGAACTCCGCGATCCCGTCCGCGTCGAGCACCGCCGGCGGGGTCCAGCACAGTCGACGCAGCAGATCCGGCTGCAGGAGGTTCTCGGCCGGCACCTCGTGCTCGGCCGACAGGCCGGTGACGACCTCCCGGGCGGCGACGAGCCGGGCCGCGGCCGCCGGGTCCTTCTCGGCCCAGGCGCGCGGCGGGGGCGGGGCGTCGCTCTTGGGCCCCCGGACCGACGGCAGCTCCGACTCGGGCAGGGCGAGCGCGCGGTCGATGGCCTGCTGCCAGAGCACCGCCCGGCGGCGGGTGCCCTTGCCGGCGAACGAGGGCAGCGCGGTCAGCGCGCCGACGCTGCGGGGGAGGGCCTGGGCGGCGGCCACGATGGCGTGGTCGGGCAGCACGCGACCCGGGGAGATGTCCCGCGTGCGGGCGTTCTGGTCGCGCGTCAGCCACAGCTCGCGGACGACCGCCAGGCGGCGGGCGTCCCGGATGGCGTGCAGGCCGGACACGCGGCGCCACGGCTCGACGCGGGGCGGCGCGGGAGGAGCGGTGCGGACGGCCTCGAACTCCTGCGCGGCCCACTCGGCCTTGCCCGCGACGGCCAACCGCTCGGCCAGCACCTCGCGCAGCTCGATGAGCACCTCGACGTCGAGGGCGGCGTAGCGCAGCCACTCGCTGGGCAGCGGCCGGGTCGACCAGTCGACGGCGGAGTGCTCCTTGGCCAGACCCAGGCCCAGGGCGTCGGCGACGACCGCCGCCAGTCCGACCCGGTCGAGACCGAGCAGGCGCGCGCCGAGCTCGGTGTCGAAGACGCGGCTGGGCCGCAGACCCTGCTCCGCGAGACCGGGCAGGTCCTGCGACGCGGCGTGCAGCACCCACTCCACGCCGACCAGCGCCTCCGACAGCGACGACAGGTCCGGCAGCGCGATGGGGTCGATCAGCGCGGTGCCGGCGCCCTCGCGCCGGAGCTGCACCAGGTAGGTGCGCTGGCCGTAGCGGTAGCCCGACGCGCGCTCGGCGTCCACGGCCACCGGGCCGGTACCGGCGCCGAACGCCTCGACCACCGCGGCCAGGGCCTCGGGCGTCTCGACGACGGGCGGGATCCCGTCGGCGGGCTCGGTGAGCATGACGACCTCGGGGGTCGTCTCGACGGGGGTCTCGACAGAGGTCTCGACGGACGTCTCGCGGGTGCTGCCGTCCGGGGTGGTGGGCGGCGCGGATGCCCCTTCCGGGGCGCCAGGGGTCACCTCGGGTCGCATGAGGACACGTTAAGCGACGACGGGGACGCTCCCGTGCAGGCCGCGCGGGCAGCGACTACTTCGACCGCGGCGGCTGCGTAGCGGCCCGCTCAGGACAGCACGCCGCCGCGGATGGACATGGCGACGAGCTCCGCGCGGTCACCTGTGCCGAGCTTGCGAGAGATGCGTGCCAGGTGGCTCTTGACGGTGAGCGCGGACAGGCCGAGGTCCTCGCCGATCAGGCGGTTGGTGCGGCCGTCGGCGACGAGCTTCAGGACGCTCAGCTCGCGCGCGGTCAGGTCGGGCAGCGGCGGCGGCGGCGCCGCGACGACCGGCGCGCGCGGCAGGCTGGGGACGGTCGCACCCGCGACGACCCCGCGCAGGCCGCCCTGGAGCAGCACACCGACCTCGGGTCGGCTCGCGCGGCGGGTGAGGACCACGACGCGTGGGGCACCGCGACGACGCAGGTTGCGCACGAGGGGGGCGCCGTCGCCGTCCGCGACCTCCGTCACCACCACGCACATCTGGGTGGGCGCCGGCGGCGACACGCGCGCGCCGGCTGCGGACGAGCGGTGCTCGGGCCGTCGCGCCGGGGCAAGGTCTCGTCGCAGCGGCTCGATCGTCACCCCTGCGTCATCGGCAGGCACCTCGGTCGACTTGAGGGTGCACCGGTTGCTCATCGCTGCAGCATCCGGGCCCGTGCGCTCAGCGCCTGGGCCCGAGGGCGACGACACCGTCGGGGAGCGGTTCGAGGCCCGCCGCGGTGCACAGCAGGGTGGCCCAGGCCTGCAGGTGCGGGCCCAGGTCCTCGTCGGAGGCGGTCCACGAGGCGCGGATCTCCAGCTCGGTCTGCTCGGAGCGGCGCTCGAGCGCACCGAAGCTCTGCGACAGGACCCGGGTGACCGTGCCGCCTGCCGCGTGGGTGTCCAGGCCCGACTCCTCGAGGGCGTCCGTGAACCAGGTCCACGCCACCTCGGCCAGCATGGGATCGGCGCCGACCTCGGCCTCGAGCGTCGCCCGGACGAGCGTGACGAGGCGGAAGTGACCGTCCCACGCCTCCTGACCGGCCGGGTCGTACAGGACGACGAAGCGGCCGGACGCGAGCTCGGCCGCGGCCACGGACCGCCGCGCGGTCCGCACCTCCGCGGTGAGGGCCGCCGAGAACGGTGCGATGCGCGCCGGACCGGGCACCTCGTCGAGGATCACCTCGGGCCGGACCGTCACCTGCCGCAGGGAGCGCAGCGCACTGACGAACTCGACGGGGACGTCCTCCGGACCAGCGGGTGTCACGCTGTGGAGCGTACGCACGGGCGTGCCGTCTCGGCTTCCGGCACGCCGACTCCGACGTGAGCGCTCCGCACTAGGCTGTGGCCGCACCCAGAACCCCCGGACGCCTCCCCAGCCGCCCCGCGCCCGCGCGTGCTCACCACGCGCAGGACACCGTCACGGCGGCGGTACGGCCGGGCCGTCGATCGAAGGAGCCCTCCCCGCATGGTCGCCTCAGGAACCGCCACCGGAACAGCGCAGATCGGCGTCACGGGGCTGGCGGTGATGGGCCGCAACCTCGCCCGGAACTTCGCGCGCAACGGTTTCACCGTGGCGGTGCACAACCGGTCCTACGCCAAGACCCAGTCGCTCGTGGCCGACCACGGCGAGGAGGGCACCTTCGTGCCCTCGGAGTCGGTCGAGGACTTCGTCGCCTCGCTCGCGCGGCCGCGCAAGGTCGTCATCATGGTCAAGGCCGGCGGCCCCACGGACGCGGTCATCAACGAGCTCGTGCCCTTCCTCGAGGAGGGCGACATCGTCGTCGACGCCGGCAACGCGCACTTCCCCGACACCATCCGCCGGGAGGCGGCGCTGCGGGAGAAGGGGCTGCACTTCGTCGGCTCGGGCGTCTCCGGCGGCGAGGAGGGTGCACTGCTCGGACCGTCGATCATGCCCGGCGGCACCCGGGAGTCGTACGAGTCGCTCGGCCCGATCCTGGAGAAGATCTCGGCCAAGGTCGACGGGGTGCCCTGCTGCACCTACGTGGGCCCGGACGGCGCGGGGCACTTCGTCAAGATGGTGCACAACGGCATCGAGTACGCGGACATGCAGCTCATCGCGGAGGCGTACGACCTGCTGCGCCAGGGGCTGGGTGCCTCGGCCGCGGAGATCGGGCAGATCTTCGCCGACTGGAACACCGGGGACCTCGAGTCCTTCCTCATCGAGATCACCGCGGACGTCCTGCAGCACGTCGACGCGGAGACCGGCTCCGCCTTTGTCGACATCGTGCTCGACCAGGCCGAGCAGAAGGGCACCGGTCGCTGGACCGTGCAGAACGGGCTCGACCTCGGCGTGCCGATCACCGGGATCGCGGAGGCCACGTTCGCGCGCGCGCTGTCCGGCTCCGTGCCGCAGCGCGCCGCCGCCGTGGGCGTCCTGCCCGCGCACACCACCGCGTGGGACGTCACCGACCGCGACGCGTTCATCGAGGACGTGCGGCTCGCGCTGTACGCCTCCAAGGTGGTCGCGTACTCGCAGGGCTTCGACCAGATCGCCGCCGCCAGCGCCGAGTTCGGCTGGGACATCGACCGTGGCGCGATGGCGCGCATCTGGCGCGGCGGCTGCATCATCCGGGCGCGCTTCCTCAACCGCATCACCGAGGCGTACGAGCGCGACGCGAACCTGCCCCTGCTGCTCGCCGACGAGTACTTCACCGGCGCCGTCGGCAACGGCGTCGAGGCCTGGCGCCGGATCGTCGCGGGCGCGGCGCTGCACGGCGTGCCGACCCCGGCGTTCTCGTCGTCGCTCGCGTACTACGACGGCGTCCGGGCGGAGCGGCTGCCCGCCGCGCTGATCCAGGCGCAGCGCGACTTCTTCGGGGCGCACACGTACCGGCGCACCGACAAGGACGGGACGTTCCACACGACCTGGTCGGGCGACCGCACCGAGCAGAACGCGTGAGCGACGTCCGCCCCGGAGCCCGGTCGGGCCCGCTGCAGCCCGTCATCCTGGGCGCCGACATCGGCGTGTACGCCCTGGCGCGGTCGTTCCACGAGGCGTACGGCGTCACGTCCGTCGTCGTCGCCGGTGCGGCCCTCGGCCCGGTCGCGCACTCGCGCATCGTCCGGCACGAGATCGTCGCCGACGGGCACGACCCGCGCCAGCTCGTCGACCGCCTGGTCAGCGTCGCGCGGTCGATGCCCGACCGCCGGCTGCTGCTCATGGCCAACTCCGACTGGCTCGTCCGGGTCGTGGTGCAGCACCGCGCGGTGCTCGAGCAGCACTACGTCGTGCCGTTCCTGTCCGAGCAGCTGCTCGACCGGATCTCGGACAAGGCGACGTTCGCGGAGATCTGCACGGACCTCGGCATCTCGGTGCCGCGCACCCTCGTGCAGGAGTTCGGCTCGGCCGAGCCGTGGGAGGCCGTCGCGGTCGACCTGGAGTACCCGCTGATCGCCAAGGCCGCGAGCAGTGCGGACTACCAGGACGTCGAGTTCGAGGGCAAGAAGAAGGTCTTCGAGATCGCCACGCCCGAGGAGCTGGACTGGCTGTGGGGCGCCCTGCGTGACGCCGGCTTCCGCGGTCGCTTCGTGGTGCAGGAGCTGGTGCCCGGCGACGACACCCAGATGCGGTCGGTCACCGCCTACGTCGACACCCACGGCGAGATCACGCTCCTCTGCGCGGCGCACGTGCTCCTCGAGGAGCACACGCCCTCGGGCCTGGGCAACCCGGCCGCGATGATCACCTACCGCGACGACCCCATGCTGGAGCAGGCGCGGACCTTCCTGGCCTCGACCGGCTACCGGGGCTTCGCCAACTTCGACGTCAAGGTGGACCCGCGCACCGGGAAGTTCCGGTTCTTCGAGGTCAACCCGCGGATCGGCCGGAACAACTACTACGTGACCGCCGCGGGGGCCAACCCCATGCGGTTCGTGGTCGAGGACGCCGTCGAGGGGCGCTCCATCCCGCCCGTGGTCGTCGACAAGGAGATCCTCTACTCCGTCGTCCCGCACAGGCTGCTGCTGCGCTACGTGCGCGACCGGGGGCTGGCCGCGCGCGTGCGCCGGCTGATCAGGGCCAAGGCGGTCGCCCGACCGCTTGCGTACCCGGGCGACCTGTCCCCGCGCCGGCGCCTGTACGTCGCGATGGCGCTGGTCAACCAGGTGCGCAAGTTCCGCCGCTACTACCCCGAGGTCACGTCGACCGGATTCTGACCCTCTTCCCCGGAAAGACCACGCAAAAGCGCACCAGAACGATAGTGTCTGGCGGGCTTGGCCCGGTCGTGTGGATGGCGAGGAGTGTGTGGTGCGGAGACTGCTGCGTCTGTTGGCTGTGGCCCTGGCGCTGTCCGTGACAGGCCTCGGGTTCGGTGCGGGGGTCGCCGCTGCGGCGGATCCCGTCGCGGATCTTCGTGCGTTCGTCGAGGCCGGATTCCGCGGGACGACGGACGCGGAGTACAGGGCATGGGCGGAGTTCCTGGCGACGTCCACCGACAGCCCGGTGACGGGTCGAGCAGCGACGGATGCGTTGGCGGGGACCGATGTGCAGCTGCGGGCCTTCGTCGACGGGGGTTACCTCGCCGCGTGGCACGCTGACGAGCGCCTACGGCTGGCGCGCGTCCTCGACGCGGCGACCGGTCCGGCGGTGACGGCCGGCGTGCAGGCGGCCCTGGCCAGCAATGACCCCCGGGTGTGGTCCGAGTTCCTCACGACCGGACTGCCGCTCGCGCAGTACGCCGACGACCGCCTGGAGGTGGCGCGCGTGCTCGACGCGGCGACCGGTCCTGCCGTCAGGGCCGGCGCGCAGGCGGCCCTGGCCAGCAATGACCCTCAGGTGGTGTCCGCGTTCCTGTCGACGGGCCTCGCGCAGGCGCAGTACGCCGACGACAGGCTGACCGCCGCCACGATGCTGACCGGTGGCGTGAACAACAGCGGTCCGGCGCTCGACGCGGCGGCACAGGCGGCGCTGTCCGGCACGGCCTCCGACCTTCGCCAGTTCCTGCTCACCGGCCAGTTCACGGCGCGCGCGCTCGACGCGGCTGCTGCTGCGGCTGCTGCACCCGCGGCCCCGGCCCATGCTGTTGCTGCACCCGCGGCCCCGGCCCATGCTGTTGCTGCACCCGCGGCCCCGGCCCATGCTGTTGCTGCACCCGCGGCCCCGGCCGATCCGTCGGTCGCGGCGCCGCGTGCTGCCGTCGCCGAGCGCTCTGGCCCTCTGCTCGCCGCCACGGGGCCCTTCGCCGAGGCGCCCATGGCGATGCTCGCCGCCGCCGCGGTCCTCGGTGGCGCCGGTCTGGTCGTCGTTGCCCGCCGGCGCCGTCGGGCCTGAACCCCTCCAGAGGCCGCGGGACGTTCACGGCGTCGGCAGGAGCAGCTCGGCGACGAGGCCACCGTCAGGTCGTGGCTTCAGGAGGAGCTGACCGCCGTGGTGCTCCGCGACGGCGCTCACCACGGTCAGGCCGAGGCCGACGCCACCGCCGCCCGCGGTCCGGTCAGCTGACCCCCGCCGGAACGGCAGGACGAGATCCTCTGCGGCTCCCGGCGCAACCAGCGGGCCGGTGTTCTCGACGACCATCCGAGCGACACCCTCCTCGACGGTCAGCCGGACCACGACCCGGCCGTGCGGCACGTTGTGGTGCGCGGCGTTGTCCACGAGGTTCGCGGCAGCGCGCGCCAGCAGGTCCGGCTCGCCGGGAACTGTCGCGGGCGCGAGGTCGACCTCCCACGCGAGGCCGTCGTCGGGCGAGCGGACCTGCTCCACGACCTCGGCGACCGTCGCTCGCAGATCCACCGGGCTGGGCAGTCCGGTGGCCTCGCCCGACTGCGCGCGGGTGAGCAGAAGCAGCGCGTCGATGGTGCGGGCCGCACGACGGCTCTGGTCGAGCGCGGTCGTCGCCGCCGCCCGCAGCTCGTCGGGCCCGGCCTTGGGGTCGGCGAGCGCGACATCCAGCGCGGCCTGCTGGTTCGCCAGGGGAGTGCGGAGCTCGTGGGACATGGTGGCCACCAGGCGCCGCTCCGACGTCACCGTGGTCTGCACGCGGCCGAGCAGGGCGTCGAACGTGTCCGCCAGGGCGCGCAGCTCGTCGCGCGGACCGCCCAGCGCGATGCGTTCGTCGAGGGAGTCGGCGGAGATGCGCTGCGCGCGCGCCGTGATGGTGTGCACGGGGGCGAGGAGGCGACCCGCGACGACCCAGCCGATCCCCACGGACACCACTGTGACGAAGGCCAGGGCGAGCCACGAGCTCTGGAGGAGCTCGCCTGACCCGTGCGTGCGCTCGTCGTCGCGGAGCTCGGGCGGCACGGGCGGTGGGCCGTCGTCGTCCGCGCCCGGCGTCATCTCGGTCGTCACGCTGCCGGAGCGCACCTCGCCGCCGGTGACCAGCCCGTAGACGAGGGTGAGCAGCACCGCGCCGGACAGCGCGACGATGACGGTGTAGGCGATGGTGAGCCGCCAGCGGACGCTCAGCGACCTTGTCACGCGATCACGCCATCACTCGATACCCCGCGCCACGGAGCGTCTCGACGAGCGGGGGATCGCCGAGCTTGCGGCGCAGCCCGACCATCGTGACCCGGACGGCGTTGGTAAACGGGTCGGCGTTCTCGTCCCACACGCGGGCCAGGAGGTCCTCGGCCGACACCACGGCACCGGCCGCGCGCAGCAGCTCGACGAGGACCCCGTACTCCTTGAGCGTGAGGTCGACCGGCCGACGGTCACGTGTGACAGCGCGCCGCGCCACGTCCACCCGCACACCGGCCACCTCGAGGACGGGCGGCTGTGCCGGGGCCGTGCGGCGAGCGAGGGCGCGCACGCGGGCGAGGAGCTCCGCGAAGGCGAACGGCTTGGCCAGGTAGTCGTCCGCGCCGAGACCGAACCCGTCGACCTTCTCCTGCAGCCCGCCGGCGGCGGTGAGCATGAGGATCCTGGCCGTCGAACCCGACGCGAGGAGCGCCCGACACACGTCGTCACCGTGCACCACCGGGAGGTCGCGGTCGAGCAGCACCACGTCGTACGGGTTGAGCGCCGCGAGCTCGACGGCCGTGCCGCCGTCCATCGCGACGTCGGCGGCGTACCCGGCCCTGCGCAGGCCGCGGGCCAGGGCGTCGGCCATCACCTCTTCGTCCTCGGCCACCAGTACCCGCACCGGACACCTCCGTCCCGGCCCGTGCGAGGGGCCGTCCGCGCAGCATCGGTCCTGTCGTGTTCAGCCAGCGTAAAGCCGTGCACCTGCTGCGGAGCCGGACCCAACGCTGCCCGAATCGGGCGCGCGATGTGCTGGGCGGGTCAGTCCGACCTCGACGAGGGGAACCACCATGAGCGCGCTGCCCACCACCCCACCGCCCACCGGTCGACGCCAGCGCGTCGCGCCGGTCGTCGCGGCCGTGTTCCTGCTCGGCGCGGTCGCCGCGTGCACGTCGACACCGGGCCCCCTGCTCCCCGGAGCCGGCGGGGCGACGTCCGGGGCGCCGTCGGCGTCCTCGACCGTCCTCGACCCCGAGGACGCGATGCTCGCGTGGGCGCAGTGCATGCGGGACCACGGCGTGGACGTGCCCGACTCGACCGACGGCCACTATCGGCTCGGCGACGCCGAGGGCCTCACGCCCGGGCAGGCCGAGGCCGCGGACGACGCGTGCGAGCCGTGGCAGCGGATGGCGGAGTCTGGTGCCGGGACGACACCGCTGACCGCGGAGCAGAAGCAGTCGTTCCTCGACCACGCCCAGTGCATGCGCGACCGCGGTTGGGACATGCCGGACCCGACGTTCGACGGGGGACGGGTGGAGTCGCAGTTCCGGCGTGGCGCGCAGGGCGCCCCCGCACCGGACGACCCGCAGTTCGAGCAGGACATGCAGGAGTGCCTTGTCGAAGCAGGGGTGGAGACGCCGGATGGCTCGACCGAGGGGCAGGACAGGTGACGATGCTGCGCCGCTCTGCCGGCCTAGCAGTGGCGGTGCTGGTCCCGCTGGGAGCGTGCAGTGCACCCTCGGCGACCGAGGATCCGTCTGCCTCGCCGGCAGCCTGGACGACCCGGTCGGTCGCCCGCGGCGACCTGGTCTCGACGACCACGGTGAGCGGCGAGGTCGACCACGGCATCACGACCGAGGTCGCGACGCCGGTGCCGGGCACCGTGACGTGGCTTGCCCCCGTCGGGTCGACGGTCGGGACCGGGCAGCCCGTGTACGCCGTCGACGCCCGGCCGGTCGTCCGCCTGCCGGGGGCTTCCCCGGCGTGGCGTGACCTCGGTCCGTCCTGCACCGACGGCGTCGACGTCCGCCAGCTCGAGCAGGCGCTCGCCGATCTCGGGCACACCACGGGTCTGGACCTGACCGTCGACGAGGAGTGGACCTCGGTCACGACGGCCGCCGTGAGACGGTGGCAGACGTCCCTGGGGCTCTCGCGGACGGGTACCGTCCCGCTCGGCGGCGTGGTGTTCACGCCGCACGATGTGCGCGTCGACGAGCACCTGGTGGATCTCGGTGCGCTCGTCGAGCCCGGTGCGCCGGTGCTCTCCGTCGGCGCGACGCGGCGGCTCGTCACGGTGGCGCTGAGGACCAGTCAGGCCGCTCTGGCACCGGTCGGCGGGGCCGCGTCCCTCACGCTGCCCGACGGGTCGTCGACGGACGGCACGATCACGTCGACGGCGGTCGTCACTGTCGACGAGCAGCCGCAGCTGCGGGTCACGATCACCCCGGCCGACGTCCTCGTCGACCCCCTGGTGGAGGGCACGCCCGTCGAGGTCGGCCTCGACCAGACCATCGCGACCGACGTGCTGACGGTGCCGGTGACAGCCCTGGTCGCGCTCGCCGACGGCGGCTACGGGGTGCAGAAGCTGCTCGCCGACGGCACCTCGCAGTACGTCACCGTGACGACCGGCGCGTTCGCGGGGACGTCCGTCGAGGTCTCCGGTGACGACGTCGCCGAGGGCGACGAGGTGGTGGTGACGCCGTGAGCGTCCTCGACCTGGAAGGCGTCACCAAGACGTACGGCAGTGGTTCGGCGGCGCTGACGGTGCTGCAGGGCATCGATCTCACGGTCGAGGACGGTGACTACCTGGCGGTCGTCGGCCCGTCGGGCTCGGGCAAGTCGACGCTGCTGCACGTCATGGGCGCGCTCGACCGCCCGACCACCGGTCGGGTGCGGCTGGGGGGCGACGACGTGACCGCGCTGTCGGATGCCGCACTGTCCCGGGTCCGGGCGGCGTGCCTCGGGTTCGTGTTCCAGCAGTTCTTCCTGCTTGACGGCCGGTCGGCGCTGGAGAACGTGGCCGACGGGCTGCTGTACCAGGGCGTCCGGCGGCCCGAGCGGTTGCAGCGCGCGCGGTACGCCCTGGAGCGGGTCGGGCTCGCGGACCGGCAACGGCACACGCCGACGGAGCTGTCCGGAGGGGAGTGCCAGCGCGTCGCAGTGGCGCGGGCGCTCGTGCACGATCCACAGATCCTCCTGGCCGACGAACCCACGGGCAACCTCGACCAGGCGTCCGGCGCGGCGGTCCTCGAGCTGCTCGACTCGTTGCACGCGGACGGCGCGACGATCGTCGTCGTCACGCACGACGAGCGAATCGCCGGTCGGCTCCCGCGGGTCGTCGCGATGCGCGACGGGCGGGTCGAGCACGACGGCGTCCCGGCGGTGCCGGCATGACCGGGACCCGCGTCGACCCACGCCCGCCGGTCTGGGCCGGTCGCACACCGACCGTCCGCCGCATGTCCCTCGTCGACCGGCTCCGGCTGAGCGGCCGGGGCCTCACCGTCCGGCCCGGTCGCACCGCTCTGTCCGCGGTGGGAATCGCGATCGGCATCACCGCTCTGGTGGGCGTGCTCGGGCTCGCCGAGTCGTCACGAGCCGACCTGCGGAGCCAGCTCGACGCGCTCGGCACCAACCTGCTCACGGTCACCCCGGGCCAGGGCTTCGGAGGCGACGAGGGCACGCTGCCCGACGAGTCGGTCGCGATGATCACGCGGATCCCGACCGTCACGGCGGCCTCGGCCGTGCGCGCGGTCGACGCGACCGTGCGCCGGTCCGACAAGGTCCCCGAGACCCGGACGGGCGGGATCTCCGTCCTGGCGGCCGACCTCGACCTGCTCGGCACCGTGGCGGCAAGCGTCCGCGAGGGACGCTGGCTCGACGCGGCGACGCAGCGCTACCCGGCGGTCGTGCTGGGGGACACGGCCGCCCGACGGCTCGGGATCGGGCCGATCGACGCCGGGGTCGACGTCTCGCTCGGAGGCCGCCCGTTCACGGTCCTCGGGATCCTCGGCCCCGTGATCCTGGCCCCCGAGCTCGACGAGGCGGCACTGGTCGGGACAGCCGTCGCGCACACGGTCGTGGACGACGACCTCCCTCCGTCCGCCGTGTACGTCCGCGTCGAGCCCGACCAGGTGGCGGCGACCGGGGAGGCGCTGGGTCGCACCGCCGACCCCGCGGCTCCCGACGAGGTCCGGGTGTCCCGTCCGTCGGACGCGCTCGCGGCCGGCGACGCGGCCGAGCGGTCGTTCACGCTGCTCGCGGTGGGGCTCGGAGCCGTCGCGCTGCTCGTGGGCGGTGTCGGCATCGCCAACGTGATGGTCGTGTCGGTGCTCGAGCGGCGGCGCGAGATCGGGGTCCGACGTGCCCTCGGCGCGTCCCGGAGCTCGATCGCGGGCCAGTTCCTCGTCGAGTCGGTCCTGCTGTCCCTGCTCGGGGGGACCGCCGGTGTGGTGCTCGGTGTGGCGGTGACGTGGGGCTTCGCCGCGAGCCAGGCGTGGGCGGTGATCGTCCCGTGGCTGCCCGTCGCCGCAGGCCTCGTGTGCTCCCTCCTCGTCGGCTCGGTCGTCGGCCTCTACCCGGCGCTTCGCGCAGCGCGGGTGCCGCCGACCGAGGCACTGCGCTCCGTCTGACGGGCCGACGGTAGCGAGGGGGTCAGGACGTCCGTGCAACGGTGTCGGTGCTCAGCCACCTGGGCGAGTGCACCGTTGCACGGGCGCCTGTCGCTCAGCCGAGCTCGCTGGTGCCCGCGTACAGGTGCAGCACGGGGACCTGGAGCTCCTCGCGTGCCCGGGACGCCCAGTCCCGGTGGAACGTGTCCTCGACCGCGTGCGGGTAGGTCACGATCTCGACCTCGAACACGTCACCGTCGGCGACCGCGGTCCGCAGTGCGGGCAGCGGGTCGTCGTCGACGATCGTGCCGGTGGCCACGCGGCCCGCCGCGACGAACGCGGCGATGCTTCCGGCGAGCTGCTCGGCCGCGGTGGCCTTGGCCTCGCGCGGGGAGGGCTCCTTGCCGAGCGCGCGCTGCCACGCCTCCTTGAGCTCGCCGAGGCTGAGGTTGTCGATGATCGTGGAGACGAGGGGTCGGTCCGTGTCCGCCGGGACGAGGATGCGGTACGTGAACGTCTCGCCCTCGTGCAGGGCGAGCAGGTTCTCGACGTCGGCGCTGGCCAGGGTGTCCTCCGTGAGGACGATGATCGTGTCGGTCACGCGCCGAGCCTAACCACCTGCCAGCGGCCCAGCAGCACGCCGTCCGAGTGGAGCAGGTGCGCGAGGGTCAGCTCCCTGGGCGGCGAGAACCAGGCGGGCACGTGCGTGACGCGCCCGGCCGGTCCTCCGACGAGCTGCGGGCTCCACGTCAGGCAGAGCTCGTCCACCAGGTCGGCGTCCACCAGCTGACCCAGGAGCATGGGCCCGCCCTCCGTCAGGACGTGGCGCAGCCCGCGGTCGGCGAGGGCGGCCAGGGCGGTCCGGTGGTCGACCGTGCCGGGCGCACCACCGTCGGCCACGACCACGCGGTCGGGTCCGAGCCGGTCGCGCAGCGCACCGAGCGCCGGCGCCGAGGAGGTGGTGAGCACGAGCGGTGGTCTCTCGGACTCGATCAGCGACGCGGGCAGCTCTCCGCTGGCGGTGACGACGGCCAGCTCGAGGTCGTCGGCCCGCCCGCGCGCGGACCGTGCCGCCCGCAGCTCGGGGGGCACGTCCAGCGGCGTGTAGCACTCCGCTCGTGCGGTGCCGGCACCGATCAGCACGACGTCCGCGAGCGCCCGCAGCACGCGGAACACCCGCAGGTCGGCGGGACCGTTGATCGAGCCGCTCACGCGGTCGGCACCGGTCGCGGCGCCGTCGAGCGCGCTCACCATGTTGGCGCGCACGTGGATGCCGGTCGTCGAGGGTCCGTCGGCGAAGAGCGCCATCAGCTCCGCCTCGTCGGACCGCGGGGCGAGCAGGCGCACCGGGGCGTCGAGGGGGACGAGGACGTCCAGGGCGGGGAGGTCGGCCACGCCGACAACCTAGGCCAGGACGTCAGCCATTGCCGCGACGTCCCCGACGACCACCACCGCGGGGTTGCCGACGCCGCGCTCCCGGGCGCGGTCCGCGATGTCGGCGAGCGTTCCGACGGTCGTGCGCTGCCCGGGCAGGGTGCCGTTCTCGACGATCGCGACCGGGGTGCCCGGGTCCTTGCCGTGCGCGAGGAGCGCGCGGGTGTGCGCCGGCAGCTGCGCCACGCCCATGAGCAGGACGAGCGTGCCCTCCAGGCGCGCCAGCACGCGCCAGTCCGGCGTGGCGTCGTGCGCGGACAGGATGGTGAGCTGGCGCGCCAGGCCACGGTGCGTGACCGGGATCCCCGCGGCCGCGGGCACCGCGAGCGCGCTGGTCACGCCCGGCACCACCTCCACCGGCACGCCCGCCTCGATGCAGGCGAGCACCTCCTCGCCACCGCGACCCAGCAGGAACGGGTCGCCGCCCTTGAGCCGGACGACCTGCTTGCCGGCCTGGGCGCGCTCGACGAGCACGTCGTTGATCTGCGCCTGCGTCAGGGTGTGGGCGTGCGGGGACTTGCCGGCCTCGATCACCTCGACGGCGGGGTCGAGGTCGGCCAGCAGCGCCCGCGGGGCCAGGCGGTCGACCACCACGACGTCGGCCTCCGCGAGCGCTCGCCGGCCGCGCGTGGTGATCAGGCCCGGGTCGCCCGGGCCGCCGCCGACGAGGACCACACTGCCGCGCACCGGCCGTCGACGGCGCAGGGGGAGCGCACCCGTGTCGAGCAGGAGGGCGACCGCGTCCCGCAGCGCCACCGCGCGGCGGGGGTCGCCGCCGGCGCCGACCGCGACGGTCACGTCACCGGACCGCGCGACGGCCGGGCTCCAGGCGCTCGATGCGCCCGCGTCGTCGGCCCGCACGCACCACAGCCGAGCCGCCTCGGCGTCGGCCGCGACGGCGTCGTCGACCCCCCGGTCGCCCGTCGCGGTGTGCACCAGCCACGCACCGTCGAGGTCGCCGCCCGCGTACTCCCGCGCATGCCATGTCAGCCGGTCGGCGGCCGCGTGGTCCGCGAGGTCCTCGCACAGCGCGGGTGCGACCACGACCACGTCGGCGCCGTCCTCGATCAGCCGGGCCGCTCGCCGGGCGGCGACGGGCCCGCCCCCGACGACGACGACGCGCCGGCCGGACACGTCGAGGAGCAGGGCGTGCTGGGGCCGGGTCATATCCCTGCTCCGGCGAACCAGCCGTCGTCCTGCGGGGTGGACGCGAGGCGGTCCAGCAGGGTGGCGCCGATCATCCCGGCGGCGAGCGTGCTGCCGTCCGCCGGGTCGACCAGCAGGAACCCGCCCGTCCGGCGGTGAGTGGCGTACTCGTCGAGGACCACGGGCTCCGCCAGCCGGATCGTGACCCGGCCGATCGCGTTGAGCGTCAGGGCCCGGGGTGGGATGTCCGAGGAGGTGTCGGTGGCGTCGACCGCGTGCAGGGTGTCCACGCCGTCCCAGGCCTCGACCGTCAGCGAGTCCACGTCGAGCCGGGCACCGACCTCACGCAGCAGCGCCCGCACCGTGCGGGTTCCCACGCGGACCAGCACGCGCGCTCCCAGCACGCTGCGCCTGTCGGCGAGCCAGCACACCGTGCCCACCAGGTCCGTGCCGACGGCCACGGTGGCCGCGCTCGGGACGAGCACGTCCCCGCGCGCCACGTCGAGATCGTCGGCCAGCCGCAGCGTGACGGACCGCGGGGCGGCCGCCTGCGGCAACGGGCCGTCGAAGGTGTCGATCCCCACGACCGTGCTCCTCTTGCCCGAGGGCAGCACGGTGACCTCGTCGCCCACCGACACGACGCCGGACGCGATGCGTCCCGCGTAGCCCCGGTAGTCGGGGTGCTCGGCCGTGCGCGGGCGGATGACCACCTGCACGGGGAACCGGAACGGCTCGGACAGGGCGTCGCGGCCCACCGGCACGGACTCGAGGTGCTCGAGCAGCGTCGGTCCGTCGTACCAGGGGGTGCGCTCGGAGCGGGTCACCACGTTGTCGCCGGCGAGGGCCGACAACGGGACGGCGGTGACGCCCGCGATGCCGACACCGGCCGCGTACGCGGTGAACTCGTCGGCGATGCTCCGGAACGTGGCCTCGTCGAAGCCGACCAGGTCCATCTTGTTCACGGCCAGCACCACGTGCGGGACGCGCAGGAGCGCGGTGATCGTCGCGTGCCGACGGGTCTGCTCGAGCACCCCCTTGCGGGCGTCGACCAGCACGATCGCGAGCTCGGCGGTGGAGGCACCCGTCACCATGTTGCGGGTGTACTGCACGTGGCCCGGGGTGTCCGCCAGCACGAACGCGCGGGTCGCCGTGGAGAAGTACCGGTAGGCGACGTCGATCGTGATGCCCTGCTCGCGCTCGGCACGCAACCCGTCGGTGAGCAGCGCGAGGTCGACGTCACCGCCGCCGCGCGCCGCCGTCGCCGCCTCGACGGCGCTGAGCTGGTCGGCCAGCACGGACTTCGTGTCGTAGAGCAGCCGGCCGATCAGCGTGCTCTTGCCGTCGTCGACGGACCCGGCTGTGGCCAGGCGCAGGAGGTCCCGCGTCGCGTGCTCGCTCACCGTGGAGGTCTCCTCGATCGTTGCCGGGTCGGCGGTCGTCACCGTGCTCATCAGAAGTACCCCTCGCGCTTGCGGTCCTCCATCGCGGCCTCCGACGCGCGGTCGTCGGCGCGTGTGGCGCCGCGCTCGGTCAGGCGGCTGGCGCCGACCTCGGCGATGACCTCGGGGACGGTCGACGCGGTCGACTCGACGGCGCCCGTGCAGCTCATGTCGCCGACGGTCCGGTACCGGACGGTGCGCACCTGGAGCGCCTCGTCGGCCCGTGGACCGCCCCAGCCGCCCGGCGCCAGCCACATGCCGTCGCGCAGGAACACCTCGCGCCGGTGGGAGTAGTAGATCGCCGGCAGCTCGATCCGCTCGCGCTCGATGTACCGCCAGACGTCCAGCTCGGTCCAGTTGGACAGCGGGAAGACCCGCACGTGCTCGCCGACCCTGTGCCGACCGTTGTAGAGATCCCACAGCTCGGGTCGCTGGCGGCGGGGGTCCCACTGGCCGAACTCGTCGCGCAGCGAGAAGACCCGCTCCTTGGCGCGCGCCTTCTCCTCGTCGCGACGGCCGCCGCCGAACACCGCGTCGAACCGGTGCGCGGTGATCGCGTCGAGCAGGGGGACGGTCTGCAGCGGGTTGCGGGAGCCGTCCGTGCGCTCCGCGACGCGGCCGTCGTCGATGGCGTCCTGGACGCTGGCCACCACGAGCCGCAGGCCGTGCTCGGCCACGACGCGGTCGCGGTACTCGATGACCTCGGGGAAGTTGTGCCCGGTGTCGACGTGCATGAGCGAGAACGGCACGGGGGCCGGCCAGAACGCCTTGCGTGCCAGGTGGAGCATGACGATCGAGTCCTTGCCGCCGCTGAACAGCAGGACCGGGCGCTCGAACTCGCCCGCCACCTCGCGCATCACGTGGATGCCCTCGGACTCCAGGGCGTCGAGCTGGGTGAGGGTCGTGACGGTGCTCATGTGTGCAACCCGCATTCGGTCTTGGAGGTGCCGGACCAGCGGCCCGCGCGTGGGTCCTCGCCGGGCGCGACGGCTCGCGTGCAGGGGGCGCAGCCGATGGAGGCGTACCCCGCCTGGCGCAACGGGTTGAGCACCACGTGGTGCTCCGCGACGTAGGAGTCCACGTCGGCCTGCGTCCACGCGGCCAGGGGGTTGAGCTTGACCTTGCCCCGTCGGGCGTCCCAGCCGACGACGGTGATGTCCGTGCGGGTCGGGGCGTCCTCGCGGCGCATCCCGCTGATCCAGGCGGTGTACGGCGCCAGCCCGCGTTCCAGCGGCTCGACCTTGCGCAGCGCGCAGCAGAGGTTCGGGTCGCGGTCGTGCAGCCGGGCACCGTGCACCGCGTCCTGCTCGGCGACCGTGTGCAGCGGCAGGACCGTGCGCAGGGAGATGCTCGTGAAGTCGGCGTAGTAGTCGCGAGTACCGAGCGTCTCGGCGAAGTGGTAGCCGGTGTCGAGGAAGATGACGTCGATGCCGGGCACGGTCGCCGCAGCGAGGTGCACGAGCACCTCGTCGCCCATCGAGGAGGCGAGGACGAGGTCGGACTCGAACATCCCCGCCGCCCACCGCAGGACGTCCGCGGGGTGCGCGCCCTCCAGGTCGCGGCCCGCCTGCTCGGCCAGCCCTCGCAGGTCGGTGGTGATCATGACCGCGCCACCAGCCCGACGAACCGCAGACCGAAGGCCCGGGTGCACGAGCGGCACTCCCACTCGCCGTGCTTCTCGCCGGCGGGCCACAGGTCCTCGCTCGCGCAGAACGGGCAGTAGTAGGGGACCGCTCGCTCGGAGCTGCTCGCGCTCATCGCAGGTCCTCCTCGTCCGCCCGCTGGGTCCACTGCGCGAACAGCTCGCCCTCGAGGCGCTGCTCGTCGAACCTGCGCGTCACGCGCTCGATGTAGTCGGGGAGCTCCTCGGCGGGCACCCGCAGACCGCGCAGCGTCTTGCCGAGCCCGCTGGTCAGGCCGAGCCCGCCGCCGAGGTGCACCTGGTAGCCGTCCTCGCCGCCAGCCAGCGCGCCCTTGAGGCCGATGTCGGCGGTCTGGATCCGGGCGCACGAGTTGGGGCAGCCGTTGAGGTTGATGGTGATGGGCTGGTCGAAGGTGGGCAGGCGGTCCTCCAGCTCACCGATCAGGTGCGTGGCGCGCGCCTTGGTCTCGACGATGGCGAGCTTGCAGAACTCGATCCCGGTGCAGGCCATGGTGCCGCGCCGGAACGTGGAGGCCGTCCGCACGGGCAGCCCCGCCGCCTCGAGCCCGTCGACCAGGGCGTCGACCCGGTCGGGCGGCACGTCCAGGACGACGAGCTTCTGCTCGACGGTCAGGCGCAGCCGACCGGAACCGGCGGCCTCGACCAGGTCGGCGACCTGCCCGAGCAGCTCACCGGAGATGCGGCCGACGGTGGGCGCGACGCCGACGTAGAAGCGCCCGTCCTTCTGCGGGTGCACGCCCACGTGGTCGCGCCGACCGGTCGGCGGCGGGGGCGGCGCAGGCCCGTCGGCCATCGTCCAGCCCAGGTACTCGCCCTCCAGCACCTGCCGGAACAGCTCGGCCCCCCAGTCCGCGACCAGGAACTTCAGTCGGGCCCGCGTGCGCAGCCGGCGGTAGCCGTAGTCGCGGAAGATGCCGACGACGCCGGTCCACACCTCCGGCACCTGGTCGAGCGTGACGAACGCGCCCAGCCGGACGCCGAGCTTCGGGTTGGTGGACAACGCACCGCCGACCCACACGTCGAAGCCGGGTCCCAGCTCGGGGTGCACGACGCCGACGAAGGCCACGTCGTTGATCTCGTGCGCGACGTCGTGGTGCGGCGAGCCGCTGATCGCCGTCTTGAACTTGCGGGGCAGGTTGGAGAACGCCGGGTCGCCGATGTACCGCTCCGCGATCTCGCGGATCGCCGGGGTGCCGTCGATGATCTCGTCGGCCGCGACCCCGGCGACGGGGGAGCCGAGGATGACGCGCGGCGTGTCGCCGCAGGCCTCCTGCGTGCTCAGCCCGGTGGCCTCGAGGCGGCGCCAGATCTCCGGCACGTCCTCGATGCGGATCCAGTGCAGCTGGATGTTCTGCCGGTCCGTGATGTCCGCGGTCCCGCGTCCGAACTCGACGGACACCTGGGAGATGACCCGCAGCTGCTCGAGGCTGAGCGCACCGCCGTCGCAGCGGACCCGCAGCATGAAGAACTCGTCGTCGAGCTCGTGCGGCTCGAGCGTCGCCGTCCTGCCGCCGTCGATGCCCGGCTTGCGCTGCGTGTAGAGCCCCCACCAGCGCATCCGCCCGCGCAGGTCCTCAGGCGCGATCGACGCGAAGCCGTCCCGGGAGTACACCGTCTCGATCCGGTGGCGGACGTTCAGGCCGTCGTCGTCCTGCTTGAACTTCTCGTTCCCGTTGAGGGGCTCACGCTGGTCGAAGGCCCACTGGCCCTCGGCACGAGCTGCGGGCGGGGCGATCCTGGTCTGCGCCATCGGGCGCACCTCCGGAGAACATGGACGTGCGCCTGCACCCACCGCTCCGTGGGGGAACGGTTCTCCGGGACGCAGACCGCGCGCCCGAGGGGGACGTGGGGCGGGTCAGTTGCTCCGCGGACAGCAGCACACGCACAGGTCCGCGGCGACGGTGCGCGCGCAGGAGCACGCACACAGCGACGAGAGGCGGAACCCGGGGGCGATCACCCGACGAGGTTGTCACGCGGCACGGTCGCGCGGGAGAGGGCGTCCGGCACGTGAGATCGGGCGGTCGACATGTGGGACGACCGTCCAGCACGCCGTGCGGGGCACCCCGTCGCCCACGCGGCGACGTAGGCTGCTCGATCGTGACATCCGGTGGTGCCCCCAGCCTGACCCGGCGTCGGCCGGTCGTGCCACCGGACCGCCTCCTGGCCGAGCTCGTCCCGCCGCGCCACTTCGCCGCCGAGTCGTTCGCGACCTACCGGCCAGATCCCGCGCACCCGTCCCAGCAGGCCGCCGTCACGAGGCTGTCCTCCGTCGCGGAGCAGGTCCGGCGCAGGTCGCAGAAGACGCCGTTCTGGAAGCGCGGCCGGACGGCGGCTCCGGCGGTCTACCTCGACGGTGGGTTCGGGGTCGGCAAGACCCACCTGCTCGCATCGCTCGCCCACGCCGTCGGCGTCGGCGTCGACCAGGCGGCCTACGGGACCTTCGTCGAGTACACCAACCTGGTCGGAGCCCTCGGGTTCCTGCCGACCGTCGAGGCCCTGGCCCGACGCCGCCTGGTGTGCATCGACGAGTTCGAGCTGGACGACCCCGGGGACACCGTTCTGATGTCCCGCCTGCTGCGGGAGCTGGCCGACCGGGGTGTCGCGCTCGCGGCGACGTCGAACACGCTGCCGGGGTCGCTGGGCGAGGGCCGGTTCGCGGCCGACGACTTCCTGCGCGAGATCCAGGCGCTCGCGTCGCGGTTCGAGGTCGTGCGGGTGGACGGGGAGGACTACCGGCACCGCTCGGTCCGCACGGACGTCCAGGGGCTGCGTGACGACGAGGTCCGTGCCGCTGCCGCAGACCGCCCCGATGCGACGCTCGACGACTTCACGGACCTGCTCGCCCACCTGGCCACCGTGCACCCCAGCCGCTACGGCGCGCTGCTCGACGGCGTCGGCCTGGTGGCGCTGACCGGCGTCCAGGCCGTCCCGACGCAGGACGTCGCGCTGCGGCTCGTCGTGCTCGTCGACCGGCTCTACGACCGCGACGTGCCGGTGCTGCTCGGCGGCACGCAGGCGAAGGACCTGTTCCCGGCCGACATGCTCGCCGGCGGGTACCGCAAGAAGTACTACCGCGCGCTGTCCCGCCTCGGCTCGCTCGCCGCGGACGGCGCCGCCCTGGTCGGCTGACCGACCCGCGGCCGACCGTTCGTCGGCCGGCGCCCGGGCGGGGATCGCCGGTCAGGCCAGGACCACGACCGACCTGGGGGAGGCCGTCACGAGCGCGCCGCCGGGGGTCTGCTCGACCACCGCGGGGTCCCAGGCCGCCACGACCTCGACCGGCCGCTGCGTCTGCACCGGGACGGCGGCGGGCTGGTCCGACAGGTTGACCACCACCCGGGCGCCCCCGCGGTGCAGCACGAGCCAGCCGTCCCAGGGCCCGTCGCCCTGGCCCGACCCGCCCCACACGAGGTCCGTGGTGGACCGGTCCCCGGAGGCGAGGTCCGGGACGGCTCGGCGCAGGGCGATCAGGGACCGGTACCACTCCCGCAGGCGGGCGTGCTCCGGGTGGGCGGGGTCGTCCAGCTCGGTGCGGTCCAGGACGCTCGCGCGGAACGTCTCGGGGGACTGCGGGTCGGGCACCTCGATCTCGCCGCCGTAGACCGCGTCCCACCCGTGCCCGCCGAACTCGCGGCGCCGACCGTCACGGACGGCAGCGGCGAGCTCGGGATCCGGGTGGTCGGTGAAGTACTGCCACGGCGTGCGGGCGCCCCACTCCTCGCCCATGAACAGCATCGGGGTGAAGGGTGACAGCAGGACCAGCGCCGCCTCGGCGGCCAACCCGCCCGGGTCGAGCCGCGCGGACGGGCGGTCCCCGAGCGCACGGTTGCCCACCTGGTCGTGCGTGGAGGCCGCGGCGACGAACCGGTGCCCGTCCGTCTCCGGGGGCACCGGGCGGCCCCAGTCCCGCCCCCGGAACGTCGAGTAGCCGCCGTCGTGCACGAACACCCGGGTGAGCGCCTTGCGGAGCACCTCGGGCGAGCCGAAGTCGCCGTAGTAGCCGTGCCGCTCGCCCGTGACCAGCGTGTGCACGGCATGGTGCACGTCGTCGTCCCACTGGGCGGTCATGCCCCAACCACCCTCGGCCGTCGGCGTCACCGACACGGGGTCGTTGAGGTCGGACTCCGCCACGAGGGACAGCGGCCGCCCCAGGGTGTCGGCGAGCGCGGCCACCTCGTCCGAGAGCTGGGCCAGCACGTGCCGGTCGGAGAAGTCGATGAGGGCGTGCACGGCGTCCAGGCGCAGCGCGTCGACGTGGAAGTCGCGGAACCAGCGCAGCGCGCTGTCGCACACCCAGCGGCGGACCTCGTGGGAGCCCTCGCCGTCGAGGTTGATCGCGGTACCCCACGGCGTCTCGTGCGCGTCCGTGAAGTAGGGCCCGAACTCGCCGAGGTAGTTGCCGGACGGTCCCATGTGGTTGTGCACCACGTCGAGGCAGACCCCGAGCCCCCGGGCGTGCGCCGCGTCGACGAACGCCTGCAGCCCGGCCGGTCCGCCGTAGGGCTCGTGCACCCCGAACGTGGAGACGCCGTCGTACCCCCAGCCGTGCACGCCGCTGAACGGCGCCACCGGCATGAGCTCGACCAGGTCGACGCCCAGCGACACCAGCTCGTCGAGGTGCTCGACGGCGGACGCGAGCGTGCCACCGGGGGTGAACGTCCCCACGTGCAGCTCGTAGACCACGTGCCCGCGCACGTCGACGCCCGACCAGCCGTCGTCGGTCCAGGCGAACGTGCCGGGATCGTAGACGCGGCTCGCCCCGTGCACGCCGTCGGGCTGCCACGCGCTGCGCGGGTCCGGACGCGGCGGACCCCCGTCCACCGAGTACGCGTAGTCCGTGCCGTGCGGCAGGTCGGTGTCGCCGACCCACCACTCGCCGTCGGCGGTCAACGGGACGCGGACGTCCCCGAGCACGAGGTCGACACGCGTGGCCGAGGGGGCCCAGACGCGGGGGATCATGAGGTCGGTCAGCCTTCCGAACGGACGAGCAGGGCCACGGGAAGTCGGTCGAGCAGGGGAGCCACGTCCACGACGCCGCCGGCGACGGGTCGGTCCGTGAGCACGTCGTGCCACTGCCCGTCGGGCAGTGCGACCGTGTGGTCGGCCCAGCCGCCCAGCCGGTCGACCGCTGCCGCCAGCCGGGTCGCGACGACGACCACCTGGGGCACGCCGGCCACCGTGCGGGCGTA
The DNA here is from genome assembly GCF_018388465.1 of Cellulomonas fengjieae. Classification (NCBI taxonomy): domain Bacteria; kingdom Bacillati; phylum Actinomycetota; class Actinomycetes; order Micrococcales; family Cellulomonadaceae; genus Cellulomonas; species Cellulomonas fengjieae. Next base: position 2,138,771 of record NZ_CP074404.1, on the reverse strand, counting down.
GGTCAGCGAGTGGCCCGACGAGTGCGCCAGCGGCAGGAAGCCGCTGTCCGGGCCGACGAAGGCCTCCGGGACCGACCGGCGCAGACGCAGCGCACGGGACGTGACGAGGAGCTTCTCGTCGGCCAGGTCGCGCGGCCCGGCGCCGTCGTCGAGCCGGGCAAGGCGGGCCACCAGCGGGTCGAGCGGGACCGGGCGCCGGTTGTCCGGGTCGACCAGCACCGGGTTGGGGACCTCCGAGCCCTGGTAGACGTCGGGGATGCCCGGCAGGGTGAGCTGGACCAGCTTGGTGCCCAGGGTGGCGGCGCGGACCGCGTCCCGGGTCCGGACCTCCCAGCCGCCGAGCAGCTCGGCCACGGTCGGGTCGACGAGCGCCTGGCGTGCGGCGTCGAGCACCGCGCGCTCGTACGGCTCGTCCGGTGCCGTCCAGGTGGTGCGGCTCTTCGCCTCCCGGATCGCCTTGGTCAGGTACTCGACCAGGCGGTCCTCGGCGATCGGGCCCTCCTCGGTCCAGGTGCCGGCCAGCGTCTGCCAGAGCAGGTACTCCGTCCGGCCGTCGAGAAGCGCGCTGCGGTACGGGGCGGAGGCGGCGCGCAGCGCGTCGACCAGCGCCGACCACTCGCGCGGCAGCTCGCTCAGGACGCCGAGACGAGCCCGGGTGTCCTCGCCCCGCTTGGTGTCGTGCGTGGACAGCGTCGTCATGCCCAGCGGTGCGGACATCTGCATCTCGGCCGCCCAGGCGGACAGGTCCGTGGGTGTCAGGGCGAACTGCTCGGGCGACCCGCCGACCTCGCAGAGACCGGTCAGGTGGGTCCAGCGGTAGAACGCCGTGTCCTCGACGCCCTTGGCCATCACGGCGCCGCACGTCTGCTGGAACCGCACGACCAGCTCGTCGCGACGTGCACCGCGGGTGCGTCCCGCGCTGCCCACCTCGCGTCCGAGCAGGAGGTCGACGACGACGTCCATCGTCTCGCTGCGCTCCTCGGACAGCCGAGCCCGGGCGTGCGAGGCGGCCGTGAGCATGACCTCGAGGGACTCGGGGTGCACCGGCTCGCCCGGCACGACGTAGGCGCGGTAACGGTCGAACGCCACGAGCAGCTCGATCAGGCAGTCCTCGAGCGCCCGCCACGTGTGGTCACGCAGGCGCAGGTCCTCGCGGCAGATGTCGGCCGCGAGCGAGGTCAGTCGGTGCACCTCGGCGTACAGCGGGCCGTCGACGATCTCGCGCTTGGCCTGCTCGGCCATGCCCGCGAACGCGTCGGACGTGTCGCCGGTGAGCCGGTGCATGACGGCGCCGAGGACGGCCGCGCCACCGGGGTCGATGAACGTCTCCTGGATCCGCCACAGCGCCTCGTAGCCCGTGCTGCCGGCGGTCTCCCAGTCGGGAGGGAGCGTCTCGGCGCCCTCGAGGATCTTCTCGACGACCACCCAGGCGCCACCGCTCGCCTCGCGCAGCCGCGCGAGGTACCCGGCGGGGTCGGCGAGGCCGTCGGGGTGGTCGATGCGCAGGCCGTCGATGGTGCCGTCGGCCAGCAGCGACAGCACCAGCGCGTGGGTCGCGTCGAACACCGCGGGGTCCTCCACCCGGAGCGCGACCAGGGTGCCCACGTCGAAGAACCGCCGGTAGTTCAGCTCCTCGTCCGCAACGCGCCAGTACGCCAGCCGGTAGTGCTGGCGGTCCACCAGCTCCGCCAGGGGCAGCGCCTCCGTGCCCGGACGGACCGGGAAGACGTGGTCGTAGTAGCGCAGCACGGTCCGCGTGCCGTCGCCGGGGATCTCGACCTCGTCCAGGGTCAGCTCGTCGCGACCCAGCACGGCGCCGATGCGGTCGCCGAGCACCGGCATGAGCACCGCGCCGTCGCCCGCGGACCAGTCCACGTCGAACCAGTCCGCGTAGGGCGACTCCGAGCCCTCGGCGAGCACCGACCACAGCGCCCGGTTGTGCCACACGGGCGTCGGGACGGCCATGTGGTTGGGCACGATGTCCAGCACGAGGCCCATGCCCGCGTCGTGTGCGGCCGTCGCCAGGCGCCGCAGCGCCGGGAGCCCGCCCAGCTCCGGTGCGATCTCGTCGTGGTCGACGACGTCGTAGCCGTGGGTGGACCCCGGAGCGGCCCGCAGGATCGGCGACAGGTACACGTGCGTCACCCCGAGCGACGCGAGGTACGGCACGCGCGCGGCGGCGTCGTCGAGGGTCAGGTCGGTGCCGAGCTGCAACCGGTACGTCGAGACCGGGACGGGCATCCCCGCCGTCGGCAGCCGGCGGGTGGGGGTCGGGCGCTGATCGCTCATGCGCTCGGGCGCGGCTTGGTGGTGCGGCGCTTGGGGATCAGGTCGGCCCCTCCCGGAGACTGGGAGAACCGCTTGGCCTGCTTGGTGGCCTCGCGGGCCGCGTCGGCGACCGCGCCCATCCCGGACGACGTCGGCGACGGCGTCAGCGGAGGCCGCGTGAAGACGATGATCGACTTCTCCTCCAGCGTCAGCGCGGCACCCGCCTCGACGGTGCTGCCCGACTCGATCTGCGTGTCGGTGTCCACGACCGCGGTCCAGACGTCCCCGTAGCTGGCGTCGGGCAGCGTGAAGGTCGCCCTGTCGGGCTGGCCGTTGAACAGGATGAGGAAGCTGTCGTCGACGATCTCCTGGCCGCGCAGGTCGGGCTCCGCGATGGCGTCGCCGTTGAGGAAGACCTGCACCGCGCGCGCCTGGTCGGCGCCCCACGCCTCGTCGCGCATGTGCTGGCCGTCGGGGGAGAGCCAGGCGATGTCGAGCAGGTCGGACTCGCCGCCGTGCTCGGGCGCGCCGGCGAAGAAGCGCCGGCGACGGAACACCGGGTGGTCCTGGCGCAGCCGGACCAGGCGACGGGTGAACTCGAGGAGGTCGGTCTTGTCCTCGTCGAGGTCCCAGTCGATCCAGGCGATCGGGCCGTCCTGGCAGTAGACGTTGTTGTTGCCCTCCTGGGTCCGGCCCAGCTCGTCACCGTGGGCGATCATCGGGACACCCTGCGAGAGCAGCAGGGTGGTCAGGAAGTTGCGCCGCTGGCGCGCACGCAGCGCGTTGATCGTCGGGTCGTCCGTCGGCCCCTCGGCCCCGCAGTTCCACGACCGGTTGTGGCTCTCTCCGTCGTTGTTTCCCTCGCCGTTGGCCTCGTTGTGCTTCTCGTTGTAGGAGACGAGGTCGTTGAGCGTGAAGCCGTCGTGCGCGGTGACGAAGTTGACGCTCGCGATGGGCCGGCGGCCCGTGTGCGCGTACAGGTCCGAGGATCCCGTCAGCCGGCTGGCGAACTCGCCGAGGGTGGAGGGCTCACCGCGCCAGAAGTCGCGCACCGTGTCGCGGTACTTGCCGTTCCACTCCGACCACAGCGGGGGGAACCCGCCCACCTGGTAGCCGCCGTCGCCGACGTCCCAGGGCTCGGCGATCAGCTTGACCTGTGAGACGACCGGGTCCTGGTGCACCAGGTCGAAGAACGCCGACAGACGGTCGACCTCGTGGAACTGGCGGGCCAGGGTGGCCGCGAGGTCGAACCGGAAGCCGTCGACGTGCATCTCGGTGACCCAGTACCGCAGCGAGTCCATGATCAGCTGCAGCACGTGCGGGGAACGCATGAGCAGCGAGTTGCCGGTGCCCGTGGTGTCGAAGTAGTGCGCCTGGTCCTCGTCGACGAGCCGGTAGTAGTTGGCGTTGTCGATGCCGCGGAAGCTCAGCGTCGGGCCCAGGTGGTTGCCCTCGGCGGTGTGGTTGTACACCACGTCGAGGATGACCTCGATGTCCGCCTGGTGCAGCGCCTTGACCATGGCCTTGAACTCCTGCACCTGCTGGCCCGACGTCGCGAACGCCGAGAAGCCGTTGTGCGGCGCGAAGAACCCGATGGTGTTGTAGCCCCAGTAGTTGGACAGGCCCTTCTCCACCAGGGACGGGTCGTTCACGAACTGGTGCACCGGCATGAGCTCGACGGCGGTGACCCCGAGCGACGTGAGGTGCTCGATCACGGCCGGGTGCGCCAGGCCGGAGTACGTCCCGCGCAGCTCCTCCGGCACGGCCGGGTGCTGCATGGTCAGGCCGCGCACGTGCGCCTCGTAGATGACCGACTCGTGGTACTCGTGCTGCGGCGGGCGGTCGTGGCCCCAGTCGAAGTACGGGTTGATGACGACGGCCGTCATGGTGTGCGGCGCGGAGTCGTCGTCGTTGCGCTCCTCCGGGGAGTCGAACCGGTAGGAGTGCAGGGACTCGTCGCCGTCGATCTGCCCGTCGATCGCCTTGGCGTACGGGTCCAGCAGCAGCTTGTTCGGGTTGCACCGCTGGCCCTGCGCGGGATCGTACGGGCCGTGCACCCGGTAGCCGTAGCGCTGCCCCGGGGAGATCGCGGGCAGGTACCCGTGCCAGACGAAGGCGTCCACCTCCGGCAGGTCGACGCGGGTCTCCGTTCCGTCCTCATCGATCAGGCACAGCTCGACTCGATCAGCCACCTCGGAGAACAGGGCGAAGTTCGTCCCGGTCCCGTCGTAGGTGGCGCCCAGGGGGTAGGGGCGTCCCGGCCACATCAGCATGCGCCCAGGGTGCCAGGCAGTCGTGGATCCGGCGCGGCCAGTGGGCAGGTCAGAAGGGTTGCCTTCGCCACACCGAGACCGTTGCGCCCGCGCCTCGGACCTGCTGCGCTGGACCCCAGGACGGGGTGACCGCGGCGAGGACGGGGCCGACGGACCGATCGATTCGGGGGACGACGGTGAGCGGTCGGGTCGCGGTGGTGGGTGCCGGGCTGGCGGGTGCCAAGACGGTCGAGGGTCTACGACGGCGCGGCTACGACGGCCGGATCGTCCTGCTGGGGGCCGAGAAGGAGCGGCCCTACGAGCGCCCTGCGCTCTCCAAGGGGTACCTGCAGGGCAGCGACGAGCGCGACAGCGTGTTCGTGCACCCCGCGGACTGGTACGCGGCCCACGACGTCGAGCTGCGCGAGGGCACCGCGGTGGACGCGATCGACCTCCGCGCGGGAGAGGTCGTCGACGCCTCCGGGACCCGCACGGGGTGGGATCACCTGGTGCTGGCGACGGGCTCCGAGCCACGTCGGCTCCAGGTGCCGGGCGCCGGGCTCGACGGCGTCGTGCACCTGCGGACCCTGGCCGACAGCGAGCGGTTGCGGGCGCTGCTCACGGCGGGGCGGCGGGTGGTCGTGGTGGGCGGCGGGTGGATCGGGCTCGAGGTCGCCGCGGCCGCGCGCGCCGCCGGCTGCGAGGTGAGCGTCGTCGTGCGCGACCCGCTCCCGCTGGCCCGGGTGCTCGGTCCCGAGCTCGCGGCGATGTTCGCGGACCTGCACCGGGAGAACGGGGTGGACCTGCGCTCGCGGACGGAGGTGTCCGCCGTCGTGCCCGCCGGCGAGGGCGCGCACGTGGGGTCCGTCGAGCTGGACGACGGGACGTCGATCGAGGCCGACGTGGTCGTCGTCGGGATCGGTGCCGCGCCGCGGGTGGGCCTCGCGAGGTCGGCCGGGCTGCACGTCGAGGACGGTGTCGTCGTCGACGCCCACCTGCGCTCGTCGGACCCTCGCGTGCTCGCCGTCGGCGACATCGCCCGAGCGCAGCACCCGTTCCTCGGGACGCACGTGCGCGTCGAGCACTGGGCGAACGCCCTCAACCAGCCGGCGACGGCCGCCGCGAGCATCATGGGCGCCGACGAGCCGTACGACCGGTTGCCGTACTTCTTCACCGACCAGTTCGACCTCGGCATGGAGTACGTCGGCCACGTCGGGCTGCACGGCTACCACGAGGTGGTCGTGCGGGGTGACCTCTCGAGCCGCACGCTCATCGCGTTCTGGCGCCGGGACGGCCGCCTGCTGGCCGCGATGAACGTCAACGTGTGGGGTGTCGTCGACGACGTGCAGGCACTGATCCGGTCGCGCACAGTGATCGACAGCGCCCGGCTGGCCGATCCGGACGTGCCGCTCGCCGACCTGCTCCCTAGATGAGCGTGCGGTCCACGGCGCGCCGGACCACCTCGTCGTCGTCGGCACCCTCGGCGCGCCAGCCCAGCTGCTGGATGGCCCCGTTGCCGCGGCGCAGCACGGTCGCCACCTGTCGTTCCACCCAGTCGAGGTCACCGGCCTCGGTGAGCGCGCCGCGGACGTGCTCGAGCAGCTGGGCGACCACCTCGGCGGCCGGGAGGGGCTTGCCCGACAGCGGGCTGACCAGGTTGCCCGTGAGCCCGGAGCGTGCGGCCCGCCACGTCGCCGCGCGCAGGAGCTCCGTGCGGGGCTGGGCGACCGGCTCACCCGTGGCGGACTCGGCCAGGCCGCGGACCAGCGCGGCCTGCAGAGCGGCGTCGTCCGCATCGAGGCACACGTCCGCGACCCGCACCTCGACCGTCGGGTACCGGGACGACAGGCGGGCGTCGAAGTAGACCATCCCCTCGTCGAGGATCGCCCCCGAGCTCAGCAGGTCGTCGATGACCGCGTGGTAGCCCGCCGGGTCGCCGAAGGGGGCGGTCGGGCCCGCGGTCGGCCACCGGCCCCACACCTGCGACCGGTACGAGGCGTACCCCGTCGCCGTGCCCTGCCAGGACGGGCTGTTGCCCGAGAGCGCGAGCAGGACCGCGTTCCACGGTCGGAGGTGGTCGAGGATCCGCACGCCCTCCGCCTCGTCGCTGATCGACACGTGCACGTGGCAGCCGCAGGTGAGCTGGTCCCGGGCGGTCTGCCCGAACGAGGCCCGGATGGTGTGTGCGCGCCGGTCGGGCAGGACGACCGAGTCGACGGCCTGCGGGGCGGTGGCGAGCGCGGCGATCCTGGCACCCGCGCGGCGGGCGACCTCGTCGGTCCGGGCGCGGCCGGCGCGGATCTCCGTCGCCAGCTCCGAGAGCTCGGCGCGTGGCGGGGTCGACGTCTCGATCTGCTCCTGCTTGAACTCCTTCTCGAGGTTCCCGCCGGGCTCGTCCCCGTCCGCGCGGCCGGTGGTGGACGCGTGACGCAGGACCGCCGTCGCTACGGGCTGCGGTCGCCCCTCCGGGGTGACCAGCAGGAACTCCTCCTCGACGCCCAGGGTTCGCATCGCAACAGTGTGGGGGAACCGCCCCGACCTCGCACGGCAGCGGGCCCCGCGGGAACCCCCGAAGATCGGGGCGCTCCGTGCTGGTCGGGCCCCATGCTGCGCCCCGAGCGCCGCGGGTGGCGGTGCCTGGGCACGGGAGCGCATGTGGACGGCCGTCCGGTGCCGAACGTTCCTCGCCTCCGCCAGCAGGCCGCGACCGCCGGCTACCCGTGGAACCGCGTGGCAGCGGCCTTCGTCGCGGTGGGCGCGGTGCTGACGGTGATCGTGGGACTCGCGCACCCGCACCGTATGTTCGCGGACACCAACGCGACGCTGACCGGCCCGGCCTGGCGCGACGGCTGGTTCCGCGACGACGCGGCCTGGTACCTGCAGATCGGCACGCAGGGGTACGACTACGTGCCCGGCGAGCAGTCGAGCATCGCGTTCTTCCCCGTCTTCCCGATGGCCGTGCGGGCGCTCGGCGCCCTCGCGACGGCCGGCCGGCCGGTCGGCGTCGCGGTGCTCGTCGGCTGGTCGTGCGACGGGTCGTCGGCCCGTCCGCCTGACCTGCGTGGCCGTCGCCGGGCGGACGCGGCGCCGGGCGTGGCACGGAACCGTTGACCAGGTGGCAGCCGGACCGTACCGTTCAGTAACGCTGCCGTCCGAATGGTGAGATGACGCATGAGGCTCTTCCCGACCGTCCACGCGACCGCCGATCTGCCGGCCGAGCACCGCGCCCACCTCGACGGCCACGGTCTTGTCCTCGTCGGCCCGGACGACGACCCGGACGTGGTCCTGGTGCTCCCGGGCACGGCCCCCGGGGAGAGGTTCGCCCACGCCGGTGTCGTGGTGCTCGCGACGGGATCGGAGGCTCCCGACGTCGTTCAGCTGCTCGCCTCCCGCGGCCTCGGCGTGCTCGCCGCCGACCGCGCGGACAGCGCTGTGGTGGCCGACGACCCCACCGCGGACGACCTCCTCGCATGGACCACCGACCTGGTGCTCCCCGTGCGCGCGACCCTGTCCGCCGACGGCCCCGCGGTACCGCTGCTGCGGGCCGCTACCGGCAGCCAGGCGCTCGGCGCCGTGGTGGGTGCCGGGCAGCGCGACGGCGCCGGTGGCCTCCTCGTCCTCGGCGTCGACGCGCTGGCCTCGCCCGAGGTCCTGCTCAACGCGCTGCTCTGGGCGGCCCGCCCGACCGCGGACGCCGACGAGGCCGCCGACCGTTCGGCCCTCGCCGCACATCCGGCGTGGGGCAGGCTCAAGCGCGACGTCACCGAGCTCCGGGCGATGCAGGTGAAGGACGGGTCGGTGCCCGACGCCGAGCAGCACGCGCGCGCCCGAGAGCTGGTGCACGCGATGTCGCTCGCGTTGGACGAGCTCGCGCCGGCGCTCCCGCACGACGAGGACTACCTGACGGCCGTCGGCAAGGACCTGCTGCGCTGGTCGGACGCCGGCTTCGGGGTGCCCGACTTCCTCGACTCCCTCATGGCGTTCCACCCGCAGCGCCAGCGGGTCGACGGGTTGCCCCACCTGGTGCTCTTCCCCATGTACACGCAGAACGGCAGCACCGACCGCCGCATCGAGGCCGTCCTGCTCCAGGTGCGCTGGCCGGACGTCGTCGCGCAGCTCGAGGCCGAGCAGTTCAGCAACGCGCTGTTCGTGCCCGTGACGTTCCTCGACTTCACCGCGGGCTACGACACCAACTCCGCCGTCCTCTTCCCGGAGACGGTCGCGGTGCGCGAGGTACCGCCGTTCACCTGGGGCGCGATCTTCGCCGACCGGGAGGCCGCCCGGTTCCGCCGCGTGGTCCGGGCGGCCGCGGACACCACGCGGCTGGCCCTGCCGCCGGACGCCGCGCGGCTGCTCGCCGACCAGCGGCTGGCCGAGGAGACGTTCGTGCTGTGGGACCTGGTCCACGACCGGACGCACATGCGCGGGGACCTGCCGTTCGACCCGTTCATGATCAAGCAGCGGATGCCGTTCTTCCTCTACTCCCTCGAGGAGCTGCGCTGCGACCTGACGGCGTTCCGCGCCGCGGTGCGGCTCGAGGCGGACGGCGTGCCGCACGCCCGGTACGTGCAGTACGCGATCCTCTTCGACCGCATCTTCCGGTTCCCCGTGACCGGGACGCGGGTGCGCAACTACGACGGCCTCGGCGGGCAGCTGCTGTTCGCCTGGCTGCACCAGCACCACGTCCTGCACTGGACGGACACCCGGCTGACGATCGACTGGCCGCAGGTGCCGGGGGCCGTGATCGCGCTCGCCGAGCAGATCGAGCAGCTCTACTGGCGCTCGATCGACCGGCCGAAGACGGCGCACTGGCTCGCCGCGTACGCGCTGGTGTCCGGGACGGTGACCCCGCACCCGGCGTCGGCGTGGGCGCGCGGCGACCTGCCCCTGGACGGGCCGCCCAAGGGCCTGACCGACGCCGTGCTGGACGACGAGTTCCCGCTGTCGATGTTCTACGAGGCGCTGGCCCGCAAGATCGGTGACGTGGTGGCCTCGACCAGCGGCATCACGGCGTAGCGGGTCAGCGGTACCGCCCCGGCAGGTCCGGGTCGGGCGCGACGGTGTCCCAGGGATGTGCGCTCGCCGCGTCCGGTGGCGGTGCGCCGATCGCCGCGCACATCGCGTCGACCTGCGTCCAGAGGGCCTCGTCGTACCAGTAGCCGGTGTGGCTGAGGACGCGCGGGAGCGGCTGGTCGACGACGTAGCGGTGCGTGGGTGGGTCGACGAGCTCGAGGTCGACACCGTCGGGGATGATCGAGGTCCCGGTGCGGACGGGGCCGCCGATGTAGTCGGTCGCGTAGTAGACGTTGCGCCACAGGACGGGTCCGATGCCGGGTCGTCCGCGGGCGATCCCCGCCAGGAAGCCGTCGCTGAACAGGGCGGGGAACGCCCACCGGTACAGCTTGCCGAGCGGTGACCCGAAGGTGACGACCCCGATGGCCGGCTCGGCGTCGGCACGGCCCGACGTGCGACCGACGGCGGCGGCCGCGATGACGCTGCCCTGCGAGTGGGCCGTGACCACGACCCGGCCGCCGTTGTCGTGCAGACGCCAGATGCGCCGGGTGAGCTCGGGCACCGCGCGCTCGGCGTACGCGGGCGGGGCGAACGGGTGGAAGGCCCGGGGGAAGAACGTGCCGACGTCGAACAGCGAACCCAGGACGCGGCGCCACCTCTCGTTGCGCCAGGCGAGCGTGAGCACCAGGACGTAGAGCGGGGGGAATGCCACCGCCACCTTCGTGCCCAGCCCGACGAACAGCATCGGCGGGTCGTGGTGCAGGCGCAGGACCTCGTTGAGGAAGAGGAACAGCCCGACGACGGCCAGCACGGTCAGCGCGATCAGCAGGGCCGCGACGGAGCGGGAGTGGTCCCCGAGGAACCGCATGGCCGTGACCTTGTGCACCCACGGCGTCGGCCGCCCGGGACGCCGGTCCGGGGGCCCGAACAGTGGGGGGTCGAACGCCGAGCGCCACCAGCCGGCCTCCGAGCGGGCGGGCGGGTCGGCGTCGACGTCGGGCACGTGCGCCGCCGCGTACTGCTCGCGCAGGTCCGCCTCGACGCGTCGTGCGTTCGCCCGCCGGCGCCGGCCGAGTACGAGGAGGAAGACGGCCGCGAAGAGCACCACGAGCACGATCAGCCCGAGGGAGAGGATCGACGCGAGGGAGCCGATCGCCATGGGGACGTAGATGGTGCCCGGCGCGCCGCGGGCTCCGGCGTCCGGGCCGAAGCCCCACTCGACCGTGCCGACCAGGCCCGCCACATAGACGATCGCCGAGAGCAGCACGGTGTTCGCGACGACCACGGCCGCGGTGTTCATCACGAACGGCCCGGCCCACGGGAAGATCGTCAGCCGGGGGAGCCGCTCGCCCTGCCGGCGGAGCCTGCCGGCCTGCCAGAGCCGGTAGAGCCACGCCCCGCTCTGCTGCAGCGCGAGCGGGACGAGCAGCACGAGACTGGCGCCCCACACCAGGTTCAGCGCGGACCGTGAGCCCGGCAGCATGCCGTCGGGACCCGGCCCGGCTGGGACCAGCGCGGCCGAGATCCCGGCCAGCAGCAGGGCGCACGTGGTGAGCGCCAGCGCGACCCGGGCGAGGTCGTGCTCCGCGTCGTCGAACGCGAGCAGCCCCATCACCAGCAGGATCCCGCCGCCGGCCGCGACCGCCGCGACCTGCCCGAACGACGCCATGCTCGACCCCGCACCGAGCGCGGCGGACGACCAGCCGAGCAGCAGCGCGACCACGCCGAGGCAGGCCGTCAGGTGCAGGCGCGACAGGAACGTGTGCCACTCCAGACCCGCCCAGAAGTCGGCGTTCCGCAGCCCGCCGTCCAGCGCGGCAGCAGAGCGGAGCGACGGGCGGGGCCGCCCGACGGTGGCGGTGACGTCCCGCGCGCCGGGCTCGGCGCTGATCGGGGTGGGGGGAACGACGCTCTCGTAGGAGGAGCGTGTCTGGCGGGCCAGCAGGGCGAACCCGAGCGCCACCAGCACGGCGGCGAGCGCCCCGAGCACGAGACGGTTGCCGGGCCGGTCGGCGGCGGTCCAGGTCGCGATGGCCTGTGCCCACCACGAGGCGAGGTCCGCCTGCCACCCGTCGGTCGATGCCCCGGCCGCCGGGACCGGCACCGGTTCCGTCCTGCCCCACTGGTACGCCAGGACGTCCAGCGCCAGGTAGGTCACCATCGCCGCGCTGGTCAGCGTGAGCGCCAGGGCCGTCAGCCGCGCGAACCACCGGAAGATCCACAGCGTGGCGGGCCGGTCCGCCTCCTCCTCGCCGGCCGTCACCCAGCGCCGTGCCATCCACCCGGCCATGTTCGCGAGCATCGACGGCAGCAGGAGCGCCCACAGCGCCCGCATCCGGCTGCGGGAGGTCAGCCCGCCCCAGGAGTACGCCTCGCGGTGCCGTCCGCCGGCGTCGGTCGTCCGGTAGAAGCCCGCCACCCGGTCGCCGGCCACCCGCGTGGGTGCCGGGTCGCCCAGCAGGGTGTCGGGCCCCGTCCCCCCGACCCCGTGCACGCGGATCTCGGTCAGCCCCCCGAGCGGCACCGGTGCCGGCACCAGACCGGCGGATCGTTCATCGCGTGCCATGGCAGCCTCCTGCGGTCGACACCGACGGACTCGGGTGAGAGGAGCGCGGCGACGACCGGTGGATACGGGGGCGGTGTCGCGCGGCGGGTGGCCCCGGCGGGCGGCCTCTCGGCGCCGACTCCCGGATCACTCGTGGTTCCCCGGTAGGACCGCCTCACCGCGACCGTGGAAGGCGGCCACGAGCCGCGCGACGAGGACGGCCAGGAACACCTGGCCGACGAGCGCCTCGAACGTCGCGATGCTGCGGCCCGGGAACTGTGCAGCCGTGTAGTCGCCGTACCCCAGGGTGGTCAGCGTCGTGTAGGAGAAGTACTGGAACGAGCGCGCGTTCGCGGCCTCGCCGGACGCGAAGAACGGCCCGGGGGTGAGCGAGTCCATGAGGCCGAAGACGCTCGCGAAGAACATGCCGATGATCAGGTACGCGCTCAGGGCGCCGGCCAGGGACTGCACGGTGACCGCCGTCCGCCGCAGGATCCGGTCGAGGATGACGACCAGGGCGGTCAGCAGGATCACGCAGACCACGCCGTCCAGGACGCCGTCCGCGGTCGTCGCCGGCAGGGCCACCAGCGCGAACGCGGCGACCGCGGCGGAGACCGCCAGCACCACACGCACGGTCCGCTTCTGGCGCGGCATCGGGCGCGACGTGCGCACCGCCAGCCCGAGCGTGAACAGGTAGAGCACGAGGACGACCAGCTCGACCCACAGCGCGGAGCTCAGGGCGTAGGCCACGTAGGCCGTGACGAGCAGCGCGAGGACGATCCCGAAGTCGTCCGTGCCCGTGCGCCGGGCCAGGAACGAGCGACGCGGTCGCGGTACCGCGGTGCCCGGCTCGTCCCGTTCCGTCACGTTCGGGAGGCTAGCAGCGGCTGTCTCAGCCCAGCGTGACGAGGTCTCGCACGTCGTCGTCGGGGAGGGCGTCCACGACCGCCGTCACCTTGAGCTCGTCCAGGTCTGCGTAGCCGTGGTGGACGTTGAGGAAGGCGGTGTCCGACGCGTCGCGACCCGTCGCTATCCGCACGAGGCTGGTGCGCGGCGCCAGGGTCGTCGCGTCGACGACGTACCACTGGCCGTCGAGGTTGGCCTCCGCCACGGCGTGGAAGTCCATGGGCGAGAGCCCGGGAGCGTAGACGGACACCAGGCGGGCCGGCACGTCGAGGGCGCGCAGCAGCGCGATGACGAGGTGCGCGTAGTCGCGGCAGACGCCCTTGCGCGCCAGCAGCGTCTGGACCGCTCCGTCGGTGGGCAGGCTCGACCCCGGGACGTACGAGAGGTGCGAGCCGACCCAGGAGCTCACCGCGGCCAGCAGGTCGTAACCCTGCAGCCCGCGGAACTCGGCGTAGGCCGTCGGACCCAGCGTGTCCGACTCGCAGTACCGGCTCGGGCGCAGGTAACGCAGCAGGTCCGCCTCGTCCGACGTGACCGGCGCGGCCCGCCCCTCGACCGACGCCGAGTAGTCGAGCACCAGGCGCCCGACCTCGGCGTGCACCACGTGGAGGCGGGTCCCGTGGTGGTCCGGGATCTCCTGCGCCTGGACGGGCGAGCCGTCCAGCGTGATCCGCAGGGACTCGTGCGCAGCGACCTGCCGGGACGCGGCGAGCTCGAACGCGAGGGTGGCGGGGGAGGTGACGTTCAGGGACAGGTGGGCGCTGAGTTCGCGGTGCACGCGCTCATCGTGGTGCACCGCCGCCCGGCTCGCCTCCCGTGGCTACCAGGCCGAGCGCACGTAGTCCTTCAGGAAGCAGCCGTACAGGTCCTCGCCGGCCTCGCCGCGCACGATCGGGTCGTACACGCGCGCCGCACCGTCGACCAGGTCGAGCGGTGCGTGGAAGCCCTCCTCGGCGAGCCGCACCTTGGTCGGGTGGGGGCGCTCGTCGGTGATCCAGCCGGTGTCCACGCTGGTCATGAGGATGCCGTCGGTGGCCAGCTCGGTCGCGCTCGTGCGGGTCAGCATGTTGAGCGCGGCCTTCGCCATGTTGGTGTGCGGGTGGCCGGGGCCCTTGTAGCCGCGCGAGAAGACGCCCTCCATCGCGGAGACGTTGACCACGTACGCGCGCCCCGCCGCGGTCGCCCGCATGGCACCGCGCAGACGGCTGACGAGGATGAACGGCGCGGTCTGGTTGCACAGCTGGACCTCGAGCAGCTCCATCGGGTCCACCTGGTCGACGGTGTGCACCCAGCTGTTGGTCTCCGCGGTGTCCGGCACCAGCCCGCCGGCGTCGATCGCGGTGCCGGCCACGAGCCGCTCGAGCGAGGCGTGCTCGGCGCTGAGCGCCAGAGCGGAGACGCCCGCGGAGACGCTGGTGAGCTCGGTGACGGATCCGGCGAGCGCGACGGGGTGGGCGCTGCTCGTCGTGCGGCCGAACGTGGTGATCTGCGGCAGCGGACGGTCCGGCAGCGGCTCGAGCTCCGCGTCGGCCAGGTGCGAGTAGGCGCCGGGGGAGCGGCGGACGGTCTGCGCCGCGTTGTTGATGAGGATGTCCAGCGGGCCCTGCGCGGCGACGGAGTCCGCGAGCGCGACCACCTGGGCGGGGTCGCGCAGGTCGATGCCGACGATGCTGAGCCGGTCCAGCCAGTCGGCGCTGTCGGGCATCTCGGCGAACCGGCGTGCCGCGTCGCGCGGGAACCGGGTGGTGATCGTCGTCGTGGCACCGTCGCGCAGCAGCCGCAGGGCGATGTACATGCCGATCTTGGCGCGGCCGCCGGTGAGCAGGGCGCGCTTGCCGGTGAGGTCGGTGCGCGCGTCGCGCTTGGCGTGGTTCAGCCGCGCGCAGGCCGGGCAGAGCTGGTGGTAGAACGCGTCGACGTCGACGTACGGCTCCTTGCAGATGTAGCAGGGCCGGGCCTTGAGCAGCGTTCCCGCGGAGGCGCCCCGCACGCTGGAGACCAGGGGGATGCCCTGGGTCTCGTCGTCGATGCGACCGGGGCTGCCCGTGGCGGTCGCGTGGATCACCGCGCGGTCGGCGGCGCTGATGGCGTCCCGCTTCTCGGCCCGGCGCTGCTTCTTGGCGGCCTTGAACAGGGCGGAGGTCGCACGCCGTGCGAGCGCCAGGTGCGGGTGGTCCGACGGCAGCCGGCTGATCTGGTCCGCCACCCGGAGGAAGACGTCCAGCTCGGCGGCGTCGACGCCGTGGGCGGTCTCGGGGGCGGTGCTCGGGGCAGTCATCGTGCAGTTCCTAGCTGGTCGTCGGTAAGGCCGACGGGCGGGAGAGCACGAGAGCCGGACATGCGGGGATCGGCCAATCGTACCCGGTGGAGCGGGTGAGGGAGCGTTCGGTGCTGTGACCCCGCAGACTCCTCGCGTGGACGTCGACACGATCAGCCGGCTGCTCGCCGACCCACCGGACCTTCCGGTGCGGCACGGGCTCCCCGACATCCTTGCCGCCGTCCGGTCGCAGGGCGTCGTCGTCGTCCAGGCACCGCCGGGCACCGGCAAGACGACGCTCGTGCCGCCCGCGGTCGCGTCCGCGGTGCCGGGGCGAGTCATCGTCACCCAGCCCCGCAGGATCGCCGCCCGCGCCGCCGCGCGGCGGCTCGCGCACCTGCTCGGGGAGCCGGTCGGCCGGACCGTGGGCTTCTCCGTCCGCGGCGAGAGCGCGGTGAGCGCCACCACCCGCGTCGAGGTGGTGACCACGGGAGTGCTCGTACGACGGTTGCAGCGCGACCCGGAGCTGCCGGGCGTCGGTGCGGTCGTCCTCGACGAGGTGCACGAGCGGCACCTCGTCGACGACCTCGCCCTCGCGCTCCTGGTGGACGTGCGCAGCAACCTGCGCGACGACCTCGTGGTGGTCGCGATGTCCGCCACCGTCGAGGCGGAGCGCACCGCAGCGCTCCTCGGCGGCGACGAGCCCGCGCCGGTCGTGGCCGTCGCCGGGTCCCTGTTCCCGGTGGACGAGGTCTGGTGCCCGGCGCCGGCACGCACCGCGCGGACCGACGAGCGCGGGGTGACCCCCGCGTTCCTCGACCACGTCGCCGCCACCGTGCGCAGGGCGCTCGCGGAGCGTGCGGGCGACGTGCTCGTGTTCGTGCCGGGAGCGGGCGAGGTCGAGGGCGTGGCCCGGCGGCTCGCGGGCGTCGACGCGGACGTCCGTCCCCTGCACGGCCGGCTGCCCGCCCGCGAGCAGGACCTCGCGCTGAGCATCGGCGCCCGGCGGCGGGTCGTCGTCTCCACGGCGGTCGCCGAGTCGTCGCTCACGGTGCCCGGCGTGCGGCTGGTGGTCGACGCCGGCCTCTCGCGTGAGCCGCGCACCGACCACCGGCGCGGCCTGGCCGGCCTCGTGACGGTCGGGGTGAGCCGCGCGGCGGCCGAGCAGCGTGCCGGCCGGGCCGGACGTGAGGGCCCCGGCGCCGTGTACCGCTGCTGGTCGGCGCACGACCACGCCCGGCTGGTCGCGCACCCGCAGCCAGAGATCCTCACGGCGGATCTCACGGCGTTCGCGCTCGAGCTCGCCTGCTGGGGGACCCCGCAGGGTGCCGGTCTCGCCCTTCTCGACCCGCCCCCGGCGGCGGCCATGGCGGTGGCGCACGCGACACTCGTCGCGCTCGGCGCCGTGGACGCCGACGGGCACCCGACGGCGCGCGGCCGTGCCGTGTCCGCGGTCCCCGCTGACCCGCGGCTGGGACGCGCGCTGCTCGACGGTGCGGAGCTCGTGGGTTCGCGGCGAGCGGCCGAGGTGGTCGCGCTGCTGTCGGACGACGTCCGGGCGCCGGGCGGCGACCTCGTCGCGGCGCTGCGAGCGATGCGTCGCGGCGGTCCGCCGTCGTCGGCGTGGCGGTCGCAGGTGGACCGGCTCCGGGCGCTCGTCCCCGCGGGATCGGGAGCGACCGACCTGACCGACGACCTCGCCGTCGGGCTGGTCGTGGCGCTGGCCCACCCCGACCGGATCGCCCGGCTGCGCCCCGGTGGCTCGACGTACCTCATGACCTCCGGCACGGGTGCGGCGCTCGCGCCCGGGTCCGCGCTGGTGGGGTTGCCGTGGCTGGCCGTCGCCGACGCCGATCGCGGGGCCGGCCGCCGGGACGCGACCATCCGCTCCGCCGCACCCCTCGACCTCGACCTGGCGGGCGTGGCGGCGCCGGCGCTCCTGCAGGAGCAGGACGTGGTCGCGTGGTCCGGCGGCACCGTGGTCGCGCGGCGGACCCGGCGGCTCGGGGCGATCGAGCTGGCGTCGGCACCGCTGGCCGGCCCGCCGCCCGACCTGGTCGTGCAGGCCATGCGGGAGGCGCTCGCGCGGGACGGCCTGGGGCTGCTGCGGTGGACCGAGGCCGCGACGAGCCTGCGCCGTCGCCTGGCGTTCCTGCACGCGGCGCTGGGCGAGCCCTGGCCCGACGTCGCCGACGCCGCCCTGCTGGCGGACCTCGACTCGTGGCTCGGGCCGGACCTGCGCCGTCCCAGGGACCTCGCGCGCGTCGACGTCGCGCAGGCGCTGCGGAGGCTGCTGCCGTGGCCGGCGGCGAGCAGGCTCGACGTGCTGGCACCCGAGCGGATCACGGTCCCGAGCGGCTCGAGCATCCGCGTCGACTACAGCGGCGACCAGCCCGTGCTCGCGGTGCGGTTGCAGGAGGTCTTCGGCTGGCGGGCCACGCCGCGGCTCGCGGACGGGCGGGTGCCGGTCCTGCTCCACCTGCTCTCGCCGGCCGGTCGGCCGGCTGCCGTGACCGCGGACCTGGAGTCGTTCTGGCGGACCGGATATCCGCAGGTCCGCGCCGAGCTGCGGGGGCGGTACCCGAAGCACGCGTGGCCCGACGACCCGCTCCTGGCCTCCCCGGTGCGCGGGGTGCGCCGCTAGGCCGCAGGATGTCGTCATGCCCGATGCGAGCCCCGGTGGCGTCCTGCGCCGGACCTGGTGGCGGGTGCGCGACTACGCCGCCGTGCTCGCCTGGCAGGCCGCGGGGATCGTCTCGCGCGTCGATCCGCAGGACCTGCGCACGCCGGAGCGCCCGGTCGGGCCACCCGTCGTGCTGCTTCCCGGCGTCTACGAGTCGTGGCACTTCCTGCTCCCGCTGGCGCGGTTGCTGCACCGGCACGGCGTGCGGGTCCACGTGCTCCCGGAGCTCGGGATCAACCGCCGACCCGTCCCGGCAGGAGCGGCACTGCTGGGGCGCTACCTGGCGGAGCACGACCTGCACGACGCCGTGCTCGTCGCGCACAGCAAGGGCGGGCTGATCGGGAAGCTGGCCATGCTGCGCGAGGACCCGGACGAGCGGATCTCCTCGATGATCGCCGTCAACACGCCGTTCGCGGGGTCGGCGTACGCCCGCTGGTTCGTGGTCCCCGCCGTGCGTGCCTTCATCCCGAGCGACCCGACCATCGTCGCGCTCGGCGCGGAGCTCGAGGTCAACCGCCGGATCACGTCCGTGCACAGCCGCTGGGACCCGCACATCCCCGGAGGCAGTGCGCTGGACGGAGCGCAGGACGTGGTCCTGGACACCCCGGGACACTTCCTCCCGCTGACGGACCCGCGGCTGCACACCCTGCTTGTCGAGCGGATCGTCGGTCGCTAGCCCGGCAGCTGCACACGCGGGCACCTGGGGTGTTCTCGGCCCATCCGCCGCCGGCGTCCGTCACCGTTCGATGGTGTGGGGCCCGGGGCGTTGGTCGAGGCATCCGCGGTCTCACTGGGTGGACGCGCTCCCACGGTGTGACCGGACTCGCTGCCCCAAATGTGGACAGAGGCCCCGTAACTCCGTAGCGTCCTCGGCATCACAAGGGCGGCGGCGCCTGTTGCGATCCGGGTTCCCCGGGTTCTGACGGCCGCCGTCCTTGCGCGTTCCTGGCGCCAGCGTCGCCGTCACACCGGTCAGGTGGACCCGTGAGTCCACCCGGCCGTCCGACTGGACGACCGAAGGGTGCTTCCTATGGCAACAACGTTCGACACGCTCCTGAGTGAACCTCGGAGAACCGAGGAGATCAGGATCAAGCCCACCAGGGCCGCCGAGAACGAGTCGGCCCAGAGCCCCTCGCTGATGCTGCTGGTGCTGCTGGCCTGCGCCGGCGTGCTCATCTACGCGGTCTTCCTACTCAACCCGGGCAACCGCGGCGACTGGCTGCCGTACACCCTGGTGATCGTCGCCGAGTCGATCCTCGTGGGGCACGCCCTGCTGGCGATGTGGACCATGCTCTCCAGCGGGCACGACCCCCGCGGGTTCTCCTTCCACCACGCGCAGGACCGCCTGTTCGACGTCGCGGAGATCATCCGCGACGGGGTCGAGAAGGACCCCACGGCGTGGCGGATGTACCTGCAGGAGTGGCCGATCAGCGTCGACGTCTTCATCACGACCTACGGCGAGGACGTCGACGCGATCCGGCGCACGGTGACCGCTGCCGTCGCGATGCACGGCAAGCACGACACCTGGGTGCTCGACGACGGCCGTTCCGACGAGGTCCGCGACCTCGCGGCGGAGCTCGGCGCGCGCTACGTGCGGCGGCTGTCCAGCAACGGCGCGAAGGCGGGGAACATCAACCACGCGCTGTCGATCACCAAGGGCGACTTCTTCGTGATCTTCGACGCCGACTTCGCGCCGCTGCCGCAGTTCCTCCACGAGACGGTGCCGTTCTTCGCCGCGGACGATGTCGCGTTCGTACAGACGCCCCAGGTCTACGGCAACCTCGACAGCGTCATCTCGCGGGGAGCCGGCTACATGCAGGCGGTGTTCTACAAGTTCATCCAGCCGGGCCGGAACCGGTTCAACGCGGCCTTCTCCGTGGGCACCAACGTCATCTACCGGCGCGCGGCCGCCGACTCCATCGGCGGGATCTACTCCGACTCCAAGTCGGAGGACGTCTGGACGTCGCTCATGCTGCACGAGAAGGGCTGGCGGACGATCTACATCCCGACCGAGCTGGCTGTCGGGGACACGCCGGAGACGGTCGAGGCCTACACCAAGCAGCAGCTGCGCTGGGCGACCGGCGGGTTCGAGATCATGCTCACCCACAACCCGTTGTCGCCCAAGCGCACGCTGACGATGGACCAGCGGCTGCAGTACCTGGTGACGGCCACCCACTACCTCACCGGCATCACTCCGCTGCTGCTGATCGTGGTGCCGCCGCTGCAGATCTACTTCAACCTGACGCCGATGAACCTCACGCTCACCCCGCTGACCTGGGCCCTGTTCTACGCGGGGTTCTACGTGATGCAGGTGGTCGTGGCGTTCTACACGCTCGGCTCGTTCCGGTGGGAGGTGCTGCTGCTCGCCGCGGTCTC
Organism: Cellulomonas fengjieae; assembly: GCF_018388465.1. Taxonomy (NCBI): domain Bacteria; kingdom Bacillati; phylum Actinomycetota; class Actinomycetes; order Micrococcales; family Cellulomonadaceae; genus Cellulomonas; species Cellulomonas fengjieae. The sequence goes on along the minus strand of NZ_CP074404.1, from coordinate 2,118,471 downwards.
CTTCCCGATCTACACCCGCGCGCTCGTCAACGCCGTCCTGGGCAGGGACCAGCGATGGCACGTGACCGGCCAGAAGGGCGCCTACCGCTCACCGTTCGCGTTCATGCTCCCGCAGGTCATCTTCTTCCAGTTCCTGCTGATCACCACGGTGGTCGGGGTGTGGAAGGACGTGAGCAACGGCTATCCGAGCCTCGCCCTGGCATGGAACGCCACCAACACCCTGATCCTCGGGGGCTTCATCCTCACCGCCTGGCGGGAGGGACGCCGGGGGCGGGCTGCGGCCAAGCTGAACGCCGCCCCCCGTCGTCGCGCCCCCCGCGTCCCCGCGACCGCACTCACCGGAGGTGCAGCATGACCTGGAGCAGCCGTATCCGACTGGCTGTCGGCACGATCATCGTGCTCGTCCTGGCCGCCTGGGCCACCTACCAGCTCAACGAGTCCCGCGGCGTCGCCACGAGCGACTCCGCACAGATCCTCGCCAAGTCCTACGGCGTCGGCACGCCCTACTCCGGCCTGGTCGTCGACCAGCTCGTCGAGGTGGGGGACGAGGTGACGACGGGCCAGCAGCTGTTCGTGATCGACTCCGCGACGTTGCAGTACGACGTCGACAACGGCTTCGCGCGCGCCTCGACGGAGGCCACGCAGATCGACGCCGAGGGCCGCCTCGTCGTGCTCGCGACGGGCGACGGCGTCGTCACGGACATCGCCTCCGAGCGGGGGACGTTCGTCCAGTCGGCGACCGAGCTGGCCAGGGTGCAGCGCGCGAACACGCTGTACGTGCAGGCCGAGTACACCCTCACCCCGAAGGAGTACGCGCGGGTGGCGGACGACGCCTCCGTGACCGTGGTGCTGCCGAACCAGAGCGAGATCACCGCGTACGTGTCCGAGGTGGACGTGCAGACCGCCGCGGGTCAGGCCCAGGCCGTCCTCACCCTCACGGGCGACTCGCTGCGCGACGGCGCCCAGAAGGGGCTCGTCTCGGCCGGCACCCCGGTGACGGCCGAGCTGCAGCTCGACAACGACGGGCTGGTCACGCGAACCGCGGCCTCCGTGAAGGACTATGTGGGAGGGCTCTTCCGATGACGACTCGCATGACAGAACACCTGACCGATGTCCGACCCCCGCCGACGTCGCGACGGCGGTGGTGGATCGTCGGTACCGCAGTGGCGGTGGCCGTCGCGCTCGTCGCGGTGCTCGTGGCGGTCGCCCCGTGGGCCGGCGACGACTCGGCACCTACCGACGGCGCGGCTCCCGGCTCCGCCCCGGACGCGGACGTCAGCGGTCCGTCCGACGCGACACCGCCGGAGGTGGACCCCGCGGCTCTCGTCGCCGCGGTGCCCGCCGAACCGGTGGCCAAGATCGACCCGGTGCGGCTCGCGCCGGGCGTGGTCCCGCCCAGCAACCGCTGGTACAGCGGCCTGGTGTTCGGTGACCAGCCGCAGCCGGTGTTCGCCGAGCCGTTGTCGTTCGGCCTCACGGGCTCGGGCTTCACGCTCGGGCTGCCCGACCCGACGGTCGACGCCAAGGTCGTCATCGCGCCGCACGTCCCGGCCGTGACCGTGGACGCGGGCGCGACGTCCGCGCAGATCAGCGCCGCCGACCCGGTGAGCGTCACGATCGACCTGCTCGACGGTGCCGGCGAGGTGCTCGGTCGGGTGGTCCTGGCGGCGGGTTCACCGTTCGTCAGCCTCACGGCACAGAAGGACCTGACCCTGAGCTCCGCCGTCTCCGGCGGCAGCTTCGAGGCGGGGGATGGCGGCGCGGCGACCGCGGACGCCGGCACATCGCAGTGGGGGCTGGTCGGCGGGACCACCGACGGTGGGTCGACGACACTGAGCGCCGGCCAGAGCGCCTCCTGGTACGCGCTGCCCCCCGACGCGAGCGCGGCTGCCGAGGCCACGTTGCGCTCCGCCGCCGCCGACCCCGTCACCGGGGTCGAGGTGAGCTACGGCGTGGACGAGACGGTCGCACGGACCACCCTGACCTATCTCACGGCAGGCGGGACGCCGACGGCGTACGTGCTCATGCCGCACCACAACGCGGGTGACCAGCCGCGCCGGGACTGCGGGCTGGGCGCGTACCCGAGCGTGTACGGAGACCTGGAGCTGTGCGCCGGGTCCAGCCTGACGTCGTTCGCCCCCGCGCTGCCCGCGGCCGCCGAGCTGGACCTGGACGGCATCTCGAAGGACGAGCGCACCGCGATCGTCGACGCGCTCGCGGCGGACGTCGCAGCGACCCCCGCGTTCCCGTCGGACACGTACTTCGGGGGCAAGGCGCTGAACCGGGCGGCCTCGCTGGTGGTGCTCGGGGAGCAGCTCGGCGTGCCCGACGTCGTGGCCGACCTCAGGTCGACCACCGTCGACGCCCTGCGGGAGTGGGCGCAGCCGGACGGCTGCGCGGAGCGGGACGCGCGCTGCGTGGTCTACGACGAGACGGCACGCTCCGTCATCGGGCTCACGCCCTCGTTCGGTTCGGAAGAGCTCAACGACCACCACTTCCACTACGGCTACTTCCTGGCGGCGGCGGGCCTGCTGGCGCAGGACGACGCGTCGCTCGCGGACGAGCTCGCACCGGTGATGAACCTGCTCGCGCAGGACATCGCAGCGGCTCTGCCCTCCGACGAGCTGCCGCAGCTGCGGGCGTTCGACCCGTACGCCGGCCACTCGTGGGCGTCCGGGACGTCCCCGTTCGCGGACGGGAACAACCAGGAGTCGTCCTCGGAGGCGGTCACGGCCTGGAACGGCCTCGGCCTGTGGGCGCGGGCCTCGGCCCAGCCCGAGCTCGAGACGCAGGCCACGTGGCTCGCGTCGACGGAGGCCCTGACCGCTCGGACCTACTGGACGGCGCCGGACCTCGAGCAGTTCGAGGGCTTCGAGCACACGATGATGTCGCTCAACTGGGGCGGCAAGCGGGACTACGCCACCTGGTTCAGCCCCGAGCCCAACGCCATCCTGGGCATCCAGCTCATCCCGATGGGGCCGGTGCAGACCGCGATGGCCACAGGGGTGGACCCGGAGCGGATCCGGGCGTCCGTCGAGGAGGCCACCCCCGGTGGGTACGGCGTGCAGTTCGGCGGCTACCTGCTGATGTACCGGGCCCTGGCCGGCCCGGACGACGCGGCAGCTGCGTGGACGGAGGCGACGAGCCTCCCGGACGTGGCCGTCGACGACGGCAGCTCGCGGTCGGCGATGCTCGCCTTCATCGCGTCGGCGAAGGCACGACCGGTCGGCTGACCTGCGGCACCCCACGGCGCCCGTTCCCCGCAGGGGAGCGGGCGTCGTCGTGCCCACGCGTATCGGACGGGCCATCGGCAGTGAGGTTCCGCTTGACTTTGGTCGTCGGTCGACGCACCCTGTGATCACACGGTAGTGACACGAGTCACCCGCGCGGTTCCTCACCGGCGAGGCACCTGCGGGGCCGACTCGCACGACGCGGTCCTCGGTGCCCCCGCACCGGGACCTCCACCGACGCGTGGCTCCCACGCATGGCAGCACTGCAGACAGGTCGAGCGCAGCGTCGCGCCCCACCTGACGTCCCGTGCACCTCGGCCGCCGGCGGACGGCCACGCCACGCCCTCGGGCTGTAGCGGCCGGTCGCTGCGTGCCCCCACCGAACGGAGATCACGGGATGTCTGCACACGCACAACCGCTCTCGAGCCGGCGCGCACCGCACCGCCGCAGGTTCGTCGCCATGGTCGCCGTCGGCGCCCTGCTGGCGTACCTCGTGCAGGCCATCGCGCTGCCGGTGCCGCGCGCCGAGGCCGTCCCGGTCGGCTCGGGGAGCTACGCGGAAGGCACGCCGACCGGCGGGGCGGTGCCCACCGAGTGCAACAACACCCCGGTGACCAACCCGCGGGCGCACGTGACGTCGAACTTTCCCGCGGGCGCCCTGCCCACCAACGACTGGTGGACGTCCCTGCTGTGGCGCAAGTTCAACTGCGACTCCGTATCCGAGAACCTCATGGCGCACCCGCTCGCGTTCCACGCGTTCACCAACGGTCTCGGCGTGAGCTACCCGACCACGCCGAGCATCTCGGGCACGTCGACCGGCGTGGGGGAGTACCACTACGGCTACGCCGAGGACTTCCGGCTCGGCATCGCCGGGCTGACGGCGGACGGCAAGGTCGACGGCTACTCCGACTGGACGGTCAGCGAGCTGTGGAGCAACGGCGGCAGCAGCCTGCGCACGACGTTCGGCCACGGGCTGCCGTTCGTGTACGCGACCAAGACCGGCGGCAACGCGACCCTGACCGGGACGGCCGCGCCGACCGTCTGGTCGACGGGCAACGGTGCGATCGGCTACACGATCAACGGCCACGACTACGCCGCGTTCGGGCCGGCCGGCTCCACCTGGACGGTGTCCGGGAACACCATCAGCTCCTCGCTGTACGGGGGGTCGTTCTTCTCCGTCGCCGTGCTGCCCACGTCGTCGAGCAGCAGCAACGCCGACCGGACCGCGGCGCTGAACGCGTACGCGCCGTACGCCCACAACCACGTGACCGGCACCAAGGTCTCGTGGTCGTACAACGAGGCCACCGCCAAGATGACGGCCACGTACGCGTTCACGACCACCGCGCGCCAGGGCTCCGGCACGGGCACCGTCTACGCGCTCTACCCGCACCAGCGTGACCACCTCACCGGGGCCACGCTCAGCGGCTACTCCTACGTCTCACCGCGCGGCCCGATGCGGGTGGTCGTCGGCAGCTCGCAGTTCCAGACGGTCTCGACGTTCAACGGCGTCCTGCCGCAGCTGGCCAACACGGGCTTCCCCGCGGGTTCGGCGGACGCCAACCAGCTGAACGGCTACATCTCCCAGGTGGCGTCCGGAGACCCGTTCGCCGGCTTCGGCGATGACACGTACTGGACGGGCAAGGCGTTCGGGCGGGCCTCGCAGGTCGCGCACATGGCCAACCTCACCGGCAACACCTCGGCGCGCGACAGCCTCGTCGCCGCCATGCGGACCCGGCTCACGGACTGGATGACCGCGTCACCCGGAGAGACCACCCGGTCGTTCTGGTACAACCCGTCGTGGGGGACGCTCATCGGCTATCCCGCGTCGTACGGCTCCGACACGGACCTGAACGACCACCACTTCCACTACGGCTACTACGTGGTCGGCGCGGCCACGGTGGCGCAGTTCGACCCGTCATGGGCGGCCGAGTCCGCCTACGGGGGCATGGTCAACACCGTCATCAAGGACGCGGCGAACTGGGACCGCACCGACACCCGTTTCCCGTTCTTGCGCGACTTCGACATCTATGCCGGTCACGACTGGGCCTCCGGGCACGGAGCCTTCGCCGCCGGGAACAACCAGGAGTCGTCGTCCGAGGGCATGAACTTCGCCAGCGGGTTGATCCAGTGGGGCCAGGTGACCGGCAACAAGGCCGTCCGTGACCTCGGCATCTACCTGTACACGACCCAGGCGTCGGCCATCGAGAACTACTGGTTCGACACCGACGACGAAGCGTTCCCCGCGGCGTTCGGGCACTCGACGGTCGGCATGGTCTGGGGTGACGGTGGCTCCTACTCGACCTGGTTCAGCGCAGAGCCGGAGATGATCCAGGGCATCAACCTGCTGCCGAGCACGGCGGGACACCTGTACCTCGGGTACAACCCGTCCTACATCGGGCGCAACATCGCCGAGCTGGAACGCAACAACGGCGGCCCGGCCACGGTCTGGCAGGACATCATCTGGGAGTTCCAGGCGTTGGCGGACGCCCCCACCGCGCTCGCGCAGTTCCGCTCCCAGGCGGGCACCTACGCGGTCGAGGAGGGCGAGTCCCGGGCGCACACGTTCTACTGGCTCAAGAACCTGTCCGGCCTCGGCACGGTCGACCGGTCCGTCACGGCGAACACCCCGCTGCACGCGGTGTTCGTGAAGAACGGCGTCCGGACGTACCAGGCGGCCAACATGAGCGGCTCGGCGATCACCGTGACCTTCTCCAACGGTGTGACGCTCGCCGTGCCCGCGCGCTCGGTGGCCAGCTCGAACACGTCGGCGCCGACGGACACGACCGCTCCGACGACCCCCGGGAACCTGACCGCCTCGGGCACGACGGCCGGCTCCACCAACCTGTCGTGGTCCGCGTCCACCGACAACGTGGGCGTCAGCGGCTACGAGGTGCTCCGCAACGGCTCGGTGGTCGGCACGGCGTCCGGGACCAGCTACACGGCCTCCGGGCTGTCGGCCTCGACGACGTACTCGTTCACCGTCCGTGCCCTGGATGCCGCGGGGAACCGCTCCTCGAGCAGCACCGCGGTCTCCGTCACCACGTCCGCAGGCGGCGGCGACACCACGGCACCGTCCGGGCCCACCGGCCTCGGCGCGTCCGGCACCACGTCGAGCGCGACCACGCTCGCGTGGTCCGCGTCCACCGACAACGTCGGGGTCGCCGGCTACGAGGTGCTGCGCGGCACGACCGTCGTCGGCACGACGGCGAGCCGCACGTTCGCGGTGACCGGGCTGCAGCCGTCGACGGCGTACACGTTCACCGTCCGGGCCTACGACGCGGCGGGCAACCGATCCGGCGCCAGCGGCGCGGTGACCGTCACCACCGCGGCCGCGACGACAGGCGTCGACGCCACGTCGCGCATCCAGGCGGAGGCGTACAACGGGATGGCGGGAGTCGCCAAGGAGGCGACGTCCGACACCGGAGGCGGCGAGAACGTCGCCTGGATCGCCAACGGCGACCACCTCCGGTTCGACAACGTGAACTTCGGGACCACCCCGAGGCGCACGTTCAGCGCGCGGGTCGCGTCCGGAGCGGCGGGCGGGGTCAGCGGGCTGGTCAACGTCCGGCTGGACAGCCTCACGGGCCCGTCCATCGGCAGCTTCGCCATCGCCAGCACCGGCGGCTGGCAGAGCTGGCAGACGATCCCGGCCAACATCCAGGGCACGACGGGCACCCACACCGTCTACCTGACGTTCGACTCGGGACAGCCGGCGGACTTCATGAACCTCAACTGGTTCACGTTCCAGTAGCGGACCCTCGTGGCCCGGCGGCGCCGACGTGCCGCCGGGTCACGCGTGTCAGGTGGAGTCCCGTGCGACGACGTGCAGGACGTCGCTCGGCAGCGCGGGGGGATCGACCCCGTCGTCGAGCGCAGCGAGCACGGCGGCGGCGAGGTAGCTCGCCTGCGCGTCGATGGCCTGCCACACGGTGGTCAGCGCCGGTGCGGCGAGCCGGGCCGCCGGGATGTCGTCCACGCCGATGACCGCCACGTCGTCCGGCGTGCGCAGACCCTCGGCCCGCAGGCCGGCCAGCACGGCCAGGGCCACCTCGTCGTTGTACGCGGCCACGGCGGTGACCGGGTCCGGGCTCGCGCGCCATTCGCGTGCGGCCGCGGCACCGGAGGGGACGTCGAGGTCCACGACCTGCACGGAGGGCGGGCGCAGGCCGAGGCGCTCGCACTCCTGCACGACGCCTGCGAGTCGCCGGTCGGCGAACGCGGCGAGGCGGTCGTCGCGGGGCGAGGCGTACCCGATCACACGGTGACCGCGCTCGGCGAGGTGCTCGACCTGCAGCTGGCCGATCCGGGTCTGCGGGACGGCGAACGTCCAGGGGTCGGCATCCTCGTCCAGCGTGCTGCCGACCACACGGATGCCCGCCTGCCGCATGGCGCGTGCATCGTCCTCGGCGAACGGCGAGAGCCCGAGCACCGCCCGCGGGGTGACGGCCCGCCACAGCTCGGCGAGGGGCCGCGGACCGCGGGCCTGGTGCACCAGGACGGAGAGGCCGCGCTCGGCCAGCTGGGTGGTGAGGTGGTCGATCAGCGTGTCGATGACCGGGCCGATCGTCCAGTCCGGCACCACGCACAGGACCAGGTCGCTGCGTCCGGAGCGCAGCGTGCGGGCTGCAGCCGAGGGGGTGTAGCCCAGCCGCGCGGCCGCGTCGCGGACGCGCTGGCGCGTGGACTCGGGGATCGTGACGCCGTCCTTGCCGTTCAGGACGTAGCTCACGGTCGTTCGCGAAACCCCGCTCTCACGCGCCACATCGGCACTCGTCAACCGTGGCACGGACAGTCCCCTCCCAGCACAGGTCCCGCCAACCCTAGTCCGCCGTGCCCCACGCCGGTGGGCGCCGACCTCAATCGATTGACACGCGCAGCACCGCGGACAAAGGTGCAGAAAACGGTACCGGGCCGCGGTGCGGCAGCGCAGGAGGACACATGAGTCAGACGGGACCGACCGGCGTCATCGACCCCCGGTACGGGGACCCGTCGGCCACCCCACCGCCGTGGGCGGACATCGAGCGCCGCCTTCAGGACGCGGGCCTCTACTGGATCGTGACGGTCCGCGCCGACGGGCGCCCGCACGCCGTCCCGCTGGTGGGCGTGTGGCACGAGGGGGCATTCGCCTTCTGCACCACGGCACAGGAGCAGAAGGTGCGCAACCTCGACGGCAACCCGTCCGTCGCGGTGACCACGGGGACCACGGGCGCCGGCCGCTGGGACAGCGGGGTCGAGCTGGTGATGGAGGGCGAGGTCGCGCGGGTGACCGACCCGGACCGGCTGCAACGGCTGGCCGACGCCTGGTTCGCCAAGTACGGCGACGACTGGAGGTTCGAGGTGCGCGGCCAGGGGTTCGTCGAGGCGAGCGAGGCGGCTGCGACGGACGAGACCGCACCCGTCTACCGGCTCGCGCCCGGCAAGGTCCTCGCGTTCGGCGGGGGGCACGGCCAGACGGCGTACCGGTTCTGAGGGTCGGCTCAGGTCGGCGGGCAGGGGCAGGGGAGTCAGCAGGTCGAGTTCGTCTGCGTGAGCAGGCCCAGGCGCCACGGGAGCTCGTTGTAGTCGGCCGAGGCGTTGGGGTCCATGCCCTGGTAGAGGTACCGCAGGTCACACGGGCTGATCTCCATCGTCTGGTCGGTGCCGGAGCGGATCATCTCGCCGTGGCTGATGTCCCGCGTCCACGCCCCGGCCGGGAACGTCACGTTGTTCGCCCGGGCGAACGGGTTGGCCTCGGTGTCCGCAAGCGCCGTCCACGAGCCCCTGATCGAGGGCGCCGTCCACGACCGGAAGTACCGCTTGCCGTCGGTACCGATCGCCTCGTGCACCATGAGCCAGCTGTCCTGACCGGCGACCTTGTAGATGTTGGCCGCCTCGAACAACCGGTACCGGTCCGGGTCCTGCATCGCGATCACGGTGTTGGTGAACCCGTTGGGGAAGCTCGCCAGGGTCGTCTCGGACCGGTACAGGTGACCGTTGTCGTCCGACGAGAACAGGTAGCACGTCGTCGTGTCGCAGACCGTCCAGAAGTCCACCCAGTAGCCGTTGCCGATGTTGTCGGTGATGATCTGCGGCTGCGCGGAGTAGAAGTTCTTCGGCGCCGACCAGGACGCCGGGTCGGAGATGGTGGACGTCGTCGAGTACGAGCCGCCCGCGCCGGTCTGGTAGACGAGGTACCAGAGGTTCTGCGGGGCGAAGAAGAAGACCTGGGGCGCCGCGCGGTACCCCGTCCCGATCGCCGACCGGTCGAGGTAGTACGGGGTGGCGGCCGAGGCCTGGGACCAGTCCGTGAAGCTCGTGTAGATCAGGTTGTAGCCGCCGGCGTAGATGGACGCGAAGACGTGCCACCTCCCGTCGGCGTACACGACGCTCGGGTCCTTGACCGAGACCGGGTTGTGCGAGCCGTCCGGCTTCGGGCCGATGATCGCCCCGGTGGAGGACCAACGGAAGCTCGACGGGAGCGCGCCGGTCGGGTTGGTCGGGCTCTCGGTCGGCGTGGGTTCGGTGGTCGGCCCAGGCGTCGGGGCCACGCGTCCGTCGCACAGGACCCCGTTGAGCCGGAAGCTCGTCGGCGCCGGGTTGGCTCCGCTGTACGAGCCGTTGAACCCGAACTCGACGGTCCCGCCCGTGGCGATCCGCGGGTTGTAGTCGACGTTGCGCGCCGTCACCTGGCTGCCGTTCTGCGTCACGGCGGCGCTCCAGGCCTGGGTGACGGACTGGTTCCCGGGGAAGGCCCAGGTGAGCGTCCACCCGTTGATCGCGACGCCGAGGTTCGTGATCCGGACGTTCGCGGTGAAGCCGTTCTGCCACTGGCTCGGCGCGGCGTAGGTGACCGAGCAGCCCGTGCCCGGGTTCGACGTGGGCGCGGGCGTCGTCGGCTCAGGGTTCGGTGTCGTCGGGTTGGGGGTGGTCGGGTTCGGTGTGGTCGGGTTCTGCGTGGGCGGTGCGGCGTTGAGGGCGTTCAGGACGGAGGTGTAGGCGGCCTTCTTGTTGCCGGAGGCGTCGAAGAGCAGGGGGTTGGCTCCGGTGCGCCAGGAGTCGGAGTCGCGCACGCCCCACACGGTGATGCCGGTGCAGCGTGAGACGGCGAGGCAGGCGTTGGTCACGGCCGCGTACATGTTGGCCTGGTTGCCACCCTGCTGGATGTCGAGCTCGGTGATCTGCACGTCCACGCCCAGGTCGGCGAAGCGTTGCAGGTTGGCCTGGAAGTCCCCGGGCATGCTCGTGCCGAGGTGGGCCTGGAACCCGACGCAGTCGATCGGGACGCCGCGGGACTTGAAGTCGCGGACCATGTTGTAGATGCCGGTGGACTTCGCGTTGATGCCGTCGGTGTTGTAGTCGTTGTAGCAGAGCTTGGCGCCGGGGTCGGCGGCGCGGGCGGCGCGGAACGCGGCCTCGATCCAGTCGTTGCCGGTGCGCTGCAGGCTCGAGTCGCGACGGCTGCCGCGACCGTCGTCGGCGAAGGCCTCGTTGACCACGTCCCAGGAGTGGATCTTGCCGCGGTAGTAGGTCGCGACCTTGGTGACGTGGTTGATCGCGGCGTTGCGCAGGGCGCTGCCGGACAGGTTCTGCGCCCAGCCGGGCATCTGGGCGTGCCACAGCAGGGCGTGGCCGCGGACCCGCTTGCCGTTGCTGCGGGCCCAGTTCACGATCTGGTCGCCGCGGCTGTAGCTGAACTGGTTCTGGTTCGGCTCGGTGGCGTCCCACTTCATCTCGTTCTCGGCCGTGATCATGTTGAACTCACGGTTCGCGATCCCGATGTACGTCGAGTCACTCATCCGACCCGCCGCGATCGCGGTGCCGTAGTACCGGCCGCTCTGGGCGGCGGCGGCGCCGAGCGTGCTGGCGGCGGCCTGGGCCGGCAGGGCGGCGACCACGCCGGCGAGTGCGGTGGCGGCGGCGAGCGTCACGGCGACGAGCGCGTGCCGCCGGCGCGGGGGTGTGGTGGTCATCCGGCACCTCTCCTCGAAGGCCTGGGCGTCGTCGGCAGGCGGGTGGGCTCCCGCCAGGGACGTCCTCATCGGCCGTGTGAACGCTCACACTGGTGGACCTCGGACCGGGCGGCCAGGTCCCGAAACGATTTACACCGGTGTACCGCGGAGCCGGGAGCGAGCACTCTCGGCGTCGGCACGTGGCGCGAGGCGCCCCGGTGCAGCGGGCGGCGAGGGTGGAGGAGGGGCCGTGACGACGATGGCGGACGTCGCACGGCACGCCGGGGTGTCGGTGAAGACCGTCTCGAACGTCCTCAGCGGGTACCCGCACATCCGGGACGCGACGAGGGAGCGCGTGCTCGCCGCCGTCGACGCGCTCGGCTACGAGATCAACGTGACGGCCAGGATCTTCCGCTCCGGCCGCAGCGGGGTGGTCGGTCTGGCCGTCCCCGAGGTGGGGCAGCCGTACTTCGGCGAGCTCGCCGACGAGGTCCTCGAGGCCGCGCGTCGGCACGGGCTCCAGGTGCTCATCGAACCGACGGGGTTCACCCGGGACGGCGAGCTGGCGGCGCTGCGGGTGCCCCGGCGCGGCCTGCTCGACGGGCTGATCTTCAGCCCCGCCGCCCTCGTCCAGAGCGACGCGCATCTCCTGGAGGGACTCGGCTACCCACTCGTGCTGCTGGGCGAGCAGCTGTTCTCGTCGAGCGTGGACCACGTGAGCATGCACAACGTCGAGGGGGCGCGGGCGGCGACGGACCTGCTCCTGGACGCGGGGCGACACCGGATCGCCGTCCTCGGCATGCTCCATGCCCGGACCGCCGGGTCGGCGTCCTTGCGCTTCTCCGGCTACCGCGACGCACTGGCGGCTCGGGGGATAGACGTCGACAGCCGGCACCTCGGCTGGGCGGACGACGGCTGGCACCGCGCCAACGGCGCCCGCGCCATGGCCCAGGTGCTCGACTCCGGCGCCCCCGTCGACGGCGTGGTCGCCTTCAACGACGCACTCGCCATCGGGGCCATGCACGAGCTCCAGACGCGTGGGCTGGCCATCCCGCAGGACGTCGCAGTCGTCGGCTTCGACGACATCGAGGACTCCCGCTTCTGCGTGCCGACGCTCACCACGATCGACCCCGGCCGCCGCGAGATCGCGGAGGTCGCCGTCGAGATCCTGCACCGTCGGGTGCAGGAACGTCTCGGCCCGGGGAGGCCGCAGCCTCCCGTGCTGCACCGCGCGGGTATGCGCCTGGTCCAGCGGGAGAGCACGCCGACGCGCCGCGCCGGGGCGTGACTTCACCGTGGTCCCTGCGGGCAGGCGTACTGTCACCCTCCGTGACCGAGGACACGGGGCCGGACGCGGCGAAGGTCGGCCCACGAGGCAGGTCGGTACGCAGCACGCACCTCTTCACGATCGACGCGCTCCTGGGACCGGTCGTGGACGTGGGACAGACCCCCACCGGACACCGCCGGGTGATCCCCGTCGTCGGCGGGACGGTGTCCGACGGTCTGCAGGGGACCGTGCTCCCGGGCGGCGCGGACTGGAATCTCGAGCGCGCCGACGGCTCCACCGAGCTGTGGGCCCGGTACGAGATCCGGCTCGCCGACGGCGCGGTCGTCTCCGTCACCAACGCCGCGGTGCACGCGCCCGACGCGCCGGCTCCCATCCTCACGACACCGCGGTTCGACGTCGGCGCCGACGGCCCGGTCTACCTGCGCACAGGCGCCTTCCTGGGCCTGCTCACACCGCGGCTGGACGAGGGCCGGGTCCGCATCGAGATCCACCGGCTGAGCGCGGCGCCCTGACGGCCCTCCGCGGTCGGTACGCCGCGCCCCGATAGTTGCGAGACGCCGAACAGGCGTGCCCCGATCCGGGCCGCCGTCTGCTCCCTCATCGCCCAGATGGCGGCCTTCTACACCGGTGTACTTCACCCGTCCGGGTGATAAACCGTTTCGGAAAAACTATCGAAACCTTCGCGTCGGGATCTGCTCTTGACCCGATCTTGCAGCCCGGCCAAAGGTGTGGCGCCGGCGACCAGCCGGGCAGGACCATCGAGGAGGATCAATGACGACCCCACCACTGCGCCAACGCGGCCGTATCGCCGCCGCTGTGGGCGGCCTCGCTGTGGCGGCCCTGACGGTGACGCTCGCCGTGCCGGCCGCCGCCGCGGGCAGCACGCTGCAGGCGGCCGCAGCCGAGACCGGTCGCTACTTCGGTACCGCGATCGCGGCGAACAGGCTGAGCGACACCACGTACTCGACCATCGCGAACCGTGAGTTCAACATGATCACGGCCGAGAACGAGATGAAGATGGACGCGACGGAGCCGTCGCAGAACCAGTTCAACTACAGCAGCGGCGACCGGATCGTCAGCTGGGCCCGGCAGAACGGCAAGCAGGTGCGTGGGCACGCGCTGGCCTGGCACTCGCAGCAGCCCGGCTGGATGCAGAACATGTCCGGCACCGCCCTGCGCAACGCGATGCTCAACCACGTCACACAGGTGGCCACCCACTACAGGGGGCAGATCCACAGCTGGGACGTGGTGAACGAGGCCTTCGCCGACGGCGGGTCCGGCGGGCGCCGCGACTCCAACCTGCAGCGCACCGGCAACGACTGGATCGAGGCCGCGTTCCGGGCAGCCCGTGCCGCGGACCCGGCGGCGAAGCTCTGCTACAACGACTACAACACCGACAACTGGTCCCACGCCAAGACGCAGGGCGTCTACAACATGGTCCGGGACTTCAAGTCCCGCGGCGTGCCCATCGACTGCGTCGGGTTCCAGGCGCACTTCAACTCGGGCAACCCGGTGCCGTCCAACTACGACACCACGCTGCGGAACTTCGCCGCCCTGGGCGTCGACGTGCAGATCACCGAGCTGGACATCGAGGGCTCGGGGAGCTCGCAGGCCCAGCAGTACCAGGGGGTCGTCCAGGCGTGCCTGTCCGTGGCGCGCTGCACCGGCATCACCGTGTGGGGTGTGCGGGACAGCGACTCGTGGCGCGCCTCCGGCACGCCGCTGCTGTTCGACGGCTCGGGCAACAAGAAGGCGGCCTACACCAGCGTGCTCAACGCGCTGAACGCGGGCGGGACCACCACCCCCGACCCGACGACGCCGCCGCCCACCACGCCGCCGCCCACCACCCCGCCGCCGACCACGCCCCCGCCGACCACCGGCGGAAGCTGCACCGCGACCTACTCGGAGGGACAGAAGTGGGGTGACCGCTTCAACGGGACGGTGACCATCCGCGCGAACACGAACATCAGCGGCTGGAGCTCGACGGTCACGGTGAGCAGCCCGCAACGGATCATCGCCACCTGGAGCGGTTCGCCGACGTGGGACTCGTCCGGCAACGTGATGACGATGCGACCGAGCGGTAGCGGCGCCCTCTCCGCCGGTCAGACCGCGTCCTTCGGGTTCACGGTCCAGCACAACGGCAACTGGAGGTGGCCCGCCGTGACCTGCACGGCCTCCTGACCCGGACCTCGGGTCGTCGCACACGACGCGCAGCGGGCGCGGCACCGGTCGGTGCCGCGCCCGCTGTCGCGTCAGCAGCAGCGGCCCTGCGGGTTCGCGTCCTGGCGGTCCGCCCGGTCGCGCCAGAACGCCCGCTCCGTCATCACCGGCCGCGGGTCGTCGGGGTGGGTCGCCCTCATGTGCGCGACGTACTTGTCGTACGCGTCCTGGCCGACCAGACCGTGGACGTACCAGGCGAGCCGGTGCCCCGCCCGGCGCGCGCCCTCGAGCGCGCGCATCAGTGGTGCCCCGCCGGGACCCTGCCGGGCAGGTCCGCCCACTGCCGTTCGAGCTCCTTCTCGGCAGGCGTGGCGATCCAGCCGGACGGTGCGAAGGTCCGCGACGGCACAGCGGGATCCTCGCTGCTCGGGCCGCCGCCGGCACGGAAGGACTTCACGGTGGCCCACAGCGCGGTGAGGATCACGATGATCGCCAGCGAGACGAACACGATGGACAGGACGCCCTGGATCATCGTGTTGCGGACCACCGCCTCCATCGCCGCGACGCTGGTGGCGGTGCCGAACTGCGTCTCTCCGGCTGCGAGAGCGTCGGAGAAGGCCCTGTTCTGAGCGAAGTACCCGATGGACGGGACCGACGAGAAGATCTTGTACATCGACGCCGTGATCGTGACCGCCGACGCGAAGGCGAGCGGCAGCGCGACGATCCACAGGTACCGGAACGTGCCCTGCTTGGCGACGATGGCCAGACAGACGGCGAGCGCGATCGCCGCGAGGAGCTGGTTCGCGATGCCGAACAGCGGGAACAGCGTGTTGATGCCGCCGAGGGGGTCGGTGACGCCCATCAGGAGGACCGCACCCCAGGCGCCCACCATGATCGCCGTCGCGATCCAGGCCCCCGGACGCCACGACGTCGCCTTGAACCGCGGGACCAGGTTGCCGATGCTGTCCTGCAGCATGAACCGGGCCACGCGGGTGCCGGCGTCGACAGCCGTGAGGATGAACAGCGCCTCGAACATGATCGCGAAGTGGTACCAGAACGACATCATCGAGGTACCGCCGATGAACCCGGACATGATGTTCGCGAGCCCGACGGAGAGCGTCGGGGCCCCACCTGTGCGGGACACGATCGACTCCTCGCCGACGTTCTCCGCGGTGGTGGTGAGCATGTCGGGCGTGAGGTTCACACCCTGCAGGCCGAGTCCGTTGACGAACGCGACCGCACCCTCGACCGTGCCGCCGGTGAGCGCCGCGGAGGAGTTCATCGCGAAGTAGATGCCGCGGTCGATGGAGAGCGCCGCGACGAGCGCCATGATCGCGACGAACGACTCCATGAGCATGCCGCCGTAGCCGATGAACCGGGTCTGGCGCTCCTTCTCCAGCAGCTTGGGCGTGGTCCCCGAGGCGATGAGCGCGTGGAAGCCCGACAGCGCACCGCACGCGATCGTGACGAACAGGAACGGGAACAGGGTCCCCGCGACGACGGGGCCGGTGCCCGAGGACGCGAACTCGCTGACCGCGGGCACGTCGATCTCCGGGCGGACGATGACGATCGCGACCGCGAGCATGACGATCGTGCCGATCTTCATGAACGTCGACAGGTAGTCGCGCGGGGCGAGCAGGAGCCACACCGGCAGGACCGCGGCGATGAAGCCGTAGATGATGATGCCCCACGCGATCGTGACCTTGTCGAGCAGGAAGAGCTCCGAGCCCCAGGCGGTGTCGGCGATCACGCCGCCGCCGACGATCGCGGCGATCAGCAGCACGAAGCCCATGATCGAGACCTCGGTGACCTTCCCCGGACGCAGGAAGCGCAGGTAGCACCCCATGAGGAGGGCGATCGGGATCGTCATCGACACGGAGAACACGCCCCACGGGCTCTCGGCCAGGGCGTTCACGACGACCAGCGCCAGGATCGCGATGATGATGACCATGATGACGAGGGTGGCGAGCTGGGCCGCAGTCCCGCCGACGACCCCCAGCTCGTCGCGGGCCATCTGACCCAGCGAGCGTCCGCCGCGTCGCATCGAGAAGAACATGACCAGGTAGTCCTGGACCGCACCCGCCAGGATCACGCCCACGATGATCCAGATCGTGCCGGGCAGGTAGCCCATCTGGGCGGCGAGCACAGGGCCGACCAGCGGTCCGGCGCCGGCGATCGCGGCGAAGTGGTGCCCGAAGAGCACCCGCCGGTCGGTCGCGACGTAGTCACGCCCGTCGGCCTTGTACTCGGCCGGGGTGGCGCGGCGGTCGTCGGGCCGCACCAGGTGTCTCTCGATGTACCTGGAGTAGAAGCGGAAGGCGATCAGGTACGAGCACACCGCCGCGAACACGAACCAGATGGCGTTGATCGTCTCGCCGCGGATGATCGCGATGATGACCCAGCTGACCCCGCCCAGCAGGGCGATGGCCACCCAGACCGCGATCTTCGCGGGTGTCCAGTGCCGTTCCTCCGCGGCCTGCACGGCGGGGTCGACGGCGACCGGGGGAAGGGTGGGGTCCTGCACGAGCGGTGTGCTGTCCTGCCGAGCGTCCATCTCTCCTCCTTGAGAATGGCGTGCGGGCCGGATGCTCAGCGCCGGGGCCGCTGCGCGGCCCGGGGCACCGGATCAGCCCCGGTAGCGGCGGGTACCGGTGCGACGCCCACTGTGGCGACGGCGCGGCGTGCACGGTGCTGGGCCACGGCCCGAGCGTAGGGGTGCGCGGCCGACGGCGCACGGGTGTGCCCGACCTCCGCGGGTCCCGCTCACAGGGTCGTCCGGCGGCGCAACGACGACGTCGGCGAGGCGGCCCGGAGCATCCTCTGCCGCCGGTACGGCACGCCCCCGGTGGCACGGAGCGCGAGGGCGACCCAGATGCAGACCGCCCGCTCCGCGAGCCAGACCGGGGCCCAACCGACCGAGGAGGCGGGGACGACGTCCGACCCCCTGTCGCGCCGGCGACCGCGCCAGGCGATCGCGGACACACCCGCGACGAGGGCCACCACGGGGCCGGGACGACGGCGCAGCAACGCCCACACGAGGGTCGGCAGGACGGCCGCCTCGGCGCACAGCCGGGCCGGCTGAGCGAGGCTGTCGTAGGCCTGCCGCACGCGTTGCGACCAGAAGTGCCGCACGGTCGGTGGGCGTCGCCGGACCCAGAGGTCGTCCGCGCGGATCTCGCGGCCGCCACCCGCCCGAACCGTCCGCAGCAGCTCCAGGTTCTCGAAGAGCACGTCACCGTCGTACCCGCCCGCACGCAGCACCGCGGACCGTCGGACGAGGAGCGTGCCGGGAAAGTCGGCGCCGAGCCCGCGGTTGACCAGCGACCGTGCCGTGTCCCAGCGCGCGTGCCACGGCATGGGCTCGAAGACGTTCTGCACGCGCACGACCTCACCGTGCTCGAGGAGTGCGACGGCCGCGCGCAGCTGGTCGGGCCGCCAGCGGACGTCGTCGTCGGCGATCACGACCGCCTCCTCGCGGGCGAGCCGAAGGCCGGTCATGACCCCGGCGACCTTGCCGTTGCGTCCGGGCCAGGGCGCTGGTCGCACGTGCTGCACCGCCTCCGACCACCGCCGGGCGTGCTCCTGGAACAGGCCGTCCGGCGACCCGTCGACCACGACGACCGGCAGATGGCGGGCGATCATCACCAGGTAGTCGGTCAGCTCGTCGAGCTCGTCGTCGTGTTCCCAGCGCAGCGGAAGCACGTACTGCGCTCGCAGGCCGTCCGCTGCGGTCTCAACGGCCATCTGCATGCCGAGGCTCGACGTGGGACCGGTCCGACCCGAGGCGATCCCTCACGACGCGGCCTGTGCGAGGTGGTGCAGGTCCCGCTTGGCCTGCCGCCGGGCGTGGAGCTGCCGGAGGCTCGACGCGCAGGCGGGCACGCGGTCAGGCGCGCCGGTGAGGACCAGCCGGGTGCTGTCCCGGTGCGGGATCAGGTGCGCCGTGGCGCGGTACGTGATGTCCGCCCAGCGTGCCCTGCCGCGCAGGCCGAACTGTGCGGCGGCGAGCAGTGCGCGCCACACCACGTACGGCGGGGCGGCGGCACAGTCGGTCCGGCTGACGATGTCCTTGGTCACAGCAGGCGTCCGTTCGGTTCTTGCCACGGCCACGTGCTCAAGCCGGTTCCAGGATCGCACGCCTCCCCGACGGCCGCCAGGACCGGCCGGTCAGCCAGCTGCCGGGCAGGGCGGGGGACCGGTCGCCGGGGCCGTGACCGGGCGCGGTCACCTCAGTGGGCGGCGCGCCCTCCGGTAGGCGGGCAGCCGCAGGGCCGCTGCCCACGGGTAGGTGCCCAGGCCGGCCGGGGCGTGCAGCACCGGGTCGAACCGGATCCCCTCCGGGTCCACGGCCGACGCGGTGAGCCGGCCCCACCGGTGCCACGGGCCCCCCGCGCGTGCGGACAGCAGCACCACGTCGACGACCGGGGCGTCACCTCCGCGTGCCGCGGCGGTCGGGCACGCCGCGAGCAGCACTGGCCCCTCGCCGGTGCGGAACGGCATGACGGAGGTGAACCAGCCCGACCAGGCGCCCCGCCGAGGCGACAGCACGAACCGGCCGAGCCGCCCGTTGCCCGTGGAGGACAGGAGCACGTCGCTGAGGCGGCCGTCCTCCTGCCAGCGGAACGCCAGCCCGTGCACGTCCGGCCACGGGGGTGGCAGGCCGGCGGCGCGTGACACCCGGACGAGCGCGGGGCCCACGTACGCCGGCCGTGCGCCCGGAGCATCCGGGTCGGCGTCGATCCGCAGCGTCCCCCGCAGCACCGTGCCGCGCGGGTGCAACGGCCGGCCGCCACGGCGCAGCCGTGCCGCCGCGCCGACGAGCACACCGAGGAACGCGCCCAGGGACCGGGACAGCACCGGGGGCCTACCGGATCCTCGGGAGAGCCTGGTCGGCCGTGAGCACGGTCGCGAACAGGTCCCCTCGCTGTGCGATCCGGTCCGGGACCGTGCGCAGGGTGAACGCGTCGGGCCGGAGCCACGGCTCGTCGAGCTCGTCCCAGGCGATGGGTGCGGAGACCGGCGCACCGGCCGCCGCCCGCGGGCTGTACGGGGCGACGAGCGTCTTGTTGATCGCGTTCTGGGTGTAGTCCAGGCGCGCCTGTCCACCGCGCTCGCGCACCTCCCACCGCCAGCTGACCAGGTCGGGGACGACCTTGCCGACGGTGCGCGACAGGGTCTGCACCCAGGCTCGGGTGTCGTCGAAGGTGGGGCCGGTGGCGATGGGGACCCAGATCTGGATGCCTCGCCGCCCGGTCAGCTTGGGCTGGGCGCGGACGCCGAGGTGCTCGAACGCGTCGCGGTGCAGCCGGGCGAGCAGGAGCACGTCCTGCCAGGACGTCGAGGTGCCCGGGTCGATGTCGATCAGGGCGTACGTGGGCAGGTGCGGGTCGGCCGTCCGGGAGGTCCACGCGTGCCACTCGAGGGCGCCGAAGTTGGCCGCCCACACCAGTGCGGCCGGTTCGTCGACCACCAGGTAGGTGGTCGTCTCCCCGGGGTCGGCCTCGGGGTTCACCCAGCGCCCCACCCACGCCGGTGCGTGCTCGGGCAGCTGCTTGTGCCAGAACCCCTTGTGGGCCGCGCCCTGCGGGAAGCGGTGCATGTTGAGGGCGCGGCCGCGCAGGTAGGGGAGCGCGACGGGCGCGACGAGCGCGGCGTAGCGGACGAGCTCCCGCTTGGTCACGGGCTCCTCTCGGTCGCGTGCGGGGAACAGCACCTTGTCGAGGTTCGTCAGCCGGAGGCGCCGGCCGAAGACGTCCCAGGTGCCGGCCGGGCCGAGGTCGTCCAGGGCGGCGAGCTCGTCGGCCGTGGGCGGCGCGACGGGCTCGGGGTGCAGGTCGATGGAAGCCTCCGCCGCGGGCAGGTCGGAGCGCCACAGCCGGTCGGGGTCCGCCTGGACCTCGTCGTTCGTGCGCCCGCTCAGGACGGACCGCGGATGATCCTCCGCGTCCCACCCCGGGACGGCGTGCTCGTCGCGCTTGTGCAGCAGGAGCCACTGCTCCTTGCTGCCGTCGTCGGCCCCGTCCCGCCGCACCAGGACGACGTGCCCGCGGAGCTTGGAGCCGTGCAGCACGGCGTGCAGCTCGCCGCCGGCCACCTCGGCGGCGGGGTCCTGGGTCTTCGTGGGCTCCCACGTGCCGCGGTCCCAGACGATGACGTCACCGCCGCCGTACTCGCCCGCCGGGATCACGCCTTCGAAGTCGGCGTACTCCAGCGGGTGGTCCTCGACGTGGACAGCCATGCGCCGCACCGCGGGGTCGAGCGTCGGGCCGCGAGGGACCGCCCAGCTGACCAGGACGCCGTCGATCTCGAACCGCAGGTCGTAGTGCAGGCGGCGCGCGCGATGGCGCTGCACGACGAACCGGCGCGCGGTCGCCGGAGCGGTACCCGCACGGGCACCGGCCGGCTCCGGCGTGCGGCTGAAGTCGCGCATCGACCGGTACGTCTCGAGCGACCCGGTGCCGGGACCGCGCTCTCGCTCCACCTGTCACCCGTCTCCCTGCGCGATGGCTGCCTCGCTGCGCCACCCGGAGGTCCCGATTGTCCTGAGATCGGCGCGAACGTGCGACCGGACGCCCCGGTCGCGGCCGCCGCCGGGCTGTCCTAGCCTGCTGGCACGCAGCCCCACAGGTCGGTCCCGTCACCGGTCGACCCGGCGGATCCCCCAGGTTCGGCAATGAGCCGGGCGATCGGGATCCGTCCACGTGTGCAGCGCCGGAGGACATGTGACTACCCCGACGTCGATGGCCCTGGGCCAGTTCTCGTTCTCGCCCGATGCGCCTCGATGGCTCTGGTCGGATGCGATGTACACGTTGCACGGCATGGAACCGGGCGACGTCGTGCCGACCCGCGAGCTGTTCCTCAGCCACGTTCATCCCGAGGACCGCGGGCGGGTCGAGTACGCCCTGCACGCGAGCGTGGTGGAGCGGGTCCCGGCCGGCTGCGACTACCGGTTGGCCGACCTCTCCGGGGAGACGCGCGACGTCGTGATCGCCCTCGCACCCGCCCGGCCCGACGACCTGACGGCCACGGTGTCGGGGGTGCTCATCGACGACTCGACGCGCCAGCGCGAGGCGATCTCCGCGGGCGTCAACGCCGAGCTCCAGCGAGCCCTGGAGTCGCACGCGGTCATCGACCAGGCCAAGGGCGCCCTCATGCTCGTCTACGGGGTAGACGCGGAGGAGGCGTTCCAGATGTTGCGATGGGCCTCCCAGCAGCGCAGCGTCAGGCTCCGGGTGCTGGCCGAGCGGCTGGTCGGGGCCGTGCGGTCGTTCGGCGGTATGGGTCCTCAGCTGAGGGCGAGGATGGATGAGACCTTCGTCGCCGTGCTCGAGGACGGCGATCTCCCGGTTCAGCGGACGACGGCCGAGCCCGTGCGTCTGTCGGTCGACCTCGCGGCGACGACGCCCACGCTGCGGGTGAGCGGGCGGGTCGACCTCGCGTCGCTGAGGGAGCTCGCCGGCGCACTGAGCAGGCTCACGGCCGCCGGCGAAGGCCGCGACGGCGTCGTCGTGGACCTGCGTGGCGTGCCCGTCGTGGGCGCCGCCGCACGGTTCGTCCTCGCGACCGCCAAGCGCCGTAACGAGGCGCGCGGTATCGCCATGCAGATCCTCGCCAGCCCGCATCTGCCGATGTCGCCGAGCCGCGCCTGGACGACGGAGGAGGACCGGCGGCCCCGGGGCACGCAGCGCGCGTCCGCCACGACCTCTCCCGGCGGGTGACCGGCCCGTCCGGCAGCCTGGGCGACCAGACTGCCGGACGGAGGGTCAGCGCCTCACAGGAACCACTGCTGGTTCGCGCCGCCGTGGCAGTCCCAGAGGTGGACGCGCTGCCCGTCGTGCACCGGTGTCCCGCCGACGGCGTCGAGGCAGCGGCCCGACTGGGGGTTCCGCAGCGTGCGCGTCGCGGAGTCGTAGGTCCACTTCTGGGCGCCGGTGCCGTTGCAGGTCCACAGCTGCACGACCGTGCCGTTGGCCGTGCCGCTGCCGCTCACGTCGAGGCACTTGCCGAGGGCGCGCACCGTGCCGTCCGCGGTGCGGGTCCACTGCTGTGCCGCGTTGCCGTTGCAGCCCGCCACCTGGATGGGGTTGCCGTCGTGGGTCTGCGCCCACGGCACGTCGAGGCACAGCGAGTTCGCGACGCGGACGGTGCCGGTGCCCGTGGGCAGTGAGCCACCACCGCCGCCACCGCCACCCGAGCCCGAGCCGTTGTCGTAGACGCGGACGTAGTCGACCTTCATCTGCTGCGGGAACTGGGTGGTGGCGTCGGGGTAGCCCGGCCACTGGCCGCCGACGGCGACGTTGAGGATGAGGAAGTACGCCTTGTCGAACACCCAGGGGTTGCCGCCGACGCTCGCGCGCGTGACCTGGTGGAAGACGTTGCCGTCCACGGACCACGTGATGGAGCCGGGCTTCCAGTCGACGGCGAACGTGTGGAACGTGTCGGCGAACGCCCAGTTCTGCGGGTGCTGGTAGGCACCGGTGATGCCGGCACCGCCCGAGTAGCCGGGGCCGTGCACCGTGCCGTAGGTGCGGTGCGGCTCCTTGCCGACGTTCTCCATGATGTCGATCTCGCCCGACGACGGCCACGAGGTCTGCGGGAAGTCGGCGCCGAGCATCCAGAACGCCGGCCAGATGCCCTGGCCGCGGGGGATCTGGATGCGGGCCTCCACGCGGCCGTACGTCAGCTCCACCTTGTTGTTGCTCTGCAGCCGCGCCGACGTGTACGAGCCGTCGGCCTCGCGCCGCGCGGTGATGACCAGGTTGCCCTGCCCGTCGAGCGCCGAGTTGTTGCGGGACGTCGTGTAGTTCTGCAGCTCGGCGTTGCCCCAGCCGCCGGCGCCCGTGTCGTAGCTCCAGACGGACGAGTCCGGCGCGCTGCCCGCGGCACCGTTGAACTCCTGCGACCAGATGACGTCGCCGATCGCCGCCTGTGCAGGGGCGGCGGCCGAGGCGACGAGCCCGGCGGCGACGAGGGCGGCGGCGCCGAGAGCCGCGGTGAGTCGTCCTGCCGGTTGGTGGGGGGTGCGTGGGCGGGCGGGATGCATCGTTGCCTCCTGGAACCGGTCGCGATCGGACGGGCGCCGTGGTCGGCGTCGCCCGCATGACACGTGTCACCAACGCTGCGCCACGTGCGGGCGACCTGTTCGTCCGGGGCGAGAGTAACGACATGCATTACTGACTGGCAAGTAACCATTAACTGGCCGGGTGCGGGCCGAGAATGACGACCTAAACGATTGACCAGCAAATGTGAGCGATAACATTCTGCTCGTCGCGCCGGCAATGACGCCACGACCGAACGACCGGTGCGCGACGACGGCGACGACCGCGACCCGGCGCCCCGTCGCCGGGGCCATCCTCGCCCGAGGAAGCCGCCCGCTCGCCCGACGAGGAGCGCCAGGCCGCCGCGGCGTCGACCCGCGCAGGACATGCCGTGCTGATGAGCACCGGCACCGCTGTTCTCCCCGACGAAGGAGATGCACGTGCGTACACCGAAGACATGGTTCGCGGCTGTCCTGAGCGTCCTCGCCCTCACGCTCACCACGGTGACGACCGACGCGCTCGTCGCGCCCCGTCCCGCCCAGGCCCTCGACAACGGCGTCGCCCGGACGCCGCCGATGGGCTGGAACACGTGGAACACGTTCGGCTGCAACATCAACGAGACGCTCATCCGCCAGATGGCCGACGCGATCGTGAGCAAGGGGCTGCGGGACCTGGGCTACAAGTACGTCGTCGTCGACGACTGCTGGTTCAACCCGAACCGCGACGCGCAGGGCAACCTCCAGGGCGACCCCCAACGATTCCCGAGCGGCATGAAGGCGCTGGGAGACTACCTGCACGCCCGTGGCCTGCTGTTCGGCATCTACCAGGGGCCGCTGGACCAGACCTGCGCGCAGTACTTCGACAGCTACCCGGGCTCGACCGGGAGCCTCGGCCACGAGTACCAGGACGCCCGGCAGTTCGCCGCCTGGGGGGTGGACTACCTCAAGTACGACTGGTGCTCACCCACCGGCAGCATCTCCGAGCAGGTCGCGCGGTTCGCCATCATGCGGGACGCGCTCGCGGCCACCGGCCGGCCGATCGTCTACAGCATCAACTCCAACAGCATCCACGAGAAGACCGGGCCGCAGCGCAACTGGAGCGACGTCGCCAACCTGTGGCGGACGACGGAGGACATCACCAACGCGTGGGACACCGGCCAGACCAACGGCTACCCGATGGGCATCCAGAACATCGTGGACGTCACCGTGCCGTTGGCCGGGTATGCGGCACCGGGCGGGTTCAACGACCCGGACATGCTCGAGGTCGGCAACGGCGGCATGACGGACACGGAGATGCGCAGCCACTTCGCCCTGTGGGCCGTGCTGGCCGCCCCGCTCATGATGGGCAACGACGTGCGCTCGGCGGGCGCCGGGACGCTGGACATCCTCAAGAACGGCAACCTGATCGCGATCAACCAGGACCCCCTCGGCCGGCAGGCGGTCCAGGTCTCCCACGACGGCACCCGCCGGGTGCTGGCCAAGCGACTGGCGAACGGCGACGTCGCGGTCGCCCTGTTCAACGAGGGAAGCTCGACCACGACCGTCTCCACCTCGGCCGCGGCGATCGGCAAGACGGGCACCTCGTTCACGCTGCGCGACTCCTGGACCAACGCCACCTCGACCACCACCGGCAGCATCTCGGCGAGCGTCCCCGCCCACGGCACGGTGGTCTACCGGGTCAGCGGAGGCACCACCACCGACCCGTCGACGCCCACCACGTTCCGGCTGCGCAGCGAGTCCGCCGGTCGGTGCCTCGACCTCGAGGCCTCGAACACCGCGAACGGCACGGGCGCCCTGATCTGGGACTGCCACGGCAACGCCAACCAGCAGATCACCCAGAGCGGCCAGAGCCTGCGGATCCTGGGCAAGTGCCTCGACGCGCCCTTGACCGCTGGCAACGGCACCCGGGTGCAGATCTGGGACTGCAACGGTGGGACGAACCAGCAGTGGACGTTCCAGGGCAACGGCACGGTGAGCAGCGTCCGGCACCCGTCGCTGTGCCTCGACGTCGACAACGGCGCCAGCGCGAACGGCACGCGCGTGATCCTGTGGTCCTGCCACGGGAACGCCAACCAACGCTGGAGCAGGTCGTGACGGGCCCGTCGTCGCGAGGGCCGGTCCGCCGGGCCCGACCGCGTCTCCGCTCGGCGGTCGCGGTGCTGGCCGCGCTCGTCGGCGCCGTCACCCTCCTGCCCGCCCCCGCCCAGGCGGACAACCCGATCGTCCAGCACCTCTACACCGCCGATCCGGCGCCGCTGGTGCACGACGGCCGGGTGTACCTCTACACCGGGCACGACGAGGACGCCTCGACGTACTTCACCATGCGCGAGTGGCGGGTCTTCTCCTCCGTCGACATGGTGAACTGGACGGACCACGGCTCCCCGATGTCGCTCGCGACCTTCTCCTGGGCGGACGTGAACGCCTGGGCCGGGCAGGTGGTGGAACGCAACGGGCAGTTCTACTGGTACGTCCCCGTGCGGCAGCGGTCGACCGGCCAGATGGTCATCGGGGTCGGTGTCTCGGACAGCCCGACCGGCCCGTTCCGTGACGCGATCGGCCGCCCCCTGGTGGGCAACGGCGAGATCGACCCGACCGTCCTCGTCGACGACGACGGGCAGGCGTACCTGTACTGGGGCAACCCCCGACTCTGGTACGTGCGGCTCAACGCCGACATGATCTCGTTCTCCGGCAGCCCGACGCAGATCCCGCTCACGACCGCCGGGTTCGGTGCACGCAGCGGGAACGCCGAGCGCCCCACGCTCTACGAGGAGGGGCCGTGGGTCTACAAGCGGGGCGGGCTCTACTACAACGTGTTCGCGGCCCGGTGCTGCTCGGAGTTCCTCGCGTACTCCACGGCGCCGGGCCCGACCGGGCCGTGGACGTACCGGGGGACGATCATGCCCACGCAGGGCAGCAGCTTCACCAACCACCCGGGCGTCATCGACTTCAACGGCGGGTCCTACTTCTTCTACCACAACGGGGCGCTGCCGGGCGGTGGCGGGTACACGCGCTCCGTGGCCGTCGAGAAGTTCAGCTACAACGCCGACGGCACCATCCCGACCATCACCATGACCGCAGCGGGCGCACCCCAGGTGGGCACGCTCGACCCGTTCGTCCGGCAGGAGGCCGAGACGATCGCGTGGAGCTCCGGCATCGAGACGGAGCCGTCCAGCGAGGGCGGGATGAACATCGGCTGGATCGAGAACGCGGACTACGTGCGGGTCAAGGGCGTCGCCTTCGGCACCGGCGCAGCCTCGTTCTCCGCACGCGTCGCCTCCGCGACCTCGGGTGGTCGGATCGAGGTGCGGCTGGACAGCACGAGCGGCCCGGTCGTCGGCACGTGCACCGTCGGCGGCACCGGGGGATGGCAGAGCTGGACGACGACGACCTGTCCCGTCAGCGGCGCCACCGGCACCCGCGACCTCTACCTGCGCTTCGTCGGCGGCAGCGGCAACCTGTTCAACGTCGGCTGGTGGCAGTTCGCACGCGGCAGCAGCACCGCACCGGCGTACCGGATCACCAACCGGAACAGCGGTCAGGTGGTTGACGTCCAGCAGGGGAGCGTCGACGACCTCGCGGTCATCGGCCAGTGGACGAGCAGCGGTGCGGCGTGGCAGCAGTGGCGGTACCTGGATGCCGGCAACGGCAACGTGCGGCTGCAGAGCGTGCACAGCGGCAGGTGCGTCGACGTCGGCAACGCTTCCGTGGCGGACGGCGCTGCGATCATCCAGTACACCTGCCACCAGGGGGCCAACCAGGTGTTCAGCTGGCGTTCCACCGGCGACGGCTACTCCCAGCTGGTCAACCTCAACAGCGGAAAGTGCCTCAACGTCGTGAACGGCTCCACCGCGGCCGGGGCGGTGCTGGAGCAGCGGACGTGCAGCGGGGCGACCAGCATGCAGTGGTCCCGCTCGTGAGGCGGGCCGCGGGGTGCGCCCACCCGGCCACGACGACGGCTCGGCTGACGCCGGCGTGCGGGGGTGCGACAGAAGTCGACCGCGGTGTCGCCCGGAGTCGACTGCCCCGGAGCCGCGGAACTGTCTAGCCTGGCGAGATGGCAGCCGCGGAACCCGAGGCAGCGCACCCGGCCACCGCACCGTGGGTCGCCGACGCCGTCCTGGCCGTCGCCGTCACGCTGGTCCTGTCGCTCGTGATCGCGGCCGACGTCGACGAGTCCCGACCCGAGGGGTCCGCCTACCTCTGGGCCGCCGGTCTCGGCGCACTGATGCTCGTGCGCCGCCGCTATCCCGCCGCCGTGGTCGCACTCACGGGCGTCGGCCTGTTCGGCTACTACGCCGCCGGCTACCCGCCGGTCGGCGTGGCCGTCCCCGTCGCCGCAGCGGTCTTCTCCGCGGCGGAGGCGGGGCGGCTCGCGGTCGCCGTGGTGGGTTCGGTGGCGATCCTCGCCATCGCGACGGGGTACCGGCTCGCCGTCGGCCAGGCCGCCAGCTTCGTCCTCGGGTACGAGCTCGTGTGGAACGGCCTCCTGCTCGCCGCCGTGGTCGCACTCGGCGACGGGGTCCGATCGCGCCGCGAGCTGGGCGTCCGCGCGCGGGAGGTCGCGGCCCTGCTCGCCGAGCGGTACCGCCGCCAGGCGGAGGAGCGGGTGACGCGCGAGCGCCTGACCATGGCCCGTGACGTGCACGACTCGGTCGGTCATGCGCTGACCGTGGTCGCCCTGCACGCCCAGGTGGCCGGCGAGGCCATCGGGCGGGACGAGGCGGTGGCGGCGGACGCGGTCGACGTCATCCGGGACACGACGACCGCGACCCTGACGGACCTGCGCCGCACGGTGGCGCTGCTCCGGCAGGCCGCACCCGCGGCGCGCGACGTGCCGGGGCTCGGCGACCTGGCCACGGCGCTGCGCCCCGCGCAACAGGCGGGCCTCGACGTGGTGGCCGACATCGACGCCGGGTCCGCGCCCGGGCCCGCCGGAGCGGTGGCGTACCGGATCGTCCAGGAGGCGATCACCAACGTCGTACGGCACGCTCGGGCCAGCCGGGTGCGGGTCGACGTCCGCGCCGACGACGGCATCCTGCGCGTGCGCGTCGAGGACGACGGGCCCGCGGGCGTCGGGCCGAGCACGGTCGGGCACGGCATCACCGGCATGCGTGAGCGTGCCGAGGCGCTGGGCGGGTCGCTCACGGCGGGACCCACCCCGACGGGCTTCGTCGTCGCCGCGGCACTGCCGATGGAGGAGGAACCGTGACGACCGTCCTGATGGTCGACGACCAGGACCTCGTGCGGGCCGGTTTGCGTGCCCTCCTCACCAACGACCCGGGCATCACGGTGGTGGCCGATGCGGCGGACGGGGAGCGCGCGGTCGAGCTGGCCGTGCGCCACCGCCCCGACGTCGTCCTCATGGACATCCGCATGCCCGGCACGGACGGCATCGAGGCGACCCGTCGCATCCGCGCCGATCCGCGGCTCGCGCAGACACGCGTCCTCATCCTGACGACGTTCGACGACGACGACGACGTGATCGAGGCGATCCGCGTCGGTGCGGCCGGCTACCTGCTCAAGGACACCCCCGGACCCGCGTTGCGCCAGGCGGTGCACACCGCTGCGGCGGGCGGCAGCCTCCTGTCCCCGGCGATCACCCGGCGCCTGATGGACTTCGTGGCCGCGAGCTCGCCGCCGCCCGCTCCCCACCCCCGGCTCGGCACGCTGAGCGAGCGCGAGCTCGAGGTGCTCGAGCGGGTCGGCCACGGCGACACCAACGACGAGATCGCCGTGGCGCTCTTCCTCAGCCCGGCGACGGCGCGGACCTACGTGAGCCGGATCCTGACCAAGCTGGACGCCCGCGACCGCACGGAGCTCGCGATCATCGCGCACCGCTCCGGCCTGACCTGAGGAGTTTCCCGTGCGTGGTTCTGCTGTGGTGGTCGGTGCGGGCATCGGCGGGCTCGCCGCCGCCCGAGCCCTCCTGCTCGCCGGCTGGCGCGTGCAGGTCCGGGAGCGCAGCGACGCGCCGACCACGGGCGGCACCGCGCTGGGCATGTGGCCGCAGGCCATGGCGGCCCTCGACCGCCTCGACCTGGGCGATGCCGTCCGGCTCCGGTCGGCCGCGCAGCGCGGCGGGCAGATCCTGCGCCCTGACGGCGCGGTCCTCGCGCGCGTCGGCGGCCGGGGGAGCGTCCACCTCGTCTCGCGCGGTGACCTGCTGGCGACGCTCGCCGACAGCCTTCCGGACGGCGCGATCCGGTGGGGGCACCCGGTGCGCGGTCCCGCCGACGTCCCGGAGGCGGACCTCGTCGTGGCGGCGGACGGCATCCACTCCGTGTTCCGGCCGGCGGGCCCGCGGCCGCTCGGCACCGTGGCGTTCCGCGGGACCGTCCCCGGCACGGTGTCCACCGTCACCGAGACGTGGGGCCGCGGCCGGTTGTTCGGCATCACCCCGAACGGCGACGGCGCCACCAACTGGTTCGCCTGCGTGCGGGCGGAGCGCGTGCCCACCGACCGTTCCCCGGGCACGACGGCGGCCGCGCTGCGCGAGCTGTTCGACGGCTGGCACGACGGCGTGGCAGCCGTCGTCGACGCCGTCGACCCGGCTGGTGTCGACCGCCGCCGGCTCTCCGACCTCCCGCCGCTGGCCACCTACGTGAGGGGGAGGGTCGCGCTGCTCGGCGACGCGGCGCACGCCATGGCGCCGAACCTCGGCCGCGGAGCGTGCGAGACGCTGCTGGACGCCGTGGCACTGGCCGACGCGCTGACCGTGGGCCAGGACGTGGACGAGGGACTGCGGCGGTACGACCGGGACCGGCGCCCGCCGACCCGCCGGCTCGTGCGCCTGGCCCGGGTGGTCAACCGGGTGAGCACGGCCGAAGGTGGCGCCGGTCCGCGTGACCTCGCCCTGCGCGGCCTGCTCACCGTCACGCCGGGTCGACGCCGAGCGACCGACGAGTCGACGGTGCGCGACCCGCACTGACGCCCGGAGGGCGACCCGCGACCGGGGCGCCGGTTCCTAGCGTCGCGGTATGGCACACGACCCGACGCACCCCGACTCCGTCCCGACCGGCACGCGGCGCCCCGAGCGCCTGAGCTGGCCCCTCGTCATCGGCTTCGGCTCGCTCGCGCTCCTGTGGCCGCTGGTCGACGCGCTCGGCCTGGCAGACTCGCTCGGCCAACCGGCCGCCGCCTTCCTCGTCCTCGCGGTCGTCGGCGCGGCCTGGGTGCTGGGGGTCGGCTTCGGCCGGGTCCCGCAGCCCGTGGTGACGCTCACCCTGGCCGGCGTCGTCTACGGCATCCTCCTCATGGCGATGTCGGAGCTGCTCGGCGACCGACCGTCCATCGGCGGCGTCCTCGGCGGGGTCGTCGCCGTCTTCGAGATCGCTCGCGCAGCGGGGCTCGGCGCGCTCGCCGGGCTCCTCGCGCGTTCCCTCCAGCGCTCGAGGGCCGCACGATGACCCGCGTGCGCGGGCGGCTGGCCGCGGCGGCGGTGGCGGTCACCGCCGTGCTCACGGCCGGGGGATGCGTGCCGGTCAACCCGGTCGGCGGCGGGGGATCGTTGTCACCGGTGGAGTCCCCGTCGTCGTTCGACATCCCGCTGCCGATCCCGCCGCTGGCGCCCTCGACGGTCGTCGACGGCGTCCGGGTGTTCTCCCTCGAGGCGCAGGAGGGAACCTCCGAGATCGTCCCTGGCGTCAGCACACCCACCTGGGGGTTCAACGGCGACGTCCTCGGCCCGACCCTGCGCGCCACGCGCGGGGAGCGCGTCGCTGTCGAGGTGACCAACTCGATCGACGAGCCCACGACGGTGCACTGGCACGGCATGCACCTGCCGCCCGACATGGACGGGGGACCGCACCAGATGGTGGAGCCGGGGGACACCTGGCGTCCCACCTGGCAGATCGACCAGCCGGCGGCCACCCTCTGGTACCACCCGCACCCCCACGGCCGGACCGAGGAGCACGTCTACCGGGGTCTCGCCGGGATGTTCCTGCTGGACGACGACCGCGCCTCCGGCCTGCCGGACGACTACGGCGTCGACGACGTCCCCGTGATCGTGCAGGACAAGCGCCTCGACGACGACGGACGCCTGGTCCTCGACTCCGACGGGAACGAGGTCGGCCTGCTCGGCAGCACCATCGTGACCAACGGCGTCGCCGGCGCGGTGCACGAGGTCACGACGGAGCTCGTGCGGCTCCGCCTGCTCAACGGATCGACGGCCCGCGTCTACGACTTCGCCTTCGAGGACGACCGTCCGTTCACCCACGTCGGCACGGATGGCGGGCTCCTGCCGACGCCGTACGAGACGGACCACGTCCGGCTCTCGCCGGGCGAGCGGGCGGAGATCGTCGTGTCCCTGGCGCCGGGCTCGGAGACGATGCTCGTCTCACGGGCCCCCGACCTCGGCGGGGTCGTTGCACCGTTCGCCGTCGGCGCCAACGACGAGTTCCCCGTGCTGCGGCTGAGCGCGGCCCCTGAGCTGGCGGCCGCGGCACCGGTGCCGGTGGCGTTCGAGCCGCTCGCCGACGACACCGTGGACGCGGACGACGCCGCCGTCACGCGGCGGTTCGCCATCCAGGACCGCAGCATCAACGGCCGGACCATGGACATGGACCGGATCGACGAGACCGTCCGCGTGGGCGACACCGAGATCTGGGAGGTCACGAACCTCGACCTCTTCCCGCACAACTGGCACGTCCACGACGTGCAGTTCCAGGTCCTCGACGTCGAAGGCGACCCGCCGGGACCAGAGCTCGGGGGACGCAAGGACACGGTCTACCTGGAGCCGCGTCGCACCTACCGCCTGGCCATGCGGTTCGAGGACTTCGCCGACCCGGACACCCCGTACATGGCCCACTGCCATCTCCTCCTGCACGAGGACCAGGGGCTGATGGCGCAGTTCGTCGTCACCGACGACGGGCGGGCAGGCCGCGTCGCGACGACGCACCACGACCACTGAGCACACACATCGAGACCGACGGAGGACCTGATGAAGAGCACCTGGGCGATGCGACGGCCGTGGTGGGCGGTGACCTTCTGGATCCTGCTCATCGTGGCCCTGCAGGCTGCGTCGGCTGCCTTCGGCTCGGCGTACTACGACGACCACACGCTGCCGGGCACCGAGTCACAGCGGGTGTCGGACCGCCTGGAGCAGTCCGGCGAGCCCACGCTCGACACGGTCGCGGTGGTCTTCCACGGCGCGGCGCCGGTCGCCGAGGACGCCGCGGTGGAGGCAGCACTCGGCGAGATCGAGGAGCTCCCGGGGGTGGAGTCGGTGCAGGCGCCGGCGGTCGACGCCCACTCGGTCAGCGACGACGGCCGCATCGCATATGCCACCGTGACGCTCGAGACCACCCCGCTCGAGACGGACCCTGCCGACGTCCGGGGCATCCTCGACGTCGCGGAGGAGCACGCCACCGACGAGGTCGGGATCGAGCTCAGCGGCGCCTCGGTCCGGGGCGCGCAGGAGTCGGGCGGCGCCGCCGAGGGCATCGGGATCCTCGCCGCGCTCGTGATCCTGGTGTTCCTGTTCGGCAGCCTCGTCGCGGCATCCCTGCCGATCCTGAGCGCGGTCCTGGCGGTCGGGTCGAGCATCGGTGCGGCGGCCCTGGTGTCGCACGTCACCGCGGTGCCGACGTACGCGGCGCCGATGATGATGCTCGTCGGCCTGGGCGTCGGTATCGACTATGCGCTGCTGATCTTCTCCCGGTTCCGCAGCGAGCTGCTGGCCGGTCGGCCGCGCACCGAGGCCGCGATCGTGGCACAGCGCACAGCCGGGCGGTCCGTCATGTTCGCGGGTGCGACCGTCGTCATCGCCCTGCTCGGCCTGGTTGTGCTCGGCCTCGGCGCGCTCAGGGGTCTTGCCATCGCGGTCGCGGTGACCGTGCTCATGACGATGCTCGCCTCGGCGACGCTCCTGCCGGCGCTGCTGACGCTGTTCGGTGGTCGCATCGAGCGGTCCGTCCGCAGACGCGCCGCACGAGGGCGGGGCCGGGAGGCCGACCGCTGGCGCGCACTGTCCGATGCCATCGCGCGCCGACCGTGGCCGGCCCTGGTCGGCGGCGTCCTCGTCCTCGTCGCCCTCACCGTGCCGATGTTCTCCCTGCGCCTCGGCTTCGCCGACGCCGGCACCGACCCCGCGGGATCGACGACCCGGGAGGCGTACGACCTCCTTGCCCAGGGATTCGGCGCCGGAGCGAACGGGCCGCTCGTCGTCCTCGCGGAGGCCCCTGAGGCCGAGGCGGCCGGCGCCGCCGAGGCGATCCGCGAGACGCCCGGCGTCGCGGACGTGGTCGGACCCATCCCCGGCGACGACGGGTCGACAGTAATCGTCTTCCCGGAGACGGGGCCGGCGGACGATGCCACGATCGACCTCGTGCACCGCCTACGGGACGACGTGCTGCCCGCCGTCGCCGACGAGGGCCGCTTCTCCGTCGGCGGGTCGACCGCGGCCGCCATCGACTTCGCCGAGGGCGTGTCCGACCGGATGCCGTGGTTCGTCGCGGTCGTCGTGGGGATCTCCTCGCTCCTGCTGATGACCGTCTTCCGGTCGCTGCTCATCCCGCTCAAGGCGGCCGCGCTCAACCTGCTGTCCATCGGGGCCGCCCTCGGGGTCATGCAGCTGGTCTATGGCGAAGGCACGCTCGGCCAGGCGCCCGGGCCGATCGAGGCGTTCCTGCCGGTGATCGTGTTCGCCGTCGTCTTCGGGCTCTCCATGGACTACGAGGTGTTCCTCATGTCCCGGATGCACGAGGAGTGGCGGCGAAGCGGTGACGCCCGGCACGCCGTCCGCGAGGGTCTCGCGGGGACCGGCACCGTGATCACGGCCGCCGCGGCGATCATGGTCGTCGTCTTCGGGTCCTTCATGCTCAGCCCGAGCCGGATGCTCGGCCAGATGGGCCTCGGACTGGCCGTCGCGGTCCTCCTCGACGCCGCGGTCGTCCGCTGCCTCGTGGTCCCCGCCGTGATGCACCTGTTCGGTGAGCGCGCGTGGTGGCTGCCCGGTCCGCTCGGCCGCATCCTTCCGACCATCCGCCTGGAGGACCCGGCTCTGGAGGCGGCCACCCCCTCCACGAACCCGCAGTACGCGCGCACCACCTCGGCCTGACCGACCGCCGCACCGACAAGGAGACGCACCATGCAGCTGTCCGTGAACGCCTTCGTCAGCCTCGACGGGGTCATGCAGGGCCCAGGCGGTCCGCAGGAGGACCCCACCGGCGGGTTCACCGGCGGCGGCTGGCTCGTCCCGTTCGACGTCGCCGGCTGGGGCCCTGTGGTCGATGCCTGGTTCTCCGGCACCTCGGCCGTCCTGCTGGGCCGGACCACCTTCGCCATGATGCGCGAGTACTGGCCGCTGGTCACCGATCCGGACAACAGGGTCGCCGCCGTGCTCAACGGCGGGCGCAAGTACGTCGTGAGCAGCACGCTCAGCGACGAGGACGCCGCCTGGGGCGACACGACCGTCCTGCGCGGCGACCCCGTCACGGGGGTCCGGGACCTCACGGCGCGCGGCGACGGCGACCTGCAGGTCCACGGCAGCTGGCAGCTGGTGCGCGCCCTGCACGACGCCGGTCTCGTCGACGTCTACCGCCTGCTCGTGTTCCCGGTCGTCGTGGGAGGTGGCGGGAAGCGCCTCTTCGACGAGGGCGTGATGCCCACGGGCTTCGACCACCCCACCGCGACGGCGCTCCCGGGTGGCGTCGTCTCGGTCGAGCTGCGGGGCGCGCGGCAGGGTGGTCGCGAGACCCGGTCGTACGCGGTGCAGGACGGGAAGGAGAGCATCGCGTAGCGGACGACGGGGCACCCGTGCCGACGAGCCGCGCACCGTGCTCGCGCGTAGCGTGGCTGGGAAGCCGACCGCACGACGGGCAACCGTGCCCGCGGGGTCGAGGTGGGGGGTCACCATGAAGGCGCTCGTGTTCCATGGTCCGGGCAGCATCGCGTGGGAGGACGTGCCGGACGCGGCGCTGGTCGAGTCGACCGACGCGGTCGTCCAGGTCGACACCACGACCATCTGCGGGACGGACCTGCACATCCTGCGCGGCGACGTGCCGGCCGTCACGGCGGGCCGCATCCTCGGTCATGAGGGGGTCGGCACGGTCGTGTCGGTGGGCGAGAGCGTCACCAACCACGCGCCGGGGGACCGGGTGATCATCTCGTGCATCAGCTCGTGCGGGGTGTGCCGGTACTGCCGGAGCCAGATGCCCTCGCACTGTCTGGCCCCCGAGGGGGCACCCGGCATCGGCTGGATCCTCGGGCACCTCATCGACGGGACGCAGGCGGAGCTCGTTCGCGTGCCGTTCGCCGACGGCTCCCTGCACCGGCTGCCACCCGCGGTACCGGACCCGCTGGCCGTCCTGCTCTCCGACATCCTGCCCACGGGCTTCGAGATCGGCGTGCAGTACGGCCAGGTGAAGCCCGGCGACTCCGTCGCGGTGGTCGGTGCCGGACCCGTCGGCCTGGCCGCGGTCGCGACCGCGGGACTGTACGGGGCGGCCACGATCGTCGCGATCGACCGGGACCTGAACCGCCTCGAGGTGGCCAAGGGGCTCGGCGCCACGGTGACTGTCGACGCCTCGGCAGCCGACTGGCGGGAGCAGGTGCTCGCGGCCACCGACGCCGACGGGGTCGACGTCGCCATCGAGTGCGTCGGGATCCCGCAGACCTTCACCATGTGCACCCAGCTCGTCCGACCGGGGGGCCACCTCGCCAACCTCGGCGTGCACGGCAAGCCGGTCGAGCTGGCGTTGCAGGACCTCTGGATCCAGAACCTCACGATCACGACGGGCCTGGTGAACGCGACCACCGTACCCATGCTCCTGCGCCTGGTGGCGGCCGGAAAGCTGCCGGTCGACGCGTTCGTGACCCACCGGTTCGCCCTGGCGGACATCATGGAGGCCTACGGCACGTTCGACGACGCCGCGCAGACGCGGGCGCTGAAGGTGCTGCTGTCCCGCTGACGCACGCTCGGGGCGGGTCTCAGGAGCGCGACCGCGCCCCGGGCTTCCGCTCCGGCGGCGCAGGATGCAGCGTGAGGTGCGTCTCGACCGCCTGCGCGATGGTGTCGTGCAGGGGTCGCGGCCGATCACGTCGAAGAAGCCGTCGCGCGCCAGCACGCGCTCGACCCTCGGCTTGACCCGGGCCAGTCGCAGGTCGATCCCGCGGACCGCGTCAGCCTTGGCCAGCTTCTTGAGGACGTCGGCGCCCTCGGTGTCGATGAAGTCGACGCCCTCCATGCTGAGGATGACGGCGCCGAGCTGTTGCCCCGATTCGGTGCGGATCCGGTGCAGCGGGTCGCCGTGGGCGTCGGCGTTCACGAAGAACAGACCGCAGTCGAAGCGCAGGACGAGGATCCCGGGATACGTCTCGAAGTCGTCGCCCTGAGTGAGGTCGTAGAACGCGTCGGTACCGGGCTTGCGACCGAGCTCGGGGATGGGGGGCAGGGCGGAGCGTGACACCAGCCAGAGGATGGAGAGCCCGACCCCGATGAACACGCCCTGCAGGATGCCGAACGTCATGACGCCGAGCTGGGGCCCAGCACCCTGTCGCCGGTCCCCGCGGCGCGTCATGCGGCGCGTTCCGGCGTGCCTCCACCATCGACGCAGATCGGGCGCCGCGCACGGTGGCGGGCGCCGCAGACTCGTGATGTCCTCGATCCAGTCGGCAACCAGGAGGGGTACACCATGCAGTACCGCACCCTCGGCACCAGCGGAACGATCGTCTCGGCGCAGTGCCTCGGCACCATGACGTTCGGCGCCGAGGCGGACGAACGGGCGTCCGCCGAGATGATGACGACGTTCGTCGAGCACGGCGGGACGTTCGTCGACACCGCCGACGTCTACTCGCAGGGCGGCTCCGAGGAGATTCTCGGACGCTGGCTCGCCGCCCACCCCACGGACGCACGGCAGCTCGTCGTGGCGACGAAGGGGCGGTTCGCGATGGGAGACGGTCGCAACGACCTGGGCCTGTCTCGCCGCCATCTGCGCGAGGCGCTCGATGCCTCACTGCGTCGCCTGGGTGTCGAGCACATCGACCTCTACCAGATGCACGCCTGGGACGCGCTCACCCCCGTCGAGGAGACGCTCGGGTTCCTCGACGAGGCCGTCGCCGCGGGCAAGATCTCGTACTACGGATTCTCCAACTACCTCGGGTGGCAGCTCACGAAGGCCGTCCACACGGCGCGTGCCCATGACTGGTCGCGGCCGGTCACGCTCCAGCCCCAGTACAACCTGCTCGTACGCGACATCGAGCACGAGGTCGTTCCCGCAGCCCTCGACGCGGGCCTCGGGCTGTTGCCGTGGTCACCGCTGGCCGGCGGCTGGCTCACCGGGAAGTACGAGCGGGACGTCCTCCCGCAGGGCTCGTCCCGGCTGGGCGAGGATCCCACCCGAGGCATGGAGGCGTGGGAGGCACGGAACGCCGATGAGAGGACGTGGCGTGTCATCGACGCCGTCCGGGAGGTCGCCGACGCCCGCGAGGTGACCATGTCCCAGGTCGCCCTGGCGTGGCTCGCAGCCCGCCCGGGGGTCACCTCGGTCATCATCGGAGCCCGCACGAGCGAGCAGCTCGGCGACAACCTGCGCGCCGCCGACCTGGTGCTCACGGCCGCCGAGCTCGAGCGGCTGACCGAGGTGAGCGCGCCGAGGGTCGACGACTACCCCTACGGCACCGCCGGCGTGGCGCAACGCCACCGGGGTGGGCTCTGACGAGGTCGCCCACGACCCGGTGGCGCTCCGACGGGGGAGCCCGGTCGGTCGCAGTCGCCGGTCAGTAGCCGGCGCCGCCGTCCAGGCCGGCGAGCACGGCGCCCGTGGCGGACAGGCCCAGGCGGGTGGCGCCCGCCTCGATGAGGGCCAGCGCGTCCGCGGCGGTGCGGATGCCGCCCGATGCCTTGACGCCCATCGTGGGTCCGACGGTCGCGCGCATCAGCTCGACGGCGTGCACGGTGGCGCCGCCGGCTGGGTGGAAGCCCGTGGAGGTCTTCACGAAGTCGGCGCCCGCGGCGACGGCGGCTCGGCAGGTGCCGACGATCTGCGCGTCGTCGAGCGCCGCGGACTCGACGATGACCTTCAGGACCCCGGGGGCCGGCACTGCGGCGCGGACGGCGGCGATGTCGGCCTCGACCGCGGCGAAGTCCCCGGACCTGGCTGCGCCGACGTCGATCACCATGTCGACCTCGTCGGCCCCGTGCTGCACGGCCAGTGCCGCCTCGGCGGCCTTGATGCTGCTGTGGTGCTTGCCGGAGGGGAAGCCGCACACCACAGCGACCCGCAGGTTCGGCGCCTGGGTGAGGTCCAGCGGCAGGAACGACGGCGAGACGCACACCGAGTACACGCCGAGCTGCGCACCTTCGGCGACCAGGGCGGCCACGTCCGCTGCTGTCGCCTCGGGCTTGAGCAGGGTGTGGTCGACGTACTGGGCGAGCGCGGCGGGGTCGATGCCGGTGGTGGCGGTCGTGGTCATGGGACTCTCCTGTCGATCTGGGCGGCTCCGGCCGTCCGGATCACGTGGTCGTGAGGCGTGTGCGTGCGTCGTGTGGGGGATGGTGCGTGCGGGGTCCGCCGACGTCGGGCGCGTGCGCCCCACCCTGGCGGATCCGCCGGCGCCCGACGTGGGTCCTTCGGCCTCGAACCCGCGCGCGCTCGAAGGGACTACGTCGGTCGGGGTGTGGGCGCCAGGCCGAACGCGCGACGGCGTGGGGCCGGTCGGCGATCACCCGCCTGAGAAGTTTAGTGGGTGTGGGAGAGCGTGGTGTGCGCGACGCGGGCCCTCTCGCGCGCTCAGCTCCGGCGTTGATGTCGGCCGGGGTGTTGTCAGGTCAGCGCTCGGCGAGGGGTGCCGGGTGCCGGGTGCTCCGACGGTGTCGGCAACCATGAGGCGAGCAGAACGGTGGCGTCGTCCTGCAGGCGGCCGTGCTGGTGTTCCATGACTGCGCGGGTCAGCCGGCGGACGGTCTCCGGCGGTGGATAGCCCGCGGCGTCGGCGCGCTGGAGGAAGTTCTCCAGTCGGTCGGAACCGAAGAACTGCCCGTCACGGTCGCGAGCCTCCGTGATGCCGTCGGTGTAGAGCAGCAGGCGGTCGCCCGGCTCGAGAGTTTCCTCGCCCACGGACATGGCCCGCATCTGCAGGCCGAACATGCCTCGTCCGTCGCCGGCCAAGGATTTGACGATCTTGCCGTCGCGAAGAAGGAGCGGGGCCGGATGCCCGGCCACGATGAATCGCAGCCGGCCTGTCGTCAGGTCGATCTCGGCCAGGATCCCCGAGACGTACATCATGCGGTCGGCAAAGTGCGTGGCGATGACATCGTCGATGGCCGACGCCTGCTCCACGAGTCCCGCGCCGGAGCGTCGGCTGTTGCGGGAGGCGGCCAGCGCGGCAGCGGCGGCGAGCCCGGAGGCCAGTGAATGGCCCGTCGCGTCGAAGATCGCGAGCCTGGCGGTCTCCTGGGACAGTGCGTAGTCGAAGGCGTCACCCCCGACGTCGTCGCAGGGCTCGAACTGGCCGGCGATCACGAAGCGGTCCGTCCCGGCGGTCAGGGGCGGTATGAGGTTCCAGATCAGCTCACCGGAAGCGGAGCGTGGCTTGGTCCGGCGTACTGCGTCGAACGCGTCGCCGTACGCACCGCCGGCACTGATGAGATGACCGACGAGGTTGGCCACCCAGAGGCAGTCGCGGCGCAGCTGTGGGTCGTCGAGGTCTTCGTCGTCGCCCGGGGTGATCTCCAGGACGCCTAGGCGCTCGACTCCGTCGATCACGGGCACCCACATCCGGTGCCGGTCATCGGCAGGGCTGGAGATGGCGTGGCCGCGCTGGAACGCCTGGCCGGCCAGCGTGGAGTCCACTCCCAGGGGCTCACCGCCGACGATGCGGCCCCGACCGGCGGGGTCCAGGTGCACGGGGACCAGCTGGCGTTGCGCGTAGTCGATGACGTGCAGGACGGCTCGCACGCCCAGGGCGTCGGCGGCAAGGGGGAGGAGTCGAACGAGCTCTTCCGGCGCGGCCTGGAGGGTACCGTCCAGGAGGCCGGCCAGTGCGGCAAGGGGCCCGGTGATCGGGGTCGGGTCGCGAAGGGTTCGGGTGTAGGGCACCCGAAGTCGCGTGGTGAGGTCGTCGAGGCGTTCGTTGACCGCGTGGGCCAGCATGTCGCGCTGCCCGCGGGGTAGCGGCATCAGGCCATGCAGGTACGCCTCGACCTCCATCGGTCCCGCTTCTCCGCCGAGGGTGAAGTAGGCCAGCCAGAGGTCGTCGAGGCTCAGGTGCGCTCGGCGATACGCGATGTCCAGGGCGTGGCGCTGCTCGTCGGCGGTGGCGGCACGCATGCTCATGCGAACCTGCGCTCAGCGTCGACGCTGGGATGCGGCGCGTACCAGCGTCTCGGCGACATCGCGCAGCTTGCGCCCGTCGCGTTGCGACATCGCGACGAGGCGGGCGAAGGCGGTGTCTTCGTCGACGCCCTCGCGGGCCATCAGCACTCCCTTGGCGGTGCTGATCACGTCCCGGTTGCGCAGCGCATCCCGCAGCTGAGTACTGAGACTGCGGGCGTTCTCCACCGTCTGGACGTTGGCGACCAGCACCGCGGCCTGTGCGGCGAACAACGTCATGACGTGTTCGGCATGGGCGTCGTAGATCCCCGGGTGCTGCCCGTAGACCTTGATCGCGCCGAGGGTGGTGTCACCGGCGACCAGGGGTGCGCTGAGGGTCGAGTACACCCCGAGCGGCCGCACCGCTCGAGCCCACCGCGGCCAGCGTTCGTCATGCGCGACGTCGTCCACGCGGACGAGGGTGCGCTGTGCGCACGCGGTCAGGCACGGCCCCTCATCGAGCTCGTACTGCAGCGCGTCAGCCCGCTGCGTGACACGGTCCGACGCGCCGGCTGTGGTCCGGCGCCCGTGCACGTCGACCAACGTCAGGCCAGCTGCAACCGTGCCCGGCAAAGTCGTCTGCGCCAATGTCGCGATCGTGTGCAGAGCCGTCTCGACCGTCTCCTGCGACAGCAGCAGACCGGACATCTGCGTGAAGACCGTGGCCAGCTCTTCGGCCAGTGGCAGATCACGCTCAGGAAGGCTCGCAGACACCTGGGGAACCCCGATTCGGTCGGCACTCGGCCCGTGGCCGAGCTGCCTGCGCCCATACCCGAGAACTCGGGCAGAAGCTGACACCGGCTCCGGTCGGAGCCACTGACGCAAAGTGTCTGCTCACTGTGCGCACTACGCACACTACCCGCACAGTGTCCGGTACAGCACGGAGAGGCTGCGGACCGCATCACGGGAGGCGCGCTGATGATGCGAGGTCCGGCCCACCCGCATCCCGCACGTGAACCGGCTATCGGTCCTGTGCGCTGCGGACCACGTTCTCGGCCGCGTCCGAGTCGGTGATGTCCTGCGCGTTCGCGATCTGGCGCAGCATGTCGTCCGCGGCGACCATGTCGATGTGCTGGGTCTGTGCGAGGACCCCTTTAGCGCGCTCGGCTGTGACTCCCCCCTCGAGCGCGGCCTCCACTGGCCGGCCGAGCAGCGCCTCACCGTCTGATGGCTGCGGGGTCCCAGGGTCGCGGTCGTGGAGCTCGAACCAGACGGTCTTCCCGCCGGCAGGGTGTGGCTGCACACCCCAGGCGCTGGAGAGGCGGTCGATGAGCAGGATGCCTCGTCCCCCCGGCGCGGTGAGGCGGGGGTCGCGCAGAATCGGCGGGGCGTCGCTCTCGTCGCGAACACTGATGCGTAGGTGGTGTCCGCGCCTGCGGATGCTCACCTCGACACCGCCCGCTGCGGGGCCGTGGACGACCGCGTTGGTGACGGCCTCGTTGGCGAGCAGCTCGACGGTCCGGACCGCGCGAGGGGTAGCGCCGTGGGCGTGCGCCTGATCGACGACCCAATGACGAGCACGGGCGATCGTCGACAGGTCGGCGGTGAAGCGGAGGCGCACGGGTCGGCTCTCGGGGATTCGATGCGGCGATCTGCCGCGAGTACCCCATCTTGTGCCACGTCCGAAAGGTGCGCATCCGCCGAGGAGTCCGGTGGCGACCACCTCGGGTACCGGCGCCGGGGCGGCGCGGAACCCGGTGGGGCCGTCGAGCGGCGCCTCGTGGCGGACGTCGTCGAGGACGCCTCCCTCCCGGGATCTCAGCGGCTCGGCACACGTCCTGCCGTCCCGGAGTGGGCATTCGGGCGGCATGGAGGCGAACATGGACCATGGCGCGCAACCGAGCACCGAGGAGGCCTCCGGCGGATCGCTCGGGCAGCGCTCGAGGACCGCTCGGTGCGTGTGCACATCTGCGTACCTGGGTCGTGAGACCCGACGGTGGGCGAAGATGGTCGGGAGCGCATCGGCACGTCGACGCGGGCGGAGCGGGGAGGGAGAGCTGATGAAGCGCAGCGTGGTGCTCGGGCGGCTGGCTACCTCCGTGGCGGCCGGCGACGCTGACGAGCCTCTCGCGACACGGCTGTGCCGTGCGTGCGTGGAGATCCTGGGAGCCGACGGCGGCTCGATCACGTTGGCTCCGACCGAGCCGGAGCGTCTGACCGTGAGCGCTACCGACAGGAACTCGGCCCGCATGGAGGACCTGCAGGACGTGCTGGGCGAGGGGCCTGGGCATGAGGCGTACCGCGATGGTCACGCGGTCGTCGCGAATGTCGACGGCTCCGGAGATGGACGATTCCCGCTGTTCGATGAGCTTGTTCGTGACATCACCGGGCCAGTGACTGTGTGGTCCATACCCATGCACCCCGGCGGTCACACCATCGGCGTCGTCACCCTCTACCGGTTGCTCGGCCCCTTGGCAGGGGACCTCGAAGACGCGCAGTTCCTCGCCGACGCGGTGGGTGCTGCGCTGCTCGACGACGCGGCCGGCGAGGAGGCACCGTTCGCCGGCTGGTCCGACCGCGCGCGGGTGCACCAGGCCACCGGCATGGTGGTGGTGCAGCTCGTGGTCGCCCCGGAGGACGCCCTGGCCCTGCTGCGCGCCCACGCGTTCTCGGAGGCG
Organism: Cellulomonas fengjieae; assembly: GCF_018388465.1. Classification (NCBI taxonomy): domain Bacteria; kingdom Bacillati; phylum Actinomycetota; class Actinomycetes; order Micrococcales; family Cellulomonadaceae; genus Cellulomonas; species Cellulomonas fengjieae. The sequence goes on along the minus strand of NZ_CP074404.1, from coordinate 2,074,901 downwards.
TCCACCCTCGATGAGGTGGCACGTGCCGTCACCGAGCGACGCCTCACCTTCGCGGACACCACGTCGGGCTCCGACGTCGACGAAGCTCTCCCGGACGACAGCACGGGGATGGACGGATCATGACAACACGCACACCGACAGAAGCCCTCGCTGAGGTCGCGGCAGCGCTGGTGCACGACCAGGAGATCACCGGAGTGCTCGCACGGCTCCTGCACGACTGCGTCGAGCTGCTCCCCGTCACGGCGGCCGCGATCCTGGTGCGCAACGCCGCCGACGAGCTGGAGCTGCTGAGCGCGACGTCCCACGGGGTCGCCCACCTCGAGCTGTACCAGGCCCAACGCGAGTCGGGTCCGTGCGTCGACGCCTCGCGCGCCGGGGAGGCGACGTTCGCGGTGGGCGCGGACACCGTCGTCGCGCGCTGGCCGGACGTCGGCCGGGAGATCGTGGACGCGGGGTTCCAGGCAGTGCACGCCTTCCCACTGCTGTTCCGCGAGCACGCGCTCGGGGGTCTGGGGCTGTTCTCGACCGGACCGGAGGAGTTCGACCACGATGCCGCCGTGCTGGCGCAGAGCATGGCTGACCTGGCGACGCTGACCATCGTGCAGCCGGCGGTGATGGCCGACGACGAGCTGACCCGTCACGTGTCGCTCGCACTGGAGGGACGCATCGTCGTCGAGCAGGCCAAGGGCGTGCTGGCGCAGCAGCTGGGGCTGGGCATGGCGGAGGCGTACGACGAGCTCATCACGCGCACCAGGTCCACCGGGTCGACGCTCGCACGGGTCGCTCAGGACGTGGTGCACGCCGCCCACCAGCGCTGAGCTCTCCTGGAGGGACCGAGAGAGGCGCCATGGGCGGAGGGGCGAGACTCGGCCCTTCTGCGCCTCGCCATCACAGCTCCTACTCGCGAACGCGGTGCGCGACCTCGTTCAGGGCGTACCGCTCTCTGTGCTGTCTTCCGCCTGCGCGAAGGTGAGCTCCCGAGTGATGACGGCCTCAGCGACGGCGTCGACAGAGGAGCTGTCGGCGAACGCGTGCGCGCGCAGCAGGGCGAGCGCGTCGTCCGGGTGCATCCGTAGCTGCGCGACGACCATCCCGGTGGCCTGATGGACGCGCGCCCGGAGGGACCAGGCCTGGCCGTTGACGGGTCCGTCGGGGTCGTTGATCACCACGGCGCCGACAGCGTCGGCAAGGAGCTGCGCGTCCTCGAGGGTGCCCGCGAGCCGTCCGCCCCGGCGGTACAGCGTCACGACGCCGACCGCGCGGCCCCCTGAGATGCGCATCGGCAGTGCCCAGATCGTCGCGGCGCCCGCGGCTGCCCCCGCCAGCTCGGTGAAGAGCGGATACCGCCCGTGGGTCTCACCGTCGATGTGGGTGATCACGACGGCGTTGGTGTCGAAGGCTTCCTGGCCTGGGCCCTCTCCCAAGACGTCCTGCAAGTCCTCCAACCGCGCGGAGGTCCCGTCGGTGGCCCACACCGTGAGCCGTTCGGGGCGCGACGACGCCAATGTGATCGCCACACCGTGCGCGTCCAGGATCTCGACGCACGCCACGCACAACCGCTGCGCGAGCGGTCGGTCACCTGAGCCGTCGGCGATCACGCGCGCGAGCCAGGCCAGCACAGACATGCGGTCCGTCACACGAGGGCCTCCGTGCGCGAGGTGGGGGCGGCCTCTTCTGGACCGGGGGTGCTCTGCTCGGCGCGCCGACGAGGTCTGGGTCCGCCGGTGCAGCCCAGGGCGACCTGCGATGCGGAGGTAGCAATGCGATGTCCCCGCCGTGGCCGGCAAGCCGTCACAGGGCTGTGGATCCGACAAGGGGAACCAAGTCGGTGACGCCAGAGGCGACCACAGTTCTGCGAACCGCGTCGCTGTCCGCCAGCACGGTGAACACTCCGCCCGGGGCGGCCGCGCGAAGTGCGAGCAGTGCGCGCACCGCCCATGCACCGAAGAAGGTGACCTCGCTCAGGTCCACCCGCACGGGGAGCCCGGAAGCCTTCAGGGCGGCGGGGATGGGTGTGAACTCCTCTGTCAGGGAGTGGTCGAGCTCTCCCGAGAACGCGATCAGGACGCTGTCTGCGGAGGTGGTCACGCGTATCTGGGCGAAGGGGGTACGGATCATCGAGGGTAGGCGCGTGTTCACAGGGACCCCTGAGGACCAATGACGGTCCGGGTTCTACGTGCTGTGCATCGCAGACGGTCCACCCAAGGTGAGTAGGCTCAGTGAGCCAACGACACCTCCAGCATGGGCCCCGGTGTCAAGTCGACAGCGTGATGCCAGGGGCCGGTGGCTCATGCACGACGGAGGGCCGCCCCGATGACTCGGTGACGACCCTCTGACGTGCAGTGATGCTGGTGGGCGATACTGGGATCGAACCAGTGACCTCTTCCGTGTCAGGGAAGCGCGCTACCGCTGCGCCAATCGCCCGGAGTGAATCCGTTAAAGCAGGTTGCTACGAGGTGGAGATGGGATTCGAACCCACGTATACGGCTTTGCAGGCCGCTGCCTCGCCACTCGGCCACTCCACCCTGAGACCGCAGTCCTCAGCGGCTGCAGCCAGCCGATCAGGAGTGTCTGCCTCCGAGCGGACGACGGGATTCGAACCCGCGACCCTCACCTTGGCAAGGTGATGCTCTACCACTGAGCCACGTCCGCACAGCACGTCCTCCCGGTTTTCACCGGTGCTCCGTGTGTGTCCCGAACTCTAACCGACGATCTCGGCGAGAGTCCAACTGGCTCCGCGCACCCGGGTGATCGTGCGGATCGCACGGCTCCGGCGCCCGCTCCGTAGGGTGTGGGCGTGCCCGAGCAGACCGGCAGTCGACGTGGTGTGGCGTGGTTCGCCGGCGTCGAGGCGTCCGGCGTCCTCGAGGTCGTCGACGTACGGCTCCAGCCGGAGCGCCTGGTCACGCCCGGGTGGTGGGCCGTCGTGGGGGACTTCGAGGGCCGCGTGCGCGCCTGGCGGTTCGCCGACGTCGCCGCGTCCGCGCCCGCGGCCCCAGGCCCCTGGGTCGGCCCCTCACCGGAGGCCTGGACGTCGTCGCTCGACCGTGCGCAGTACGTCGAGGCCGTCGAGCGGGTGCGGGCGCACATCGAGGAGGGCGACGTCTACCAGGCCAACATCTGCCGCATGCTGAGCGCGCCGCTGGCGGGGGAGCCGGACGCCCGGGCGCTGGGAGCCGTGCTGGACGCGGGCAACCCCGCGCCGTACTCGGGCGGGGTGCACGTACCGGGGGAGGCGTGGGTGGTCAGCGCGTCCCCGGAGCTGTACCTGCGGATCGCGGACGGGATCGTGACCAGCGGCCCCATCAAGGGGACGGCCGCCACTGCCGAGGCGATGACCGACAAGGACCGCGCGGAGAACATCATGATCACCGACCTGGTGCGCAACGACCTGCAGCGGGTCTGTGCGCCCGGCACGGTGGAGGTGACGACGCTGCTCGGCGAGGAGCACCACCCGGGCCTGGTGCACCTGGTGAGCACCGTGCAGGGGGCGCTCGCCGAGGACGTCGCGTCGGCCCCGGACCTGTGGGCGCGGCTGCTCGACGCCACCTACCCCCCGGGCTCGGTCTCCGGTGCGCCGAAGTCGTCGGCGCTGGACGTCATCGACGCGCTCGAACCGGTGCCCCGCGGTCCCTACTGCGGCGCGGTCGGGTGGGTCGAGGTCGCCGTGGACGGCTCGGTGCGCGCCGAGCTCGCGGTCGGCATCCGCACGTTCTGGTGGGCGGACGACGTCCTGCGGTTCGGGACGGGAGCCGGGATCACGTGGGGGAGCGACGCCCAGTCCGAGTGGGCCGAGACCGAGCTCAAGGCCGCGCGGCTGGTCGCTCTGGCGTCCGGCGGCGACGCCGGGCTGGTGACAGACTGACGCGATGGGTGTCGTGATCTGGTCGAACGGCCGTCTCTACGGTCCCGAGGAGCCCCTGGCGCCCGGGATCGACCACGGCCTTACGGTGGGCGACGGCGTGTTCGAGACGTGCGCCGTGTACGACGGCACGGCGTTCGCGCTGACCCGCCACCTGCGCCGGCTGGCGCGGTCCGCGCTGGGCCTGGGCCTGACGGCACCGGACGAGGGCGCCGTCCGCGAGGGCGTCGCCGCGGTGATCGCGGCCTCGGGCCCCGACGTCGGCCGGCTGCGCATCACGCTCACGGGGGGGCCCGGACCGCTCGGCTCCCCACGGTTCGCGCCCGCGGACCAGCGCCAGAGCCTGTTCGTGCTCGCCGGTTCCGGTGCACCGTCCGACGTGTCGCGCGTCATCCGCGTCCCGTGGGTGCGCAACGAGCGGTCGGCGGTCGCCGGTCTGAAGACCACGTCCTACGCCGAGAACGTGGTGGCGGTCTCCGAGGCGTACCGGCTCGGCGCCGACGAGGCGGTCCTGGCCAACACCGTGGGGGAGCTGTGCGAGGGGACCGCGTCCAACGTCTTCCTGGAGCGTGAGGGCGAGCTGCTCACCCCGCCCCTGTCCAGCGGCTGCCTGGCGGGCATCACCCGTGAGCTGCTGCTGGAGTGGTCGGCCGCGGTCGGGCTTCCCGTCCGCGAGGCGGCGCCGGGTGAGCTGCGCTACGACGTGCTCGACGAGGTGGTCGAGGGGTCGGCCCACCTGGCGATGAGCGGATCGATCCGCAACGTGTCGCCCGTGGTGAGCCTCGACGGCTCGGAGGTGGAGGCCGGCCCGCTCTGCGTCGAGGCGCAGCGGCTGTTCCAGGCGAGGCTGGCCGACGACCTCGACCCGTGACGTGCGACGACCGGCCCCGCCTCAGGCGGGGCCGGTCGGTGAACAGCGGGTCAGGCGGTCAGCGCTCAGGCAGTAAGCAGAGCGGCGATCAGCGCGGTGATCTCGCCTTCCATGCGGTCGCTCTCGGCGCCGAGGGGCACGAGGGCCTCCGTCGCGGCGAGGAAGCGCTCGATGGGCTCGGCGGGAGCGGCGAGGAGCGCGCTTCCCTCCACACCGCTCAGTGACAGGAGCGTGTAGTCCGGGTCTTCGTCGCGCCACACCTGCACGTCGCCGGTCCCGGCGGGAGCGTCGGCTGTCGCGTGCATCCCGAGGGAGAGCAGCTCGCGGCCGACGAGCCAGGTCGACATGGTGTGCGGGCCGGTGAAGACCGCGCGCACCGTGTAGGGGTCCGTAGTCCTGAAGGAGAACTCGGTGCTCACCGGCAGGACGCTCGCGTCGGACCCGATGAGCTGCATGGCGACGACCTCGACGACGTCATATGACGAGCTCGGCATCGGGTCCTCCTGTTCACAACGGCTGGAAGTCTCATCATGGCAGGCCACGTGCCGGAATGGCCCGGTACGGAGGTCGAGTTCACCCGGAGGGACCTGCGGCGCGTTCACGGCCTGCGGCGGCGCCACCCGTCCTGATGACGGCGACGCTCGGGGCGTGGCCGCCGTGACCTGCGCGGCTTCGGTTTCCGGTTCTCGTCCTGCGCCGGGTAGCATCCTCCTCGACGTCACCCGCGGGTGGTCGTCGTCCCGGCACACGGCGTGTCGCGGACGACCCGACCGGCGGACGACGGGCGATTGGCTCAGTTGGTAGAGCGCCTCGTTCACACCGAGGAGGTCATCGGTTCGAGTCCGGTATCGCCCACAGGACCAGAAGGGGTCGGCCCAGCGGGCCGGCCCCTTCTGCCGTATATAGAGGTCCGGCGCGCGGCAGGCCCGCCGGTAGCATCGAGGGGCTCGCCGCGAGGGCGAGCGGCCATGAAGGAGGCTGTACCGGTGACCGAGCTCATCACCCTGACCGTCGACGGGATCGCGACCACGGTGGAGCCGGGGACGACGGGTACGGACCTGTACTCCTCCCGGCGCGACGTCGTCGTCGTCCGCGTGGACGGCGAGCTGCGCGACCTGCACCTCCCGCTGCCCGACGGCGCGGTCGTGGAGGCCGTGACCATCGAGGACCCCGACGGCCTGGCCGTCCTGCGGCACTCGGCGGCGCACGTGCTGGCCCAGGCCGTGCAGGAGGTCAACCCGAAGGCCAAGCTCGGGATCGGCCCGCCGATCACCGACGGCTTCTACTACGACTTCGACGTCGACACCCCCTTCACCCCCGAGGACCTCAAGGCGATCGAGAAGGTCATGGGCCGGATCGTCAAGGAGGGTCAGACGTTCCGTCGCTGGGACGTCACCGAGGACGAGGCCCGGGCGCAGCTGCGCGAGGAGCCGTACAAGCTCGAGCTCATCGGGCTCAAGGGCGACCCGACGGCTGCCGACGGGGCGTCCGTCGAGGTCGGCCTGGGCGGGCTGAGCATCTACCAGAACGTGCGCGGTGCGGGCCGCGAGTCCGAGGCGGTCGTGTGGCAGGACCTGTGCCGCGGTCCGCACATCCCCACGACCCGCCTGCTGGGCAACGGCTTCCAGCTGACCCGTTCGGCTGCCGCCTACTGGCGCGGCTCGGAGAAGAACCCGCAGCTGCAGCGCGTCTACGGCACCGCCTGGCCCACCAAGGACGAGCTGCGCGCGTACCTCGAGCGCATCGCCGAGGCCGAGCGTCGCGATCACCGCAAGCTGGGCAACGAGCTCGACCTGTTCTCCTTCCCGGAGGAGATCGGCTCGGGGCTGGCGGTGTTCCACCCCAAGGGCGGCATCATCCGCATGGAGATGGAGCACTACTCGCGCCGGCGGCACGTGGAGGCGGGGTACTCGTTCGTCAACACCCCGCACATCACCAAGGAGCAGCTGTTCCAGATCTCGGGGCACCTCGACTGGTACGCCGACGGCATGTACCCGCCGATGGTCCTGGACGAGGAACGCGACGCCGAGGGCAACATCCGCAAGCAGGGGCAGAACTACTACCTCAAGCCGATGAACTGCCCGATGCACAACCTGATCTTCGCGGCGCGGGGACGCTCGTACCGCGAGCTGCCGCTCCGGTTGTTCGAGTTCGGCACCGTGTACCGGTACGAGAAGTCGGGCGTCGTGCACGGCATGACCCGCGCGCGCGGGTTCACCCAGGACGACGCGCACATCTACTGCACCCGTGAGCAGATGCAGGAGGAGCTGACCAGCCTGCTGACGTTCGTGCTCGACCTGCTCAAGGACTACGGGCTCGACGACTTCTACCTGGAGCTGTCGACCAAGAACCCGGAGAAGTTCGTGGGGTCCGACGCCGTCTGGGACGAGGCGACCGAGACGCTGCGGCAGGTGGCCGAGGCGTCCGGGCTCGACCTGGTGCCCGACCCCGGCGGCGCCGCGTTCTACGGCCCGAAGATCTCCGTGCAGGCCAAGGACGCGCTCGGTCGCACCTGGCAGATGTCGACGATCCAGCTCGACTTCAACCTGCCCGAGCGGTTCGAGCTCGAGTACACCGCCCCCGACGGCACCCGTCAGCGGCCGGTGATGATCCACCGCGCCCTCTTCGGCTCCATCGAGCGGTTCTTCGCCGTGCTCACGGAGCACTACGCCGGGGCGTTCCCCGCGTGGCTGGCGCCGGTGCAGGTGCTCGCCGTGCCCGTCGCGGAGCCGTTCGAGGGCTACCTCGACGAGGTCGTGCAGCAGCTGCGCGCCCAGGGGATCCGCGCCGAGGTGGACCGGTCGGACGACCGGTTCGGCAAGAAGATCCGCAACGCCAGCACGCAGAAGATCCCGTTCGTGCTCATCGCCGGTGGCGAGGACGCCGAGGCCGGGGCCGTCTCGTTCCGCTACCGGGACGGACGTCAGGACAACGGTGTGCCCGTCGCCGAGGCGATCGAGCGCATCGTGTCGGCGGTGCGCGACCGCGTGCAGGTCTGAGCGTGAGCGAGCCGGCGGACCACTTCGCAGGCGTGCCGGACGGGTTCCAGCGCCTCTGGACGCCGCACCGCATGGCGTACATCGGCGGCCAGGACAAGCCGGTCGACGGGGAGGCCGGTGACGGCTGCGCGTTCTGCCGCGCCCCGCAGGCGAGCGACGAGGACGGCCTGATCGTGGCGCGCGGCGAGGTCGCCTTCGTCGTGCTCAACCTCTACCCGTACAACTCGGGTCACCTGCTGGTCTGCCCGTACCGCCACGTCGCCGACTACACGGACCTGACCGAGCCCGAGGTCGCCGAGGTCGCGGCGCTCACCCGGACCGCGATGCGGGTGACCCGCGAGGTGACGTCGCCGCAGGGCTTCAACCTCGGCATGAACCAGGGCGACGTGGCCGGCGCCGGGATCGCTGCGCACCTGCACCAGCACGTCGTGCCGCGGTGGGCGGGCGACTCGAACTTCCTGCCCATCGTCGCCCGCACCCGCGCGCTGCCCGAGCTGCTGAGCGACACGCGGACGCGCCTGGCGGCCGCCTGGCCGACCGCACCGAAGGGATGATCGGTACGTGCTGAACGGACTGCGCGGCGCCATGACGCGCTTCTTCACGCCCGTGGCAAAGGCTCTGCTGCGCCTGGGGGTCTCGCCCGACGCCGTGACCGTCACGGGGACGCTCGTCGTGGTCGTGACGGCGCTGTGGGCGTTCCCGACCGGGCGCCTGCTGGTCGGGACCCTGGTCATCGCGGTGTTCGTGCTCACCGACTCGCTCGACGGCGTGATGGCGCGGCAGGCCGGACGGTCCGGGCCGTGGGGCGCGTTCCTCGACTCCACGCTCGACCGTTTCGGGGACGGTGCGATCTTCGCGGGGCTCGTCCTGTGGTTCACCGCGGGGGGCGACGACCGCCTGACCGCGGTCCTCGCGCTCGCCTGCCTGGTGCTCGGCTCGATCGTGCCCTACGCCCGCGCCCGCGCGGAGGGCCTCGGCATGACGGCGTCCGGTGGTATCGCGGAGCGCGCCGACCGGCTGGCGCTGGTCCTGGTGGCCACGGCCGCGGTCGGGGTTGGTGCGCCCGACGTGGTGCTCACGGTCACGCTGGCGCTGCTGGCCCTCGCGTCCGCGGTCACGATCGTCCAGCGGATGAGCAAGGTCTACCGCCAGGCCGCCCTGCGGGTGTCCGAGTGAAGGTCGACGTGGCGCGGGCGTACGCCCTGGGGTGGAGGCTGGCCGGGCGGATCCCGGGACCGCTGCTGCGCGCGCTCTGCGACCTCGCGGCGGACGCCACATGGCTGCGGCGGGGCGGCGGTGTGCCTCAGCTGGAGAAGAACCTCGCGCGCGTGCGGCCCGATCTGGACCCACGGGCACTGCGCCGGCTGAGCCGCGCGGGCATGCGCTCGTACATGCGGTACTTCGGTGAGGTGTTCGCCCTCGCGACGATGTCGAGGGACCAGATCGAGGCACGGGTGCGCATCGAGGGGGAGGAGAACCTCCGGGCGTTCACCGACCAGGGGCAGCCGGTCGTCCTCGCGCTGGGCCACACCGGCAACTGGGACCTGGCGGGCGCCTACTGCACGCGGGAGATCGCTCCGGTCACCACCGTGGCCGAGCGGCTCAAGCCCGAGGAGCTCTTCCAGGAGTTCCTCGGCTTCCGGGAGAGCATCGGCATCACGATCCTGCCGCTCACGGGCGGTGGCGACGTCTTCCGCGGGCTCGTGCGCGCGGCGCGGGGTGGTCCGGTCCTGCTCCCGCTGCTGGCGGACCGCGACCTGACGTCCCGGGGCGTCGAGGTGGACCTGCTCGGGGAGCGCGCCCGGGTCGCCGCGGGTCCCGCGGCGCTGGCCATCACGACGGGCGCCCCGCTGCTGAGCACGACCATCTACTACGAGCGGCTCACGGGGGCGCGCCGCCGGGCGGCGGGCTCGCCGTGGGGCATCGTCGTCCAGTTCAGCACGCCGGTCGAGCTGCCCGCGGACGTGCCGCGCGCCGACCGCGTGCGGGTCCTGACGCAGGCCTGGGTCGACGAGTTCGCCGCGGGCGTGCGGCAGCACCCGCAGGACTGGCACATGCTGCAGAAGGTGTTCGTCGAGGATCTCGACCCCGTGCGCTACGCCGCGACGGTCGCCGCACAGGAGGGGGCCGCATGAGCCCGGACGGAGCGCGCCCGCTGCGGATCGGGATCGTGTGCCCGTACTCCTACGACGTCCCCGGCGGCGTCCAGTTCCACGTGCGGGACCTGGCCGAGGCGCTGATCGCCCGCGGGCACACGGTGTCCGTCCTCGCGCCCGCCGACGACGACACCCCCATCCCCTCCTACATGACCGCGGCCGGGCGGGCGATCCCCGTGCGGTACAACGGCGCGGTCGCGCGGATGACCTTCGGGCCGGTGACCGCGGCGCGCGTGCGCAAGTGGCTCGCGGCGGGGGAGTTCGACGTGCTGCACCTGCACGAGCCGGTCACCCCGAGCCTCGGCATGCTCGCGCTCTGGATCGCGGACGGCCCCATCGTCGCCACGTTCCACACGGCGCTCATCCGGTCGCGGCCGCTCCAGATGGCCTATCCGCTGGTGCGGCAGTCGCTGGAGAAGATCGGTGCCCGGATCGCCGTCTCGGAGGACGCCCGGCGCACGCTCGTCGAGCACATGGGCGGGGACGCGGTGGTCATCCCCAACGGGGTCTACGTCGACGCGTTCACCGTCGCGCAGCCCGACGCGCGCTGGACCGGCACGCCCGAGCGACCGACCATCGCCTTCCTCGGCCGGCTGGACGAGGCGCGCAAGGGCCTGCCGGTCCTGCTCGAGGCGGTGCCGCGCGTGCTGGCCGAGATCCCCGGCGCCAGGTTCCTCGTGGCGGGGCGCGGCGAGACGGGCCCCGACGAGGTGCGCGAGCTCCTCGGTGACGAGGCGGCGGCGAGCGTCGAGTTCCTCGGCGGCATCTCGGACGACGACAAGGCGAACCTGCTGGCCTCGGTCGACGTGTACTGCGGCCCGCAGACCGGTGGAGAGAGCTTCGGCATCGTCCTGGTGGAGGCGATGAGCGCGGGCGCGACCGTCGTCGCGAGCGACCTGGGGGCGTTCTCCCGTGTCCTGGACGACGGCGCCGCCGGGGTCCTGTTCCGGACGGGTGACAGCGAGGACCTGGCCGGGACCCTCGTGCGGGTCCTGGGCGACGCCGAGCTGCGGGCACGCGTGTCCGCGCACGCCTTGGAGGTGGTGCGCCAGTACGACTGGTCGACCGTCACCGGCCAGGTGCTCGCCGTGTACGAGATGGTCGTGGCCGGCCAGGAGACCCCGGTGCGCGAGGACCCGTCGTCCGTGCGCGGCGCGCGTCTGCTCGAGATGCGCCGTGCCCGGGGTGACGTCCGATGATGTGGTCGGAGATCACGGTCTACGTGACGCTCGTCCTGGCGCTCGTGCTGTGGTGGGTGTGGGTCGCTGCCTCCCGGCTGGACCGGCTGCACCGCAAGGTCGGGACGTCGCGTGCCGTGCTCGACGCGCAGCTGGTGCGCCGCGCCACGGTGGCCGCCGAGCTGGCGACCTCCGGGCTGCTGGACCCGGTGAGCTCGGTGCTCGTCGGTGAGGCGGCCTGGGCCGCGCTCTCCACCCAGGCGAGCGAGCTGCCGGCGGACCTCCTGGCGCTCGTCGGCCCGGACGAGCACCCCGAGGGCACGACGACGACCGTCCCCGTGGACCGCGGCGGGATCGAGAGCGAGCTGTCCGCGACCCTGCGCGAGGCGCTGGACGATCCCGACGAGGTCGCCGCGCTGCGCGCGGACCCCGCGGGCAACGAGCTGGTCGAGCTGCTGGCCTCGTCCTGGTACCGGGTGCAGCTGGCCCGTCGGTTCCACAACGAGGCGGTCGCCCAGACGGCGCGGGCACGCAGCGGACCGATGGTCCGCCTGCTGCGCCTGGCGGGTCACGCACCGGAGCCCGTGGGCCTGGAGCTGGACGACGCCTGGCCCGAGAACCTGGGCCGTCCCGGCGCCCGCAGCGGCACCGAGCAGAGCCCGTCGTCCCGCTGAGACGGGGCCGGGCGATCGACGGCCCGAGGACTACGATTGACCGATCCGGCCGCCGCCGCGGCCGTCCGAATCCCGCACACGATCTGTGAGGCTTGACGTGACCAGCGAGAACAGCCAGTCCACCAGCGCGACGCACGCCGGCGTCATCGGCACCGCCCGCGTGAAGCGGGGGATGGCGGAGATGCTCAAGGGCGGCGTCATCATGGACGTCGTCAACGCGGAGCAGGCCAAGATCGCCGAGGATGCCGGAGCGGTCGCCGTGATGGCCCTCGAGCGCGTCCCCGCCGACATCCGCTCCCAGGGGGGTGTCGCCCGGATGAGCGACCCCGACCTGATCGACGGCATCATCGAGGCCGTCTCCATCCCCGTGATGGCCAAGGCCCGCATCGGCCACTTCGTCGAGGCGCAGGTGCTGCAGTCGCTCGGTGTCGACTACATCGACGAGTCCGAGGTGCTCACGCCCGCCGACTACGCGCACCACATCGACAAGTGGGCCTTCACGGTCCCGTTCGTCTGCGGCGCCACCAACCTGGGCGAGGCCCTGCGCCGCATCACCGAGGGCGCGGCCATGATCCGCTCCAAGGGCGAGGCGGGCACCGGTGACGTGTCGAACGCGACGACGCACATGCGCACGCTGCGCGACCAGATCCGCCGCCTGACCTCGCTGCCGGAGGACGAGCTGTTCGTCGCCGCCAAGGAGCTGCAGGCGCCGTACGACCTGGTCAAGGAGGTCGCGCAGGCGGGCAAGCTCCCCGTCGTGCTGTTCACCGCGGGCGGCATCGCCACCCCCTCCGACGCCGCGATGATGATGCAGCTGGGCGCCGAGGGCGTGTTCGTCGGCTCCGGCATCTTCAAGTCGGGCAACCCGGCCGAGCGGGCCGCGGCCATCGTGAAGGCGACGACGTTCTTCGACGACCCGGACGTCATCGCCAAGGTCTCGCGCGGGCTGGGCGAGGCCATGGTCGGCATCAACGTCGAGGACGTCCCGGAGCCGCACCGCCTCGCCGAGCGCGGCTGGTGACGCAGGACCCTGTCACGCCGGAGGCCGCGGGCGACGAGTCCGCGGCCTTCGCCGTCCCCCCGCGCTCGAGCGCGCACGGCGGCGGTCCGGTGCACGGGCTGGGGCCGGAGTGGCGCCGCGACGACGACGGCCTGCTGTTCCGCGAGGCCGCGCGGGTGATCCTGCTCGACGAGGACGACCGGGTGCTGCTGATCCGCGGGCACGACGTCGACCAGCCCGACCGCAGCTGGTGGTTCACGGTCGGTGGCGGCATCGACGACGGGGAGGACGCCCTGTCGGCCGCGGTGCGTGAGGTCCGCGAGGAGACGGGGATCGTGCTCGACCCGGAGGCCGTGGTCGGACCGGTGTTCACGCGGTCGGCGATCTTCGACTTCTTCGCCGAGCACTGCCGCCAGGACGAGATCCTCTACCTCGCACGCGTGCCGGCGTCCGCGTTCGACAGCGCCGACCGCGCGGGCTGGACCGACCTCGAGCTCGACGTCATCGACGAGCTGCGCTGGTGGTCGCTCGACGACCTCGACCGCGTCGACATCGAGGTGTTCCCGGACGGTCTCGTCGACCTGGTCCGCGGCCTGCTGCCCACCTGGGACGGTCACACGCGTCACCTCGGCCTGGTCCGCGAGTAGACCGGTCCGTCGACTGGGGCCCGCCGTCGCCGCGACGGCGGGGTCGGCGGACCCGTCGGTGCCCGGGCACCGCCTAGAATTTCCCGTCGTGACCGTGACCGTCGGAGTCCTCGCCCTGCAGGGAGACGTGCGTGAGCACGTGCACGCCCTGGCCTCGACCGGCGTGACCGCCGTCCCGGTGCGCCGTGAGCGCGAGCTCGACACCGTCGACGCGCTGGTCATCCCCGGCGGTGAGTCGACGACGATGGACAAGCTCCTGCGCGCCTTCGACCTGTTCGAGCCCGTGCGCGCCCGCCTGCGCGACGGGATGCCCGCGTACGGCTCGTGCGCGGGGATGATCCTGCTCGCGGACCGGGTGCTCGGCGGCATCGAGGGCCAGCAGACGCTCGGCGGCGTCGACGTGACGGTCCGGCGCAACGCGTTCGGCCGGCAGGTGGAGTCGTTCGAGACCGACCTGGTCATCGACGGGCTCCAGGCCGCCGCCGAGCAACCGCTGCACGCCGTCTTCATCCGCGCGCCGTGGGTCGAGGAGGTCGGTCCCGACGCCACCGTGCTGGCGCGCGTGGAGTCGGGCCCCGCCGCCGGTAGGATCGTGGCCGTCCGCCAGGGCCCGTTGCTCGTGACCTCGTTCCACCCGGAGGTCACCGGAGACACCCGGGTGCACCAACTGTTCGTAGAGATCGTCCGCGACAGCCTGTGACCGTCGGCGCAGCAGCCGAGGCCGGGGCACCCGGGCATGCACAGGAGACGAAGGGGTAGCTGAAGCGATGTCGGGTCACTCCAAGTGGGCCACCACCAAGCACAAGAAGGCCGTGGTCGACGCCAAGCGGAGCAAGCTGTTCGCGAAGCTGATCAAGAACATCGAGGTGGCCGCCCGCACGGGCGGCGGTGACCTCGCGGGCAACCCCACGCTGTTCGACGCGGTCCAGAAGGCCAAGAAGAACTCCGTCCCGATCGACAACATCAACCGGGCGGTGAAGCGCGGCTCCGGCCAGGAGGCCGGCGGCGCCGACTACTCGACGATCATGTACGAGGGCTACGGCGCCGGCGGGGTCGCGGTCCTGGTCGAGTGCCTGACCGACAACCGCAACCGGGCGGCCTCGGACGTGCGCGTCGCGTTCACCCGCAACGGCGGCCAGATGGCCGACCCCGGCTCGGTGTCCTACCTGTTCTCGCGCAAGGGCGTCGTCATCGTGCCCAAGGAGGGGACCAGCGAGGAGGCCGTGATGGAGGCCGTGCTGGACGCCGGGGGCGAGGACGTCAACGACATCGGCGAGGCCTTCGAGGTGCTCTCCGAGGCGACCGACCTGGTGCCCGTGCGCACGGCGCTGCAGGACGCGGGCATCGAGTACGACTCGGCGGACGTCGTGTTCTGGCCCGCCACCCAGATCGAGGTGGACGCGGAGGGCGCCCGCAAGATCCTGCGTCTCATCGACGCGCTCGAGGACTCGGACGACGTGCAGAACGTCTACGCGAACTTCGACGCGTCCGACGAGGTCATGGCGGAGCTCGAGAACGACTGAGGCGCGGGCGTGATCCCGGCCGCGCGTCGGCCAGGTCACGTCGACGTCCGGCGCGGCCTCCCCGGATCGGCCGGGGACGCCTGGGACCATGTGCCGTGCGCGTCCTCGGAGTCGACCCCGGCCTGACCCGGTGCGGTCTTGGCGTCGTCGACGGCCACTCGTCGCGGCGGCTGTCGATGGTGGCGGTGGGTGTCGCCACCTCGGACGCGCTCTGGGACGTCGACCAGCGCCTGCTGGCCATCGAGCGGCAGCTCGAGGAGTGGCTGGAGGAGCACGCGCCCGACGCCGTCGCGGTCGAGCGGGTCTTCGCCCAGCAGAACCTGCGCACGGTGATGGGCACCGCTCAGGTCGCGGGCATCGCGATGCTCGCCGCGGCGCGACGCCGCATCCCCGTCGCACTGCACACCCCGAGCGAGGTCAAGGCCGCGGTCACCGGGAACGGTCGGGCCGACAAGGCCCAGGTCCAGACCATGGTGCAGCGGCTCCTGCGGCTCGAGGAGCTGCCCCGCCCGGCCGATGCCGCGGACGCTCTCGCCCTCGCGGTCTGTCACCTGTGGCGGCCGGCGGGAGCCCTGGGCGCACCACAGCGGGCTCCCGGCTCGCTGACCGCCGCGCAGCGCGCGTGGGCGACCGCGGAGCAGGCGGCCCGGCGCCGCGGGTGACCGCGTGTCTTCGTACACCTGTTCGTCTGCGTGTGTCAGAGTGTGCGCAGCAGACTGACTCTCGAGGCGATGGAGGTGGCCGGTGATCGCGTCGGTCCACGGCACGGTGCAGGCGGTGCGGCTCGACGCCGCGGTGGTCGAGGTCGGGGGAGTAGGCCTGCTGCTGCACGCCACGCCGGCCACCCTCGCGGGACTGCGGGTGGGATCCACCGCGCAGCTCGAGACGTCCCTGGTGGTCCGCGAGGACGCGTTGACCCTCTTCGGGTTCGCGGACGGCGACGAGCGCGAGGTCTTCGAGGTCGTGCAGACCGTCAGCGGCGTCGGCCCGCGCCTGGCCCTGGCGATGCTCGCGGTGCACACCCCGGACGGGCTGCGCCGAGCGGTCGTCGACGAGGACCTCAAGGCGCTCCAGCGCGTGCCCGGGATCGGCCTCAAGGGCGCGCAGCGCATCGTCCTCGAGCTGAAGGACCGCATCGGCGTCCCGGCGAGCACCTCGGCCCCGGCGGCCGCGGTCTTCGGCGGCGACCGGCGCGACCAGGTGGTCGAGGCGCTGGTCGGACTCGGCTGGAACGCGCGCGCGGCCGGCGACGCCGTGGCGACGGTGCTCGAGGGCACCGAGGGCCCGGTCGCGGCCGACGAGGTGGCCGGCGTGCTGCGTGCGGCGCTGCGGACGCTCGGGGGCGGGCATGGCTGAGGAGCGCGAGGAGCTGGTGACCGAACGCTTCGCCGCCGAGTCGCTCGTGCAGGCGGGTGCCGACGACCTGGAGCGTGCGGCCGAGGCGGCCCTGCGTCCGCGCCGGCTCGACGAGTTCGTCGGGCAGCGCGTGGTGCGCGACCAGCTCTCGCTCGTGCTCGACGCGGCCCGCGGTCGTGGCAAGGCGCCCGACCACGTGCTGCTCTCGGGGCCTCCCGGGCTCGGCAAGACGACGCTCGCGATGATCATCGCGGCGGAGATGGGGGCGCCTCTGCGGGTCACCAGCGGCCCGGCCATCCAGCATGCGGGCGATCTCGCGGCCGTCCTGTCCTCGCTCGAGGAGGGCGAGGTCCTGTTCATCGACGAGATCCACCGGCTCGCTCGGCCCGCCGAGGAGCTGCTGTACATGGCGATGGAGGACTTCCGGGTCGACGTGATCGTCGGCAAGGGAGCCGGCGCCAGCGCGATCCCGCTGACCCTCCCACCGTTCACGGTCGTCGGTGCGACCACGCGCGCCGGGCTGCTCCCCGCACCGCTGCGCGACCGGTTCGGCTTCACCGCGCACCTCGACTTCTACTCGGCGGACGACCTCGAGCGCGTGCTCGTGCGGTCGGCCGGGCTGCTCGGTGTCCCGCTGGACCACACCGCCGCGGCCGAGCTCGCGGCGCGCTCGCGCGGCACGCCTCGGATCGCGAACCGCCTGCTCAGGCGCGTGCGCGACTGGGCGGAGGTGCGCGGGGACGGCACGCTGAGCCTCGTTGCAGCGCGCGCGGCGCTCGAGGTCTACGAGGTCGACGACCTCGGGCTGGACCGGCTAGACCGCGCGGTGCTCACGGCACTGTGCACGCGGTTCGGCGGGGGACCGGTGGGTCTGACCACGCTCGCCGTCGCGGTCGGTGAGGAGCCCGAGACCGTCGAGACGGTGGCTGAGCCGTTCCTCGTGCGCGAGGGCCTGATCGGCCGCACCCCCCGTGGTCGGGTCGCCCTGCCGGCCGCCTGGGCGCACCTCGGGCTCCAGGTGCCCGCCGCTTCCGGCACGCTCTTCGGCTGACCCGCGGCCCGATCGCGGAACCCTCGGGCGGCTCCATGCGTTGGAGCGGCGAGCCGCTGCGCCTAGACTGCGGCGGACACACCACCCCGATCGGAGCTGTACTGCAGTGGAACTCATCATCATCATGGCCATCGCCCTGGGCGCCCTCTGGCTCATGTCGAGCCGTACCCGCAAGCAGCAGAAGATGGCGCAGGAGTTCCGGAACAACCTGGTCCCCGGAGACGAGGTCATGACGGCCTCCGGTCTGCTCGGCACCGTCGTGGCGGTCGAGGACGACGTCATCACGCTCGAGTCGAGCCCCGGCGCCCACACCCGCTGGATCCGGGCCGCGATCGCGAAGAAGATCGAGCCGCCGGTCGAGGAGATCGACGACGAGACGGACGAGGTCGACGAGCTCGCTGACGAGGACACCGTGGTGACCGATGCCGACCGCATCAGCCGCGCGAACGACGACGTGATCGACGTCCCGGACGACCTGTCCACGCTGCCTCCGGTCCGCAAGGACGGGGAGCCGGACACCAAGTAGACCGTTCGGTCCGGGTGACGACGCCCGGACCTCGACCCCACCGGCCGCCCGCGCGGCCGGTGCGCGCACGAGAGAAGAACTCCGTTGGCTCCTCCTACACGCCGCCAGAGGCCCGTCCGCACGCTCGTCGTGCTCGCCGTCCTCGTGTTCGCGCTCCTCGGCAGCATCGCCGCGGGGACCAAGTGGTCCACCGCGTCGTTGACGCCGAACCTCGCGCTCGACCTCGAGGGCGGGACGCAGATCGTGCTGACCCCGGTCGCGGACAGCGGCGAGGATGTCACCTCGGCGTCGATCACGCAGGCGATCGACGTCATCCGCCAGCGCGTCGACTCGTCCGGCGTGGCGGAGGCGGAGATCACGAGCCAGAGCGGCGGCAAGATCGTCGTCGCGCTGCCGGGCAACCCCAGCGAGGAGACGCTCGAGCTGGTCCGCACGTCGGCGCAGATGGCCTTCCGCCCGGTGCTGGCCATCGGGAACCCGACGCCGACGGACACCACCCCGACGCCGGAGCCCACCGAGTCCGTGGCGGGTACGGACCCGGCGGCGCCGGCCGCCACGCCCGAGCCGACCGCCGCAGCCGAGGAGCCCTCGGACGAGCCGGCGAAGGCGGCGCCCGACACCCCGAGCGACGCGGCGTACTACATCACCCCGGCGGTCCAGGCCCAGTTCGACGCCCTGGACTGCACCGACGCCGCCAACCTGACCGGTGGCGTCAACGGCGACCCGGACAAGGCCTTCGTCACGTGCAGCCAGGACGGCAGCGCGAAGTACATCCTTGGTCCGGTCGAGATCGAGGGTGCGCGCATCTCCAGCGCGAGCTCGGGCCTGGGAGTGACGTCCACCGGTGCGACGACCAACCAGTGGGTCGTCAACATCGCGTTCGACTCGAAGGGCACCACGCAGTTCACCGACGTCACGACGCGTCTGCAGAGCCTGGCCGGCACGCCGCCGCAGAACCAGTTCGCGATGGTGCTCGACGGCCTCGTGATCTCGGCCCCGAGCCTGGACACCGGCGTGATCATCTCGGACGGCAAGGCGGAGATCTCCGGCACGTTCACGCGTGAGACGGCGGCCAGCCTGGCCAACCAGCTCAACTTCGGTTCGCTTCCGCTGACGTTCACGGTGGAGAGCGAGGAGCAGATCTCGGCGACGCTCGGTTCCGAGCAGCTCGAGAAGGGCCTGCTCGCCGGTCTGATCGGGCTCGGCCTGGTCGTCATCTACTCGCTGCTGCAGTACCGGGCGCTCGGTCTGGTGACCGTGGCCTCCCTGGTCGTCGCAGGGCTGCTCACCTACGGGGTCATCACCCTGCTGTCCTGGACGCAGGGCTACCGGCTCTCGCTGCCCGGTGTGGCCGGCCTGATCGTCGCCATCGGCATCACCGCGGACTCGTTCATCGTGTACTTCGAACGGATCCGTGACGAGCTGCGCGAGGGCCGCACGCTCGTGGCGGCGGTCGACCGCGGCTGGGAGCGGGCCCGCCGCACCATCCTGGCGTCCGACGCGGTGAACTTCCTGGCCGCGATCGTGCTCTACGTGCTCGCCGTGGGCAGCGTCCGCGGCTTCGCGTTCACCCTCGGTCTGACCACCCTGATCGACGTGATCGTGGTCTTCATGTTCACGCACCCGATCATGCAGCTCATCGCCCGGACCAAGTTCTTCGGCCAGGGGCACCGGCTCTCCGGCCTGGACCCGCGGCGGCTGGGAGCACCGGGAACCCGTTACGTGGGCCGCGGACGCGTGGTCTCCGGCTCGGCGACGCCCGAGGACGCGCCCGTCGAGGACGCGGCCCTGGAGTCCGAGACGACGACCCGTGTCCCGGTCGCAGTCGGCGCCGGGGGCGGTGGCGGGGGCGGTCTGACGATCGCCGAGCGCCGGGCCGCGGCACGCGCCGCCGAGCAGAAGGCCGCCGCGGACGCGCCGGTCGACGCCAGCCAGCAGTCCGAGCCCGAGTCCGGGCGCACCGAGGGGAACGAGCACTGATGGCCTCCGGCTTCGCCCAGTGGGGCAACGACCTCTACACCGGCCGTCGGTCGTACGACATCGTCGGCCGCCGGAAGATCTGGTTCGCGATCTCGGCGGTCCTCGTCCTGATCTCCGCGGTCCTGCTGGTCCGCCCGGGCCTGAACCCGGGGATCGAGTTCCGCGGCGGTTCCGAGTTCGTGGTCTCCGGCGTCTCGGACACGGACCAGCAGCTCGCCATCGACACGGTCCTCGCCGTCTCGCCCGACGAGCAGCCGAAGGTCACGACCGTCGGTGACAGCGCGCTGCGGGTCCAGACCTCCACCCTCACCAACGACGAGGTGACGGAGGTCAAGAACGCCCTCGCCGCGGCGTACGACGTGGAGGAGGCCACGAACGTCACGAGCTCGTTCATCGGCCCGTCGTGGGGCAAGGACATCTCGCAGAAGGCCATCACCGGCATCGTGGTGTTCCTGCTGCTCGCGGCGGTCGTGATGACCCTCTACTTCCGCAACTGGCGGATGGCCGCTGCCGCGCTCATCGCGCTGTTCCACGACCTGATCATCACGGTCGGGGTCTACGCGGGTGTCGGCTGGGAGGTCACCCCGGCGACGGTCATCGGGTTCCTGACGATCCTCGGGTACTCGATCTACGACACGGTCGTCGTGTTCGACAAGGTCCGGGAGAACACCGCGGACACGCTGCAGCAGTCGCGCTACACGTACAGCGAGAAGGCCAACCTGGCGGTCAACCAGACGCTGGTGCGCTCGATCAACACGTCGGTCGTCGCCCTGCTGCCGGTCAGCGCCATCCTGTTCGTGGGCGCCTTCATCCTCGGCGCGGGGACGCTGCGGGACATCGCACTGGCCCTCTTCGTCGGGATGCTGATCGGCACGTTCTCGTCGGTCTTCATCGCGACGCCCGTCGAGGTCGCCCTGCGCGAGCGTGAGCCGGCGATCCGGGAGCACACCGCGAAGGTCCTGGCGGCTCGCGCCGCACGCGCCGCCGGCGGCCAGGACGAGCTCGAGCCCGCCGGTCAGGTCCGCGTGGCGGTCGGTGCCCTGAAGCCCGGTGCGCACCAGGGCTTCGCCGCGCAGCCCAAGCGCAAGCGATGACCGAGGCACAGCGCGTGACGGTGGCGCCGGTCGGCGCACCCGTCTCGCGGGCCGACGTGCTGCGCCGGATCGACGAGCTGGTGCGCCTGGTTCCCGACTACCCGAAGCCGGGCGTCATGTTCCGGGACATCACGCCCCTGCTGGCGGACGCCGCGGCGTTCGCGGCCGTGATCGCCGAGATCGCCGCCCGCGTGGACGGGCCGGTGGACCTGGTCGCCGGCATGGAGGCGCGCGGGTTCCTGATCGCTGCGCCCGTCGCGGTCGCGCTCGGCGCTGGGGTGCTCCCGGTGCGCAAGGCCGGCAAGCTGCCCGGGCCGACGGCCGCGGAGTCCTACGACCTCGAGTACGGCACGGCCACGATCGAGATCCACCCCGCGACGGTCCCCGCCGGCGCCCGCGTCCTGGTCATCGACGACGTGCTGGCGACCGGTGGTACCGCGGCCGCCACGGTCGCGCTGCTCGAGCGGTGCGGTGCGCACGTCGTCGGCCTCTCGTTCCTGGTCGAGCTCGAGGCCCTGGGCGGTCGCGAGCGACTCGCGGGGCACCCCGTCGACGTCCTGGTCGCCGTTCCCTGACGACACTCGGCACGACGCCGTGCGCGGTGCCCTGCCGTCCCGTGGACGTCCCAGCTCGCGCGCGGTCGTAGACTGTCGCCTCGACCGTGGGAGGGGGTGTGATGAGCGAGGACGTCCGCACGCCCGAGTCCGGGGTCCCGTCGACACCCGGCGACTCCCCGTCGAGCCGCATGCGGTCGCGCCTGGGCCGCTTCGGCGCCCGCAGCGGCGCCGCCTTCCCGGCAATCGAGCCGGTGCTGCAGGCGGCGCGAACCAACCACCCCAAGGCCGACCTGGCCGTGGTCGAGCAGGCGTACGTGGTGGCCGAGAAGGCGCACCGCGGCCAGCTGCGCAAGAGCGGTGACCCGTACATCACCCACCCGGTCGCGGTCGCCACGATCCTGGCCGAGCTCGGGATGACGCCCTCGACGCTCGCGGCGGCACTCCTGCACGACACCGTGGAGGACACCGACTACTCGCTGGACCAGCTGCGTCGCGAGTTCGGACCCGAGATCGCCATGCTGGTCGACGGCGTGACCAAGCTGGACAAGGTCACCTACGGCGACGCGGCGCAGGCCGAGACGGTCCGCAAGATGGTCGTCGCGATGTCGCGTGACATCCGGGTGCTCGTCATCAAGCTGGCGGACCGGCTGCACAACGCCCGGACCTGGAAGTTCGTCGCCGCGGCGTCGGCGGAGAAGAAGGCCCGCGAGACGCTCGAGATCTACGCGCCGCTGGCCCACCGGCTCGGCATGAACACGATCAAGTGGGAGCTCGAGGACCTGTCGTTCGCGACGCTGTACCCGAAGGTCTACGACGAGATCGTGCACCTGGTGGCCGAGCGCGCACCGGCGCGCGAGGAGTACCTGGCGACCGTCCGCGAGCAGGTCGGTGCGGACCTCAGCAAGGCGAAGATCCGCGCGACCGTGACCGGCCGGCCCAAGCACTACTACTCGATCTACCAGAAGATGATCGTCCGCGGTCGCGACTTCGCGGACATCTACGACCTGGTCGGGGTGCGCGTCCTGGTCGACTCGGTGCGGGACTGCTACGCGGCGCTCGGCGCGCTGCACGCGCGGTGGAACCCGGTGCCGGGGCGGTTCAAGGACTACATCGCCATGCCGAAGTTCAACCTGTACCAGTCGCTGCACACCACCGTGATCGGCCCCGGCGGCAAGCCGGTGGAGATCCAGATCCGGACGCACGACATGCACCGGCGCGCGGAGTACGGCGTCGCGGCGCACTGGAAGTACAAGGAGAGCGCGAAGAGCTCCGAGAAGTCCGACAAGGACGCCTCCGGCAACGACATGCAGTGGCTCCGGCAGCTGGTCGACTGGCAGAAGGAGACGGCCGACCCGAGCGAGTTCCTCGACTCCCTGCGGTTCGAGATCGCCGGGTCCGAGGTCTACGTCTTCACCCCCAAGGGCGACGTGATCGGGCTGCCGTCCGGTTCCACGCCGGTCGACTTCGCCTATGCCGTGCACACCGAGGTGGGCCACCGGACCATGGGTGCGCGCGTCAACGGGCGGCTCGTGCCGCTGGACTCGTCGCTGGAGAACGGCGACGTGGTCGACGTGTTCACGTCGAAGTCGGAGACGGCCGGCCCGTCGCGTGACTGGCTCGGCTTCGTCAAGAGCCCCCGCGCGCGCAACAAGATCCGCCAGTGGTTCTCCAAGGAGCGCCGCGAGGAGGCGATCGAGCACGGCAAGGACGCCATCGCCAAGGCGATGCGCAAGCAGAACCTGCCGATCCAGCGCCTGCTCTCGCACGAGTCGCTCGTCGCACTCGCCAACGAGATGCGCTACGCGGACGTCTCGGCGCTGTACGCGGCGATCGGCGAGGGCCAGGTGTCCGCCGGGACGGTCGTGCAGCGGCTCGTCCAGTCCATGGGTGGGGAGCCCGCGGCGGAGGAGGACCTCGCCGAGGTCGCTCGGCCCGGCCAGACGCAGCGCCGGGTGCGCACGGGCGACCCCGGGGTGGTGGTCAAGGGCGTCGACGACATCTGGGTCAAGCTCGCCAAGTGCTGCACCCCGGTGCCCGGCGACGAGATCGTCGGCTTCGTGACGAGGGGCTCCGGCGTCAGCGTGCACCGCAGCGACTGCATCAACGTCGCCAGCCTGCGCGAGCAGCCCGAGCGCATGGTCGAGGTCGACTGGAGCCACAACAGCTCGTCCATGTTCCTGGTGCAGATCCAGGTCGAGGCCCTCGACCGCAGCCGCCTGCTCTCGGACGTGACGCGCGTGCTGTCCGACTCGCACGTGAACATCCTGTCGGCATCCGTCTCGACGTCGCGCGACCGGGTGGCGCTGTCGCGGTTCGTGTTCGAGATGGCCGAGCCCTCCCATCTCGCCTCCGTGCTGGCCGCCGTGCGCAAGGTCGAGGGCGTCTTCGACGTCTACCGCATCACGGGGGCCAAGGCCGCCGAGGAGCCGGCGATCCGCGCCTGACCTCAGAGGCCGCGCAGGGTGCTCTGCGCCCGGCGGACCCCGCGCTGACCGCGGAACGCGTCGAGCGACGCGAGGGCGCGTGTCGGGTCCAGCCCGACGCCCTGAAGCGCCCGCAGAAGCGGGACGGCCTCCGGGTACGGCAGCATCCGGGCCAGGTCGAGGCCGGTGCGCTGCACGGACGTCACCTGGTGCCCACCGACCCGCACGACGTCCTCCGGCGCGAGGGTCGCCTCAGCCGCGACCCGCTCCGGGTGCGGGTCCGTCCGGCGCCCGCCCGTGCGGACCAGGACCTCGACGCGCACCGGCGGGAACAGCCCCGTGTGCACCCACGCCGCCGTGCGCCGGCCGATGACGCCGCGGGCGGGCACCAGCGGCGCGAGGGCGAGCGTCCGCAGCTCCGGGGTGTCGGGCAGGTCGGCCGCGATGGCGACGTCGCCCCACACCACCCGCACGACCCCGTCGCGCAGGAGCCCGAACCACGCCGCTGCGCCGACGTCGTCGCGGGTCACCGTGCGTGGCAGCACCGGTGGCACCGCGCGGTACGCGTCGAGGCGGGTGCTCACCGGGCCAGCATGGCCGCTCGTCGGTGCCGACAGCGCCTTCGTCGGGGATCTGTGGACGGACCAGGCCCCCGCCCGGTGGGCGAGGGCCTGGTCCGACCGCTGGGGGTGAGGTCAGCCCGTCAGCCCCGTGCGTCCTGCGCGGCGCGCTGGACCTGCTCCAGCCACGCACGGCGGGCGTCGAGTGCGGCCTGCGCGTCGGCGATCTTGCGTGCGTCGCCGACCGCCTTCGCGCGCTCGAGGTCGGCCTCGAGCCCGGCGATGGCCTGCTCGAGCTGCGCCGCCGCGCCCTCGGCCCGCGCACGGGTCTCGGGGTTGGTCCGCCGCCACTGGGCCTGGTCGGTGTCCCGGATGGCGGTCTCGACGGCGCGCAGGCGGCCCTCGACCCGCTGGACGTCGGCACGCGGCACCTTGCCCGCGGCCTCCCACCGGTCCTGGATCCGGTGCAGGGCGGCCTTCGCCGCGGCCAGGTCGGTCACGGGCACGAGCGCCTCGGCCTCGGCGAGCAGCGCCTCCTTGACCTGGAGGTTGGCGCGGAACTCCTCATCCGTCGCGGCCGACTGGGCGTCCCGGGCGGCGAAGAAGGCGTCCTGCGCCGCCCGGAAGCGGGCCCACAGGGCGTCGTCGTCGGCGCGGCTGGCACGTCCCGCGGCCTTCCACTGCGTCATGAGGTCGCGGAACACCCCCGCCGTGGCACCCCAGTCGGTGCTCGACTGCAGGCGCTCGGCCTCGGCGACGAGGTTCTCCTTGACCTGCTTGGCGGACGCGTTGCGCAGCTCGAGCTCGGCGAAGAAGTGCCGACGCTCGCGGTCGAACGTGGTGCGCGCGTGGCTGAACCGCTTCCAGAGCGACTCCTCCGTGGGTCGGTCCAGACGCGGACCGGTGCGCTGGGCCTCCTTCCACTGGTCCAGCAGGAGACGCAGCTGCTCGCCCGCGGGGCGCCACTGGATACGCGCCGGATCCGTGGACGCGATCTTCTCGGCCTGCTCCACGATCTGCGTGCGAGCCGCGACCGCGGCCTCCCGTGCCGCGGCACGCTCCGCCTCGGCGGCGGCCCGGCGCGATGCCGCGGTGACCCGCAGCGCCTCCAGGCGGCTGCGCAGCCCGTCGAGGTCGCCCACGGCCGCCGGCTCCGCCACCTCCTCGGTGAGCTTGGCCAGCGTCTGGTCGATCTCCTTGACCGACAGGTCCGCAGCGGTCAGGCGTGCCTCGAACAGCGTGACCTTCGCCTGCAGGTCCAGGAAGCGGCGCACGTAGAGCGCGAGAGCCTCCTGCGTGCTCGCGCCGGGGTACTGCCCGACCACGCGCTCGCCCGACGCCTCGCGCACGGAGACGTTGCCCTCCTCGTCGACGCTGCCGAACGTGGCGGCGTGGGCTGCCTCGGCGGCGTCCTGCGGCGGGGCGACCGGCGCGGCCGGGACGCTCGCCGCGGCCGTGGGGGCCGGGTGGGCGGGCGGGTGCGGAACCGGGCGGGGACGCGGGACGGGCCGTGCGCCCGAGGGGGGCGCCGCAGGAGCCGGTGCGTCGACCGGCGACTCCGTGGCCGACTCGGTCTGCGGTGCGGTCTCCGCGGGGGCGGGCTCCTCCGCGGGCTCCGCGGGCTCCGCGGCGCCGGACGCATCCGTCTGCGGCTCGGCCTCGGTGGTCGCCTCGGCAGCCGCCTCGGTCTCGGTGGAAACCTCGACAGCGGCCCCGGCGTCGGTGGCGTCGTCGGCGGGCGCCACGGACTCGCCGGCCTCGTCGGGAGTCGCCTCCGGCTCGGTGGCCTCCTCGGTGGTTGCCGACGGCTCGGTGGTCTCCTCGGGGGTTGCCGACGGCTCGGTGGTCTCCTCGGGGGTTGCCTCCGGCTCGGAGGTGTCCTCGGCGGCTGCCTCGGGCGCGCCGGCCACCTCGCCGGGTGTGTCGACCGGGGGAGCGTCCGGTGCGACCGTGTCGGGAGCCGCAGCGTCGCGCTCGTCGGGCACGGCGGGTGCCTCGGGCTGCTCGGGCACGGGTCCGGACGTCGGGGTCTGCGTCACTGGATGTTCACTCCCTCGATGATGACGTCGGACACCGGGACCGTGGTCCCTTCGACGGTGCCCGCGTCGGCGATGGCCTGCAGCACGTCCATGCCGGACGTGATCTGGCCGAACACGGTGTAGCCACCCGCAGCATCTGCGGGAATCGGTGAGTCCTTGTACACCAGGAAGAACTGGCTGCCCATGGAGCTGCCGTCGTCGCCGGTGCGCGCCATGGCGATGGTTCCCGCCGGGTAGACGTCGTCCGTCGGTGCGTTCTCGATCGGTCCCCAGCTGTAGCCGGGTCCGCCGGTGCCGCCCGTGGTGGGGTCCGCGGTGCCGAGCGCTGTCGGGTCACCGCACTGGAGGACGAAGATGCCCTCCTCGGTGAGACGGTGGCACTTCGTGCTCGCGAAGAACCCGTCCCCGGCGAGGCTGACGAAGTTGGCCACCGCCTGGGGCGCGGCGGCGCCGTCGAGCTCGATGCCGATCTCACCCTGGGACAGCGCGAGGGTGCCGGTCCACGTGCGGCCCTCGGCCAGCGACGGGTCCGGGACCTGCCCGGCGTCCGGCGCGGGCGCTGACTGCGTCGGTGCGGCGGCGGGCGTGTCGTCGTTCGTGAGCGCGAGTGCCGCGACGACACCGGTGGCGAGCACGAGGGCGCCGACGATGCTGCCGGCGATGACGCGCTGACGATGGCGACGGGCGCGGGCCTTGGCCTGGCGCTCCTGCCACTTCTCGTACCGGCGGCGCTCGTACTCACGCTCGCTCTTGGTGGACACGCACACGCTCCTTGCGTCGTCGCGGTGTGCGGCTCCGGTCGTCCGCCAGCCGCACTGCATGTAGGGGACCCGGGACAGTCTAGGCAAGCCTGGGAGACCGACCACCAGCGGCGGCGCGGGTGACGTCAGAGTTCGGACACGCAGGAGGACTACCGTGCCTGCCATGCAGGTGATCACCCTCGTGTCCGCCGTCTTCGGCGCCCGGTGCAGCGTGCTCGTCGACGACGACGGGTCGTGCGTCGTCATCGACGCCGGCGCGGGCGTCATGCAGGAGGTGCTGAGCCTGGTCCGGGCGCGGGGCCTGCGCCCGGCCGCTGTCCTGGCCACCCACGGCCACGTCGACCACACGTGGGACGCCGGACCCCTGTCGGCGGCGCTCGACGTCCCGGTGCTGCTGCACGCCGCCGACGCCTACCGGCTCGCCGACCCGTTCGGCACGCTGGGCCTGCTCGGCTCGTCGGGGTCGCCGACGCACGATCCGTCCGGCCCGCTGGCGCAGGCCCTGGTGGCGACGGGTGTCGACCCGGCGCGCTACGCGGCGCCGGATCGGGTGGAGCCGTTCGGGGGCGTCGACGACGTCCGCTCCGCCGACTCGGTGCTCGAGCTCGGCGGGCTGCGGATCGTCGCCCGGCACGCACCGGGCCACACCGAGGGGTCGACCCTGTACCTCGTCGAGGACCTCGCGTTCACCGGTGACGTCCTGTTCGCCGGCTCCGTGGGACGCACCGACCTGCCCGGCGGTGACCAGGCCACGATGCAGCGGACGCTGCGGGAGGTCGTCGCGACGCTCCCGCCCGGGACCGTCGTCGTCCCCGGGCACGGCCCGACGAGCGAGATCTCGAGCGAGCTGGCGCACAACCCGTACCTGCAGCGTCTCTAGCCGGTCCTCGAGCGCCCCGAGGGTCTGGAAGGATCGGGCCCCATGGCGCGACCCACCCCTCTGTCCGGATTTCCCGAGTGGCTGCCCGACGGGCGCCTCGTCGAGCAGCACGTCCTCGACGTGCTGCGCCGCACCTTCGAGCTGCACGGCTTCGCCGGCATCGAGACTCGGGCGGTCGAGCCCCTCGACCAGCTGCTGCGCAAGGGCGAGACCTCCAAGGAGGTCTACGTGCTGCGCCGCCTGCAGGAGGACGCCGGCGTCGATCCGGACCGCGCGGGGACCCTGGGGCTGCACTTCGACCTCACGGTGCCGTTCGCGCGCTACGTACTCGAGAACGCCGGTCACCTGGCGTTCCCGTTCCGGCGCTACCAGATCCAGAAGGTGTGGCGCGGAGAGCGTCCCCAGGACGGTCGGTTCCGCGAGTTCGTCCAGGCGGACATCGACGTGGTGGGCGCCGGGGCGCTGCCGTACCACTACGAGGTCGAGCTGCCCCTGGTGATGGCCGAGGCGCTCGGCGCGCTGCGGGAGATCGGCGTGCCGCCGGTGCGCATCCTCGTCAACAACCGCAAGGTGGCCGAGGGCTTCTACCGAGGACTCGGGCTGACGGACGTCGACGCCGTGCTGCGCAACATCGACAAGCTCGACAAGATCGGCGCCGACGCCGTCGCCGCGCTGCTGGTCGAGGAGGCCGGGGCCGACGAGGCGCAGGCGCGCGCGTGCCTGGAGCTCGCGTCGATCAGCGGCTCGGACGAGACGGTGGTCGCCCGGGTGCGGGACCTCGCGGTCACGTCGAACGAGCTCCTCGACGAAGGGCTCGAGGAGCTGGGCGCGCTCCTGCGGGCCGCCGCCGCGCGAGCACCCGGTGTCGTGGTCGCGGACCTCAAGATCGCGCGCGGCCTCGACTACTACACGGGCTCGGTCTACGAGACGGTGCTGGTGGGCCACGAGCAGCTCGGCTCCATCTGCTCCGGTGGCCGCTACGACACGCTGGCGTCGGACGGCGCGAACACGTACCCCGGGGTCGGCCTGTCGATCGGGGTGTCCCGGCTGGTGTCGCGGCTCATCGGCGGCGGGCTGGTGACCACCACGCGGTCGGTGCCCAGTGCGGTCCTCGTCGCGGTGAGCGCCGAGGAGGCGCGGGACCGGTCCGACGCGGTCGCGGCGTCCCTGCGGGCGCGGGGCATCCCCGTCGAGGTGGCTCCGTCCGCCGCGAAGTTCGGCAAGCAGATCCGGCACGCCGACCGCCGCGGCATCCCGTTCGTGTGGTTCGTCGGCGAGGACGGGGCGGACCAGGTCAAGGACATCCGCTCGGGTGAGCAGGTCGACGCGGACGCCGCGACGTGGGCGCCGGCCGAGGCGGACCTGTGGCCCCGCGTGGTTCCTGCTTGACAGTCGTTCGAACACGTGTTCGCATGAGGGCATGCGATGGGACGGCCAGAAGCTGGGGACGGACGACACCGACGCGTTGCCCGGGCTGACGCTCGCCGGGCTGGTGCGCAGCGTGCGGACCCCCGAGTTCGCGGGCGTGACCTTCCACGAGGTCACGTGCAGGAGCGCGCTCAACAAGGTGCCGGAAGCGTCCCGCATGCCGTTCCGGTGGACCGTCAACCCGACCCGCGGCTGCCTGCACGCCTGCACGTACTGCTTCGCGCGGCCCACCCACGAGTACCTCGACCTGGGGGCCGGGCGGGACTTCGAGACGCAGATCGTCGTGAAGACCAACGTCGTCGACGTGCTGCGCGCGGAGCTGGGCCGCCGGTCCTGGGCGCGCGAGCACGTCGCTCTCGGCACCAACACGGACCCGTACCAGCGGGTCGAGGGCAGGTACCGGTTCATGCCGGGGATCATCGAGGCGCTGGCGGGCAGCGGCACCCCGTTGTCGATCCTGACCAAGGGGACCCTGCTGCGCCGGGACCTGCCGCTGCTGGCCGAGGCGGCGCGGGCGGTGCCCGTGGGCATCGGCGTCTCGCTGGCCGTCGGGGACGAGTCGTTGCAGCAGGCGGTCGAGCCCGGGACGCCGACGCCGCGCGCTCGGCTCGACCTCATCCGCGCCGTGCGGGAGGCGGGTCTGCCGTGCGGCGTCATGGTCGCACCGGTCCTGCCGTGGCTCACGGACGACCGCGCCCAGCTGGACGCCCTCCTGCGGGACCTCGCCGACGCGGGGGCGACCGGGGTGACCGTGCTTCCTCTGCATCTCCGGGGACCCGTCAAGCCGCTGTTCCTCGCCTGGCTCCGGGAGCACGCGCCGGCGCTCGTGCCCCGCTACGAGGAGCTCTACGGTCGCGGGGCGTACGCGCCTCGGGAGTACGTGCGGTGGCTCGACGAGCGGGTCCGGCCGCTGCTCGTGCGGCACGGCTTCGCGGACTCGTCGGGCCACCGCACGAGGCGGGACGGGCCGGCGGGGGAGGGCACCTACCCGGCGGGGAGCCTGGCGTCCGGCCTGCTCACGGTGCATGAGCCCACGGTTGCGGCCGCCCAGCCGGTGCTCTTCTAGGGCCCCACGTCCGCACCGCACGGGACCTGCGGGTGATGTCTGGCCCACGGGGGCGGCCCACGCGGCGGCCGCCGCAGGTCTCGCCTTATAGTTCACGTCGTCCCGGCAGGTGTCGGGTCCGTCCGACACGAGGTGTGACACTCCCAGATGACGAGCCCGACTGGCGCCCAGGCGCGCGACAACGTGACCGACCGCCGCCGCGCACGCGAGGACCGGGGCATCTCCGCCACCGGAGCCCGCAGCGACCGGCTGCCGCCCGCACCCCGTGAGCGGCGTCCGATGCTGGCCGCCCTCGCGGTGCTGCTCATCGTCGGCGGTGCCGCGGTGGCCGGGCTGCTCGCGCTGCGCGCCGACGAGCGCGTGCCGATGCTGGCCGTCTCGAAGGACGTCGCCGCCGGCTCGCAGATCGGTGAGGACGACCTGCACAGCGTGCCGGTGGCCGCGGACGGCACCCTGCTCGTGCCCGCCTCGCAGATGGCGGACGTCGTGGGCAAGTACGCGCGGGTGAAGCTGTCCGAGGGGCAGCTCCTCGACGTGTCCATGCTCGGTGACTCCGGGCCTCTGAAGGACGGCATGGTCGCCGTGGGTGCGGACATCGAGCCCGGCCGGATGCCCGCCAGCGGGCTGCAGCCCGGAGACATCGTCCAGCTCGTCGCGGTGACCGACGCCGCGGGTCGCGTGCTCGTCCCGGACGCCCTGGTCAGCGCCACCCGCAACAAGGGTGCTGCGACGACCGCGGGCAGCGCCGGATCCGGCATCACGGCGACCTTCATCGTGGACACCGCCGACGCGCCGCAGGTTGCCGCGGTCGCGTCGTCCGGCGACCTCTCGGTGATCCTCGTGACCCGCGGCCAGCCGATCGACGAGGGGAGCTGACGTGCTCGTCGCGATGGCCTCCGCCAAGGGGGCGCCCGGCGTGACGACGACCGCACGCGTGCTCGCGTCGGTCTGGCCCACGCAGGCCGTCCTTGTCGACGCCGACCCCGCGGGCGGCGACGTCGCCCTGGTCGCGCGCACGGCGACGCAGGAGCCGCTGGACCCCGAGCGCGGGCTGCTCTCGCTCGCCGTCGACGCCCGGCGCGGGGCTGCCGCTATGTCGCTCGAGCCGCACCTGCAGGAGATCGACGGCGGGCTGCAGGTGCTCTGTGGCGTGCAGCGTCCGGAGCAGGTGGCAGGCATGGGCCCCGTCTGGGGGACCATCGGCACCATGCTGACCCGGCACGTCGGCACCGTCGTCGCCGACGTCGGGCGCTTCACCCTCGGCAGCCCGGTGACGCCCGTGGTGGCTGCCGCGGACGTGCTGGTCTTCGTCGTCCGACCCCACGTCGAGTCCTACGCACACCTGCGCGAGCGGCTCACCTGGATCGCCACGATGGAGAACGCGGGGAGCCAGCCGCCGCCCGTCGGCGTCGTCGTGGTCACCGACGCGCGCGACTCCCGGTCCTCGAAGGACCTGTCCGCGCTCCTCGCCCACAGCGGGCTGTCCGCACACGTCCTCGGGACGGTCGCGAACGACCCGCGCGCTGCTGACGTCGTGGGGGGCAGGCTCTCCCGCGGCATCGACCGGTCGCTGCTGGTGCGGTCCACCCGTTCGCTCGTCGACTCCGTGCGGTCGCTCGCCGACACACGCCAGCCCCGGATGGTGGTGCGCTGATGCTCGACCAGGCCCTCGTCCGCCGGCTCCGCGAGGAGGTCGCGGACATCCTCGCCCGGCAGCGCCGCGACGACGCCGCCAGCGGCCTGCCCCCGATGTCGGCGGAGGACGAGCGCCAGTTCGCGCGCGCCGTCATCAGCCGGGTGCTCGACGCGCACGCCCGCGGCGAGATCGCGTCGGCCCGGACGCCTCCCACCCCCGCCGAGGAGGAGGAGATCGCGGCAGGCATCCACGCCGCGCTCTACGGCGTGGGCCGGCTGCAGCCGCTCCTGGACGACCCGCAGATCGAGAACATCGACATCAACGGGTTCGACCAGGTGTTCGTCCAGTTCGCCGACGGCCGCGAGGAGCGCGGGCTGCCCATCGCAGACTCGGACGACGAGCTCGTCGAGCTCGTCCAGGTGCTCGGCGCGTACTCGGGGCTCACCAGCCGGTCGTTTGACTCCGCCAACCCGCAGCTGGACCTGCGGCTGCCCGACGGCAGCCGCCTGTCCGCGGTGATGGACGTGTGCTCGCGGCCCGCGATCTCGGTCCGCCGCTCGCGGCTCTCGCGGGTGCACCTCGACGACCTGGTCCGGTTCGGCTCGCTGACCCCCGACGTGGCCGGTTTCCTGTCGGCGGCCGTGATGGCGCGCAAGAACATCATGATCGCCGGCGCCACGAACGCCGGGAAGACGACCCTGCTTCGTGCGCTCGCCAACGAGATCCCGCCGCACGAGCGGCTGATCACGGTCGAGCGGGCGCTCGAGCTCGGGCTGGGCGAGTTCCCCGACCTGCATCCGAACGTGGTCTCGTTCGAGGAGCGGCTGCCCAACTCCGAGGGGCTCGGTGCCATCACGATGGCCGAGCTGGTCCGGCGCAGCCTGCGCATGAACCCGAACCGGGTCATCGTCGGTGAGGTCCTGGGCGACGAGATCGTCACCATGCTCAACGCGATGAGCCAGGGCAACGACGGCTCGCTGTCCACCATCCACGCGAACAGCTCGATCGAGGTGTTCAACCGCATCTCGACGTACGCCATCCAGTCCGCCGAGCGGCTGCCGGTCGACGCCACGATGATGCTGATCGCCGGCGCCATCGACTTCGTGGTGTTCGTGCAGAAGCACAACGACTACCACGAGGGTGGGCGCCTGCGGCGCTACGTCGCGAGCATCCGTGAGGTCAACGGCGTGGACGGGCGCGTCCTGTCGAGCGAGATCTTCGCGCCGGGCCCCGACGGGGTCGCGACGGCCGCTGCGCCCATCTCGTGCATCGACGAGCTCGCGGCGGTCGGTTACACGCAGTCGTTCGCCGACGCACGGAGCATGTGATGTCCAGCACCACCGTTCTCATGATCGTGATGGGCGGCGTCATCGGTGGGGGCATCGTGCTGTTCGTGGCGGCGATGCGACCGACGCACCGCCCGCCGCGCGTGGCGGGCGGACGGAACCTGGTCGAGCGCCTCGGGCGCCGCACGCTGATCGCGATCGGGGTCGGCCTGGTCGTCCTGGTCGGGACGGCGTGGCCCGTCGCCGCGGTGGCGTCCGCCGCGCTGGTCCTCGCCGCGCCCGCTCTCTTCGGCGGCGCCAAGACGGAGCGCGAGGCGATGGCCAGGCTCGAGGGGCTCGCGACGTGGACCGAGTCGCTGCGGGACACGATCGCCGGTGCCGTCGGGCTCGAGCAGGCCATTCCCGCGACGGCCTACGCCGCCTCCCCGGCCATCCGCCCCCAGCTGCGCATGGTGGTGGACCGGCTGCGCGTCCGCACACCGCTGGCGGTCGCGCTCCGGCGGCTCGCGGACGACCTCGACGACCCGAGCGCCGACATGGTGGTGGCTGCCCTGATCCTCAACTCCAAGCTGCGCGGGCCCGGTCTGCGCCAGGTGCTGACGTCCCTGTCGGAGGCCGCACGTGCCGAGCTCGAGATGCGCCAGCGCGTCACGGCGGGACGCTCCGCGACCCGTCGTTCCTCGCAGATCGTGATGGCGTTCTCGGTGGGTGTGATCGCCCTGCTCACCATCGTGAACCCGTCCTACGTGGCGCCGTACGACTCGCCGACCGGCCAGGTGGTCCTGCTCGTCGTGGTGGCGTGCTTCGCCGGCGGGTTCTTCTGGATGAAGCGGCTGTCCGGGATCGACACGCCGCGTCGGTTCCTCGTGGTGGAGGAGGACGCATGATCGGCGCGCTCCTGGGAGGAGCGGTCGCGGGCCTCGGCCTCCTCCTGATCGTCCTGGTGGTCGCACCGCCCGGTCGTCGACCCGGGGCGGCCCTCGCCCGGCTCGACCTGCAGCGCACGGAGGCTCGCGAGCGTGCGGGCATCCTGGCCGTCGACCCCTCCGCCGCGTCGGGCCCCGGGTGGGTGCACGACCTCGGCCGGCGCTCCGCCGCCACGCTCGCCGGCTCGGGGATCCAGCTGGGCGGCCTGCGTTCCGACCTGGCGGTCGTCGGCCGCCCGCTCGACCTGCACCTGGCCTCCACGGTGATCGCCGCCGTCGTCGGGCTCGTCGCGCCGGTCCTCGTCTCGGTGCTGCTCCTCCTGGTGCGGGTGCCGTTGGCCGTGCCGGTCCCGGCCGTCGCGAGCATCGTGGTCGCGATGATCGCCGCCGCGGTGCCGACGCTCGTCGTGCGCGGCAAGGCCCGAGCGCGGCGGCGGGACTTCCGGCACGTCGTCGGGTCGTTCCTCGACCTCGTCGCGATGAGCCTCGCCGGTGGGCGCGGCGTGCCCGAGGCGCTCCAGGCGGCCTCGGAGCTGAGCGACGGCTGGGCGATGATCCGCATCCGTGATGCGCTCGGCACCGCGCGGCTGCGGGGGCAGACCCCGTGGTCCGCGCTCGGTGACCTCGGCACGGAGCTGCGCATCGACGAGCTCCGTGACCTCGCCGCCGCTCTCGCGCTCGTCGCGGAGGACGGTGCACGGGTGCGTGAGTCGCTCGCGGCGCGCGCGGGCTCGATGCGTCGGCGGGAGCTGTCCGACTCGGAGGGTCGTGCCGGAGAGAGCTCGCAGTCGATGATGGTCGCGCAGCTTCTGCTCTGCGTCGGCTTCCTGATCTTCCTGATGTACCCCGCGCTGGTGACCGTGCTCGGAGGGCTGTAGCGTGCGCGACCGCGACGTCTCGGCCCGACGGCGGCCATCTGCTGACACTGAAAGGACCGGACCATGCATCACGACCTGACGACCCCGTGGGGCTTCCTCGCGTTCGAGCTCAGACGACGGATCGACCGCGCCCGCAGCACCAAGGACCTGGGCGCCTCGGCCATCGAGTGGGTGATCATCACGGGCGTCCTCGTCGCGCTGGCCGCGGCCGTCGGCCTGGTCATCTACAACATGGTCAACGACCAGGCGGAGAGCATCGACATCCCCGACGCACCGGGTGGCGGCGGCGGTGGCGGCGGAGGCGGCGACACGTGACCGGGCCGGGGCGCAGGCGCGCTGGCGCCCGCGCCCCCCGGTTCTCCGGCGACGCGGGAGCCTCGTCGATCGAGCTCGTGATGTACACGCCGATCCTCATGCTGGTGACCTTCCTGATCGTGCAGTTCGCGCTGACCTGGCACGGGCAGGAGATCGCGGGCGTCGTGGCGCGGGAAGCCGCCCGTGAGGCGCGGATCGGCGGGGGGACCCCGCAGTCCCTGGACGACGGCGAGGCGAAGGGCAGGCAGTACGCGACGGTGGTGGGGGGCAATGCGCTGCGCAACGTGACCGTCGACGTCGTGCTCCTCGGCGACGACCGGGTGCGGGCCACCGTGACCGGTCGATCGGTCGAGCTCGTGCCCGGGTTCGCCCCTCGGGTGCGCGCCGAGGTCGAGGGCCCCGTCGAGACGTTCCGGCCGGACCTGTGACGGCCAGGACGCGCGGGCGCCGCACTGTCGGGCGTGGAGCGGAGGAGGGGTCGATGGCCGTCGAGATCGTCGTGCTCGTCCCCATGCTCGTGCTCGTCATGGTGCTCATCGTGGCGTTCGGGCGCTACGTGACCACGGAGGGTGACGCGCAGGCGGCCGCGCGCGAGGCCGTGCGTGCCGCGTCCCTGCAGCGCGACGAGCCGAGCGCCCTCGCCGCGGCACAGTCGGCCGCGCAGGCCAGCACACCGGACTCGCTCGTCTGCGCGCCGGCCGAGCTGCGCGGGGCGTTCGTCGCCGGCGGCACGGTGACCGTCGAGCTCGCGTGCACGGTCTCGTGGTCCAACCTCGGCCTGATCGGTCTGACCGGCACGGCCGACGTCACGGCGTCGAGCTCGGCACCGCTGGACCTCTACCGCCGGACTGGTGCGCCGTGATGGCCCGGCTCCGGCGCAGGATCGGGCAAGACGACCGTGGGTCCGCGTCGGTGTACGTCATCGGGCTGATCGTCATGCTCATGGTCGTCGCCGGGCTCGTGGTCGATGGCGGCCGCGCGGTCAACGCCCGGGCCGCCCTGTCCGACGACGCCGAGCAGGCCGCCCGCGCGGGCGCCAACCAGCTGGACCTGGCTGCGCTGCGGGGCAGCGGCGAGGTGCGGATCGACCCCGCCGCGGCCGAGTCCGCGGCAGAGGACTTCCTCCTGGTGCGCGGCTACGCGCCCGACGAGATCGTCGCGGACGCGGATGCGAACCGGGTCCGCGTCGACATCGAGCAGGACGTGCCGACACAGCTGCTGTCGCTCGTCCTGATCCGTTCGTTCCATGTCACCGGCGGTGCGACTGCTCGCGCCGCCGTCGGGATCGACTCCGAGATTGCGGGAGCACCATGAGTACCCACCTGGACCCGGACCGCCCGGCCCGGCCGGCACCGACCGAGCGCGGGCCGGAGCGGTTCCTGCAGGCCGCGCCCACCGAGAGCCGCCCGTCGCGGGTTTCCTCGATCGGGTCGGCCCTGCTGCTGCTCGGCCTCGTGGTCGGCGTGCCCGTGGCGCTGATCGCCCTCGGTGGCGTTCCCGAGCTGCCGACCTCGCTGCCCACCCGCGAGCAGCTCACCGGCACCCTGGGCGCCGCCCAGCTCCTGAGCGTGCTCGTCTGGGTCGTCTGGCTGGCCTGGCTGCAGTTCACGGTGTGCGTGGCCGTCGAGTTCCGTTCCGCGCTGCGGGGCGTCGGGCTCCCCACCCGTGTGCCGCTCGCCGGTCCCAGCCAGCGCGCCGCGCGCGTCCTCGTCGCCTCCGTCCTGCTGCTGGTCACCGCCGCCGGCCAGGCGACCGCCGCGGTCGCCCCGAGCGTCGCGGAGCACCTGGCCACGCCGACCGCGGTGACGTCCACCGCCGTCGCAGGGCAGGTCAGCGAGCCCGCGCCGCAGGCCGTGGCGCCCGTCGAGCAGACGGCTGCCGTAGGGGAGGTGACCTATCACCTGGGTGACATGGTGCTCAGCGCGGAGGAGGGCGCCGAGCTGGTGGGCAAGCGGGTGTACGTGGTGCAGCCCCCCGACGGCCGGTACCACGACAACCTCTGGGACATCGCCGAGCGGACGACCGGTGACGGACGCCGCTACCAGGAGATCTACGAGCTCAACAAGGGACGGGACCAGCCCGACGGGCATGAGCTGTCGCTCGCGCGACTGATCTACCCCAACTGGCTCCTCGTGATGCCCGAGGACGCAGTCGGCGTCGAGCGCGTCACCGCGGTGACCGCGCCGGCACCTCAGGTCGCCCCCGCTCCGGCCCCCGTCGCACCCACCACGCCGGCACCGGCGACGGCCGAGGCGAGCACGGCGACCGAGTCCGCGACCGCGACCGCGACGCTCGACGAGCGGCGTGGCGGTGTCGACCTGGGCGGGCTGCTCGGTGCGGGACTGCTCGCCGCCGGCCTCGTGGTCGCGGTGGACCAGCTGCGGCGACGTCGGCGGACCCCGGAGCCGTCCGAGGCGGCCGTCGAGGCCGAGGTCGCCCTGCGCGTGGGCGCCGACCCCGAGCGCGCCACCCGGCTGGACGGCGCGCTCCGCACGCTCGGCGCGACGCTGCGCGAGGCGGGCCGGGACCTGCCGCCGGTCTACGCGGCCGTCGTCGATGACGCAGCGCTCACGCTGCACCTCGCGCCCGCCGTGGCTGACGCGCCGGCGCCGTGGGTGGCCGAGCAGGACGGCGCCCGCTGGGTGCTCTCCGGCCGGGACCGCGCACCGGTGCCGCGGCAGGCCGTCGCGCCGTTCCCGGGACTCGTGTCTCTCGGACGCGACTCGTCGGGGGCCGACGTCCTCGTCGACCTCGAGGCCGCGCAGGGCCCGATCAGCGTCGTGGGCGACTCCGTGGTCGCCGCCGAGGTCGTCGCGGCGATCGCCGCCGAGCTGGCGACCAACCGGTGGTCCGACGACGTCCGGGTCACCGGCGTGGACCTGCCGGGCGGCCTCACGGCGCTCGGCCCGCGACGCTACCGGTCCGTGCGCACCGCCTCGGACGTCCTGCCCGCCCTCGCGGAGCGCCAGGTGGACCTCATCGGCGGCGACGTCCTGAGCGGACGGCTGCGGCGCGCGGGGGAGAGCGGCTGGGTGCCGGAGTACGTCGTGCTCGGCACGCCGCCGGACCCGGCGACCGTCGACCACCTGCTCCGGCTCACCGGCACCACCCTGCGGGCACCGCTCGGTGTCGTGTGCGCGGGTGACCTGCCCGGTGCCCGGTGGCGCCTGGAGGTCGACAGCGCCGGTTCGCTGACGGTCGACCTCCTGGACGTGTCGGTCCGGGCCAACCGGCTCACGCCGGCGCTCGCCGCGGCCGTTGCCGAGCTCCTGACCGAGGAGCCGCCGGCCGTCGTGGACCCGGCGCGCGTCGCCCGGAACGAGGAGCAGGTCGCACGGCCGGTCCCCCCGGTCGTCCTGCGTCCGGTCGAGCCGGCCGACCTGGCCGGTGCGCCGGTGCGCGTTCGGGTGCTCGGCACGCCGCTGGTGACCGCACCCCACCCGCTCGACGCCGAGCGCGTGAGCCTGTGCACCGAGCTCGTCGTGCACCTGGCTCTCCAGCCGGAGGGTGTGCACCCCACGGTCCTGGGCGCCGCGTTGTGGCCCCGGGGCGTGACCGCCGCGGTGCGCGACGCGACGATCGAGCGCGCCCGCGACTGGCTCGGCACGGACCGGTCGGGCGTGCCGCACCTGCGCAAGCGCGAGGACGGCAAGCTCGTCCTCGGGCCCGACGTGGTGCTCGACTGGGACGTCGTCTGCACGCTGGCCGCCCGGTCCCGCACGCGGACCAGCGAGGCCGAGGAGCGGCGCGACCTGATGGCCGCGCTGCGGCTGGTGCAGGGCGGTGTGCTCGCCCGCCGTCCCCCCGGCCGGTACGCGTGGATCGCGCGGGTCCGGGTCGAGCGCGCCGCGCGCGACCTGCTGGTCGACGCGGCCCACCGGCTCGCCGTCATCTGCTCGCACGACGACGACCCGGCCGGTGCCCGCGCCGCCGCGTGGGCCGGACTGGCGGTGGCGCCGACGGAGGAGGTGCTGTGGCGCGACGTGCTGCGTGCGGCGTTCGCCACCGGCGGCGCGGACGAGGTGCGCTCGGTCGCCGCCGAGATGGAGATGACCCTGCACTCTGCCGGGGTCACCGAGATCGGCGCCCCCACCGTGGCGCTGCTCGAGGAGCTCGCGCCCGGACCGCTCGACTCCCGGCTGCAGGGCTCCGCATGAGGGAGCTGCCGTGCGCCTGTTCCTGACGGCGGGGCCGGGGCCCGACGGCCCGTGGCACGACGTCGCGATCGACTGCGACGACGACGCGGACGTGCGGGCCGTCGCCGCGCGCCTGGCCGACCTCGACGTGCCGTCCCGCGCCGGCGCGGCCGTCGCGCGCGTCCGCGACACGGGCCGGCGGCTCGGCGTCGTCATCGACGAGTCCGAGCCCGTCGCGGCGACGGCGAGCGGCAGCGTCCCGCGGCTCTTCGTGGGCTCCCTCGAGCTGGACCCGGCGCAGCCGGTCGCGGCCAGCGCGCTGCGCAACGGAGCCCTCGTGGGCCTGGGGGCGCCTCCGGCGCTCACGCTGGCGGAGCCCACGGGCGTCATCGAGGTCCGGGTGGTCTCCGGACCGGGGGCCGGGACCGTGCGGCGGCTCGGGCTCGGCGTGCACCTGCTCGGTCCCGGCGCCGCGGCCTCGGTCCGGCTGGAGGAGCCCTCGCCGTCGGTGGAGATCGAGGTGGGCTCGCGCGGTGACGTGCACGTGCAGCCGGTGCCCGGGACCACGGACGAGCCCGTCCCCGCGCCGGTGCGGACCCGGCCGCTCGACGGCCCGATCGTCGTGCGCCGGCGCGGCCCGGAAGCCAGCGCCCCGGCGGTCCGCCGACGTCGCCGCCGCAAGTCCGCCGTCCCGGACACCCCGCTGCCCGACCACGCGGACGTCGACCCCGACGCCGAGCGCGCACCGGTCGAGCTCGACCGGCTCCCGCTGACCACCCGCTCCGTCTGGGAGCCGGGCACCCCGCTGACCGTCGGGGCGAGCCTGCTCGAGGTGGCCGTGCCGACGGCTCCCGACGCCTCGCTGTCGCCGAGCCCCACGGGCGCGACGATGGACTACAACCGGCCGCCGCGGCTGCTCCCGCCACCGCGCCTGACGGACTTCGCGCTCCCCAAGGAACCGTCGCGTCCGGCGCGCCAGGCCCTGCCGATCCTGGTGGTCATCGCCCCGATGATCATGGGCCTGGCGATGTTCATGATCACCCAGCGCGTCCAGACGCTGCTCTTCATCGCGCTGTCGCCGTTGCTGATGATCGCCAACTGGTGGCAGGGCCGCAAGACGCAGGGCGCGCGGTACGTCGACCAGGTCCGCGAGTACGAGGAGCGCCGCGCACGGGTGGAGGCAGCCGCCTTCGAGGCGCTGCTCGAGGAGCGCGCCGCCCGCCGCGTCGACGCCGCGGATGCCGCGGAGGTCCTGCTGCAGGCGACGGGTCCGCGATCGCGGCTCTGGGAGCGGCGGGCGCTCGACACGGACTGGCTGACGGTGCGGATCGGGACGGCGGACCAGCCCAGCGAGGTGGTCCTGACCGATCCCGCGCGGGAGAAGCACCAGGGCACGCTCGTGTGGACCGCCCCGGACGTCCCGGTCACCATCTCGCTGCTCGACTCCGGGGTGACGGGCATCGCCGCCCGTGACGGGCTCGCCCAGCGGATCGCCCAGGGGCTGCTCGGGCAGGTGACCACCTGGCACAGTCCCGCGGACGTGCGCGTGGTGCTGCTGACCGCATCGCAGGACGCGGACCGCTGGGCGTGGGTGCGCTGGTTGCCGCACGTGCGTGCGGGGTCCAGCGCGGGCCCGATCGCGGCCGTCGGCACCGACGAGGAGACAACCGCAAGACGAGTCGCGGACCTGGTCGCCCTCCTCGAGGCGCGGCGTGAGGCGGCCGACGCCGACCGCGGGCTGACCCGGTTCGAGTCCGTGCTCGTGGTGCTCGACGGTGCGCGCGCGCTGCGGCTGCTGCCCGGGATGGTCGGGCTCCTGCGGACCGGCCCGTCGTACGGGTTCACGTTCCTGTGCCTCGACTCCGACGTGACGCTGCTCCCCGAGGAGTGCCGGACGGTGGTGAGCAGCGCGTACGGCGCGCTGCGCGTCGAGACGACGGGTCGTCCGATGGTCGAGGGGGTCCGGGCGGACCTCGTCCCCGACGCCTGGTGCGAACGTGTCGCACGCGCCCTGGCACCCGTGCACGACGTGAGCTCGGCCGGAGCGGTCTCGGCCGTGCCGCGCACGAGCCGGCTGCTGTCCGTGCTGCGCATCGACCCGCCGACTGCGGACACGGTCGCCGCCGGCTGGGCCCGCGGCGGACGCACCACGTCCGCGATCATCGGGGAGATCGCGGACGGCCCGTTCAGCGTCGACCTGCGGACCGACGGCCCCCACGGGCTGGTCGCGGGGACCACGGGCTCCGGCAAGTCCGAGCTGCTGCAGACCCTCATCGCGTCGCTCGCCGTCGGCAACCGTCCCGACGAGATGACGTTCGTGCTGATCGACTACAAGGGCGGTGCCGCGTTCAAGGACTGCGCGCACCTGCCGCACACGGTCGGCATGGTGACGGACCTCGACGGGCACCTCACGTCCCGCGCGCTCGAGTCGCTCGGAGCCGAGCTCCGCCGCCGCGAGCACCAGCTGGCCGACGCCGGCGCCAAGGATATCGACGACTACCTCGCCGCACGCGGCCCGGACGACGCGCCGATGCCGCGGCTGCTCATCGTCATCGACGAGTTCGCGGCCCTGGTGACGGAGCTGCCGGACTTCGTGACGGGTCTGGTGGACATCGCGCGGCGTGGCCGCTCGCTCGGCACGCACCTGGTGCTCGCGACCCAGCGC
Source organism: Cellulomonas fengjieae (assembly GCF_018388465.1). Classification (NCBI taxonomy): domain Bacteria; kingdom Bacillati; phylum Actinomycetota; class Actinomycetes; order Micrococcales; family Cellulomonadaceae; genus Cellulomonas; species Cellulomonas fengjieae. The sequence continues at coordinate 2,032,428 of NZ_CP074404.1, read as the reverse complement.
CCCGCGGGTGTGGTGTCGGCGGAGATCAAGTCGAACACCAACCTGCGGATCGCCCTGCGGGTGACCGACCCGGGGGACAGCCAGGACGTCATCGAGTCGGACGTGGCCGCGCACATTGAGCCGAGCCTGCCGGGCCGGGCCTACGCCCGCCTCGGGCACGCCCAGCTGATCCCGTTCCAGTCCTCCCGGGTCGGTGGTCGGCCGCCCGGCGAGGGGCCTGCCTCCGTCAGCGTGCGGGACCTGTCGTGGAGCACGCTCGGTATCCCCGGGCCGCGCGTGCAGGCCGTCGACGAGGAGGGCATCGAGACCCCGACGGACCTGGCGACCCTCGTCGCCGCGGTCACGGCCGCGACGACGCAGCTCGGCATCCCGCACCAGCCCAGCCCGTGGCTCGCGGCGCTGCCGGACGTCGTCCTGCTCGACGACCTGCCCATCCCGCCGCTGGAGCGCGGCCGGATCCCCGCCCTCCCGCTCGGTACCGCGGACCTGCCCGCGCTGCAGCGGCAGGAGAACGCCACGTGGGACCTCGTCGCCGGGGGACACCTGGCCGTCATCGGCCAGACCCGGGCCGGCCGGTCGAGCGCCCTGCGGCTGCTCGCCGCGGACATCGGGCTGGCCACGTCGCCGCTCGACGTCCACCTCTACGGGATCGACTGCGGGAACGGAGCGCTGCTGCCGCTCCTGACGCTGCCGCACACGGGCGCCGTGGTCACGCGCGACCAGCCCGACCGGCTGCGTCGTCTGCTCGCCCTCCTCGGGCGCGAGGTGTCCCGACGCCAGCAGATGCTCGCGGCGGGCGGCTTCGCCGACATCATCGAGCAACGCACCCACGCGGCCCCGGACGACCGCCTGCCCTACCTCGTGGTGATGCTCGACCGCTGGGAGGGCTACGTCGCGGCGTACGAGGGCTCCGACGGCGGGATCATGATCGAGCAGGTGGTCTCGCTCCTGCGCGAGGGCGTCGCGGTCGGGCTGCGTGCCGTGCTGACCGGCGACCGGTCCATGCTCGTCGGCCGGATGGGCATGGCGCTCGAGGACCGGATCATGCTCCGGATGCCGTCGGCCGACGACTTCTCGTACGTCGGCATGCGGCAGCGCGACGTCCCCACCCGGATGCCTGCCGGGCGGGCGTTCCGCAGCGGGGAGAACGCGGTCGAGATGCAGCTGGCACTGCTGGACGAGGACCCGTCGGGCACCGCCCAGGTCGCCGCCCTCCAGCGCATCGCGGCCACCGCCCGCGACGCGGCCGGTCCCATCCCGGCGCCGTTGCGACCGGCACGCGTCGACGAGCTGCCTCCCGCGCTCACCTGGTCGGACGCCCTCGAGCTGCGCGACGAGGCCGCGTCGCCCGGTCGCCTGCTGGTCGGCGTCGGCGGCGACTCGCTCAGCGTCCGCGAGCACGACGTCGACATGGACGGTCCCGGCTACCTCGTCGTGGGCCCGCAGCGCTCGGGACGCAGCACGGCGCTGCTCGCGACCCTGACGGACGCGCTCGAGGCGCGGTGGCAGGTCACGGTCGTCGCCCCGCGGCGCAGCCCCCTGCGCGACCTGGCCGGCCGGCCCGGCATCCGCGCGGTGCTCACGGCCGACAGCACGGCGGACGAGCTCAAGGCCGCGCTCGACACCCGCGGTCGCCGTCTCCTGGTGATCGACGACTTCGAGGTGCTCGGCGGCGAGCACGCGCTGTCGGTCGTCGCGGACGACTACCTCAAGCAGATCCGGGACAGCGGCGACGCGATCGCGGTGGCGTGCGGGATCGACGAGGTCTCCGGCATGTACCGGGGCGTGACGGCGACGTTGCGCAAGTCGCGCGGCGGACTCATCCTGGCGCCGCGCTCGGCGGCCGACGGCGACATCCTGGGGTCGCGTCTGCCGCGGTCCATCGGAGCGGCCGTCCCGGTCGGGCGCGGCATCCGGGTGAGGTCCGGCGCGTGGGAGTGGGTCCAGGTCCCGCGGCCTCCGGACCCCTGAGCGACGGTGGGCCGGTAGCGCTCCGTGACAGCAGAACGGCTCGGCCCCGAGGGGGCCGAGCCGTTCTGTTTCGAGCGGGTGAAAAATCAGAGCGCAGAGACCGGAGCGAGGTTCGGCGCGTCGGTGACGCCGTTGACCGCCGCGTTGTTGTTGTGGTTGTTGGCGACGTCGGTCGCCGCAGCCGCGAGGGTCTCCTCGAACTTCTGCAGGTGGGGGCGGAACTGCTCCCACGCGGCGCGGAAGGACTCCGCGTTCGGGGTGTCCCACACGGCGTTGTTGAGGTCACGGTCGGTCGACGTGCGGATCTCGTAGGCGTTGGTGACGTTGCTCTTCAGCGTCTGGTACAGCGCCTCGAGGGTGGACAGCTCGGCGGTCAAGGCCATGATTCGACTCCTCAGTCTGTTCTGTGTCAGAAAGGTGACCGGGACACTTTGGCATGCATTCCCCGATTGCGCGTTACGTATCCCACTTCCGGGCGTCCGGGAGGTCGCTAACCGTCGCGATGTATAGGGTGACCCGCGACCAGCTCATCGGAGGTGAACGTGTCCGAGCCCACTCCTGAGGCGCCCGACATGAAGACGAACCAGCTCAAGCTCATGATGCGCGACGCGGCGACGCGCGCGGGTCAGACCGGGACGACGCTCGCCCCGGGTGGCGGCAACCCGCTGCAGAGTGCGCTGGCCTCACTGGAGGACGCCTGGGTCTCGCCCGCGCGGGAGCGGACCACGTTCGCGGAGAACCTCTCGGGTGCCGGGACCGCGGTGATGTCCGCGTTCGACGCGCAGGCGGACCACGCGACGTCCCTGGCCGACGCCGAGCCGACCGAGGTGGACGCCGACGACCCGCTCGAAGGCTGGAAGGCGTCGCGTTCCCGGATCGCCACACGCGCGAGCGCGCCGTACGGCGGGGGTTACTGATGGTCAAGGTCTCGATCGACGTCGAGGCGGCGCAGGGCGTCAGCAAGGCGTTCCGCACGTTCTACGACGACGCGATGGACGAGTGGACCGCCGTGGCCAACGCGGCGTCGAGCGCGCTCGTGAGCACGGCGTCCCTCAAGGCGCTCCAGGACCCGCTGGTCCTCATCTCCCTGTCCGCGAACGACCTGGACTCGCGGGTCGAGCTGGCCCAGCTCTACAACACGGGCGACAGCGGCCATGTCCCGAGCGGCGGGGTGCTGACGTACGAGCTGTCGGGCAGCAGCGACAGCATGGAGTCCGTCAAGGAGCAGCTGGGCAAGGAGCTCGCCGAGAACCTCCAGAAGATCGCGCCGTACGGCGACTACCTGGACCGCGACGACGTGGAGGCCTACGACTACTACGTCGGCCTGCTCGAGAAGTACGAGGCGGACCCCTCCGTCATGACCGGGATGTTCGAGGAGCTCGGGCCGGAGGGCGTCGTCCAGCTGCCGATCATGCTCAAGGACTTCGCCGACCAGTACCAGCGGGACCTCGGCGGCAAGTCCGACGACGACCTGTTCTGGGACGAGGACACGCCCATGTCGGAGCACATCTCCGAGATGCAGCAGAAGTTCATCGAGTCCCTGGGCACCGGGTTCGGCAACTACACCAGGACGCCGGGCTTCGACGAGGACGAGTACGCGAACGGCATCGTGGACGCGGTCAAGAACCGCACGGGCGAGAGCTTCGGACTCTCCCAGGTGCTGCGCTACGGCGAGTACGACTCCGCCTTCCTGGTCAACGTGGGCGAGGGGCTGTACGAGTTCGAGAAGGAGGAGGGCGGCAGCGGCCCGATCTGGGGCAACCAGCTCAACAGCGAGGTCGCCAACTGGCAGATCGGCACCGACGGGGACACCAAGTACTACGACCCGTTCATCGGCCTGTTCGAGGCGATGGGCCGCAACCCCGAGGCGTCCCTCGACTTCCTGAACCCCGACAGCGGCGGCGACGACGCCCAGGAGCGCGCCAAGTACTTCATCGAGGAGCGGACGTGGCGCGCGGACGACTTCAACGCGCTCGGCCTCGCCCTGGACAGCGCGTCGACGGCCTTCCACAAGGCCGGTGACCCGAACGCGGAGCGCGCCGCGTGGGTGGCGTCGGCGACCATCAAGTTCCTCGGTGAGCGCGACGGCGACCCGGTCATCGGCGATGCCGGAAAGGACAGCCTCGGCCACATCCTGGCGACGTACGTCGCGGACATCGACGCCGCCGCGGCCGGCGCGGAGGGCGGCCTCGGGACGCACGACGCGCCGAGGAACTCACCGTGGCAGGCGACCTACCCGATCGGTGCCGACTTCGACTTCGACGCCCTGCGCAAGGTCATGGGCGAGGTCCTCACGGACACCGGGGCTGCCAGCCAGCTCGGTGCCGCGACGGCGGCCCTCAACGCCGACCGGCTCAACTGGGCGGCGGAGAACTGGGGCGGCGAGGGGACCGACACCGGCTACCTGCAGGCCGCCGTCAACAACGGCGCGACGCTGCAGGGCTTCATCCTCAAGACGATGGGCGCGGGCCTGTCCGACGAGGCGAAGGACGCCGACGAGCAGGCGCAGGCCTTCATCGACATGGCGTCCGACGTCGTCGGCCTCGTCCCCACCGGCGGCACCTTCGCGTCGTTCCTCTCCGACCAGGCCAAGGGCGCAGGGCAGGACTGGGTGTCCGACAAGTTCACGGGCAACGAGTCGCGCGTCGACGCCGAGCAGCACAAGGTCCGCGAGGTCGCCTGGACCGACCAGCAGATCGCGCTCGCGATCGCGCTGGCGGAGGCCGGGAAGCTGCCCGAGGGCTCGATGACGAACATCGACGGTGTCACGCACCAGTGGTTCGACAGCGGCACGTTCAGCGCCGACGACCTGGCGGACCCGTCGGTCCGGGACGCGTTCACCCTGTGGCTCACGGGCGGAAGCCTCGGCTCGACGCCGACGGCCCTCATCCCCGACCTCGCGGCGATGTTCGACCGCGGCGTGGAGCGGGCCGGATGAGGCGGCGACCTCTCGCGGTCGGTCTCGTCGCGGCCGTGCTCGTGCTGGGCGCGTGCACGTCCCCCGACACGACGGCCGTCCCGGACACCGCCGACGGCCCGTACGTCTGCGACGGGGTGCCCGAGCGCGGGGTCGAGCTCGCGCTCGGCGGGGCGTCGGAGGCGACGCAGACCGGGTCGTGGACCGCCGACGGACCGGCGTTCTCGTGCTCGGTCACGCGCGACGGCGGGAAGGTCCTCGTCACCTATGGGGACCCCTCCACCTTCCTCCCGCTGGAGCAGGCCGCCGACCAGGAGGGCGCCGAGGCGATCGACGCCGACGTCGACGGCTCCGGGTACCTGTTCGGGGACTCGAAGCCGACCGCGATGTGGGTCTGCGGTGAGCGCGTGCTCGCCGCCGAGCTCATCGACGTCGACACGGAGGGTCGCGACCCGCGGGCTGACGCCCGTGCGCTGCTGACCTCCATGCTCCCCTGGGCGTGCGGCGACGCAGACGCCCCGAAGGCCGGCTGAGGTGCGGGCCACCGGGGAACGTCCCCGCTGGTCAGCACGTCGAGCGGTCCACGGTTAGGGTGCGTGACATGCAGCGGCCAGTGACTCGTCTCCTCAGCATCGCGGTCCTCGTGCTCGGCGCGGTCTCCCTCGGAGCGTGCTCGCCCGACGCGGAGCCCTCCGTGACCGAGCCGTCGTCGACCACGGCCACGCCGACCCCGACGCCCACCGAGACGGTCGTGGACGACGAGGCCGCCGTCCAGGCGGCGTTCGATCGCTACTGGGCCGCCGAGGTCGAGGCCCAGCGCGGCAACCCGGACCCGGCACTGTTCGTCGGCGTCGCCGAGGGGACCATGGTCGAGGACTCGCTGGCGATCGCCCGCGACTTCCAGGCCAACGGCCTCGTGCGCGAGGGCGCTCCGACGTTCTCCGGTCAGCTGATGGACGTGCAGGGGGACGCCGCCACGGTGCTGGTCTGCGTCGACAACTCCACGTGGACCGTCGCGGGCCAGACCGTCGAGCCGGGAATCTCGCTCGTGCAGCCCAACGGCCTCTCGTTCGCGCGCCGAGGCGAGGCCTGGGTCGTCACCGAGGCCTTCGTCCCACCCGCGGAGTACACATGTTGAGGTTCTGGCGCGTCCTGGTCGGTCTCGTCGTCCTGCTCGTCGGGGGTGTGGTCGCCGCGGCACCCGCACAGGCAGCCTGCACCACGAAGGTGGTCGGGATCGACGCGCGGGGCAAGCTCATCTACAAGACCGTCTGCGAGGGCGAGCCCGGCACCCCCGGTGGCGGCGAGGGCGGCGGCACCGTCCCGAGCTGCACCCTGACCGGGCTGCAGGACTACTGCATCGGCTCGGTGGGCTGCTGGAGCAACATCCCCGCCGCCGTCCCGCCCACGCCGGCGGAGGAGGCCGCGAAGCCGTCGCCGGAAGCCGTCTGGGTGTACCAGCGGTGCGACGAGGACGACACCAACCCGCTGTCCGGGTACACCTGGCGCGAGGTCACCGGGCCGACGCTCGACGAGGCGGCGCAGCAGGCGTTCGGCGCGCTCGTCGTTCCGGCCTTCCAGATCGGTGTCAACCCGCCTCGGCAGGCCGTGGTGGGCATCCCGACCTGGTACTGGGTCGACCCGGCCGGTGCGCCCGACATCACCGGGTCCGCCGCGCTCGGGGTGGTCGCGATCGGTACGCCGTCCGGCATCGAGCTCGACCCCGGTGACGGGTCCGGTACGCGGACCTGTCCGTGGACCGTGACGGCGTCCGGCACGTGCGCGCACACGTACGACCGGTCCTCGGCGGGCCGGCCGGCCGACGCCGACGGCCGACCGGCCTACACCGCGCGCGCCCGCCTCCTGTACGACGTGCGGTTCGAGGTCAACGGAGCGCCGCTCGTGATCCCCGGCACGCCGGACTCGCTGCAGTCCCCGTGGGCCACCGTCTCCATCCCGGTCGCGGAGGTGCAGTCGGTGGTGACCCGGACGCCGTGACGGTGGCGACCCGGGCCACCTTCGACGGTCACATCGCCGGGTTCGGCACGGCCGAGGGCACCCGGGTGGTCGTCGGGCGCTGGCTCTCGTCCCCGCTCGGCGCCTTCACCGACGTCATGGTCGAGCGATCCGACGGCACGCGGCTGCTCCTGGCAACCCGGGACGACGTCGCGGACCTCGTCGCAGGCACCTACCGCTTCGACGCGGTGCACGTGGTGCCCGTCGGGCTGCGAGCCGACGAGGCGAGACGGCGGTGGCGGCTCCGGGCCGGCCCGCTGACGGCGGACCTCACGCTCGGCTCCCGGACCCGCGTCGGGCACCTGCTCGCGGCGGTGCCACAGAACCGCGCCATCGCCCCCCTCGTGGCGACCGTGACCGACCCGTTCGCGCGGCTCCTGCTCGAGGGCGTCCGCACCCGGGGCTCGGCCGGCCGTGGCCGCCGCGAGTGGTACACCGCGGGGGACCAGCACGCGATCACCGCGGTGCGTGCTCTGTGGGGCTCGGCGGACCTCGGCGCGCTGCGACTCGTCGTGCCGCCCGTGCGGTTCGGGTTCTCGTCGGTGCCGTCGACACCGAGCGTGACGCGGGTGCGGACGACGGTCGAGCTGACGGACCGGTAACCGCCGGCGTCCCGGGCGCACCGGCAGATATCCGATCGGGCCGCGTTGCCCGTCGCACTAAGATCATCCGGTGCCCGTTCGGGCGCCCACCACGACCCCGAAGGACATTCCGTGCTCCGCACCCACACCGCCGGCTCGCTGCGAGCCGAGGACATCGGCACCACCGTCACCCTCACGGGCTGGGTGGACCGGCGTCGCGATCACGGTGGGGTGGCGTTCGTGGACCTGCGCGACGCCTCGGGCATCGCCCAGGTCGTCATCCGCGACGAGGCCGTCGCGCACGGGCTGCGCGCGGAGTACGTGCTGCAGGTGACGGGCGAGGTCGGTCGCCGCCCGGCCGGCAACGAGAACCCGAACCTGGCCACCGGTGAGATCGAGCTCGTCGCCAGCGAGGTCGTCGTGCTCAACGAGTCGGCCCCGCTGCCGTTCCAGGTCTCGTCCTCGCTCGACGAGGTCGTCGGCGAGGAGGCGAGGCTCAAGTACCGGTACCTCGACCTGCGTCGCCCGGCACCGTCGCACGCGATGCGCCTGCGGGCCAAGGCCAACCAGGCAGCCCGTCGGGTGCTGGACGCGCAGGACTTCGTCGAGGTCGAGACCCCGACCCTGACCCGCTCGACCCCCGAGGGCGCCCGCGACTTCCTGGTCCCGGCGCGGCTGTCGCCCGGCTCCTGGTACGCGCTGCCGCAGTCGCCGCAGCTGTTCAAGCAGCTGCTCATGGTGGGTGGGCTGGAGCGGTACTACCAGATCGCCCGCTGCTACCGCGACGAGGACTTCCGCGCGGACCGCCAGCCGGAGTTCACGCAGCTCGACGTCGAGATGAGCTTCGTCGAGCAGGACGACGTCATCGCGCTCGGCGAGCAGATCCTGGTGGCGCTCTGGGAGCTCATCGGCGTGACGATCCCGACCCCGATCCCGCGGATCACGTTCGCGGAGTCGATGGCGCGCTACGGGAACGACAAGCCGGACCTGCGCTTCGGGCTCGAGCTCGTCGAGCTCACGTCGTTCTTCTCGGAGACGCCGTTCCGGGTCTTCCAGGCGCCCTACGTCGGTGCGGTCGTGCAGCCCGGCGGTGGCTCGACGCCTCGCCGCGGGTTCGACGCCTGGCAGGAGTGGGCCAAGCAGCGCGGCGCCAAGGGCCTCGCGTACGTGACGGTCGGCGAGGACGGCGAGCTGGGCGGCCCGGTCGCCAAGAACATCTCCGAGGCGGAGCGCGCAGGCCTCGTGGCCGCCGTCGGCGCCAACCCCGGTGACGCCGTCTTCTTCGCGGCCGGACCGGTCAACGACGCCCGGGCGCTGCTGGGTGCGGCGCGTCTGGAGATCGGCCGGCGCGGCGGGCTGATCGACGAGAACGAGTGGAAGTTCGTCTGGGTCGTCGACGCGCCGCTGTTCAAGCCGACCGGCGAGGACGACGACGTCGCGGTCGGCGGCGGCGCCTGGACCGCCGTGCACCACGCGTTCACGTCGCCCACGCCCGAGTGGATCGACACCTTCGAGCAGGACCCGGGTGCCGCGCTGGCCTACGCCTACGACATCGTCTGCAACGGCAACGAGATCGGCGGCGGGTCCATCCGTATCCACCGCCGGGACGTGCAGGAGCGCGTGTTCACGGTCATGGGGATCGGGCCGCAGGAGGCGCAGGAGAAGTTCGGCTTCCTGCTCGACGCCTTCCAGTTCGGTGCGCCGCCGCACGGCGGGATCGCGTTCGGCTGGGACCGCATCCTCGCCCTGCTGACGGGCTCGGAGTCCATCCGCGACGTCATCGCGTTCCCGAAGTCCGGTGGCGGCTACGACCCGCTGACGCAGGCGCCCGCCCCGATCACGCCGGAGCAGCGCCGCGAGGCCGGCGTGGACGCCAAGCCGAAGGTCGCACCCGAGGCCTGATGGCGGACCTGCTCGAGGTCCTGCCGCCCCGGTGGCGGCAGGACCGGATCCTCCTGGGCGACCGTGTCCGCTGGGACGCGGTCGAGGTCGTCGGGGACGACGACGCCGTCCTGCTGCTCGTCGGCGGACCGGACCGGCCGAGCCTGCTCGGCCGCGGCGACCCCGACCTCGTCGAGCGCCTGGTGGACGGCCTCGACGTGGGTCCGGCCCGCTGGATGAGCGTCCCGCGTGGCGCGCACCCGAGCGCGGAGACGGTCGCCCGGCTCGGGCTCGTCCCGTTCTCCACGTGGGAGTGGCTGTCGACGGACGTCGTGCCTCCGGCGGTCGACGGGGAGGGCGCCGTGCGCGCGCTCGACCTCGACGCGGACGCCGAGGCCATCCGAGCGTGCCTGCGGGAGGCCAACCCGGGGACGTCCGCGGACCCGGCAGGTCCCCACGAGATCGGCTGGTGGGGCGTCGAGGCGGACGGCGTGCTGGGCGGGGTGGTGGGCGTCGTCGAGCGCGGTGGACCCGGGGACGGACGGTCGTGGCACCTGCACGGTCTGGGTGTGCGGCCCCGCCTGCGGGGGACGGGCACCGGCACGGCACTGACGGCGGCGGTGGTCCGCGCCGCGCTGACGGCCGGCGCGTCGTGGGTGTCGCTCGGCATGTACGCGCAGAACGACACCGCCCGACGGCTCTACCGCCGGCTCGGCTTCCGCATCGACGCCGAGTTCCGGTCGTTCGCGCCGCCGGAGGCCGACCGGCCGCCGGGCTGAGGGAGGCCGAGAGGTCTCAGTGCGTGATCGCGGCCCTGTCGTGCGCACGGCGCAGGAACGGGGGTGCCCACCAGTTCGCCCGCCCCAGCAGCGTCATGGTGGCCGGGACCAGGAGCATCCGGACGAGGGTCGCGTCGATCAGCACCGCGACGGCCAGCGAGAAGCCGACCTCCTTGATCACCAGCAGCTCGCCGGCGACGAAGCCGGCGAACACGACGATGACGATGAGCGCGGCCGACGTGATGATGCGGCCGGAGCGCTGCAGCCCGAGCCGCACCGCGTCGTCGTTCGGGACGCCCTGGTCGACGAGCTCCTTGATGCGGGCGAGCAGGAACACCTCGTAGTCCATCGCCAGCCCGAAGCCGAACGCGATGACCAGGGCCACCACGTACGTCTCGATGCCTCCGGTCGGCGTGAAGTTGAGCAGCCCGGACAGGTGCCCGTCCTGGAACACCCAGACCAGCACACCCAGCGAGGCGGCGAGCGAGACCACGTTGGTGAGCAGCGCCTTGATCGGCACGACCACGGACCCGGTCATGAGGAACAGCAGGACCAGGCACGCGACCGCGACGATGCCGATCGCCCAGGGCGCCCGTTCCACGACGGCGGCCGTGAAGTCGATCTGGGACGCGGCCTGACCGGTCACCCACGTGGGGAACGGGGCGTCCAGGTCACGCAGCTGCTGCACGACGTCGCGCGCCACGGCGTCACCGGGGTCGTCGGTGTCGGGCCGGACACCGATCACGACGTAGGCGTCGACGGGGGACGGCGCGTCCACGCTCGCCACCCCGTCGAGGTCGCCCAGCGTCGCGGCCCACCCGGTGGCGTCGTCGAGCGACGTCTGGGCGACGACCGTGATCGCGGGGGAGGACGCGGCGGGGTAGTCGCTCGCGAGCGTCTCGACGAACTCGCGCTGGGTGCTCCCGCTCGGCAGCAGCTCGGTGGTCGAGTTGCGCAGCTCGAGGTGCGCGAGCGGCAGCGACAGGACCCCCAGCACGGCCAGCGACGCGAGCAGCACGGTCCACGGACGGCGCTGCACGCGCGCCGCGAGCCGGGAGAACAGGCCCTCCTCTGTCTGCACGTCGGCCGTGCGCGAGAGGATGCCCCGCAGGCCGGGGACCCGTGCCAGGACGCTCGGGCGGATGAGGCGTCGCCCGGCGAGCACGAGGAGCGCGGGGACCAGGGTCAGTGCCGTGGCGACCGCGACGAGGATCACCGCGACGCTGGCCGCGCCGAACGCCCGCAGGATCGGCGGCTCGAAGGCGAGGAGCCCGGCGATCGAGATGGCGACGATCAGCGCCGAGAACGTGACGGTGCGCCCGGCCGTCGACATCGTCCGCTCGATGGCCGCGAGCACCGCGCCGTCGCCGCGCCGCCGCCGGCTGCGCGAGCCCCCGTCGTCGTCGACGAGGTGGTGCAGCTCCTCGCGGAACCGCGACACCATCAGCAGTCCCCAGTCGATCGACAGGCCGAGCCCGAGCACGGTGACGATGTTGACGACGGACGAGTCGAGGTCCATCACGTAGGAGAAGCCGAGCAGCGCCGCCAGGCCCCCGGCGATCGAGGCCACCGCGCCCACCATCGGCATCGAGGCGGCGAGGAAGCCGCCGAACACGAGCACCATGATCAGCAGGGCGACGGGCAGCGCGATGGTCTCGCCCGTGCGCAGGTCGGTCTGCACCTGGTCGGTGATCGCGTCGATGATCAGCGTGGTGCCGCCGACGATCCCGGTGGCGCCCGGGGCCGTCCCGCGCAGGTCGGCCGGTACCTGCTCGAGCCGATCCTGCACGGCGTCGAGCGCCGCCTGCTGCTCCGTGTCGGACAGGTCGGGGGACAGCTCGACCACGACGAGCAGCCCGTCGCCGTTGTCGGCGAGCAGGGGCGCGGCCGCCGGGTTGGTGGCACCGCCGGGCAGCGCGAGCGGGTCGATCACGGTGACCACGCCGTCGACGGCCGCGACGTCCTGGCGCACTGCCGCGAGCTCGGTCGCCACCTCGGGGTCCGCCGGGTCGACGCCGTCCAGGACGAGCGTGAGCGAGACACCCGCGTCGTCGGACTCCTCGAGAATCCGGAAGCCCTCGTCGCTCTGCGAGCCGGGCACCCCGGGGGCGCCGGTGCTCAGCCGGTCGAACAGGTTCTCGCCGTGCACGCCGAGGACCGCCAGGCCGTAGCCGAGCACGGCGAAGACGAGCCAGGCCACGATCGTGAGGCGAGGGTGATGGGCAACTGCGCGACCTACGCGGGCGAACACGCGGGCCATCGTCGCAGGTGGAGGGGCGACCTCGCACACCGGCGAGCCGGACGGCGCGCCGCGCGCGACGCGGGGCGTCCGTCGCCGTGCGTACCCTGCCCGCATGGACCTGTTCGATGCGGTGACGTCGACGGCCGCCGGGCTGCCCGCGGTCGGGGCCGGTGCACCCCTCGCCGTCCGCATGCGCCCGCGTGACCTGAGCGAGGTCGCGGGCCAGGAGCACCTGCTCGTCGGCGGGTCGCCGTTGCGCCGGCTCGTCGAACCTGCCAACGAGGCCGCGCGGCGGGCCGCGCCGACGTCGGTCGTGCTCTGGGGACCGCCCGGAACCGGCAAGACCACGCTCGCGTACCTGATCGCCGCGACGTCGGGCCGGCGCTTCGTGGAGCTGTCGGCGGTCACGGCCGGGGTCAAGGACGTGCGGGCCGTGATCGAGGACGCCCGCCGCCGGCTGGCCACCGACGGCACCGAGACCGTCCTGTTCATCGACGAGGTGCACCGGTTCACCAAGGCGCAGCAGGACGCGCTGCTGCCGAGCGTCGAGAACCGGTGGGTCACGCTCGTCGCGGCGACCACGGAGAACCCGTCGTTCTCGGTGAACTCGCCGCTGCTGTCCCGGTCGCTGCTGCTCACGCTCCAGCCGCTGGACACCGACGACGTCCGCCGGCTGGTGCGCCGCGCGGTCGAGGACGAGCGTGGCCTCGAGGGGTCGATCACGCTCGCCGAGGACGCCGAGGACCACCTGCTGCGCCTGGCCGGCGGCGACGCCCGCAAGGCGCTGACCATCCTGGAGGCCGCCGCGGGATCGGCGCTGTCCGAGCCCGACGCCGTTCTGCCCGTGCTGGTCGACCTGGCGACCATGGAGCGCGCCATCGACGTCGCCGCGGTGCGCTACGACCGCGACGGTGACCAGCACTACGACGTCATCAGCGCCTTCATCAAGTCCATGCGCGGGTCCGACGTCGATGCCTCCCTGCACTACCTCGCGCGCATGATCGCGGCGGGGGAGGACCCGCGGTTCATCGCGCGCCGGATCGTCATCGCCGCGGCGGAGGACGTCGGCATGGCGGACCCGAGCGCCCTGCAGACGGCGGTCGCCGCGGCGCAGGCGGTCGCGCTCATCGGCATGCCCGAGGCCCGGATCATCCTGGCGGAGGCCGTGGTGCACCTGGCGACCGCGCCGAAGTCCAACGCCGCCTACACGGGGATCGACCGCGCGCTGGCGGACGTGCGCGCCGGACGCATCGGGTCGGTGCCCGCCCACCTGCGCGACGCGCACTACCCGGGCGCCAAGGAGCTGGGCCACGGCACGAAGTACCTCTACGCACACGACCAGCCGCACGCGGTGGCGGCCCAGCAGTACCTGCCCGACGAGCTGGTGGGCACGCGCTACTACGAGCCGAGCGACCGGGGCTACGAGCGCCAGGTCACCGAGCGCCTGGACCGGATCCGCGCCATCCTCGACGAGTCGTCCTGATTCGGGGATCCCGACCGTCGCAGGGTAGAGTGTGCAGGTCGTCCGCGGGGACGGGTGTGCGCTGAAGACACAGCACGCCCCCAGCTCGGACGGCCACCTGGGGCCTTAGCCAGCGTCGAGAACAGACGCGACGCATCCACGGTCGGCCCCACGCCCGGCGGAACATCTCCGTCCCGGGTGTGACGTCTACAACGACAGGAAGTAACTCTGTGAGCAGCGTGACCCGCTCGCGTCGCCAGGTGCGCCTTTCCCGCGCCCTCGGCCTCGCGCTGACGCCCAAGGCCGTCAAGCACTTCGAGAAGCGGCCGTACCCCCCCGGCGAGCACGGCCGTGCGCGTCGTCGCACCGAGTCCGACTACGCCGTCCGCCTTCGTGAGAAGCAGCGTCTGCGTGCGCAGTACGCGCTTCGCGAGAAGCAGATGGCTCGCGCGTACGAGGACGCTCGCAAGGCCCCGGGCCTGACCGGTGAGGCGCTCGTCGAGAACCTCGAGACCCGCCTGGACGCCCTCGTCCTGCGCTCTGGCTTCGCCCGCACCATCCTGCAGGCCCGCCAGGTCGTCGTGCACCGCCACATCCTGGTCGACGGCAAGATCGTGGACCGTCCCTCCTTCCGCGTGAAGCCGGGCCAGACGCTCCAGGTCAAGCCGAAGAGCCAGGCCACCGTGCCGTTCCAGGTCGCCGCCGCCGGTGCGCACCGCGACGTGCTGCCCACGGTCCCGGGCTACCTCGACGTGCAGCTCGAGAAGCTCAGCTCCGTGCTCGTGCGCGCCCCGAAGCGCGCGGAGATCCCCGTGACCTGCGAGGTCCAGCTGGTCGTGGAGTACTACGCCCGCTGATCGAGCCCGTCCCGGACGCCCCGCCGCGCAGCTGCGCCGCGGGGCGTCCGTGTGCGTGGGGCGGGTAGGGTTTCCGCGGGGTCGAGGGCCCCGGAACCAGGAGGCTGGACATGTCGGTCGGTGACATCGCGGGTCTGATCGCCGCGATCGCGTTCGTGCTGCTCGTGGGCGTCGTGGCGGTGCCGTTGCTCAAGCTCGGGCGCGTGCTGGACGAGACCCGGACCTCCGTCAAGGAGATCACCGACCACACGGTCCCGGTGCTCGACGAGGCGGCCACGCTCGTCGCGTCGTCCAACACCCAGCTGGCGAACATCGACACCGTCACCACGGCGGCCGCGCAGGTCTCGGAGAACGTCTCCGCACTCACGTCGCTGTTCGCCGCGACGCTCGGCGGACCGCTGATCAAGGTGGCCGCCTTCTCCTACGGCGTGCGCACGGCGCTGTCGGGGCTCGCGGCGAGCGCGCGTCGGGGTCGATGATGGCGCGCAGGCTGACGTGGCTCGCGATCGGGGTCGGCCTCACGGTCGTGGCGGTCCGCAAGGGGCGCTCCCTGGCCGACACGTACCTGCCCGCCGGGGCGACCGACACGATCGACGGCGTCCAGCGCGTCTCGCACGCGGTCGTCACGCTGCGCACGCAGTTCGCCACGGCGATGGCCGAGCGCGAGCAGCAGCTGCGGCACGACCTGGTGGGCGACGTGGACGTCGACGAGCTCCGCGCGCAGCGGCCCGAGCGGGTGGCCGACCTGCGTCGCTCGTGGGACTCGCGGCACGCCGGCGCCGGCAGGGTCGGGCCCACCGAGGACCCCGACGACGACGACGGCTACACCTTCTTCTAGGCGCCGGCACCGCTCGCCGGCACCCACAACGACAGGCGTCACCCGACGCGGCACCACAGGCACAACAGATGGACGACGAGGACACGATGCGTACCGCCGAGATCCGCCAGCGCTGGCTCGACTACTTCGAGAGCAAGGGCCACGCCGTCATCCCGTCGGCCTCGCTGATCTCGCCCGACCCGTCGACGCTGTTCGTCATCGCGGGCATGGTGCCGTTCATCCCGTACATGCTGGGGGAGCAGACCGCACCGTGGCCCCGCGCCACCAGCGTGCAGAAGTGCGTGCGCACCCTCGACATCGAGGAGGTCGGCAAGACCACACGCCACGGCACGTTCTTCCAGATGAACGGCAACTTCTCCTTCGGGGACTACTTCAAGGAAGGCGCGATCACCTACGCCTGGGAGCTGGTCACCGGGTCGAGGGACGCGGGCGGCTTCGGGTTCGACCCGGACACCATCTGGGTCACGGTCTTCCACGACGACGACGAGGCCGCGGACCTCTGGAAGCAGATCGCCGGCCTGCCCGACGAGCGCATCCAGCGACGCGGGTGGAAGGACAACTTCTGGTCCACCGGCGCCCGTGGGCCGTCGGGACCCTGCTCGGAGATCTACGTCGACCGCGGCCCCGAGTACGGCGCGGAGGGCGGCCCCGTCGTCGACGAGGACCGCTACCTCGAGATCTGGAACCTCGTGTTCATGCAGTACGAGCGCGGCGACGGGGGCGGCAAGGAGAACTTCCCGATCCTCGGGGACCTCAAGCAGAAGAACATCGACACGGGCATGGGTCTCGAGCGGGTGGCGTACCTGCTCCAGGGCGTCGACAACCTGTACGAGATCGACGAGGTCTTCCCGGTCATCCAGGGCGCCCAGGAGCTCTCCGGCAGGCGGTACGGCGCGGTGCACGACGACGACGTCCGCATGCGCGTCGTCGCCGACCACGTCCGCAGCTCGCTGATGCTCATGGGCGACGGGGTGACCCCCTCGAACGAGGGACGCGGCTACGTGCTGCGCCGGCTGCTGCGGCGCTCGATCCGCGCGATGCGGCTCCTCGGCGTGGACGACCTGGCGCTGCCCACGCTGCTGCCCCTGAGCAAGGACGCCATGAGCCCGTCCTACCCGGAGCTCGCGGAGAACTTCGAGCGGATCAGCCAGGTCGCGTACGCGGAGGAGGACACGTTCCGCCGCACCCTCGCGGCGGGCACGACGATCCTCGACACCGCGGTCCAGGCCGCGAAGGGCGCGCCCGCTCCGGTCCTGACGGGCTCGCAGGCGTTCCAGCTGCACGACACGTACGGCTTCCCGATCGACCTCACGCTCGAGATGGCGGCGGAGCAGGGCGTCGCGGTCGACGAGACCGCGTTCCGCACCCTGATGAAGGAGCAGCGCGACCGGGCCCGGGCCGACGCGCTGGCCAAGCGCGCGGGCCGCGCGGACACCGCCGCGTACCAGGAGCTGCACAGCACGCTCAGCTCCCAGAACGCCAAGCCCGTCGAGTTCATCGGGTACACGGACGCGACGGCGCGCTCGCGCGTGGTGGGGCTGCTCGTCGACGGCGTCCCCGCTCCCGCGGCGACCGCCCCCGCGGACGTCGAGGTCGTGCTCGACGTGACGCCGTTCTACGCCGAGTCCGGTGGCCAGCTGGCGGACACGGGCGTGATCGTGCTCGACGGCGGCGCCCGCATCGAGGTCGACGACGTGCAGGCGCCGGTCAAGGGTCTGTCCGTGCACCACGGGCGGCTGGTGGACGGCACCGTGACGTTCGGCGAGGGCGGGACCGCCACGATCGACATCGACCGGCGCCGCGCGATCGCGCGGGCACACACGGCGACGCACATGGTGCACAAGGCGCTGCGCGAGTCGCTCGGGGACACCGCGACGCAGGCCGGCTCGGAGAACGCACCCAGCCGTATCCGGTTCGACTTCCGCTCCGGCTCGCCGGTCCCCAGCGGCGCCCTCGGCGAGATCGAGGAGCGCGTCAACACCCGGCTCCAGGACGACCTCGACGTGACCGAGCAGACGATGCCGATCGCCGAGGCGCGCGCGCTGGGCGCGATGGCGCTGTTCGGCGAGAAGTACGGCAACGAGGTGCGTGTCGTCTCGATCGGCGGGGACTGGTCCCGCGAGCTGTGCGCGGGCACCCACGTCAAGCGGTCGGGCGAGCTCGGCCTGGTCACGCTGCTCGGCGAGTCGTCCATCGGTTCCGGCGTCCGACGTGTCGACGCCCTCGTGGGCGAGGGTGCGTACGGGTACCAGGCCAAGGAGCGGGCGCTCGTGGGTCAGCTCTCCGGCCTGCTCGGTGCGCGCCCGGACGACCTCACCGACCGGGTCTCGTCCCTGCTGACGCGGCTCAAGGACTCCGAGAAGGAGCTGGCTGCGCTGCGCCAGGCGACCCTGCTCGCGCAGGCCGGCACGCTGGCCGCCGGCGCACAGAGCGTGGGCGACACGCTGGTGGTCACGCACGATGCCGGCGAGGTCGGCGGAGACGACCTGCGCACCCTGGTGCTGGACGTGCGGTCGCGGCTCGGCGAGGCGAAGCCGACGGTCGTCGCCATCGGCGGCGTCAGCAAGGGTCGGCCCGTGGTGGTCGTCGCGACCAACGCGGCCGCGCGTGAGCGCGGCGTGCGCGCCGGTGCGCTCGTCCGGACCGCATCGGGCATCCTCGGCGGCGGGGGCGGCGGCAAGGACGACCTCGCGCAGGGCGGCGGCACCGACGCGGGTCGGCTGGCCGAGGCGCTGGCTGCGGTCGCCACGGCGGTGGCGGGCTGACGTGCCGGTGACCCCCGACCCGGAGGCCGTCGTGCGCGGCGCCCGCCTCGCGGTGGACGTCGGATCGGTCCGGGTCGGGCTCGCCAGCAGCGACCCCGACGGCCTGATCGCCACCCCGGTCGCGACGCTCGCGCGGGCCACGGGCTCGAAGAAGCGGCTGCCCGAGGACATCGCGCAGATCGTGCACGAGGTGAACGAGCGCGCTGCTCGGGTGGTGTATGTCGGCCTCCCGATGCATCTGTCGGGGTCCGAGGGCTCCTCATCGGGTGCTGCGCGCGCGTACGCTGTCCAACTGGCGCAGGCCATCGCACCGGTAACGGTGCGTCTGGTCGACGAGCGGATGAGCACAGTGTCCGCCCATCAGGCGCTTCAGGCGTCCGGCCGATCCGGACGCCGCCACCGACAGGTAGTCGACCAGGCTGCCGCGGTGGTGATCTTGCAGACCGCGCTGGACGCGGAGCGTGTGTCGGGGCGACGCCCCGGTGAGCGGGTCGTGATCGACCCGCACGTTCCTCCAGCAGCGCGCGGGGGGGCTGCGGGCGACGCACGGACGACGGTGGAGTGACGCGCACGTGACCAACAGGCAGACCGAGTGGTGGGCACCCGTAGCACCGACCGACGAGTCGCACGGCACCGTCGACGGGGAGAGTCGTCTCGCACCCGCCGAGGGCCGTCCCCAGCGCGCGCGCGGTCGCGCGCGGGAGCAGCGCGAGCGCAAGCGTCGGCGCCGACGTTCGATCTGGGTGCTCGTCGTGGCGATCCTCATGGTCGCCGGCGCGGGCTACGTGGTGGTCTCGCTCATGGGCGGCCTCTTCCAGGGAGCGGACACCGCCAAGGGTGTCGAGGACTACAGCGGCGTCGGCCACGGCGCCGTCGAGGTCGTCATCAAGCCCGGCGACACCGGCGAGGACATGGCGGTCACGCTCGTGGACGCCGGCGTGGTTGCCACGGTCAAGGCGTTCAACGAAGCCTTCGCCGCGAACCCGCAGGCCGCGTCCATCCAGCCGGGCACCTACAGCCTCCTGCTCGAGATGAAGGCGTCCGACGCCATCACGGAGCTGCTGAACCCGTCGAGCCGGGTGTCCTTCACGGTGACGATCCCCGAGGGGCTCACCAAGGACCAGATCGCCACCAAGATCAGCGAGAAGATGGCCGTCCCCGTCGAGGACGTGAAGGCCGCCATCGCGGACCCCGCCGCCATCGGCCTGCCCGCCGAGGCGAACGGCAACGCGGAGGGCTGGCTGTACCCGGCCACCTACGACATCGAGCCCGACGCGACGCCGGCTGGCGTCCTGACGCAGATGACCGCCCAGACGGTCGCCGTGCTGACGCAGAAGGGCGTCCCGCAGGACCAGTGGGCCGAGGTGCTCAACAAGGCGTCCCTGGTCGAGCGCGAGGCGCGGCTCCCCGAGGACCGGCCCAAGGTCGCGCGTGCGATCGAGAACCGGCTCGCCAAGGAGATGCCCTTGCAGGTCGACGCGACCGTCGCCTACGGCCTGGGCATCTCCGGCATGGACCTGACCACGGCGATGACGCAGGACGACTCCAACGCCTACAACACCTACCGCCACCTCGGGCTGCCGCCGACGCCCATCGCCTCCCCGGGCGCGGTGTCGATCGACGCGGTCCTCAACCCCGCGCCGGGCGACTGGATCTTCTGGGTGGCCATCAACCTCGACACCGGCGAGACCCGCTTCGCTGTCACCAACGACGAGCACAACGCGAACCGGGAGCTCCTGCGCCAGTGGCAGGCGGAGAACAGCGGGTGACGGTCGCCGCCCCCCGGCGGGCGGCGGTGCTCGGGCACCCGGTGGCGCACTCGCTGTCGCCGGTGCTGCACCGCGCCGCCTACGCAGCGCTCGGCCTCGACGGCTGGCGCTACGACGCCGTCGACGTCACCGAGGACGAGCTGCCCGAGTTCGTGCGCGGGCTCGACCCCTCGTGGACCGGGCTCAGCCTGACCATGCCGCTCAAGCAGACGGTCATCCCGCTGCTCGACCACGTCGAGCCGCTCGCCCAGGTGGTCGGAGCGGTCAACACCGTGCTCTTCCAGGGACGCACGCTGGTGGGCGCCAACACCGACGTGCACGGGATCGTGGCGGCCCTCGCGCTCGACCGGCCGGTGACGAGCGCGGCCGTGCTCGGGGCCGGGGCGACCGCGTCGTCGAGCCTGGCCGCGCTCGCGCAGCTCGGCTGCACGTCGCCCGTCGTGTACGTCCGGGCCATCGCCCGCGCCGGGGCGCTGATGCGGGCCGCGCACCGCATGGGCGTGACGCCGGTGTACCGCACGCTCGACGTGGCACCGCAGGAGCTCGGGGGAGCGGAGGTCGTGATCTCCACGCTCCCGCCGCACGCCGCAGACCCGCTCGCGGGTGACCTCACGCACGTCGCCGGTGTGCTGCTCGACGTCGCCTACGACCCGCGCCCCACGGCACTGTCGGTGGCGTGGGCCGCGGCCGGGGGAGCGGCGGTCGGCGGGGAGCAGATGCTCCTGCACCAGGCGGCCGAGCAGGTGCGCCTGATGACGGGGCACCCCGCGCCGCTCGCCGCCATGTCCGCGGCGCTCGAGGACAAACTCACCTCCTGACCTCCTCAGTCGGGTGGTCCGTCGTGCCGATTGACCGGGAGACACCCGCGCGGCCGCGACAGGCCGCCGGCTCGGACGGAGGGACGGCGCGTGAAGCAGCTCGGGGAGATCCTGCTCGATGACGGGCTCGTCACGGAGGCGCAGCTGCTCGCGGCGCTCGACGAGACGATGGCCCGGAACTCGACGCTCGGACGCACGCTGGTGGAGATCGGCGTCCTGACCGAGACGCAGCTGGTGCGGGCTCTCGCGACCCAGGTCGGGATGGCGTTCGTCGACCTCGACGACTACCCGGTCGACCGGACGGCCGTCAGCCTCGTGCCGAGCGCGCTGTGCCGTCGGTACTCGGTCCTGCCCGTGGCCATCGAGGGCAGCTCGATCGTCCTGGCGACGTCGGACCCCGGCAACGTGATGGCGGTGGACGACGTCCGCAACGTCGCCGGGATGTCCGTGATCCCGGTCATCGCCACCCACGACAACCTCTTGCGCGCCATCGACCGGTTCTGCCGGGCCGACGACGAGATGGAGGACCTCTCCCAGGCCTTCGAGGAGATCGACTCCGAGCCCGAGGCCGACCTGTCGAAGATGGGCGAGATCGCCGACGACGACGCCCCCATCGTCCGCTTCGTGAACCTCCTCGTCACGCAGGCGATCACCGACCGCGCCTCCGACATCCACATCGAGCCGTCGGAGAAGGACCTGCGGGTCCGGTACCGGATCGACGGCGTGCTGCACGAGACGCAGCGCGCCCCCAAGCAGATCCAGAGCGGTGTCATCAGCCGCGTCAAGATCATGAGCGACATCGACATCGCCGAGCGGCGCAAGCCGCAGGACGGCCGCATGTCGGTCGTGCACAACGGACGCAAGATCGACCTGCGCGTGGCGACGCTGCCGACCGTGTGGGGCGAGAAGATCGTCATGCGGATCCTGGACAACTCCACGGCGAGCCTGGACCTGCGGGACCTGTCGTTCCTGGACAGCAACTACGAGGTCTACCGCGAGGCGTACACCAAGCCGTACGGGATGATCCTGGTGACCGGACCCACGGGTTCCGGCAAGTCCACCACCCTGTACGCCACGCTGAACGCCGTCTCCAAGCCGGAGATCAACGTCATCACGGTGGAGGACCCGGTCGAGTACCGGCTCGCCGGGATCAACCAGGTGCAGGTGAACCCGAAGGCGGGCCTCACGTTCGCGGGTGCGCTCCGCTCCATCCTGCGCTCCGACCCGGACGTCGTGCTGCTCGGTGAGATCCGCGACCACGAGACCGCGCAGATCGCGATCGAGGCCGCCCTGACCGGGCACCTCGTCCTCTCGACCCTCCACACCAACGACGCCCCCTCGGCCATCACCCGGCTCACCGAGATGGGGATCGAGCCGTTCCTCGTCGGTTCCGCCCTCGACTGCGTCGTCGCACAGCGCCTGGCGCGGCGCCTGTGCTCGAAGTGCAAGGAGGCGTACCAGCCCACACCCGAGGAGCTCGTCGCCTCCCGGTTCCCGTGGGTGCCGGGTGAGCCGATCCCGGAGCTCTTCCGTCCCGCCGGCTGCGTGACCTGCTCGAAGACGGGGTACCGAGGTCGCCTCGCGCTGCACGAGGTCATGAGCGTCACCGAGGACATCGAGCGTCACGCGGTGGCCAACTCGTCGTCCGCCGACATCTCGGCGACCGCCATCAAGCAGGGCATGATCCCGCTGCGCGACGACGGTTGGCAGAAGGTCGTGCTCGGTCAGACGTCGATCGAGGAGATCCTCCGGGTCGTGGCATGACCCACGCACGCACGTGACGCGTGCGGATGTCTCAAGTCGGTCATCGGTGCCGCCGATGAACGGTCCAGCGGTACGTCCGTGGCGGTCGCAGCGAGCGACCAACTGGAGGGAATGACGTGAGCGAGAACTATCGGGAGCCCGTGGCGGAGCCGACGCGCCCCCTGCCGCCCTATCGACCGGCGGGCCCGCAGCCGACCGCGGTCGCCGCGTTCTCGCCGATCCCGTCGCAGAGCGTCGCGCCCGCAGCGCCACCGGCACCGATCCACCCCTACGGGGCACCCGCCGGTTCCCCCGGCGTCGGGCAGGCTGGACCCGGCTTCGCGGCGCAGGCGCCCGCGCCGGCGGGACCGCCCAGCTTCACGGGCCCGGCCACCTTCGTGCCCGGCGGCCAGGCCGCGCCCGCGGCTCCGTCCACGGGGACGCGACTGTTCCTGCCGGCGCCGCCGCCGCCTCCAGAGCCCGCTCCCGCGCCCGTCGCGGTGGTCACCCCGCCGACGCGGGAGCAGCGTCCGACGCCCGCCGGCCGGGACCGAGGGCCTCGTCGCGGTTCGGCGGAGGACCTGCAGGCCGACGACCTCCCGATCGACGCGATCCTCACCGAGATGGTGCGGCTCGGTGCCTCCGACGTGCACCTCACGACGGGGACGACACCGATGGTGCGGGTCAACGGCTCGCTGCACGCCCTTGAGAACTTCAGCCAGGTCACGCCGGACGGCCTGCGCCGCTCGATCTACGCGTTCCTCACCCAGAAGCAGCGCGAGAAGTTCGAGGCCAACCTCGAGCTGGACCTCTCGTACGCCGTGCGGGGCCTCGCCCGGTTCCGCGTGAACATCTACCAGCAGCGCGAGTCGATCGGCGCGGCCTTCCGCGTGATCCCGTACGAGATCAAGCCGCTCGAGGAGCTGGGCGTCCCGGCCATCGTGGGAACGTTCGCCGGTCTTCCCCGTGGGCTCGTGCTGGTCACGGGACCCACGGGTTCGGGCAAGTCGACGACGCTCGCGTCGGTCGTCGACCTGGCCAACCGGACCCGGCAGGACCACATCATGACCGTGGAGGACCCGATCGAGTTCCTCCACCGGCACAAGAAGTGCGTGGTCAACCAGCGTGAGGTCGGCCAGGACACCCACTCGTTCGCGAACGCGCTCAAGCACGTCCTGCGTCAGGACCCGGACATCATCCTCGTCGGCGAGATGCGCGACCTGGAGACGATCTCGGTGGCGCTCACCGCGGCCGAGACCGGGCACCTCGTCTTCGCGACGCTGCACACGCAGGACGCGGCCCAGACGATCGACCGCGTCATCGACGTGTTCCCCGCGCACCAGCAGGCGCAGATCCGCACGCAGCTGGCCGGAGCCATCCAGGGCGTCGTGTGCCAGACGCTCGCGAAGCGCTCGGACGCCCCCGGGCGTGCCGTCGCGACCGAGGTCCTCGTCGCCACACCGGCCATCCGCAACCTCATCCGTGAGGGCAAGACCCACCAGATCTACTCCGCCATGCAGGCCGGCGCCAAGCAGGGGATGCACACGATGGACCAGCACCTCGCGGACCTGGTCAAGGTCGGCAAGATCTCCTACGAGACCGGCCTCGAGAAGTGCCACCACGTCGAGGACTTCAACCGCCTGACCGGCCGGTTCTCCGGCGGCTCGCAGGGGGCGGCCGGCATGGGTGACGCCGTGTCCATGGGTGGGGCCTCCTACGGAAGCCAGGCGCTCTGATGCCCACCGGGCAGAAGACGTACGAGTACGCGGTCCGCGACAAGGGCGGCAAGCTGGTCAAGGGCCGGGTCGAGGCGAACAACCAGGCCGCGGTCGCCAACCGGCTGCGGGAGATGGGGCTGGCGGCGGTCTCGATCTCCGAGGTCGGCACCGGGGGCCTGAACACCGAGATCAACATCCCCGGCTTCGGCAAGAACAAGGTCTCGCTCAAGGACCTCGCGATCATGGCCCGCCAGCTGGCGACCATGATCGACTCCGGCCTGTCGCTGCTGCGCGCGCTCAGCATCCTGGCGGACCAGACCGAGTCCAAGCCCCTGGCCAAGGTCGTCGGTCAGGTCCGCAACGACGTCGAGGGCGGCACCGCCTTCTCGACGGCGCTGCAGAAGCACCCGAACACGTTCCCGCCGCTGATGATCAACATGGTCAAGGCCGGTGAGGTGGGCGGCTTCCTCGACCAGGTGCTCGTGTCGGTCGCGAACAACTTCGAGTCCGAGGTCAAGCTCCGCAGCACGATCAAGTCGGCCATGACGTACCCGGTCGTGGTCTTCGTCGTCGCGATCCTGGCGGTGGCGGGCATGCTGCTCTTCATCGTGCCGGTGTTCGCGGGCATGTTCTCGAGCCTGGGCGGCGACCTGCCCCTGCCGACGAAGATCCTCATGGGACTCTCCGAGATCCTCAAGGTCGCGGCGATCCCGATCCTGGTCGTGCTCGTGGCGTTCTCGTTCTGGTGGGGCAAGCACAAGAACGACAAGTCGGTCCGGATGCGGATGGACCCGATGAAGCTCAAGCTGCCGGTGTTCGGCAAGCTGTTCCAGAAGATCGCGGTGTCCCGCTTCACCCGCAACTTCGGCACGATGATCCACGCCGGCGTGCCGATCCTGCAGGCGCTCGACATCGTCGGCGAGACCAGCGGGAACCTCGTGATCGAGAAGGCCGCCAAGGCGGTCCAGGAGTCCGTGCGGCGCGGTGAGTCGTTGTCCGGCCCGCTGTCCCAGCACGCCGTCTTCCCGCCGATGGTCGTGCAGATGATGGCCGTCGGGGAGGACACGGGCGCCCTGGACACCATGCTCGGGAAGATCGCCGACTTCTACGACGCCGAGGTCGAGGCGACCACCGAACAGCTGACGAGCCTCATCGAGCCGCTCATGATCGTCGTCATCGGCGCGATCATCGGCGCCATGGTCATCGCGATGTATATGCCGATCTTCGGCGTCTTCGACCTGATCTCGTAAGCCCATTCGAAGGCACGGCCGCCCAGCGGCCGTGCCTTCGTTGCGCCGACCGGGTGATCACAGGGAAAAGGTCGCACTGCGCGTCAAGAATGCGCTGCTCAGGGTCGATAGCACGGGTGCACCACCGAACCGGCTCCGCCGGACTGAACACGACAATTCGACCGCACCCACAACCTGGAGCTGACTGTGATCGCTCGCATGCAGAAGTCCATGGCGGAGAAGGACAAGGGCTTCACGCTCATTGAGCTTCTCGTCGTCATCATCATCATCGGCATTCTCTCGGCCATCGCCATCCCGGTGTTCCTGAACCAGCGCAAGAAGGCGGTCGACGCCTCGGTCAAGTCTGACCTGCGCTCGGTCGCCCAGTCCATCGAGTCGTACTACACGGACTTCCAGAAGTACCCCGCCAATGCCGACGTCGCCCAGACGGGTGGCGCCGGCAAGGACGTCGTCATCACCAACGGCGACGCCGCGAAGACGAGCGCGGGCACGGAGATCAGCTACGCGCTCGACACCAGCGGCCAGGCGTACCAGCTCAAGGGATGGAACGACAAGGGCACGGCCAACACCGCGTCCAAGTACTACCTGTACGACAGCGACGAGGGCGGCCTGAAGAGCACGGTCGTCACGACCGCCGCTCCGTGACCTGCGCGACAACCCACTGTTGATCTATCCCTGACTCCGGAAAGAAGAAGAACATGATTGCTCGTATGCAGAAGTCGATCGCGCAGAAGGACAAGGGCTTCACGCTCATTGAGCTCCTCGTCGTGATCATCATCATCGGCATTCTCTCGGCCATCGCCATCCCGGTGTTCCTGAACCAGCGCAAGAAGGCGGTCGACGCGTCGATCAAGTCCGACCTGCGCACGGTCGCCCAGGAGGTCGAGTCCTACTACACGGACTCGCAGGCCTACCCGACCGCCGGGGTGACCTCGACCGGCACGCCGCCGAAGATCACGATCACGACGGGCTCGCCCATCACCCTCTCCGGGGAGAACGTCGTGTCGTACAAGCTCATCGACTCCAACTCGTACTGCGTGTACGGCTACAGCGCGAAGGGCACCGGCGGCACGACGGCCGGCTTCAGCTACCTGAGCGCCGGCGGCGGCCTGCAGCCGGGCACGGCCACGACCAAGGCCGCGGGTTGCTGATCACCACCACGTAGTCACGGCGGTGCGGAGACGGCGACTCGTCCGTCTCCGCACCGCTTCGGTGCACGCCACACGACCCGAGGGAGGCCAGCCATGATCCAGCGACTGCAGCGCGACGACGCGCCGGACGCCGGCTTCACGCTGATGGAGGTGCTGGTCGCTCTCGCGCTCATCGCCATCGTCGCCAGCGCGTCGCTGGCCTTCTTCATCAACGGCACGCGCACCGTCACCACCCAGCAGCGCCAGCAGAACGCGACCTCCATCGCCAACGAGGCCATGGAGGACTCCTTCTCGCGGGTCGCGAAGTTCTCCACGACCAAGACGTCGGGAATGGTGGTCGGCCGGACCAAGGCGGAGGTCCAGGCGGCGTGGTCCACCGCGACCGCGGCGGGGGTCGTCGGCCTCAGCGACGCATTCCCGGACTGGGACGCGTCGACCAGCCCTGCACCGTTGGCCGGGACCGGCGACGACGCGGTCAAGCTGACGTACCAGGTCGAGAAGTCCCGGATCAAGTACACGGTCACCACGCTCTTCGGCTCGTGCTACCGCAGCACCACGCTCCCGGGCGCGCCGTGCACGAAGAGCGGCGGCACCGCCGCCTGGGTGGCCGACCCCGGCTACCAGCGCATGATCCGCGCGGCCGTGATGGTGACCTGGCCGGACATCACGGGGAGCTGCGGCGGCACGGTGTGCACGTACAACATCTCGTCCCTGATCGACCCGAACCACGACCTGAAGTGGAACAACACCACCCTGATCCTCGCCGCTGACGACTCGCTGGCGATGGATGCCGACGCGACACCCGTGAACATCGACGTGCTGGACAACGACACGCTCCCTGCGCTGACGTCGAACCCGGTGGCGTCGGTCACCCAGCCCCTCAAGCCGTCCACGACGGCGCCGTCGATGGGGAGCACGACGATCAACGCGGACGGCACCATCAAGTTCGACCCGAACGACGACGCGCACGGTGAGGTCACGTTCCGGTACACGATCACGATCGGGGCGCGCACCACGACCGGCACGGTGCACGTGTACGTCAACCCGCTCGCCGTCAACTACTCGAGCGCCGCCGTGGTCGGTGTGCCGGGCTCGGTCCCCATCAAGACGCGCTACGGCACCAACCCGGTCTCGATCGAGCTGACCGGCGCCGTCCCGCCCGGCGTTTCCGTCGCGGGCACCTCGATCAAATGGACTCCCACCACGGCCGGGACCAAGACGATCACGTACACGTACACGGACTCCGAGGCGATGGTCAGCCGGCCGGGCACGGTGACCCTGAACGTGACGAACTACGCCCCGCCCGTCAACGGTCCGGTGACGATCAGCATCCCGGCCAGCTCGAGCAACTACGCGCTGAACCTGCAGACCGCGACGAACAACCTGCCCGCCGCCAACTACCGGGTGCGGGTCCTCGGGCAGGCGTCGCCGCCGACCGGGACGTCGCTCAGGGTCGACGGTGTCCAGGCCGTCGCCGCAGGAACCACCGGCACGTCGGTGACCTTCACGCCCGAGGCGAAGAAGCTCGCGGTCTACACCTTCACCTACGAGATGCTCGACCTCGACGGGAACAAGTCCCCGGTCGCGACCGCCACCATCAGGACGCAACCCGTGGCGCAGCCCGACGCGTTCACGGTCACGAAGTCGGGGAAGTTGACGGTCAAGACGGAGCTCGACGTCGGTGCCAACGACGGCGCGTTCGCCAACACAAAGTTCACGGTCCTCAGCGCCCTGCCGAACAACTGTGGCTCGATCGACAGCAGCAAGTGGGCCACGAACGGCAAGGTCACCTACTCGTCGCCCACGAGTGCGAGGACGTGCTCCTTCACGTACCGCATCACCCCCAACGACAGCGGCTACCAGACGTCCAACACGGTGACCGTGACGCTGAAGGTGAACAACTGATGCGCGGCATCCTGCGCCGCGCGCGTTCCGACGAGCGCGACTCCGGCATCACGACGATCGAGCTGATCGTCGCGATGGGGATCTTCGTCTCGGTCGTGGCCATCTTCCTCAGCGGTGTGGTGGTCATGACCAACAACGCCGTGCGCAGCACTGTCACTGTGAACGCCGGTGACAGGGCGCGACTGGTGCTGCAGCGGTTCGACAAGCAGGTGCGCTACGCCGACGCGGTGAACCTGCCCGGTGCCGGCGGCGGCGGACGTCAGTACATCGAGTTCCGGACGCCCGCCACGGTGGCGAAGAGCGGTGTCACGACGTGCACGCAGTGGCGCTGGGACCCCGCGACCGGGGTCGTGGCCATGCGCTCGTGGGCGGACGGCGCCGGGAGCCTTCCGTCGTTCGTCGGAGTCACGACGGACCTGGCCGACGCGGCGACCGCCGGGTACCCCTTCTCCGTGGAGCTCGCCTCCCCGCTGCACCCGCGCCAGGAGGTGACGGTGTCGTTGCTCTTCAGGGGCGCCGAGGCCGCCGAGGTCTCGTCCGCGTCGAGCTTCGTCGCCCGGAACAGCTCGGTGGAGTCACCCAGCAACATCGACGGCGCCCCTGCGGACGGCGTCTCGGACAACCCGGTCTGCGCGCCGGCGGGGTTCCGACCGTGAACCGACGAGGAGGAATGGTCATGCGGGACGCCGTGCGAGCACTGCAGGACAGGACCGGGGGAGCGGACCGCGATCGTGGCGTCGCCCTCCTGACTGCGCTGCTGATGATCATGATCATGAGCGCGCTGAGCGTCCTGGTCCTCGGCCTGGTGGTCAGCCAGGTCAAACCGACCCACTTCTCCGAGAAGAGCACCCGCACCATCTTCGCCGCCGAGGCGGGCGTGGAGGCGAGCCTGGCGCGCATCCGCACGGCGGTCGCCGTCGCGGACTTCACGGGCAACGTGTACGGCGATCCCAAGAAGCTGCCGTGCACGCTCACCGGCGCCGTCGACACCGCCGCGTCGGGGACGACCTACGACGTCACGATCCAGTACTTCAAGGAGGACCCGGCGGGCCGGTCGGCCGGCTGGCGCGCGACCAACGCGCTGCCGTGCTCGAACGGTCTCGGGACCAACGCCCAGCTGCCGTCGTACGCCTACATCTCGTCGCACGGCCAGGCCGTCTCCTCCGCGCGCGTCAAGAGCGACATGGCGGACCGGTCGATCGCGATGATCTACCAGTTCTCGACGACGACCACCAACGTCGCGGGCGGACGGATCTACTCGTACGTCGCCAACTCGAGCACCGCGCAGTTCTGCCTGCGGGCCGAGGGGCTCACCGACGGCTCCACCATCAAGTACCGCCCCGTCGGCACCTGCGGGACCAACGCCCTCGAGGACTACGAGCTCTGGGTCTACGACACCGACTACACGATCAAGCTGGCCAGCTCCACGCTGACGGCCAACACGCTGTGCCTGACCACGATCGGCTCGGACATCAAGCTGAAGAGCTGCGCCTCACCCACCTACGAACAGCTGTGGTCGTGGCACGAGGCAGGCAAGGCGACGTGGCAGGGGCAGGACTCGGGCAAGGCGGACAGTGGACGGTGCCTGGGCTCGCCCAAGACCTCGGGCACCCCGGGGGACGGCGACCTGCTGAAGCTGACCTCGGGCTGCGCCGACAACCAGCCCTACGGGTCCTTCTCGCCGGACCCCGCGGTCGGTCCCGGCGCGGCGAGCGTCAACACCCACCAGATCGTGAACTACCTCGAGTTCGGCCGGTGCTTCGACGTGACCGACGAGACCACGTCGCGGCCGTTCCTGATCTCCTACCCGTGCAAGCAGGACCCCCCTGCCGGCGCTGCGCTGAAGTGGAACCACAAGTGGTTCTACAACGAGCCCCTCGTCGGCACCACGGCGCCGAAGCAGCTGATCTACATCTACAACGCCGCGGGCACCCAGTACTGCCTGCAGTCCCCGGCGGCGCAGTCGACCCCCTCCGGCTACGCGGGGATCGGCGTGGGGTTCTACCCGGTCATCACGACCTCGTGCAATCTTGCGACGCCGGCGTCCCAGTGGATCCGGCACACGGCCACGGGCAACAAGACGACCAGCTGGACGATCCAGGACAGCACCGGTCGCTGTGTCGCCGCGAGCGGTGGCAGGTACAACGGAAACTGGACCTCGCTCGTCATGGCCACCTGCGACGGCAGCACCGCGCAGAAGTGGAACGCTCCGGCGGAGAACGTCGAGGCTGAGGTAGGCAACTACCTCGAGGAGACCAGCTGATGGACCAGGGGGACATGACGTGACGGGCGCGCTGATCGGGCTCTCGGTCGTGATCGGGAGCGTGATCGGCTCGTTCCTGAACGTCGTCGTGTGGCGCGTGCCCCGCGGCGAGTCCGTCGTGTCGCCACCGAGCGCGTGCCCGCAGTGCGCGCACCCGATCCGGCCCTACGACAACGTGCCGATCGTGTCCTGGCTGCTGCTGCGAGGCAGATGTCGGGACTGCGGCGCCGCCATCTCCGGGCGGTACCCGGCCGTCGAGCTGGGCACGGGGGTCGCCTTCGCGCTGGTGACCTGGTGGCTGGGCGTCTCGTGGGCGCTCCCGGCGTTCTGGTACCTGGCCGCTATCGCGATCGCGCTGGCCTTGATCGACATCGACGTCAACCGCCTGCCCGACGCGATCGTCCTCCCGTCCTACCCCGTGGCCCTCGCCCTGCTCGCGCTCGCGTCGTGGAACCCCACCGGTGAGCCGGACTGGGCACCGCTGCTGCGCGCGGCCCTCGGCGCCGCGATCCTCTTCGCCGTCTACTTCGTGCTGATCATCGTGTACCCGAAGGGGATGGGCTTCGGCGACGTCAAGCTGGCTGGCGTCCTCGGGCTGTACCTCGGCTGGGTCGGCTGGGACGCCCTGGTGGTCGGCTGGTTCGCAGCCTTCCTGCTCGGGGGAGTGTTCTCCGTCGGCCTCCTGCTGACCCGCCGGGCGAAGCGCGGCTCCGGCATCCCGTTCGGCCCCTGGATGCTCGCCGGCGCGGCGGTCGGTCTCGTCCTCGGCCCCGCGGTCGCGGACTGGTACGTCGGCCTGCTCTGAACGATCGCAGCCGTTCCACGAACGGCTCAAGTCGCCCGGTGTTCCGCCCGATAGCACCTGGGAACTCATCGATCCTTCGGAAGGACCCTCGTGGCCACGTCACGCGTCATCGGGCTCGACATCGGCTCGTCGTCGGTGCGCGCCGCCGAGCTGGAGTTCGGCAGCGGCGGCCCCAGCGGCAAGAACGCCCCCACCCTGGTCCGGTTCGGTCAGGCGCCGCTCCCGGTCGGGGCCGTCCGCGACGGCGAGGTGCAGCAGCCGTCGATCGTGTCCCAGGCGCTGCGTCAGCTGTGGGCGCAGACCAAGTTCACGTCGAAGGACGTCATCATCGGCGTGGGCAACCAGCGCGTCATCGTCCGCGACCTGGACCTCCCGTGGATGCCGCTGGCGCAGCTCAAGGAGTCGCTGCCGTTCCAGGTGATGGAGCTGCTGCCGATGTCCACGGACGACGCGCTGCTGGACTTCTTCCCGACGGGCGAGCTCGAGGGACCGCAGGGCCGCATGGTGCGCGGCATGCTCGTCGCCGCCCAGCGGGACACCGTCGCGTCGAACGTCGTCGCGGTCGAGGGCGCCGGGCTCAAGCCGCGCATGGTGGACCTCAACGCCTTCGCCCTCATCCGGGCGCTCTCCCACGGCGAGCTGTCCGGTGCCACGGCCGCGTTCGTCGACATCGGGGCGAGCCTGACCACCGTGGTGATCTCCGCGCAGGGCTCTCCTCGCCTGGTGCGCGCGCTTCCCTCCGGGGGCGTGAACGTCACCAACGCCGTGGCGACCGCCCTGAAGATCCCCGCCACCGAGGCTGACCAGCTCAAGCGCGAGATCGGGATCGGCTACGCGGTCGGCCCGGACCGGGCGGACGCGGCCGAGGCCATCGCGACCGTCGTCACCTCTCTCGTGGAGTCGATCCGCAACACGTTCGTCTACTACTCGGGCAGCAACCCGGGCAAGGGCCTCGACGTGGTCGTGCTCACCGGTGGCGGGTCGCACCTGCCCGGGCTCGGCCAGTACCTGTCGAGCGCCAGTCGGCTGCCCGTCACGCTCGGTGACCCGCTCGCCGGTCTTCGCATGGCCAAGACCGTGCACCGCGACTCCCTGAACGGTCTCGAGTCGCTCATCGCCCTGCCCGTCGGACTCGCGTACGGAGTTGCCGCATGACCACCTTGCTCGAGCGCTCGAAGCCGCAGAAGCGCGCCGGCGGGGCTCTCCTCGTCGGTCTTCCCCAGGTCAACCTCCTGCCGCCGGAGGTCAAGGCGGCGCGCACGCTGCGCCACGTCAAGCAGTGGCTCGTCGTGGTGCTGCTCCTCGTGCTGGCGATGGCGGGGGTGATGTACGCGTTCGCCCTGCTCTCCCGGACGTCCGCGGACTCCGCCCTCGCTGA
This sequence comes from Cellulomonas fengjieae, assembly GCF_018388465.1. NCBI lineage: Bacteria > Bacillati > Actinomycetota > Actinomycetes > Micrococcales > Cellulomonadaceae > Cellulomonas > Cellulomonas fengjieae. The sequence goes on along the minus strand of NZ_CP074404.1, from coordinate 1,999,319 downwards.
TGCGCAGGGCGAGGCCGCCCAGCTGAAGTCGCAGGAGGCCAAGTACGCCGAGGTCCAGCCCGTGCTCGACGGGCTGCGGCGGACCACGGAGACCCGGACCGTCGGGATGGCGCCGGAGGTGCTGTGGAAGCCGTACCTCGACGCCATCTCCGCGGTCCTGCCGCAGGACGTGAGCATCACGACCTTCTCGGTGGTGCAGGGCGGGCTCGTCGCGCCGCCCCCGACGTCCCCGGACGCGCTCACCGCGCAGGGCGTCGCGACCGTGCAGTTCGCCGCGCGGGCCAAGACGCTCCCGGACAGCGCCGCCTGGACCGAGGCCCTCAACACGATCCCCGGCTTCTACGGCGCGTCGACGTCGTCCGACACGCTCGGCGAGATCGACGGTGTCGTCGCCTACGAGGTGACGTCGATGGTGCAGGTCGACATGGCTGCGCTCGCCCGCCGGTTCCCCGCCGCCGACACCGCCACGGAAGGCAGCTGACATGACCAAGAACAAGGCCGGCGGCTGGATCGCCGGAACCGCCTTCGCGTGCATCCTGGTGCTCGCCGCCGCATGGTTCGTCCTCGTGTCGCCGACCCTGGCGACCGCTGCGGAGACGCGGGCGGCGGCGGAGTCGCAGCTGGACCAGAACGCGATCGCGAAGATCAAGCTGGCCAAGCTCAAGGAGCAGTTCGAGAACATCGATGCCCTGCGCTCGGAGCTCGCCGCGCTCCAGCTCCAGGTGCCGCCGACCGCCGAGCTGTCCACGTACAAGCGGCAGGTCGACGCGGTCGCCGCGGCGCACTCCGTGACCATCGTCTCCTTCCAGGCCGCCACGGCGGTGGGGGTCACCCCGCCGGCCGCACCCGAGCCCGTCGCCGAGTCCACGGACGCCGCTACCGAGGGCGAGGCCGCCGACGCGGTCGTGCCGGCCCCGCCGGTGGTGACCACGTTCACGGTGCCCGTCACGATCAACGTCGTGGGCTCGTACGAGAACGTCCTGGCCTTCCTCCAGGACGTGCAGACCGGAACGCAGCGGCTGATGCTGGTCGAGCAGCTCGCGGGCGCCGCCCAGACGCCGTCGGACGCCTCCGGGGGGAAGCCCCAGCTCAACGAGGGCGATCTGGAGCTCATCGTCACCGGGTCGCTCTACGTGCTCCCGCCCACCGACGCCGCGGTCCCGGTGGCCGACCCGGCGGCGGAGCCCCCTGCGCCGACGCCGCTCCCGCCGGCCAACGGCCGCAACCCGCTCCTGCCGCTCGGCTGAGCGAACGTCACGACGAAGGGCCCTCCTGCGGCGGCAGGGGGGCCCTTCGCCCGTTCTTCGGACGTCGTGCGGCGGCACTCGGCGCCCATGGAAGGATCACCCCATGCTGCGTTGGTTGACGTCCGGTGAGTCCCATGGTCCGGCGCTCGTCGGCATCCTCGAGGGCCTCCCGGCGGATGTCGAGGTGCAGACGTCGGACATCCAGGAGGCGTTGGCCCGCCGGCGCCTCGGCTACGGCCGGGGTGCACGCATGAAGTTCGAGCAGGACGAGGTCCGGCTGCTCGGTGGCGTCCGGCACGGGCGCACGCAGGGCGGCCCCGTCGCCGTCGAGATCGGCAACACCGAGTGGCCCAAGTGGGTCGACGTGATGTCGTCGGACCCCGTGGACGACCCGGACGTCCTCAACCGCGCGCGCAACGCGCCGCTCACCCGTCCGCGGCCGGGTCACGCGGACCTGGTGGGGATGCGCAAGTACGGGTTCGACGACGCCCGTCCGGTCCTCGAGCGCGCCAGCGCGCGCGAGACGGCCACCCGGGTGGCGCTCGGGACCGTCGCCGCCCGGTTCCTCGAGCAGGCGGCAGGTGTCCGGCTGGTCTCGCACGTGGTCAGCATCGGTCCCGTCGCCGCCCCGGAGGACGCCGCGGTGCCGACGCCCGACGACGCGGCCGCCCTCGACGCCGACCCGGTGCGCTGCTTCGACGCGGCGACGTCGGCGGCGATGGTCGCGGAGATCGACGAGTGCCACAAGGACGGCGACACCCTCGGTGGCGTCGTGGAGGTGCTCGCCTACGGCCTGCCGTCGGGCCTCGGCTCGTACGTCCACGCCGACCGCCGCCTCGACAGCCAGCTCGCGGCCGCGCTCATGGGGATCCAGGCGATCAAGGGGGTCGAGGTCGGCGACGGCTTCCGCACCGCAGCACGGCGCGGGTCGCAGGCGCACGACGAGATCGAGCGGGATGCGACGGGTCGGATCGTGCGACGCACCAACCGGGCCGGTGGGCTCGAGGGTGGCATGACCAACGGCGAGGTGCTCCGGGTCCGCGCGGCCATGAAGCCGATCTCCACGGTCCCCAGGGCGCTCGACACGGTGGACACCGCGACCGGCGAGGCGGCCAAGGCGCAGCACCAGCGCTCGGACGTCTGCGCGGTGCCGCCGGCGGCCGTGGTCGCGGAGGCGATGGTGGCCCTCGTCCTGGCCGACGCGCTGCTCGCGAAGACGGGCGGTGACTCCGTGGCGGAGGTCCGCCGCAACCTCGAGTCCTACGTGACCGCGATCCCCGAGCTGCTGGCATGAGCGCCGCGCCGGGCCCGCGCATCGTTCTGGTGGGTCCTCCGGGATCCGGCAAGTCGACGGTGGCGATCGCGCTGGGCGAGCGGTGGCAGCTCGCGGTCCGCGACACCGACGCGGACGTCGAGAGCACCGTCGGCAAGACGATCGCCGAGGTCTTCGTCGAGGACGGCGAGCCCGTGTTCCGTGCCCTGGAGCGGGACGCGGTCCGGCGCGCGCTCGACGAGCACGACGGCGTCCTCGCCCTCGGTGGGGGAGCCGTGCTCGACGAGTCCACGCAGGAGCTGCTGGGCGCGTACGTCGCCGGCGGCGGGATGGTGGTCTTCCTCGACGTCTCGCTTGCCCACGCCGCACCGCGGGTGGGGTTCAACCAGGCGCGACCGCTCCTGCTCGGAAACCCGCGCGCGCAGTGGCAGGCGCTCATGGAGGCGCGGCGTCCGGTGTACGAACGCGTGTCGACCGTCCGCGTGCTGACGGACGACCGGCGGCCGACGGACGTCGCGGTGGTGATCGAGGAGGAGCTGGCGGTGCTGCGCCGCGGCGAGGGGAGCGCGTCATGACCGACCCGAGGACCGTGCGCGTCGAGGGCGACCAGCCGTACGACGTCGTCATCGGCAGGAACCTGCTCGGTGCGCTCCCCGAGGTGCTGGGCAGCGGCGTGCGACGCGTGCTCGTCGTGCACCCGTCCGCCCTCGCGGCCACCGCCGACACCGTCCGTGAGGACCTCGCGGCGCACGGGTACGAGGCGTTCATCGCCGAGGTGCCCGACGCGGAGGAGGCCAAGACCGCCCAGGTGGCCGCGTTCCTGTGGCAGGTGCTCGGGCAGGCCGACTTCACGCGCAGCGACGCCATCGTCGCCGTCGGCGGGGGTGCGACCACGGACCTCGGCGGCTTCGTGGCGGCGACCTGGTTGCGCGGGATCCGGGTCGTGCACGTGCCGACGACGCTGCTCGCGATGGTCGACGCGGCGGTCGGCGGCAAGACCGGGATCAACACCGCCGAGGGCAAGAACCTGGTGGGTGCCTTCCACCCGCCCGCCGGCGTCCTGTGCGACCTGGCGGCGCTCGAGTCCATGCCGAGGCACGACTTCGTCGCCGGTCTCGCCGAGGTGGTCAAGGCGGGGTTCATCGCCGACCCGCGCATCCTCGAGCTCGTCGAGGCCAACACCGCGGTGCTGACCGACCCGGTCGCGGCGGCCTCGTCACCCGTCCTCCTCGAGCTGGTCGAGCGGGCCGTGGCGGTGAAGGCGCGCGTCGTGGGGGAGGACCTGCGCGAAGGGGGCCTGCGCGAGATCCTCAACTACGGCCACACCCTCGGGCACGCGATCGAGCACGTCGAGCGGTTCCAGTGGCGGCACGGCGCGGCCGTGTCGGTCGGCATGGTCTACGCCGCCGAGCTCGCGCGGCTGGCCGGACGGCTCCCCGACGAGGTCGTCGACCGTCACCGCGCGATCCTCACCTCCCTCGGCCTGCCCGTCACGTACCGGGGCGACCGGTGGGACCGCCTCCTCGCCGCCATGCGGCGGGACAAGAAGACCCGGGGCGACCTGCTGCGGTTCGTGGTGCTGGAGGACGTCGCCAAGCCTGTCCGCCTCGAGGGACCCGACCCGGCGCTGCTCGCAGCGGCGTACGCCGAGCTCAGCGAGGGCGCACCGGCGCCGTCACGGGCGATCTCCCTGTGACCGGCACGGACCTCACCTAGGCTGCCCGGTATGACGCGCGTGCTGGTGCTCAACGGTCCCAACCTCGCTCGACTGGGGGTGCGGGAGCCCGAGGTCTACGGTTCCAGCACGCACGACGAGCTCGTGACCGCGGTCGAGAAGTGGGCCGC